>NZ_JAHKKA010000009.1:0-5310 GCF_018829625.1 Haemophilus sp. SZY H36 | reverse complement strand
AACCTGGCGGTGCCCTACTCTCACATGGGGATGCCCCACACTACCATCGGCATTACAGCGTTTCACTTCTGAGTTCGGTATGGTGTCAGGTGGTTCCACCGCACTATCGCCGCCAGGATAATTCTTTGATAACTTTTATTCTAACTTCTATCTATGTTCTTCATTGGCCACAAGCTGAACGTTTAGTTAATTTCTTTTTCTTTCACTCTGTTTTCCAAAAACACTTGAGCGTTGTATAGTTAAGCCTCTCGGGCAATTAGTATGCGTTAGCTCAATGACTCACATCACTTACACACCGCACCTATCTACGTCTTAGTCTTAAACAACCCTTACAGATTTTAAATCTGGGAGAACTCATCTCTTGGCAAGTTTCGTGCTTAGATGCTTTCAGCACTTATCTCTTCCGCACTTAGCTACCCGGCAATGCGTCTGGCGACACAACCGGAACACCAGTGGTGCGTCCACTCCGGTCCTCTCGTACTAGGAGCAGCCCCAACCAATTCTCCAACGCCCACGGCAGATAGGGACCGAACTGTCTCACGACGTTCTAAACCCAGCTCGCGTACCACTTTAAATGGCGAACAGCCATACCCTTGGGACCTACTTCAGCCCCAGGATGTGATGAGCCGACATCGAGGTGCCAAACACCGCCGTCGATATGAACTCTTGGGCGGTATCAGCCTGTTATCCCCGGAGTACCTTTTATCCGTTGAGCGATGGCCCTTCCATTCAGAACCACCGGATCACTATGACCTACTTTCGTACCTGCTCGACTTGTCTGTCTCGCAGTTAAGCTTGCTTATACCATTGCACTAACCTCACGATGTCCGACCGTGATTAGCAAACCTTCGTGCTCCTCCGTTACTCTTTGGGAGGAGACCGCCCCAGTCAAACTACCCACCAGACACTGTCCGAGACCGCGTTCCGCAATCTTCGTTAGAACATCAAACGTTAAAGGGTGGTATTTCAAGGACGACTCCATAGAAACTGGCGTTCCTACTTCAAAGTCTCCCACCTATCCTACACATCAAAATTCAATGTTCAGTGTCAAGCTATAGTAAAGGTTCACGGGGTCTTTCCGTCTAGCCGCGGGTACACCGCATCTTCACGGCGATTTCAATTTCACTGAGTCTCGGGTGGAGACAGCCTGGCCATCATTATGCCATTCGTGCAGGTCGGAACTTACCCGACAAGGAATTTCGCTACCTTAGGACCGTTATAGTTACGGCCGCCGTTTACTGGGGCTTCGATCAGGAGCTTCTCTTTCGATTACACCATCAATTAACCTTCCAGCACCGGGCAGGCATCACACCCTATACGTCCACTTTCGTGTTTGCAGAGTGCTGTGTTTTTAATAAACAGTTGCAGCCAGCTGGTATCTTCGACCGGTTCAACCTTCATCCGCAAGGGACTACAATCTACGCCGGCGCACCTTCTCCCGAAGTTACGGTGCTATTTTGCCTAGTTCCTTCACCCGAGTTCTCTCAAGCGCCTGAGTATTCTCTACCTGACCACCTGTGTCGGTTTTCAGTACGGTTTAGTAAAGCCTTTCGCTTAGTGGCTTTTCCTGGAAGTGTGGTATCAGTTACTTCAGCTCCGTAGAGCCTCGTCATCATCTCTCAGTGTTAAGGAAGTCCGGATTTGCCTAAACTTCCCACCTACCAACTTAAACGCACATATCCAACAGTGCGATAACCTAACCTACTCCGTCCCCACATCGCAGCTTTACCAAGTACAGGAATATTAACCTGTTTCCCATCGACTACGCTCTTCAGCCTCGCCTTAGGGGCCGACTCACCCTGCCCCGATTAACGTTGGACAGGAACCCTTGGTCTTCCGGCGAACGGGTTTTTCACCCGTTTTATCGTTACTTATGTCAGCATTCGCACTTGTGATACGTCCAGCATGCTTCTCAACACACCTTCATCCGCTTACACAACGCTCCCCTACCCAACAGTATTGCTACTGATGCCGCAGCTTCGGTGCTATATTTGAGCCCCGTTACATCTTCCGCGCAGGCCGACTCGACTAGTGAGCTATTACGCTTTCTTTAAATGATGGCTGCTTCTAAGCCAACATCCTAGCTGTCTAAGCCTTCCCACTTCGTTTCCCACTTAATATAGACTTTGGGACCTTAGCTGGCGGTCTGGGTTGTTTCCCTCTCCACGACGGACGTTAGCACCCGCCGTGTGTCTCCTGAGTATCACTCTTTGGTATTCGTAGTTTGCATCGGGTTGGTAATCCGGGATGGACCCCTAGCCGAAACAGTGCTCTACCCCCAAAGGTGTTCGCTCAAGGCTCTACCTAAATAGATTTCGGGGAGAACCAGCTATCTCCCGGTTTGATTGGCCTTTCACCCCCAGCCACAAGTCATCCGCTAATTTTTCAACATTAGTCGGTTCGGTCCTCCAGTTAGTGTTACCCAACCTTCAACCTGCCCATGGCTAGATCACCGGGTTTCGGGTCTATACCTTGCAACTAGACGCCCAGTTAAGACTCGGTTTCCCTTCGGCTCCCCTATTCGGTTAACCTCGCTACAAAATATAAGTCGCTGACCCATTATACAAAAGGTACGCAGTCACCCTTGCGGGCTCCCACTGCTTGTACGTACAAGGTTTCAGGTTCTATTTCACTCCCCTCACCGGGGTTCTTTTCGCCTTTCCTTCACAGTACTGGTTCACTATCGGTCAATCAGGAGTATTTAGCCTTGGAGGATGGTCCCCCCATCTTCAAACAGGATATCACGTGTCCCGCCCTACTTCTCGTTAACTTAGTACCACAGCCTGGATTTTGAGTACGGGGCTATCACCCTGTGTCGCTAAGCTTCCCAGCTTATTCCTCTATCTCTACTGTTATCATTAACAGGCTCTTTCGCTTTCGCTCGCCGCTACTGACGAAATCTCGGTTGATTTCTTTTCCTCGGGGTACTTAGATGTTTCAGTTCTCCCGGTTTGCCTCACTCACCTATGGATTCAGTAAGTGATAGTAGATTCTTCATCTACTGGGTTTCCCCATTCGGATATCTTGGATTAAACGCCTCTTATCGACTCATCCAAGCTTTTCGCAGATTAGCACGTCCTTCTTCGCCTCTGATTGCCAAGGCATCCACCTTGTACGCTTAGTCACTTAACTATACAACCTCAAATGTTTTCAATCACTTTAAGTTTTTACTTCAAAGTGCGGTCAATTTGATGCGTATTTTCATTCAACTAAACACTTGATTGCTTTTGTTCAATCAAGATTTATCACAAAACAGGTTTGCTTTCAGAGTTTCCTTCTCAGTTCCCTCTATTTCACTTTCCTGTTTTGCCTACTCAGACTTTCTCTCGAAAATCTCTTGTTTTCAGCTTGTTTCCAATTTTTTAAAGAACAGTAAGATAATCTAACAAAGTTATCTTTAATTGGCGTCCCCACGGGGATTCGAACCCCGGTTACCGCCGTGAAAGGGCGATGTCCTAGGCCTCTAGACGATGGGGACATCAATTAAAGATACTCTATCTTCTTTTTATCTTTCAACGTTGCTTTCGCTTCGTTTTTAATTTCTCATTTTTCTACAACAATCAGCCAATCTGTGTGAGCACTCGCTGTCTCTCGTCTTTGGTAAGGAGGTGATCCAACCGCAGGTTCCCCTACGGTTACCTTGTTACGACTTCACCCCAGTCATGAATCATACCGTGGTAAACGCCCCCCTTGCGGTTAAGCTATCTACTTCTGGTACAACCCACTCCCATGGTGTGACGGGCGGTGTGTACAAGGCCCGGGAACGTATTCACCGCGACATTCTGATTCGCGATTACTAGCGATTCCGACTTCATGGAGTCGAGTTGCAGACTCCAATCCGGACTTAGACGTACTTTCTGAGATTCGCTCCACCTCGCAGTTTCGCCACCCTCTGTATACGCCATTGTAGCACGTGTGTAGCCCTACTCGTAAGGGCCATGATGACTTGACGTCATCCCCACCTTCCTCCAGTTTATCACTGGCAGTCTCCTTTGAGTTCCCGACCTAATCGCTGGCAACAAAGGATAAGGGTTGCGCTCGTTGCGGGACTTAACCCAACATTTCACAACACGAGCTGACGACAGCCATGCAGCACCTGTCTCAGAGTTCCCGAAGGCACCAATCCATCTCTGGAAAGTTCTCTGGATGTCAAGAGTAGGTAAGGTTCTTCGCGTTGCATCGAATTAAACCACATGCTCCACCGCTTGTGCGGGCCCCCGTCAATTCATTTGAGTTTTAACCTTGCGGCCGTACTCCCCAGGCGGTCGATTTATCACGTTAGCTACGGGCACCAAGCTTTAAGCCCAATCCCCAAATCGACAGCGTTTACAGCGTGGACTACCAGGGTATCTAATCCTGTTTGCTCCCCACGCTTTCGCACATGAGCGTCAGTACATTCCCAAGGGGCTGCCTTCGCCTTCGGTATTCCTCCACATCTCTACGCATTTCACCGCTACACGTGGAATTCTACCCCTCCCTAAAGTACTCTAGTTACCCAGTCTGAAATGCAATTCCCAGGTTAAGCCCGGGGCTTTCACACCTCACTTAAATAACCGCCTGCGTGCCCTTTACGCCCAGTTATTCCGATTAACGCTCGCACCCTCCGTATTACCGCGGCTGCTGGCACGGAGTTAGCCGGTGCTTCTTCTGTATTTAACGTCAATAATGTATGCTATTAACATACACTCCTTCCTCAATACCGAAAGAACTTTACAACCCGAAGGCCTTCTTCATTCACGCGGCATGGCTGCGTCAGGGTTCCCCCCATTGCGCAATATTCCCCACTGCTGCCTCCCGTAGGAGTCTGGACCGTGTCTCAGTTCCAGTGTGGCTGGCCATCCTCTCAGACCAGCTAGAGATCGCAGGCTTGGTAGGCCTTTACCCCACCAACTACCTAATCCCACTTGGGCTCATCTCATGGCATGCGGCCTTACGGTCCCGCACTTTCATCTTCCGATACTACGCGGTATTAGCTACAGTTTCCCGTAGTTATCCCCCTCCATAAGCCAGATTCCCAAGCATTACTCACCCGTCCGCCACTCGTCAGCAAGAAAGCAAGCTTTCTCCTGCTACCGTTCGACTTGCATGTGTTAAGCCTGCCGCCAGCGTTCAATCTGAGCCATGATCAAACTCTTCAATTCAAGTTCAATCGCTCAATATACTGCTTAGCTATAAATAAAACACTACTTAAAAAGTAATTATGAATTTTCAGTTAAGCACCTATTAAGACTTCAAAATTAAAAATATTTTAAAACAAGTCAATCAACAAGTGCCCACACAGATTGTCTGATATATTGTTAAAGAGCAAAA
>NZ_JAHKKA010000008.1:0-29410 GCF_018829625.1 Haemophilus sp. SZY H36 | reverse complement strand
AAAGAATTATCCTGGCGGCGATAGTGCGGTGGAACCACCTGACACCATACCGAACTCAGAAGTGAAACGCTGTAATGCCGATGGTAGTGTGGGGCATCCCCATGTGAGAGTAGGGCACCGCCAGGTTACCAAATATGAATCTAAATTAAATAAAATAAAAACAGAAGAACCCCAGTTGAAGGACTGGGGTTTTTGTTTATGGATTTTAATTAACTACTATTATAAAAAATAGAATTAAAGATAATAGCTCGTGCCGAAAGAGATATGGGCCTATATTCCGATTATTTAGAAAAAATCAAGTATTATTGGATTTGTGATATACAGAACTTATGTATTCTTAATAATCTTTTAGATATCTCTTGAGAGATAAATATTACTATTTTTTAGTTTAGATACTAGATAATACTTCTAATTAGAGGTTAACTTAATTCAGATCTCTTGGATATGTAGACTAGGAATTTGTTATTATTTTGATTTCTTTCACTAATATATCACCTATTTGTTTACGCCAGCCTATGAGTAATTCTGGTAATTTATTGGGTGAACATTCTTTTTTCCATACCCATTTTATTAATTCTTCTAATGTTCGTTTACTCGCTATGATTTCTGGTGATAGCCCTACTGGAGTGAGTGCAGTCACTTGCTCTTGTAGTGAACGAATTATTTGTTTATAACGAGGATCTTCAGAAATTCTAACTATTTTCTGTGGATAATTATTAGGAGATATCTGGCTAGCTTGGACAAGGAGCTGAAGAATTTTTTTTCCATAGATTCGGATCTCATTATGAGTTAGACCCAGTTCAAGCATCTCAGCTATATTACGAGGATTGTACTTTGCTACTTTCCAAAGATGTTCTGATTTTACAATATAAGACAAGGCTAAATTTCGCTTTACAGCAATATTTTGTCGCCATGTTGCTAAAACTTTTAAGCGAGCTAATTCTAAAGGCTTCAGTTTCCATGCATTTGGAATATCCAAATAGGCTTTATTCGAATCTCGTTCTTTTAATTTATATGTTTTGATAAGTGCGAGTTCACAGTCTTCCTTTACAGCTTTTAACCAAGGCGTTTGGGAGAGTTCTTGTTGCAGAATGTGATACAGAGGAAGTAAATACCATACATCACCCGCCGCATATTGTAATTGTATTTTTGAAAGAGGACGTTTAATCCAATCAGTACGAGTTGCACCTTTATCTATTTTTATATTCAGATATTGTTGGACTAATTTTGCCAAACCTGCAGACATACCGAGTCCAAGGAAACGAGCCATAATTTGTGTATCTATCATGGGGGTAGGCAACTGATTAAATTCCTGCGAGAACACTACTAAGTCTTCACTACAAGAATGTAATACTTTGAGAACATGAGAATCAGCAAGTAGTTTAACAAAAGGCGAAAAATCAGTGATCATAAGTGGATCAATTAAAGACACTCGTTTGCCGTCATAAAGTTGGATTAATCCCAGTTTTGGGAAATAAGTTGATATGCGTATAAATTCGGTGTCTAACGCAACTATATCCTGTTGTTGGGCCAAAAGGCAAATTTCTGAAAGCTCAGTATTAGTTGTAATAAGAGAAAAGTGCGGTAAATTTTGGCATTCTTTTATCATTGTCGTATTTCAACAGGAAGATTTAACAAGGAAATGGGATATTGCTATCCCATTTATTTAATGAGCGGAACGTTTTGCGATTTCTTCATCTCGAAGTACGCGACGTAGAATTTTTCCTACATTCGTTTTTGGTAATTCATCACGGAATTCAATTTCTTTTGGAACTTTATAGCCTGTAAGATATTGTCGACAATGCTGGCGAATTTCATCACGTGTTAGACTATCATCTTTTTTTACTACAAAAATTTTGATAGTTTCACCTGATACTTCATGTGGTACCCCGATAGCAACAGCTTCTGAGACTTTATCATTAAGCATTACTACGTCTTCAATTTCATTTGGATATACGTTAAAGCCTGAGACTAGTATCATATCTTTTTTACGATCAACAATACGAAGGCTATAAGTTTCATCCATAATTACAATATCGCCAGTTGCCATCCAACCATCTTTTAAAACTTCACTTGTTGCCTCTGGGCGTTGCCAATAACCTTTCATGACTTGTTCGCCTTTTACCCATAATTCGCCAGGTTCACCAATTTTGGCTTCGGTTCCATCATCTTGGATAATTTTAATGTCAGTATTTGGAACTGGTACGCCTATGGTGCCATTGTGTTTTACTACATTAATTGGGCAAGCAGCAATAAGCGGTGAACACTCTGTCATGCCGTAGCCTTCAATAATATTACAACCCGTTAGAGCATGCCAACGTGTTGCAACTGATTGTTGAATTGCCATTCCTCCACCGACAGAGAGTTTTAATGCTGAAAAATCCACCTCTTTGAAGTTTTCGTTATTCAATAAAGCATTAAATAACGTATTTACTCCTGTAATAGCTTCAAATTGATATTTTTTTAGCTCTTTTACAAAACCATCAATATCACGTGGATTAGTGATTAAAATTGCGGTAACGCCTAATTCTAAAAATAATAAGCAATTTACGGTTAATGCAAAAACGTGATAGAGCGGTAAGGCTAAAATTGCAGAATGAGTACGCGTATTATCACCAATAAAGGGTTCTGCGATCCATTTAGCTTGGAAAACATTAGTAATAATATTTCCATGCGTTAACATTGCCCCTTTAGCGACGCCAGTTGTACCTCCAGTATATTGTAGGAATGCCAGATCTCCTCGAACAACATCGGGGCGTACATATTGACGATATTTTCCGATGCTTAATACTTCTCGAAATGTTACTGCATGTGGCAACTTGTATTTAGGGACGAGCTTTTTGATATATTTTACAACGAAATTAACGATTGTACGTTTACCGAAAGAGAGCTGATCCCCCATTCTTGTTAAAATGACATGTTTTACATTCGTGTTGAAGACAACTTTTTCTAAGGTTGAGGCAAAATTAGATACAACAATGATTGCCACCGCACCACTGTCTTGTAGTTGATGTTCTAATTCTCTTGGTGTGTAAAGTGGGTTAACATTTACTGCAATCAGACCGGCCCGTAAAATACCAAAAAGTGCAATAGGGTACTGCAATAAGTTTGGCATCATCAATGCTACACGATCGCCACGTTGAAGTTTAAATTCGTTTTGTAAATAGGCAGCAAAAGCACGACTACGCTCTTCTAATTTTCGGAATGTAAGTATTTGCCCCATATTGATATAAGCTGGACGGTCGGGGTGCTCACGTACAGCTTTATCGAACATATCCAAAATAGATTCATATTTTGAAGTATCCAGAAATTTTTCAGAACCTTCTGGATAATTTTGAAACCAAATTTTTTCCATTTTTTATCCTAATTTGTTGGAAAATCTTTAAGATTTTATCATTTAATTCAAATAATAGCGAATTTCGGGTTGGATATACCGAGGCTGGTATCGCCATCTCCAGAATCCCCAAACATCGTCCCAATCATCTTCAGGATAATAATAGTTTGTACTTAGCGTCCAAAGACGGTATTTATTTGGTTTAATAACAGGATAAGTATAATTAGCCTGTTCTATTTTACCTGGTTCTGAACCAATTAATTGTCCGCCAATTGTGATATAACGGTCTTTTAAATTTTCGGGATCTATAAAACCATCGAAATAAACGATAAAACGGCCATCAGATTGTGATTCTACGAAAGGTTTTCCAGATAAAGATGATACCGGTAAACTAAGTACTTCGATTTTAGTATGATGAGGTAAAATGGTAGTTTGTACAATTTTGCCGCCTAATCGGATATTTTTACAGTGGCAACTCAGATCTTGAGATGTAATTTCTTTATAGCTAGTAATAGAAAACTGTTCATTTTCTAATCCTCTTGGTGGAGTAATACAGCCTGTTAGACCTAAACAAAGTGCGGTCAAAAATATGCTTATTTTTCCTTTCATTTTCACTTATCCTCCACGATGATATTATTCGCGTCCAGGTAACTTTTTCCACGTGACTTCATTTCGTAAATAAATAGGCTCAATTTCTAACGCTGAAATAGTTTGTTGCTGTTTCCATGCTGTTTGAGCAAGGGGTAACATATATAAGGCATTTGGCAATTCAATTTCTGAACCGTTCAGATTTTTTTCTGTAAATTGTGGGTAAGCCGCCCAACCTGTACCTACATAAAAAATATCGTTATTTTGAAGTTGAGAAATTGCTTGTTCAGGTGGGCAAACTTGCTCTGGTGTTATTTCTCTCCATTGAGAAACCGCTCCAAAATTAGTGTGTACATCTTCACATATAAGTTGTGAAAAATATACTTCCCCCATGCGCGCATCGATTGCGGCTGCAACTTTTTTAGCTTGATATAATTCAAATGCAGCCTGTGCCATTGCTGTTAAATTTGATATAGGAATAACTGGCAAATCAGCACCTAATGCTAAACCTTGTGCGATACCAGCACCTACTCTTACACCTGTAAAACTACCAGGACCACGCCCAAAAGCCAGAGCATTAACTTGATTTAAATGCAAGCCTGAGTTTGCTAAGATTTTATCAATCATAGGAAGAATTCGTTTGGTGTGTGTGCGTTGCGCTAATTCATTTAAATGTGTTTTTTCACCGTTATATAGTAGTGCAACTGAGCAGGCTTCAGTAGAGGTATCTAATGCTAATAAAGTTAGCTTTGTCATTATTTTTTCTCATTTATTGATTTTGTAAGAATTGTATCACTTTATTGAGATCTCGGGTACGACTTGAGTTTGGCAAACTCTTTAAAAACGTTTCGCCATAATTTCTCATAACCAAACGATTATCACAAATAATCACTACGCCACGATCGCTTACACCTCGAATTAGACGCCCAACGCCTTGCTTTAGCGTAATCACGGCTTCTGGAATTTGAATATCATTGAATGGATTGCCTCCCTGTAGCTTGCAATCTTCAATACGTGCTTTTAATAAGGGGTCATCAGGTGCGGTAAACGGAAGTTTATCGATAATCACCAGGGAAAGTGCATCACCGCGAACATCGATTCCTTCCCAAAAACTAGATGTTGCAACAAGTACACTATGAGAGGTATAAGTGAATTGTTCCAATAATTTGCCTTTAGAGGTTTCTCCCTGTACTAAAATTGAAAGACTACTTTTTTCACGAAAATATTCTGCTAATCCTCGCATCATTGTGTAAGAAGTGCAAAGTACAAAGCAGCGCCCTTTATTGGCTTCAATTACTGGCAGTAACATTTCACCTAATGATGTTAAAGTGTGCGTTTTATTGGTAGTTGGCAAATAACGAGGAACACAAAGTAACGATTGTTCAGGATAATTAAATGGACTATGTAAAATCTTTTGTGTTGCATGTTCAATCCCTAATCGTTGACAAAAATGATTAAAGGTTCCACCTACTTCTAATGTTGCGGAAGTAAAAATCCATGCAGACTCTTTGATCTTCAGCTGTTCCCCAAATTTGTCAGCCACGGTTAGCGGTGTAATATGTAAACCGAATTGACGGCCATTTCCCTCATACCAATAACAAAACCCCACAATATTAGTTTCGGTTAGGCGCTTTAATTGACTTTTTATTGATTCGACACGTTCAAAAATACTATCGAGTGTTTGTGAACGCCCTAATGTAAGCTTAATCACCTCGGAGAGAAAATTAATTTTTTCTTGTAATAAATCAAAGGCTTTTTTTACCGCACTTTGTTTATAAAATTCACGCCAATTTCCACGAGTATTATTTTCTTCACCTAATAAAAGACGAAAATCCTGTACAACTTTAAGTAATGTATCTGATGTGCTGCCAAGTTGCAGCATATCTTTTAGTTCAGTACGATAAACAATATTAATATCTTTGCATAAATCAAATAGCTGTCGAGAGGTGAGCGATTGCCCAAAATATTGACTGGCAATATCGGGCAATTGATGTGCTTCATCAAAAATAATCACTTCTGCATGAGGAATTAATTCCCCAAATCCAGTTTCTTTCACAGCCATATCAGCAAAAAACAAATGATGATTAATGACCACGAGATCCGCATTTAGTGCTTTTCTCCGAGCTGCTGCAACATAGCATTCGCTATAATTAGGGCAATCAGTTCCTAAACAACTTTCCGCGGTACTAGTTAGCTGTGAAATGATAGGGCTGTCTTCGGCAAGTTCTACACATTCAGTAAAATCACCTGTTTTTGTGCTGTTATTCCACTTTCTAACTTTACTTAAATCCGTTAAAACAGATTTATCACCAAGCACTCCTTGTGCAATAACTTGATCTAATCGTTCTAAACATAGATAGTTTGCTCTTCCTT
This sequence comes from Haemophilus sp. SZY H36, assembly GCF_018829625.1. Lineage (NCBI taxonomy): Bacteria > Pseudomonadati > Pseudomonadota > Gammaproteobacteria > Pasteurellales > Pasteurellaceae > Haemophilus > Haemophilus sp. SZY H36. The sequence continues at coordinate 23,115 of NZ_JAHKKA010000008.1, read as the reverse complement.
TGAGTAAGGCTATTTTTCCTGTGAAATCAAGTGCTTTTTTGATAGCAGGAAGATCTCGATTGAAAAGCTGATCTTGTAAATTTTTAGAACCGGTTGAAATAATGGTTTTTTTGTTAAATAGTAATACTGGTGCTAGATATGCCAAAGTTTTGCCCGTGCCTGTACCTGCTTCAATAACAAGAGAAGACTTATTATAAATGGTATCACCAACGGCTTGAGCCATGCTAAGTTGTTCTGCCCTTGGACTGAAGTCCTTTATATTTTGACTTAATTGTCCATTGAGAGAGAATATGTGAGAGAGTTGATCTTGATAATTCATTTATAGGAAAACTTTTTGGGGTAAGTCTAGCAAAATTTGATGTGATCGTATAGGAAAGACAGTCGAAATCATCAAAGATGAAATAATTAATTTATATTTATAAAACCGATATTTATTAAACCATATATACCTTGCTAATTCCCTATTTTCCATGGATAATAAGACGTCTTTCTATGCTTAAAATTTATGCGGAAAATGACATGTTTGTTGGTGAAAATTCAATGCAGCAATTGGTGTAAGACATTGATAATCAAACATTTTTCTTAAAATAAATTAGCCGCTTGCAACGCGTGCGGAATATCGCGTTGTTTTATAAAGCAAACGTTTATGCTTAATAACGTTATCAATGCACCCAGCAACATACAGTCGTGAGATTGACTGGCGCGAGAAACACGAGGTCGATAACGAAGCAAAGTGCGGTTTATTTTGAGGTCTTTTTAAATATTTAATAAGAGAATTGACAATGAAAAGAATGTTAATCAATGCGACTCAAAAAGAAGAGTTGCGTGTAGCGCTAGTTGACGGACAGCGCTTATTTGACCTGGATATTGAAAGCCCAGGACATGAGCAAAAAAAAGCGAATATCTACAAAGGGAAAATTACTCGCGTTGAGCCAAGCTTAGAAGCGGCTTTTGTAGATTATGGTGCAGAACGTCATGGTTTTTTGCCATTAAAAGAAATTGCTCGTGAATATTTTCCCGATGATTATGTTTTCCAAGGTCGTCCGAATATTCGCGATATCTTGAGCGAAGGCCAAGAAGTTATCGTTCAAGTTAATAAAGAAGAGCGCGGAAACAAAGGTGCAGCCTTAACTACTTTCGTTTCTCTTGCGGGCAGTTATTTGGTCATTATGCCAAATAATCCGCGTGCGGGTGGTATCTCTCGTCGTATCGAAGGGGATGAGCGCACTGAATTAAAAGAGGCATTAAGTTCATTAGATGTGCCTGAAGGCGTTGGGTTGATTGTTCGTACAGCTGGTGTGGGTAAATCTCCAGAAGAGTTGCAGTGGGACTTAAAAGTTTTACTTCACCATTGGGAAGCGATTAAACAAGCATCTCAGAATCGTCCAGCGCCTTTCTTGATTCACCAAGAAAGTGATGTAATTGTACGTGCTATTCGTGATTATTTGCGTCGTGATATTGGCGAGATCCTTATTGATAGCCCGAAAGTGTTTGAAAAAGCAAAAGAGCATATCAAACTTGTTCGCCCAGATTTCATCAATCGCGTGAAACTTTATCAAGGCGAAGTGCCTCTTTTCAGCCATTATCAAATTGAATCTCAAATCGAGTCAGCATTCCAACGTGAAGTGCGTTTACCTTCTGGCGGTTCAATCGTTATTGATGTAACAGAAGCCCTGACTGCTATTGATATTAACTCTGCGCGTTCTACTCGCGGTGGAGATATTGAAGAAACAGCATTAAATACTAACCTTGAAGCAGCAGATGAAATTGCGCGTCAATTACGTTTGCGTGACTTAGGTGGTTTAGTTGTTATCGATTTCATTGATATGACGCCAGTTCGTCACCAAAGAGAAGTGGAAAATCGTATTCGTGATGCAGTTCGTCAAGATCGTGCTCGTATTCAAATTAGTCGCATTTCTCGCTTCGGTTTGTTAGAAATGTCGCGTCAGCGTTTAAGTCCTTCACTAGGTGAGTCTTCACATCACATTTGTCCTCGTTGTCAAGGAACAGGTAAAGTGCGTGATAACGAATCTCTTTCCTTGTCAATCTTGCGTTTAATTGAGGAAGAAGCATTGAAAGAAAACACCAAGCAAGTGCATACGATTGTGCCTGTACAAATTGCTTCTTATCTTCTTAACGAAAAACGTAAAGCAATTAGCAATATTGAAAAACGTCACAATGTAGATGTCATTGTTGCGCCAAATGAAGCAATGGAAACACCGCACTTTAGCGTTTTCCGCTTACGCGATGGCGAAGAAGTGAACGAATTGAGCTATAATTTAGCGAAAATTCACTGTGAGAAAGATGAAAGCACTGAGGAATCTCTTGTTTCTCGTAATGTGGAAACAACTGTTGTTGCTGAACAACCAGCGGTTGAAAGTGCGGCAGTGGCGCTTTCTATTTCTGAAGCTGCTCCGACTCCAGTTGAGCGTAAATCGAATGAACCGTCTTTGTTAGCGAAAATTATTGCGAAGATTAAAGGCTTGTTTGCTTCTGAATCTGAAGAAAATAAACCGAAAAATAACCGCACTTCGCGCAATTCTAATCGTAATCAACGCCGTTCACAGGATCGCCGTACTTCTCGTCGCCCACGTTCTGAAAATAACGAAACGGAAAGAACCGAAGAACAAGTCCGTAATATCCGAGAGCGTAATCAACGCCGTCCGCGCCGTAACTTAGTGGAGGAAAGTATCGCTGAAAGTGCGGTAAATTCTACACCGGTTTTTGAGGCTCAGGATGAAAAAACTGAGCAAGTGACTCAACGCCGTCAACGTCGTGATTTGCGTAAACGCGTACGTGTTGAAGATAATGAGATGGCTGTTGAAAATAACGAAAGCATTGTTGAACAAATGCCAGATGTGGATGTTGTCGAAGTTCAAACCGTTCAAGATGATGAAAAACCAGTTCGTCAAAACCAAGAACGTTCTGAACGTCAAGATCGTCAACGTCGCACTCCACGTCATTTACGTGCAGCTAATAATCAACGTCGTCGCCGTAATCAAGAGCCAAAATCGCCAATGCCATTATTTGCTGCAGTAGCTTCACCTGAATTGGCAAGTGGAAAAGCTTGGGTGGACTATTCAACAGTGAACGCTCAGAAAGAAAATAATTTCTTATCTGTGGATGAATTGCTTGAGCAAGAAAAAACTAAAAAAGGTTTTATCACGCCAGCAATGGGGATTGTGGTTGAAGAAAAATCTCTTGAAGTAAAACCAGCATTAGATTTTATTACTCAGCCAGCTAATGAATCTGTACAGAAAAAAGTACAAGAATCTTTAGAGCGTTTAAATTCTCATAAACCTCAAGAAATGGTTGAGTCTATTGAGTCAACGATTACCGTAAATGAGCCTGAAATTGTAAATGAACCAACCTTTGTTCGTACTTATGAGTTTAATGGGCGTTTAGGGACTATTTCTTCAGTTACTCATACAAAAGCGGAGATGACTTTGGCAAAAGCGAGTGATGAAATGCCTCAGCCATTCCCAATTATTGAATGGCAAGATTCTCGTTATTATTTTTATGGTAAAGGGTCAGCAGGGCATCATTGTGCGATTAGCCATGTATATTCTGAGCCTACCCGAGCAGAATCAGAGTAATCTAAAATAAAAAGTTAGAATTGGCGTGATTTTTATTACGTCAATTCTTTTTATTTTGGGGTTGCAGTAAAAATAATCACTTGATAAAAACGAGATAATTTCTGCTTGACGGTCTTTCTCAAAAAACGTATTATGCGTGCGCATTAAATCACGGAGGAATGGTCGAGTGGTTGAAGGCACCGGTCTTGAAAACCGGCGAGGGTTTACGCCCTCCTAGGGTTCGAATCCCTATTCCTCCGCCATCAAATTTTGATAAAAAACCTAAGTCACTGACTTAGGTTTTTTATATTTATTCAAATTCATCCAACCATTTCAATAAAATAGCCTCAAGAATTGATTCATTTGATTTATTAGGATCATCGTCAAAATCCTCAAGTTCACAAATCCATTTATGTAAATCAGTAAAACGAACTGTTTTTGGATCTAAATCTGGATTACGATCGTAAAGTTCTTCCGCTATTAATTGGGCATCTGTCCATTTCATTAGTGGGCAGCCTCATTGGCATGGTTAATGTTATATTTCGGAATTTCTACCACAATATCTTCGTCTCCCACGACACATTGGCAAGATAAACGACTATCCATTTCTAATCCCCAAGCTTTATCCAGCATATCTTCTTCTTGATCACTCGTTTCATTTAGAGAGTCAAACCCTTCACGAATAATCACATGGCAGGTTGTACAAGCACAGGAGCCATCACAAGCATGATGGATTTCCACCCCTGCATTGTGTGCAACTTCTAATAAGTTATCACCTGCAGCCGCATCAACAACCATACCTTCGGGACAAAACTCTTCATTAGGTAAAAAAATCACTTTTGGCATAACACTTTCCTCAAAATTATTTAATAATCTGACCGCACTTTTACGGTTTTTCAATATCTGACAAATTTTTGCCAGTCAAAGCTTTATTAATCGATGCATTCATTCGACGTGCTGCAAATTCTTGAGTAGCGATATCCAAGGCTTTAATGCCTTGTGCAATTGCATCACGATCTGAACCTTGTTTTACATCCATTAATTGTTTTAACACACTTTCAATATGATGAAATTCTTCTGTGCTCAGCAATTCAGCCCCATCAGCGTGTAACGCAACAATCACGCTTTCAATTACACGATCCGCTTCTACTCGTTGCTCGGCTAATTCGCGAGCTTGTAAATCCTCTTGCGCATTATCAAAAGAAGATTTAATCATTGAGGTCACTTCTTCATCTGTTAAACCATAGGAAGGTTTAATTTGAATTGATGCCTGCACTTTAGTCGATTTTTCCATTGCAGTTACACTTAATAAACCATCTGCATCGACTTGATAAGTCACTCGAATATGGGCGGCACCAGCTGCCATTACTGGAATACCTCGTAGAGTAAAACGCCCTAAAGAGCGACAATCATCTACCAGCTCACGTTCACCTTGTACGACATGAACAGTCATTGCTGTTTGGCCATCTTTGAAAGTAGTAAACTCTTGTGCACGAGCCACAGGAATTGTTGTGTTACGTGGAATAATTTTTTCCACTAATCCACCCATAGTCTCAATGCCTAAAGAAAGCGGTACGACATCAAGCAACAACATATCAGAGTCAGTTTTATTACCGACTAAAATATCCGCTTGAATTGCGGCACCAAGTGCCACAACTTTGTCTGGATCAATAGAGGTAAGTGGTGTTTTACCAAAAAACTCACCAACTTGTTCTCGTACGTATGGCACTCGAGTTGAACCACCAACCATTACCACCGCTTGTACTTCTTCAGATTCAACGTTGGCATCTTTCAAAGCTCGGCGACAAGTTAGCAATGAACATTTTACCAGTGAACGAATCAACTCATTAAATTGTTCTCGTGAAATTTCTACTGAAAAATTCTGCCAAGAAATCACCGCACTTTTCTCAGTGCTTAAAGCCATTTTGGCTTGGCTAGCAAGGGTTATCAGTTCGCGCTGTTGGTTTGGGGTTTGAGGTTTTACTTGGGTTTGTTCAACGACCCAATCTGCAATTAAATGATCAAAATCATCACCACCTAGCGCAGTATCGCCACCTGTTGCTAGAACTTCAAAGACGCCTTTTGATAAACGTAAAATTGAAATATCAAATGTACCGCCACCTAAATCATAAACTGCGATAATCCCTTCCTGACCGCTATCTAATCCATAAGCGACTGCGGCTGCAGTGGGTTCATTCAATAAACGTAATACATTTAGCCCTGCTAAACGCGCAGCATCCTTAGTACTTTGACGTTGAGCATCATCGAAATAAGCAGGAACCGTAATCACAACCCCAGAAAGCTCGCCACCAAGGCGTTGTTCTGCAATATGATTTAAACGCGATAAAATATCTGAGGATACTTCAATTGGACTTTTTGACCCCTGTGCCGTAACAATTAAAGGTAATCCATTTTCACTCGCTACAAATTCATAAGGCAAACTAGAATAACGAGACTGAACATCAGCAAGACTACGACCAATTAGACGTTTTACTGAAATCACCGTATTTTTTGGGTCAAGTGAGGCTTGTTCAAAGGCTTCTAAACCAACTTTCTTTTCTGCGACGCCATAATGAACGACCGATGGCACAAGACTACGCTCTTGTTCATCATTAAGAATCACGGATTGCCCACTACGCACGGATGCAACCAAAGAATTGGTTGTTCCCAAATCAATCCCAACGGCTAAACGATGTTGATGCGGTGCAGCAGCTTGTCCGGGTTCTGCAATTTGTAATAATGCCATATACTATTTTTCTACTGGTTATGCGACGGAATACGCCAAATCAAATTTATTTTTTTCTGCAAAGCTTGCTTGGTAATGTGTTTCAATATTGACTTCGTGTTTTTGACGTTCATCAATCACTATTTTTCTCTCTTCGCTTAAGTCAGGCGAGAATATAAAAATTTGATTACCATCCAATTGTTTCACATCCTCTTGCCAATTTTGCCAAAATAGACCTTGATAAAAAGCCTCTAAATCACCATTCAATGCCCAAGCTAAAAATTCTGTATAAGTAAAATTTAAATTATGCCAAGTGAGATCTTTTGGTGAAAAGTAATAAATTTTGCCAAGGTTATTGCCTAACGAACCACCATTTAATGCAAAGTAACCGCCTATCACATCATCGGCAACTAATAAATACTTTGGTTTTTCACCAGACTCACTAAAAGACTTACTAAAATTCCAATCCATCAATCCACGCGGTAATTTAAAACTTCCTGAACCTAAAATACGCAACCAACCATAATGAATTAAAATTCCACCTGTTTCATAGATTACTGCACCCATTGGTGATGACGTAGGCATTTGCATGGTAAAAAGTTCACGTTCTGCACTTGATTGATCTTTTTTAATGACATAACAATGATTACGTGCACTTTCAATCCATTGGGAAAGTATAGGCCAAGCAGAGTTTTCTGGAGATATTAGTTGTTCGAGAGTTTGCATAATATCAAGGGATATTGAGATATAGATCTATTACAGTTCAAAAAGGCGTTCTTCTACACGTTCAATTTCTTCAGAAAGCTTACGAGTAAAACGTAATTTATCACACTGTTGAGATGCTGTCGCCCATTGTTGGGATGTCAGACTCTGAGAAAGCGCGGTCAATAATGACTGAGTTTCTTGTTTAATTTCTTTCGCAAAAGCGTTTAATGCTTTTTCATCTTTCTGATCTTCAAGTTCTTCTAGTTGTTCTCGCCACTGTAACTGTTGCATTAAAAACGCCACATCTTGTGTACTTTTTTGCTCAAGATCTATCTGCTTACCAGTATTTAGTGAAATGATAGCTTCCGCTCGCAAAATTGGGTCTTTTAGCGTTTTTAAGGCATCATTCACTTCGGTGGATTTTTGCATCGCAACGCGTTGTTCTGACGCACTACTTGATACAAAATTATCTGGATGTAGCGCCTTTTGTAATTCTAAATAACGTGTATTTAGCACCTTCTCATCTAACTGAAAATCAACGGGTAAATCAAAAATTTGAAAAGGATTTAACATCAGATTATTACCTTAAACATGGAAACTTTCACCACAGCCACAAGATTCTTTTACATTTGGATTACTGTATTTGAAGCCTTCATTTAAGCCTTCTTTCACATAATCCAACTCAATACCATCGAGATAAACTAAGCTTTTTGGATCGACAATAATATTCACACCATGTTGTTCAAAAACTTGATCTTCCTCATTTAAGACATCAACAAATTCAAGAACATAAGCTAAGCCAGAGCAGCCTGATGTTTTCACTCCTAAACGCAAACCAATACCTTTGCCACGATTATCCAAAAAAGCTTTCACTCGTTGAGCGGCTTTTTCTGTTAATGTAATACTCATATATCCCCCAAAACCACTAAAAGTGCGGTCAAAACTGACCGCACTTTTTCATATTATTCACCTTTTTTGGATTTGTAATCAGCAATTGCCGCTTTAATTGCATCTTCCGCTAAAATGGAACAGTGTACTTTCACTGGTGGCAATTCTAACTCTTCTGCAATTTGGCTATTTTTGATAGCGCCAGCTTCTTCTAAAGATTTACCTTTCACCCACTCGGTAATTAATGAGCTAGATGCAATAGCAGAACCACAACCATAAGTCTTGAATTTTGCATCTTCAATAATGCCGTTATCATTTACTTTAATTTGTAACTGCATTACATCACCACAAGCTGGCGCCCCCACCATGCCAGTACCAACATTGCTATCTTTTTTATCCATAGAACCCACATTGCGCGGATTTTCATAATGATCGATTACTTTTTCGCTATAAGCCATTTTAACTTTCCTTTTTTAAATCCTTGAGAAATGCCATTTAATAATAGCAGTTAAATCCTAGTGAGCGGACCACTCAATTGTACTAAGGTCGATGCCTTCTTTAAACATATCCCATAATGGCGATAATGCACGAAGTTTTTCTACCGCACTTTTCACTAAATTAATGGTGTAATCAATTTCTTCTTCAGTGGTGTAACGGCCAAGTGTAAAACGAATTGAACTGTGTGCCAATTCATCATTTAAACCAAGTGCGCGCAATACATAAGATGGCTCTAGGCTAGCAGATGTACAAGCAGAACCAGAAGATACAGCGATATCACGCAATGCCATCATTAAAGATTCACCTTCAACATAATTAAAGCTAATATTTAAATTACTATCTAAACGGTGCTCCATTGAGCCATTTACGTAGGTTTCTTCAATATCTTTTAAGCCATTATATAAACGATCACGAAGCGCTTTTAAACGAGGCATTTCTGATGCCATTTCTTCTTTTGCAATGCGATAAGCTTCGCCCATTCCCACGATTTGGTGAACAGGTAATGTACCTGAACGCATACCACGCTCATGGCCACCGCCATGAATAATCGCTTCTAAACGGATACGTGGTTTACGACGAACGTATAACGCACCAATACCTTTAGGCCCATAAAGTTTATGGCTAGACATAGATAATAAATCAACAGGCAACTCTTCCAAATTAATCGCAACTTTGCCCACACTTTGAGTTGCGTCCACATGGAAAATCGTTTTATTTGCACGACAAAGCTCACCAATAGCTTTAATATCTTGCAACACACCAATTTCATTATTGGCATGCATAATTGAAACTAAAATAGTATCTGGACGAAGTGCGGCTTTAAATTTTTCTAAATCAATTAAACCATCAGACTCGGGTGATAAATAGGTCACTTCAAAACCTTCGCGCTCTAATTGACGACAAGTATCTAAGACGGCTTTATGCTCAGTTTTGCAAGTGATGATATGTTTACCTTTAGTTTGGTAAAAATGCGCAGCACCCTTAATTGCAAGGTTATCTGATTCTGTCGCACCAGAAGTAAACACAATTTCACGAGAATCGGCACCAATAAGATCCGCAATTTGATTACGAGCCACATCTACAGCTTCTTCTGCTTGCCAACCAAATTTATGCGAGCGAGAAGCTGGGTTACCGAATGTACCGTCAATGGTTAAAAATTCCATCATTTTCTTCGCAACACGCTCGTCCACAGGACAAGTTGCTGCATAGTCTAAATAAATAGGTAATTTCATTTTTCACTCCTAAATCATTCTAAATTTGACCGCACTTTTAATGCATTTTGCACTGTACGGACTACTTTCCTTTATTGATTAACAATTAATAAATTCTCAAAATCGCTATGAGTTTGGCGTTTTGACTCACGTTTACTCACCAATTCAGCCAAAGTAATTTCATTGAGAAAACTTTCAATGCGATTACTCAGATCTTCCCACAATGTATGAGTTAAACATTCTACGCCATTTTGACAATTTCCACGACCAAGACATTTTGTCACATGAATATTTTCATTTACCGCTGAAATAATCATTCCCACTGAAATTTGGTCACTTGGTAAACCTAGCTGATAACCTCCACCAGGTCCACGAACACTTTTTACTAATCCATCACGACGTAATTTAGCAAAAAGTTGTTCTAAATAAGATAACGAAATATGTTGACGTTCAGAAATATCTGCAAGGCTCACAGGACCTTTTTCTGCATTTAAAGCGATATCTAAAACCGCAGTGACTGCATAACGACCTTTCGATGTAAGTTTCATAAAGTGTTCCTAAAAAGTGATGTTGCAATATTTACATATCCTACTAAATCAGTCAATTAATCTAAATCAAGATTAATTCGTTTTTCGACCGCACTTAGCATGCCGTTTAAAATATTTAATTCATTTTTTTCAAGTTGAGCACGATAATATAAACGCTTTAATTTATTCATAACACCTTGATTTTGAATGAATCCTAGTGACTGATATACACGCTCAGTATGCTCAAAAAAATAAGCGAGTTGTTCTGCCGTTGGATAGCTTTGTTCTATTAAAGAAAGTGAATTTTCCTTCTTATCTTGAGCTAAAAATGCCATGCGCAATTCATAGCTTACCAACTGTACCGCCATTGCTAAATTTAAAGAAGAATAATCAGGATTAGCCGGAATATTTAAATGGTAATGACATTTCAACAATTCTTCATTCGTTAATCCAATACGTTCACGACCAAACACAATAGCTATCTTGCCTTCATGCGCTACAACTTTCCCCGCGCATTCTCGAGGCTCGATCAATGTACTTTGTAAATGACGTAAACGAGCACTTGTACCAATCACTAAAGAGCAATCATCGACTGCTTCATCAAAACTATCGACAACCCTAGCATTTTTTACAATATCTTCTGCGCCAGCTGAAAGAGCATAAGATTGTTCATCAACAGATTTTGGTGAAACAAGACAAAGCTGGACCAATCCCATTGTTTTCATTGCTCTAGCAGCAGAACCAATATTACCGCTATGCGAAGTCTCAATTAAAACAATACGAATATTTTCCAACATAATGATGCCCGACTAAAATTTAAGGGTATTCTACCACAATAACCGCTAAAAATAGTCAAGAATTTAAGCAAATTAAAGAAATTTAAAATATTAGAGATGAATAATAAAAATAAGCATGGTGGGTTGTGAGAGGCTCGAACTCTCGACCGACGGATTAAGAGTCCGCTGCTCTACCAACTGAGCTAACAACCCAACTGGACAACTAAATCAGAGAGTGGTGGGTCGTGAAGGATTCGAACCTTCGACCAACGGATTAAAAGTCCGCTGCTCTACCGACTGAGCTAACGACCCATAAATTGATTTTAAATATTTTTAAAATCTTCAGATTTGGTTTTAAATGGTGCCCGAAGCCAGACTTGAACTGGCACGCCTCGAAAGGCGAGGGATTTTAAATCCCTTGTGTCTACCGATTCCACCACTCGGGCAAATTGGAGCGGGAAACGAGGCTCGAACTCGCGACCCCGACCTTGGCAAGGTCGTGCTCTACCAACTGAGCTATTCCCGCATTTATCGCTAATCAGCATTGCTGCTTGATAACGGGGCGTATTTTACGGTTTTATAGTCTTGTGTCAAATGAAAAAATAAAAAAAAGCTTTGTTTGATTAAAAATAAGACAAAATAATAAAAGTACGGTAGAAAATATTGCACTTTATCCAAAATTAGAGTTTTAGGTCATCTAGTAGGCTACCTCTTGCTGCCTGTAAATATTGGATCATTGACCATACTGTTAAAATGGCTGCGATGTAAAGCAAGATTATAGCGGCAATTTCCATATAATTATTGTAACGCCATAATAATCCGCCTAGGGCTAACATTTGTGCGGTTGTTTTCCATTTTCCCCACCAAGAGACAGCGACTTTACTACGCTCTCCTAGTTCAGCCATCCATTCACGTAATGCGGAAATAATAATTTCGCGAGAAATCATAATAATGGCAGGAATCGTAATCCAAAGAGAGTGTTGATATTCAACGATGAGAACCAAGGCGGCGACAACCATTACTTTATCTGCAACAGGATCTAAAAAAGCGCCAAATCTTGTAGTTTGTTTCCATTTACGAGCCAAATAACCATCAAGCCAATCAGTAACACCGGCAATAAAGAATATGAATGTAGTAATAAAAGGGGAGGATTCGATAGGTAAATAAAATGCAATCACGAAAAACGGAATCAGGATTACGCGAAATATCGTTAGGAAAATAGGAATATTAAATTTCATAGAAATGAACCGCTCTTGGTGTTAGAGATACACCTATTCTAAAGTATCTAAGAATATAAAAAAAGCCACATTATGTGGCTTTCTTGTAAATAATTACGGATTAAAGTTTATCAGCGTTTTGTTTTAAGTATTTTGCAACGCCTTCAGGGTTATCTTTCATCCCTTCTTTACCTTTTTCCCATTGAGCAGGGCAAACTTCACCGTGATCTTCGTGGAATTGTAATGCGTCAACCATACGTAACATTTCATCGATGTTACGACCTAATGGAAGATCGTTTACTACTTGGTGACGAACAACCCCATTTTTGTCGATTAAGAATGAAGCGCGTAATGCAACGCCCTCTTCTGGATGTTCAATACCGTATGCTTGAGCGATTTCGTGTTTTACGTCCGCTGCTAATGCATATTTAACTTGGCCGATACCACCATTTTCAGTTGGGGTGTTACGCCATGCATTGTGAGTGAATTGAGAGTCGATAGAAACACCAACTACTTCTACGCCACGTTTTTTGAATTCTTCATAACGGTGGTCAAATGCGATTAACTCAGAAGGGCAAACAAAGGTAAAGTCTAATGGGTAGAAAAAGATTACTGCAGCTTTTCCAGCAATGTGTTTTTTAAAGTTGAAGTTATCAACGATTTCGCCATTGCCTAATACAGCAGATGAAGTAAAATCTGGTGCTTGACGGGTTACTAATACCATAGTCATAATTCCTATATAAAGTTAAGTTAAAGTTTTGCCACACAAAATAGCGGCGCGGTTCTATTTGAAACGCCGACATTTTATACTCGATTTTATCTATTAAAGCAATTAATCTTATCTAAAATAAGGTGGAAATATGCAACAACACAATCTATCAACAATATTTGTCCATGCAGGGCGTAAAAAACGCTTTTCACAAGGATCCGTAAACCCCGTTTTACAGCGAGCTTCTTCATTAGTATTTGACAGTATTGAAGATAAAAAACATGCCACTCAACATAGAGCAAAAGGCGAATTATTTTATGGCAGAAGAGGAACGCTAACACATTTTGCGTTACAAGATTTAATGTGTGAAATGGAGGGGGGCGCAGGCTGTTATCTTTATCCTTGTGGTGCAGCAGCAGTAACTAATTCGATTCTTTCTTTTGTAAAAAGTGGCGATCATGTATTAATGAGTGGTGCAGCTTACGAGCCAACCCAAGATTTCTGTAATATTGTGCTGAAAAAAATGCAGATCGATACAACTTATTACGATCCTCTTATTGGTGCTGATATTGCAACGCTTATTCAACCGAATACAAAAGTACTTTTTTTGGAGGCACCGAGTTCTATCACAATGGAAATTCCCGATATTCCGACTATTGTGAAGGCTGCAAGAACGGTGAACCCTAATATTGTGATTATGATTGATAATACTTGGTCGGCAGGTGTTCTATTTAAAGCGTTAGAGTATGATATTGATATTTCTATCCAAGCGGGGACGAAATATTTAGTAGGGCATTCTGATATTATGATTGGTACTGCCGTTGCGAATGCGCGAACTTGGGATCAACTTAGAGAACATTCCTATTTAATGGGGCAGATGGTGGATGCGGATTCTGCTTATACGACTGCTCGTGGTATTCGTACATTGGGTGTACGGTTAAAACAACATCAGGAAAGCAGTATTAAAGTAGCAAAATGGTTGAGTGAGCAACCTGAAGTAAAAACTGTGTACCATCCAGCCTTACCAAGTTGCCCTGGTCATGAATTCTTTTTACGAGACTTTAGTGGTAGCAGTGGCTTATTTTCTTTTGAACTAACTAAGCGATTGACATCGGAACAAGTCTCAAATTTCATGGATCATTTTCAACTTTTCACTATGGCTTATTCATGGGGAGGATTTGAGTCTTTAATTCTTTGTAATCAACCAGAAGAAATTGCACATATTCGTCCAAATATTAAACGTAACCTTACAGGTTCATTAATTCGTGTGCATATCGGCTTTGAAGATGTAGATGAATTGGTTGCAGATTTAAAAGCTGGATTTGAGCGAATTGCCTAAAAGTGCGGATAAAAAAATGCCTGTTTTACACAGGCATTTTTTATAGGATTATTTTTGTTGTGACACCAAGCCAACTTTCGAACCGTCAGCAAAATGTACTGAAGTCCCGATAATGTCTACTTGGATATTTTTCCCTTGTTGCAAGTGCGGGCGAATTTGTGAAAGCACAGCTTCTTCAGTTGTTGATAATGTTACTGTTTCGCTAGCTTTTGGTGCAATTGTTTTTCCAAATTGTAATGCTGGAAGATTTGCTACATAGAATGGTTGATTATTTTCTTTATAAACAGTTAACCATTGCGCTTCTAAAATAGCTTTATCACTTAAGTTTGTAATTTCATAAGTGATAGAAAACGATTTTAAATCATCTGTTACAGAAACATTTGTTACTTTTACATTCGCAACTTTTAGAAACTCTGCATTTGCTTGAGTGACTAAATCATCCGTTTTTACTTGAGGTTGTTGTACTGTTTGTTGAGCCGGTTGAGTAGTTTCTGTTGTTGCAGGTTTTTCTGCTACTTTTTCTTCTTTATCGTTACAAGCTGTTAATGCAATTGAACCTGCAATGATACTTGCGAAAAGAAATGATTTATTAAATTTCATTGTAAATTCCTTCATTATATTTTGTTAGTTAAGTTGTACTCGTTTTTTAAGGGCCCAATTATAGCCTATGTGAGCCTTTATGACAGTCTTTTATTTTGAAAGTTCATAGAAGTTGTTTTATTATACTTTTCATTTTTCTTGATAAGTTAAGTAGAGAAGTACAATGAAACATATTCATATCTTAGGTATTTGTGGGACATTTATGGGCGGCGTGGCGATGATTGCTAAACAAATGGGCTATCACGTGACGGGTTCCGATACTAATGTTTACCCTCCAATGAGCACTTTTTTAGAAGAGCAAGGTATTCAGATTATTTCAAATTATGATGTTGCACAATTACAACCTGCGCCTGACATGGTAATCATTGGTAATGCGATGAAGCGCGGTAATCCTTGCGTAGAATATGTGTTAGAAAATAATTTGAAATACACATCTGGTCCTCAATGGTTACATGATCATTTATTACGCGATCGTTGGGTATTGGCGGTTTCTGGTACGCATGGAAAGACAACCACAACAGGCATGCTAACGTGGATCTTAGAACAAAATGGATTAAAACCAGGCTTTTTAATCGGTGGTATTGCCGGTAATTTTGGCATTTCAGCTCGTTTAGGAGACAGTCCTTATTTTGTTATTGAAGCTGATGAATATGATACAGCTTTCTTTGATAAACGTTCGAAATTTGTACATTACAATCCGCGTACACTTATCGTAAATAACATTAGTTTTGATCATGCAGATATTTTTGATGATCTCAAAGCGATCCAACGCCAATTTCATCATATGATTCGAACTATTCCGGCAAGTGGTTTGGTATTAAGTTCGGCGAGTGAACAAAGCGCAAAAGAAACGCTGGCATTGGGATGTTGGTCGCAGCAACAATTTTTAGGCAAAGATAGTGAGTGGTTTGCTGAGCGTATTACAAATGATGCCTCACATTTTGCGGTTTTCCATCATGGTGAAAAAGTGGCTGAAGTAAAATGGAATGTAGTGGGACAACATAATATGCATAATGCTTTAATGGCAATCGCAGCTGCTCATCATGCGGGTGTGTCTATTGAAGAGGCATGTAAAGCATTAGGATCTTTTGTAAATGCTAAACGTCGTTTAGAAGTAAAAGGCGAAGTTAATAGCATCACCGTTTATGATGATTTTGCTCATCATCCAGAAGCTATTCTCGCTACGCTAACCGCTTTACGAGATAAAGTGGGGGGAGGTGTGCGAATTCTTGCAGTGCTTGAACCTCGTTCTAACACAATGAAAATGGGTGTTCATAAAGATGAAATTGCACCTGCTCTTGGTCGAGCTGATGAAGTGTTTATGCTTCAACCAGAACAACTTCCTTGGGAAGTAGCAGATATTGCAAACCAATGTGTACAACCTGCCTATTGGAATGCAAATTTAGATCGATTAGTCGATATGATTGTCGCTGAGGCCCAACCTACAGATCATATTTTGGTGATGTCTAACGGCAGTTTTGGTGGCATTCATCAAAAAATTCTTGATAAGCTTAAACAGAAATAATCAAAGTGCGGTTAATTTAGAAAATGTTTTTAAGTTGACCGCACTTTTATTGAGTTAACGTAACATTTATTTTTAATTTGTTTTTTATAAAAGGAATCTTTGTAGAATGGCTGATCCACATATTAAATCACCGATGGATTTTTTAGATAATCTGACCGTCATTATTTATCGCTCTGGATTTGTGATAGCTGCGTTTTCTATTCTTGCCATGAGTTGGTATCCAGATTTATCGCTCACATTTATATTAATTGCGGCAACTTGCTGTGCCTCTTCATTACATATTTATCTCAAATCCTTCCGATTACTTTTTCAATTTGCTACTTGGATAGGATTACTTTTTTATATTAATCATTATCCAGCTTTAGCCCTTGGCGGTACGTTACTTACTTTAGGTGGTTTGTGTTTTAAAGAATATTTTTGTTTCCGGGTACCTTTGCTAAATTTACAGCCGATATTTGTGGCTTGCTTGTGGTTTTCATGGGTGTTAAATAATCTTATCGCATTACGCATTTTTTCTATTATTTCTGGTGTATTACTTTTAGTTTTAGCGATACAAAAATGGCGAATGCCTTTGCATTTTGATATTGGAGATAAAACAAAATATCAAATTTAGAAAAGAAAATGACCGCACTTTTATGTGCGGTCATTGTTTTTAGAATGGTTTATTTAGCTAAGCATTCCATGTAACTATCTGCAGTAGATTGCAAGAATGTTGCATAAGAATTTTTGCCTAAAGTGACTTTATCGCCAATTGGGTCGAGTTGTCCTACATTGACTTTAGTATTTTGTGCTAAAGATTCAATCACTTTCGGCGTAAATTGTGGTTCTGCGAATAAGCAATTTACTTTATGTTCTGCGATTTCTTCTTTAATGTGCGCTAAGGTTTTTGCACCCGGTGCCACTAATGGATTAATGGTGAAGTAACCCGTTTGTTTTAATCCATAAGCATCGTTGAAATAACCATAAGCATCGTGGAAAACGTAGAAACCTTTATCTTTAACGTTCGCAAGTTGTGCTGTGATTTTTTCACCTTGTTCTGTCAAAGTGCGGTTAAAATCTGAAAGATTTTGTGCAATCAAATCTTTTTTATCTGGGAATTGTGCAGTTAATTTATCCGCTACTTTTTGTGCAACAATTTTGCTGATAGCTGGAGAATACCAAACGTGCCAGTTTGTTGTTAAACCTTCGTCATGATCATGGTGATCGTGATCATGGTCGTGATCGTGATGTTCATGCTCGTGCTTATGATCATGGCCGTGTTCATGTTCGTGTTTGTGCTCATGCTCATGTTTATGATCGTGATCGCCATCTTCATGGAAATGCTCGTGGTGAGCTTGACTTAATAAAGGTTCAACATCCGCAAGATCGGCAATGGTAATCACTTTTTTACGTTCAATTTGGCTAATTGGTTTGTCTAAGAATGAATCAACATCTTCACCAATCCATACAACTAAATCTGCAGATTTTACTTTTTGAATATCAGATAATTTCAAATTGTAGTCATGCGGAGATGCTCCAGCAGGAACAAGGACTTGTGTGCCAGTTACGCCATCTGCAATAGATGAAACAATAAAGCCTAAAGGTTTTACTGATGCCAATACATCGGCATTCGCCATCATTGGCGCACTTAAAAGTGCGGCAGAAACGGCGCTAATTTTTAAAAGTTTTTTCATATTTCTGTTTCCTTACTTGTTAGTAATAATTCTCAAAGGGAAAAAGACTACGCCTTTTTATATAAATTGCAACGATTTTATAGAGAACTTGAGGGGAAAATTTTTCATTTTCAAAGTAAATAGGTTTCATTCGATAAAAAAATGCACATTGATGGTCAATGTGCATTTTCAAGAGGAGATTAAGATTTTTTCTTTAGTAATTTATCTATTACACGAGAAACAGCAAAAAAACCAAAGGTTGCCGTAATCATCGTGGCTGCGCCAAATCCGTTTGCGCAATTCATTGTGGCAGAAATTGCACAACCTTCAGTCATTTGTGGGAATATTAGAGGTTGTGTTGAAAATACCGCATCGATACTAAATTTGCGTTTTGGATTTTGGCTAAAATTGTAATCCTTGCGTAAAACCGACCGCACTTTGG
This sequence comes from Haemophilus sp. SZY H36, assembly GCF_018829625.1. Classification (NCBI taxonomy): domain Bacteria; kingdom Pseudomonadati; phylum Pseudomonadota; class Gammaproteobacteria; order Pasteurellales; family Pasteurellaceae; genus Haemophilus; species Haemophilus sp. SZY H36. Next base: position 4,726 of record NZ_JAHKKA010000008.1, on the reverse strand, counting down.
CTAGAAGTGGATCTTGAATGGTTTTACTAAGATCGGCAATTTGAATTTGGGTTGGATCAGTTTGACCGCCAGCACCACCAATAGTAATCACATTAATTTTGTTGCGTTTACAATAAGCAATCAGCGATGCTTTAGTTCTCACATTGTCAATGGCATCAATGACATAGTCATAGCCTCGATTGAGATAGTCCGATTGATTCTCTGGTGATATAAAGTCATCAATAATGTTGACGGTACATTCTGGGTTAATTAATTTTACTCGCTCTGACATGACTTCAGTTTTTAGTTTGCCGATTGTGCCGCTCATCGCAGGAAGTTGGCGGTTGATATTCGTGACGCAAATATCATCCATATCAATTAATGTGAGCTCACCAATGCCTGAACGTGCTAAGGCCTCTACGACCCAAGAACCCACGCCTCCAATGCCTATTACGCAAATATGGGCTTTGCGTAAGCGCGCGAGTCCATCAGGTGTATAAAGTCGACCAATACCGCCAAATCGCTGTTCATAATTGTCCACTGGAGCCATTATTGCAACACCCATACTCGGCCATAGTGTTTGGATAATCCTGCAATATGGCCTGCTTGATCACCAATGCCACGATATAAGTCAAAGTGGTGGCCTTTCACCGCACCGCCCACATCAAGTGCAACCATTAAATGCAATTTGTGTGTACCAAGCCAGTTTCCGTTATTATCAATGTCAGGCACTTCGACCAAAAGAACAGTACCAGATGGTACAACGCTACGATCTGATGCCACAGAAGCCATTGGTACAAGTGGTACGCCTGCAGAACCTTTTACTTTGCCACTTGGATCATTTTTGAAGAATACATAAGAAGAATTACGTTCTAACAAACTTTGTACACGAGATGGATTACGATTGCCCCATTCACGAATTGCTTGAATAGACATTTTCTCTTTTGGTACTTCACCATCTTCAACTAATAAACGACCAACGGCGGTGTAAGGAAAGCCATTTTGTCCTGCATAGGCGAAGTAATTAAGGTTGCCATCACCAAAATCTACATAACCGCTGCCTTGTACCCCAAGTAAAAAGTTCTCTAACATGGAATCACTATACGCTAATTCTAATCCTTGCCCCGCTAATGCACCGGCATAGATTTGCGCACGGCTAAAACGTTTATTTGCTGGCATGCGATAAATTGGATTTTGGAATTGACCTTGCGGTGAACGGCGTGCATGAAGGACTGGAGAGTAGTAGCCTGTCATTAAAACATTTTGATATCCATCGAACCCGCGCATAATTTGCGGGTGAATGCCAAATTTAGAAAGCTTACTTACATTGGCGCCAGAAAGTACCCAGTTTGTAATTTTTTCATAGTTGCCATAGAAACGATCAGATAGTTTGCTTGAATAACTTTGTACATTTGAAAGTTGCGTTAAAAAATCGCCCTGATTAATGACCGCACTTTGGTTTTCAACTTGAGAAACTGGCATAAACACAGCTTGTTGATAATTACGACCCGAATATTTCGCACCAAATTGTTGAGGATCGCTGCCATTTGAGGTGGTGGGGATTTGAGTTTTTGTTGTATTAGAAGAACCACAGGCAACTAAAAGTGCGGTTGTCACTGCAATAGAAAATGTTTTTAATGAGAAAAATTTTCGAACTGACATTTTTAATCCTAAATAAGCTTCAATAAGGCTGCATACGCTATCAAAAATCCTTCAAAACGACCAGTGTTATTTAGTCAAGCTGATTAATAAAAACTCACATTGAACATTTTATTAACAAATGAAACATAAACTTTGGTTTAATTCTTGCAAAAAAATATTAATAGCGTATAGTGCACTACATCAGACGCGGGGTGGAGCAGCTTGGTAGCTCGTCGGGCTCATAACCCGAAGGCCGTCGGTTCAAATCCGGCCCCCGCAACCAACAAATTCTAAAGCCCTGATTTAATAAAATCAGGGCTTTTCTTTTTACGCTTTAACTCGCTATGATGATCTCAATTAGATCATCTTTTTCTATGCTATAATCCCTCAAAATTTTCAAAACCGGTACCTAAATGAAACAATTATTTGCAACGACTTCTCGTGGCTTTGAAGAATTATTAAAAGTTGAACTCACTGAACTTGGCGCACAAGAGGCAAAAGTGGTTCAAGGTGGCGTTCATTATCAAGCTGATGACGAAACTTTATACCGCACTTTGCTTTGGTCACGCCTTGCTTCACGCATTTTATTTCCTTTGATTGAAACCAAGGTTTACAGTGATTTGGATCTTTATGCGGCTGTTTCAGGCTTTAATTGGTTAGCGCAATTTGATGAACGAATTACATTCTTTGTAAATTTTAATGGAACCAACCAAGAAATTCGTCATACTCAATTTGGTGCGATGCGCGTTAAAGATGGAATTGTCGATTACTTTGAACGTCAAGGTAAAACTCGCCCTGATGTAGATAAAATTCAGCCGGACGTACGTATTCATGCTTATTTGAATCGTGAAAATTTAGTGATTTCTTTAGATTTAAGTGGGGAAGCATTACATTTGCGAGGCTATCGTGAAGATGCAGGTCAAGCGCCTTTACGTGAAACTCTAGCGGCGGCAATTGTTATGCGTTCAGGTTGGCAAGCAGGTTCTCCATTAGTAGATCCAATGTGTGGTTCAGGCACGCTTTTAATTGAAGCTGCACAAATGGAAGCCAAAATTGCGCCGCAACTTTATCGTTTACATTGGGGATTTGATTTTTGGAAATCGCATAATCAATCAGCTTGGGAAAAAGTAAAAAATGAAGCGATTGAATTAGCAGAAGAAAAACAAAGTGAAATTCAACCGCACTTTTATGGATTTGACCTCGATCACCGCGTATTAAAAAAGGCGCAGAAAAATGCACAAAATGCAGGTGTTTCACATTTAATTAAATGGCAACAAGGTGATGTTGCAGCGTTGAAAAATCCTAGCATAAATGAAGTTGGTACGGTTATCTGTAATCCACCTTATGGTGAACGTTTAGGCACAACCCCAGCTTTAATCGCGCTCTATTCTGTATTTGGGCAAAGACTTAAAAAAGAATTTTGCGGTTGGAATGTTTCTGTTTTTAGTAGCGAATCCACATTGCTTGATTGTTTGAGAATGCGTGCCTGCCGACAGTTTAAAGCAAAAAATGGCCCATTAGATTGTGTGCAGAAGAATTATCAAGTTTCAGAACGAAAATCTAACGAAATTCAAGTCGAAAATGAACTAGAATTTAACCGCACTTCGGAGGTGGCAACTGATTTTGCTAATCGATTACAAAAAAATATTAAGAAAATTAGCAAATGGGCAAAGCAGCAAGGATTAGACGCTTATCGTTTATATGATGCCGATTTGCCTGAATATAATTTAGCCGTCGATCGTTATGCAGATTACATTGTTGTGCAAGAATATGCTGCGCCGAAAAATATTGATGAAAATAAAGCGCGTCAACGTTTATTAGATGCTGTTACTGCAACTTTGCACGTTACAGGTGTGGAAACGAATAAGCTAATCCTCAAAGTTCGTCAGAAACAAAAAGGTACTAACCAATATGAGAAACTAGCCAATAAAGGTGAATACTTTTATGTGAATGAATATGGCGTGCAACTTTGGGTAAATTTGACCGATTATTTAGACACTGGCTTATTCTTAGATCACCGTTTAACAAGAAAAATGATTGGAGAGTTGGCAAAAGGTAAAGATTTCTTAAACTTATTTGCTTATACTGGCTCAGCAACTGTTCATGCAGCACTTGGTGGTGCTAAATCGACAACTACCGTTGATATGTCCAATACTTATCTTAATTGGGCGGAGCAAAATCTTATTTTGAATGATATTGAAGGTAAACAACATAAATTAATTCAAGCAGATTGCCTTCAATGGCTAGAAAAATGTGAGCGTCAATTTGATTTGATATTTGTGGATCCACCGACGTTTTCGAATTCTAAACGTATGGAAGAGAGTTGGGATGTTCAACGAGATCATGTGAAATTAATGAGCAACCTAAAACGAGTTTTATCGAATAATGGTACAATTGTTTTTTCGAATAATAAACGTGGATTCAAAATGAATTTAGTTGCGTTGGAAGAATTAGGTTTAAGTTCGGTAGAAATTTCGCATAAAACATTACCACTAGATTTTGAACGTAATAAACAAATTCATAATTGTTGGATAATTCAACATATATAATGATTTCCCAAGTTATAAAAATAGTCGAAAAAATAGTGAATTTTAAACAAACTGAATAAAAAACTATCGCTCAAACATTTTTTTTCAAAAAGTGCTAGACAAGGTTTTGTTAAATCATTAATATACGCCTCCGCAACGACGCAATAACGCGTTCGTAGCTCAGTTGGATAGAGCGTTGGCCTCCGGAGCCAAAGGTCGCAAGTTCGAATCTTGTCGAGCGCGCCAGGTCAGTGCAATAACAACTTTTAATGGTGGCTATAGCTCAGTTGGTAGAGCCCTGGATTGTGATTCCAGTTGTCGTGGGTTCGAATCCCATTAGCCACCCCATCTTATCTTTATAAGATCTGACGGCGAGTAGCGCAGCTTGGTAGCGCAACTGGTTTGGGACCAGTGGGTCGTAGGTTCAAATCCTATCTCGCCGACCACTTTATTTTGCTCTTTAACAATATATCAGACAATCTGTGTGGGCACTTGTTGATTGACTTGTTTTAAAATATTTTTAATTTTGAAGTCTTAATAGGTGCTTAACTGAAAATTCATAATTACTTTTTAAGTAG
>NZ_JAHKKA010000007.1:0-32671 GCF_018829625.1 Haemophilus sp. SZY H36 | reverse complement strand
CCCATTACAAATACAATGCTACAACGAAACAAGTTGAAATGACGTATGAAGACGGCAAGGGCAATAAGGTTGCAAACAAAAAAGCCGTGATTGATTTAAGCTCACTGGCTGATTCTGTTCACAATTACGGATTCAAAGCGAATGCAACAGGTCATCTAGAGACGGGTTCTACCGCCGCTGAAACAGAGGTTGAAAACGGCAAAACTGTCAACTTTGATGCAGGCAAAAACTTAACAGTGAAACAAACCGTTGATGGAACATCGAAAAATCACACTTATAGTTTTGCGTTGAAAGATGATGTAGTGATTGGTGCTAAAGGCGAAAATGGTAAAGATGGCATTGATGGTTCTATTGGCGTAAACGGTAAAGACGGTTCTGCAGTTGCAATCAACGGTAAAGACGGCTCTATCGGCTTAAATGGTAAAAATGGTGAAAACGGTTTAACCATTAAGGGAGCTCAAGGTCCATCTGGCGTAGATGGAAAAGATGGCAAGGACGGCAAAGAATCTACCACAATGACTCGCATTGTGTACGAAACACCTAAAGATGCTGGAAGCACCGAGACCATTAAGCATGAAGTGGCAACGCTTGATGATGGCGTGAAATATGCTGGCGATGATGCGCAGCCAGGAGAGGGTCAAACTGAGCATCAAAAAGATAAGGTGATTGCGAAAAAACTCAACAACATTATCGATATTATCGGTGGTGCAGATAAGAACAAATTATCTGACAAGAACATTGGTGTGAATAATGTTGATGGAAAACTGAAAGTTCAATTAGCCAAAGAGCTGAAAGGTTTAACTTCTGCTGAGTTTAAAGATGGGGACAATAGTGCTGTAACAAATATCACAAATAGTGGCATTACCATTAAGCCGGCTAATTCAAACGATGACAGCAAAACCGTTTCTTTAACAAATACTGGCTTAAACAACGGCGGCAACACAATAACCAATGTTGCAGAAGGTAAAAAAGGTACTGATGCAGTAAATGTGAACCAATTGAATAAAGTAGAAGCTAAAATTACTGAGGGCGGATTAACTTTCGCAGGTAATAGCGGTATAGCGCATAAAGCGAAGTTAAACACAACTGTTAATATTAAAGGTGGTGAAGATAATACTGATACTACAAAATTTGATAATGGTAAAAATGTAATGACCGCAGTAAATGGCGATACTGTTACTGTTTCCATTAAGAAAACACCTGAAGTTGAGGGCATCAACATCACTGATACAACCGGTAAGGTAAAAGTTAAATTAACTCAAACAGATGAAGGTTTAAAAGTATCTGATGGTAATGATAAGGAAACACGTATTACCAATGTTGCAGAAGGTAAAAATGGTACTGATGCAGTAAATGTCAAACAATTAAACTCTGCGAAAACTGAAGTTACCGCAGGGGATAATATTGATGTGACATCAAGTAAAGGTGCTAATGGTCAAACTATCTATAAAGTGAGTGCAAAAGGTATTAATGATACTTCTGCAGCAGTTGAAGCTGGTTCTGATCACGTTAAAGTAACAAAAGCTGATAAGACACGTAAAGATGGTTCAACAACTGTGACTGACTATACCGTTGATCTTTCAGACGAAACGAAAAACACAATTCGTGACACACACAACAAAGTAACAAACGAAGGTTTAACCTTTAATGCAGATACAGGCTCCACCGGTGTGAAAAAACTAGGTAGCAAGGTGGCTGTCAATGGTGATGGTAAAAACATTACCACCACTGCAGATGAAAACGGTGTGAAAGTATCGATGAAAGATGATATTAAAGTAAACTCTGTCACTGCTGCAAAAGAAGTGAAAGTAGGTAACGTTAAAATCAACGAAAACGGTATCCACGCTGGCGATAAACGTATTACCAATGTTGCACCAGGTAAAGATGGCACTGATGCTGTGAATGTAAACCAATTGAAATATGTTGCAGGTAATATCAGCAATCAAATCAATAATGTTGATAAAGGCTTACGTGCAGGTATTGCGGGTGCTTTAGCATCAGGTGGGTTATATCATGTTACGACAGCAGGTAAATCTATGGTGTCTGTCGGTGCAGGTACATATCGTGGACAAAATGCGTTAGCGGTGGGCTACTCTCGCTTATCAGATAATGGTAAAGTTGGAGTTAAATTCACAGTAAACAGCAATTCACAAGGCCATGCAGGCGCAAGTGCAAGTGTTGGCTACCAATGGTAATTAACTTGTAAGTAAAATAAAAACCCGGCGAAAGTCGGGTTTTTTGTTAATTGAGATTATCGCCTTCCAAGGAAGGAGATAGACGGATTTCTATGTTACAATTCAGGCCTTAAATTAAAGGGGGAGTTATGTGGGATATGTCGTTATTATGGGTGATGAGCGTTGTTTCTATTGTCTTGATTTTACTGCTGATTCTATTTCAGCAGAAATATGCTTTACTTCATAAAACACTTCATAAAACCACAGAAGACTATAATCAACTGGCATCAAAATTTGATGGGATAAATAGCCTTAAAAATCAATTAGAACAGCAAATTATTAAAGCTCAAACAGAAAGCCAAGGGTTACAAATTCGCTTGAATGAACGAGATGAAAAAATTTACTATCTTACCCAAGAATTAGATGAGGAGCAGGCTCGCCATTCCGCCATCGCGGAACAAATTACAGCATTAAAAGAACGTTTTGGGATCGCTTCTGCGCAAGCTGAAAGTTTGAATGCCCAATTGCAACATAGCCAAAGCCAGTTATCTCGTAAAGAACAGGAACAACAACATTTAACCGAAAAATTGACCGCACTTTCTCAAGAGTTAACAGGATTGAAAACAACTTTAGCAGAAAAAGAAAAATATTTTTCAGCGCAACAACAGAACTTTGAACAATCTAAGCAGCAGTTGAGCGTGGAATTTCAAAATCTAGCCAATCGGATTTTGGATGAAAAAAGTCGCTCATTTAGTCAATCAAATCAAACTGCTTTAGAAACGTTGCTCAAGCCTTTCCGTGAGCAAATTGAAGGTTTCCAAAAACGTGTCAATGAAATTCACTCCGAATCCGTAAAGGGCAATGCAGGCTTGGAAGCGGAAATTAAAAAAGTGCTGGAAATTGGCCTGAATATGTCGCAAGAGGCGAGTAATTTAACTTCTGCGCTGAAAGGCGAAAAGAAAACTTTAGGTAACTGGGGTGAAGTGCAATTAGAACGAGCTTTGCAATTGGCTGGACTTGAAGAAAATGTGCATTATCGTGCCCAAGCGCATTTTAAAGATGAACAAGGCGGGCGTAATTATCCTGATTTTGTGTTGAATTTACCTGATGAAAAACACTTAATTATCGACAGCAAAATGTCATTGGTGGCTTACGAAAGTGCGGTGAATTCTGACGATGATTTTGAACGAGAGCGTTTATTAAAAGAACATATATCCGCATTGAAAAGCCATATTAATGATCTGCATAAAAAAGATTACAGTAATTTGATTGGCATGCGTAGCCCGAATTTTGTTCTTATGTTTATTGCGGTGGAACCCGCATATATTGAGGCTTTAAAATCTGATCCTGCTTTATTTAATTACGGTTATGAACGTAATGTCATTATGGTTTCTCACACCACCTTAATGCCGATTTTACGCACTGTAGCAAACCTGTGGCGTATCGAACGCGGTAATGCTGAGGCAAAAGAAATCGCTGAAAAAGCGGGTGAAATTTATAACCAAATTTGCTTGGTCGCAGAACGTTTAAGTAAGCTCGGCAATACGCTTTCCACTGTCAGCAACCAATACAACAGCACAGTAACCGCGTTTGTTGGCCAACAAGGCTTGGTGGGCAAAGTAGAACGATTTAAAACCCTTTCCGCAAAAGCGAATAAAACGATGCCCGATGTGGAGTTATTGAATAATCAGATCGATTTGGCTAGATTGACGACCTTAGAGCCGGGAGATGAATAAAAAATAGGATTACCCTGCGATTTAGTATGACATATAAATAAAATAAGAATAACTCGATTTCTTTATTGCTATTTTCAAAAAAACTGCTATCTTCCTGCAGTTTTTTTATTTATTTAACCAACTATTTAATTTAGGAATAAAATCTAATGGAAGAAAATAAATCTGTTGATCTTTATGCGAAATATAACGAACAATCGAATATTATCGCGAAAATAATTTTTGCTAGTCGCTGGTTGCAAGTGCCGATCTATTTGGGTTTGATTGTCACTCTTGCGATCTACTCTTATAAGTTTATTAAAGGCCTATGGGCATTGGTGATTAATGTCAATGAGATGGATTCCAACACGATTATGTTGGGTGTGCTGAATTTGATTGATGTCGTGATGATCGCAAACTTGCTTGTGATGGTGACTATCGGTGGCTATGAAATTTTTGTTTCCAAATTGCGTACGCGTAATCACCCCGATCAGCCGGAATGGATGAGCCATGTAAATGCGACGGTATTGAAGGTTAAACTTTCTATGTCTATTATCGGCATTTCATCTATCCATATGTTGCAAACCTTTGTGAACGCAAGCAATACACCAGAAAAAACGATGATGTGGCAATTGTTGTTGCACTTGGGCTTTTTGGTGTCAGCAATTGCTTTGGCTTATACGGACAAAATTTTGTATAGCACAAGCCATAAAACGCATTAAAAATTCGCCGCACTTTATCTAAATATAAAACGCCGTTCATTATTGAACGGCGTTTTGCTTTATGGAGATCAAGAAGTGCGGTAGGTTTTTCCTCGTTTTTTAACCCACAACAAATGGCAAGTAACCCGCACGAATCGCAAATGGAATGGATGTAATGATTACGCCTAATACCAATACGATAATTAAAGTCAGATTTCCTCCCCATACTTTGTATGACAAATTGGTGTGAGTTCGACGAGCTTTCCAAACAAGGCTAACTGGTAATACTACGGCATAGAATGCAAACATTTGACCTGCGTAGCCTAGTGCTAAAATAAAACCTTCAGGATAGAAAAGCGCAAAGACGAGTGGTGGAATGAACGTCATTAAGCCAAGTGAGATACGCCCTGCAGAAATATTAAAGGATCGTTTTAATAAATCTTCGATACATTCCAACAATCCAAGCCCTACGCCTAAGAAAGAAGTAACCAGCGCCAAAGTTGAGAATAATTTTACCGCACCTGCGATAATGTTACTGCCAGTGATAGCAAGCGTTGCTTTTACTAAGCCATTTAAGGTGGCATCTTCTTTTAAAATTTGTAAGAACTCATTTTGTGTGAGCAAGCCGTGCGTCGACATTTGCCACAAAATATAAGCGCAAAGGGTAATTGCTGAACCCGCCAAAATAGAAATGCGTAATGCTTTTACGTTGCCATCTAAGTATTTATTTAAACTTGGAATGGAACCGTGGAAACCAAATGCCGTGAAAAAGACAGGGCTTGCAGAGATAATTAAAGCATTATCAATTGGCGTCGCCATTAAGTTATCAAATTTGATTTCTGGCAACATTAAGCTTAACACCACAGCAAAGGCCGCAAGCATTACAAAAAATAACACACGATTAATTTTATCTACGCTATGTGTACCGATGACGATAAATGAACCAAAAATCACGGTAAATAATAAGATGCTAACTTTATCGCCAAAACTTTCTGGTAATAAATCTTTTAGTAGTGAACCGCCACCGCTGACATAGGCGGCAATTAATGCGTATAAGAAAATAATGAGCACTGCCGTGGCAATAATGCGTCCTGCTTTACCAAAATATTGTTCAGCGAGTGTACCGATACCCGCATCACTTTCCGCAGTTTGATAGAGCTCAACGAATAAAAGTGCGCTAAAAGTTAATAATGCCCAAAGCCCTAATAATAAGACTAAAGTAAAGCCGAATCCGATACCGGCGGAAGTGAGTGGCATAGCCAGCATTCCCGCGCCAATCATCGTACCGGCAACGAGAAGTGTGCTGCCTATAGTTTTGTTCATGTTTGCTTCCTTATGGTGTAATTTAAAATTTACACTTATTGTATTTTAAAATTTACATTATGTAAATAATAGAATACAAAATATCTTTATTATTCACCGCACTTTTCTTTTCCCTTTCTGTGTTCATCTCGTTAAAATACTTAGCGAATCAACTAAGACAAAGCTAAGACAAAATAGGAGAGCTTATGATTTACAGTATGACCGCCTTTGCACGCCTTGAAGTGAAAAAAGATTGGGGCGATGCAGTATGGGAAATTCGTTCCGTTAACCAACGCTATTTAGAAAACTTTTTTCGTTTGCCCGAGCAATTTCGCGGATTAGAAAACACGTTGCGTGAGAAACTTCGTCAAAGTCTTACTCGCGGTAAAATTGAATGTTCTTTGCGCATTGAAATAAAAAAACAAACAAATGCTGAATTAAATTTAAATAAAGAGCTTGCGAATCAAGTGATTCAATCTTTGCAATGGATTAAAGCTCAGGCTGGAGAAGGTGAAATTAATTTGACGGACGTGTTGCGTTACCCTGGTGTGGTGGAAGCGCAAGAACAAGACCTAGATGCGATTAGTCAAGATTTGTTGACAGCCTTTGATGATTTACTGACGGATTTTATTGCAATGCGTGGTCGCGAAGGGGAAAAACTGAACGATATTATTCAACAACGCTTAGACGCTATTACTGTGGAAGTAGATAAAGTGCGGTCACAAATGCCGGCAGTTTTACAATGGCAACGTGAACGTTTATTGCAGCGTTTTGAAGATGCTCAAGTTAATCTTGATCCTCAACGTGTGGAACAAGAAATGATTTTATTCGCTCAACGCGTTGATGTGGCGGAAGAGCTCGATCGTTTACAAATGCACGTGAAAGAAACTACGAATATTTTGAAAAAAGGCGGTGCAGTTGGTCGTAAATTAGATTTTATGATGCAAGAGTTGAATCGTGAATCGAATACGCTTGCGTCTAAATCCATTAATGCGGATATCACGGCTTCTGCAGTTGAGCTAAAAGTGCTTATAGAGCAAATGCGTGAGCAAATCCAGAATTTAGAATAGGAAAGCAGAATGTCTCAATTTATTTCTCTTACTCAATATCAACTGATTGAGGTACATGGTGCGGATGCAGAAAAATATTTGCAAGGGCAGTTAACCACGGATGTTGTGCGATTAGCAAGTGGAGCAACAACACTTACAGCTCACTGCGATCCAAAAGGTAAAATGAATGCAATTTATCGTTTGTTTAAAGTAAGTAGTGAGCAATTCTTTTTACTCATTAAGAAAGATCTTTTGCCAAGCGGGCTAGATGCCTTGAAAAAATATGCGGTATTTTCAAAAGTTAGTTTTGATTTACGTGATTGGCAAATTATTGGCGTGATAGGTGAAAAATGTGGAAAAATTACACCGCACTTTTCATGGGAAATTGATGGGCTGCGTTCAATTTTATTGAATGAAACTGAATTACCTGTGAATTTTAATGGCGATAAAAAAATTTGGGATGTAGCCGATATTCAAGCAGGCTTGCCAAATTTAAGCCCGCAAACGCAAAATGAATTTATTCCACAAGTGCTAAATTTACAGGCTATTGAGCAAGCCATTTCTTTTACCAAAGGTTGCTATATTGGGCAAGAAACGGTGGCTCGTGCGAAATATCGTGGTGCGAATAAACGTGCAATGTTTGTCTTTAAAGCACAAACCCAGCAGGAAGCGGAAATTGGCAGTGAAATCGAAATGCAGATTGAATCTAATTGGCGAAAAACAGGCACGATTACAAGTGCGGTCAATTTAGACGGTGTTTTATGGTTGCAAGTTGTGATGAATAACAACACGATAGCTAAACAAAAATTTCGCTTACTAAATGGGGTACCGCTGGAGTATGTCGTATTGCCTTACTCACTGGGTGAATAAGGCAGTTTAAAAAACGGGTGATTGAGTTGATTTTATCGATCACCTATTTTTTATTTGGATTCAGGTAAATTGATTGCACCTTCATAGCCTAATTGTCGCCACGCTTCATAAACCGTTACTGCGACCGAATTAGACAAGTTCATACTGCGGCTATTGGCTGTCATTGGAATACGGATTTTTTGTTCCATCGGCATATCATTTAAAATTGACATTGGAATGCCGCGAGTTTCGGGCCCAAACATTAAATAATCCCCAAGTTCAAACTTAACCTGGCTATGTGCTGGACTACCTTTTGTTGTAAGTGCAAAGAGACGTTTGGGTTTTTCGCTTTCTAAAAAGGCTTCAAAAGTCTTGTGGCGTTTGATTTCCGCAAATTCGTGATAATCCAAACCTGAGCGGCGTAAGCGTTTATCATCCCAGGTGAAACCTAGCGGTTCAATTAAGTGCAAGCGAAATCCTGTGTTAGCACAAAGGCGGATAATGTTACCGGTATTTTGTGGGATCTCTGGTTCATATAAAACGATATCTAACATAATTTTTTCTCTAATTCTGATATAAACGATAACTCACCATTCCCGTTGTTTTTTCTTTCAATAACATCCAGTTTTCAGGTGTGATGAGCGGTTTGTCTTTCTCTGTTTCTACGTAAATTAACGCATTGGGTTTTAGCCAATTATTTTCACAAAGCAAGTTAATTGCTTGTTCTGCCAAATTAAAATGAAAGGGTGGATCTAAAAAAACTACATCAAAGTGCGGTTGATTTTGTGGCTGTTTTAGAAAATCCAAACTACTTTGATTAATCACTTCAGCCTGTTCTGATGAGCATTTTAGCGTTTGTAAATTCTTTTTTAATTGATTGGCGACGGTTTTATCTAATTCTAAAAAAGTCACCTTTTTCGCTTGGCGAGAAAGTGCCTCAAAACCTAATGAGCCGCTCCCTGCAAAGCCATCTAAACATTCAGACTGGTGAATATAAGGCATTAACCAATTAAAAAGCGTTTCTTTCACTCTATCGCCAGTTGGGCGTAAGCCTTCTGAATTTAATACTGGAAGTTTTCGCCCTCGCCACAGTCCAGCAATAATGCGAACCTCGCCCTTTGCATTTGGCGTTTGTATTTTTTTCATAAAGATTCGATTTTTATTGAAAATTTTGCTTAGTTTAGACGATTTTTTGCTAGAATAAACGACATTTTTATCGGATTACAGTTAAGAGAGCATTTTATGGCTGAAGAAAATAAAAAAGGCGGATTTTGGGCGTCGTTATTTGGGCGTAATAAAAAGCAAGATGAACCTAAAATTGAGCCGACAATTGAAGAAGAAAAGATTAAAGATATCGAGCCATCTATTGAAAAACTTGAAACTCATGATTTAGTTGAAGAACCGTCTGAATTAGAGGCAGTAGAAAGTGCGGTGGATTCTAAGCCGTTTTTAGCTGAAAGTATTGAGACGAATGAAATAGTTGAAGAAGAAAAAATACAGGAAATTTCAACCGAATTTGAGCCAGTCGAAGAAATCATCGAATTAAAAAATTTAGAAGATGATCTTCCGGTTACAGAAGCCGTGGTTGAATCTGAAATTGTTGAAGATATTAAAGATGAGCTTCAGCCTGTTGTTGAAATTGAAACTCGCGAAAAGCCAAGTGAAGGGGGCTTTTTTAGTCGTTTAGTTAAGGGGTTACTGAAAACCAAACAAAATATTGGCGCGGGTTTTCGTAGTTTTTTCTTAGGAAAGAAAATTGATGATGAGTTGTTTGAAGAATTAGAAGAACAACTGTTGATTGCGGATATTGGCGTGCCAACAACAAGTAAAATTATCAAAAATTTGACTGAGCATGCAAGTCGCAAAGAATTACAAGATGCTGAGCTTTTATATCAACAATTAAAAGTAGAAATGGCGGATATTCTTGAGCCAGTGGCACAGCCTCTTGTGATTGATACTACAAAGAAACCTTATGTGATTTTAATGGTGGGCGTAAATGGCGTGGGTAAAACGACGACAATTGGTAAGCTCGCACGTAAATTTCAGGCTGAAGGAAAATCGGTGATGCTTGCTGCGGGCGATACTTTCCGTGCGGCGGCCGTTGAGCAGCTTCAAGTTTGGGGAGAACGCAATCACATTCCAGTTGTTGCGCAAAGCACCGGTTCTGATTCTGCATCGGTGATTTTTGATGCGATGCAATCAGCGGCTGCACGAAATATTGATATTCTTATTGCGGATACGGCGGGTCGCCTGCAAAATAAAAATAACTTAATGGACGAACTGAAAAAAATTGTTCGTGTTATGAAAAAATATGATGAAACTGCGCCACATGAAATTATGCTTACGCTGGATGCTGGCACGGGACAAAATGCTATTAGTCAAGCAAAGTTATTTAATGAGGCTGTCGGTTTAACAGGGATCTCTCTAACTAAATTAGATGGCACGGCAAAAGGCGGCGTGATTTTTGCCATAGCCGATCAGTTTAAGTTGCCTATTCGCTATATCGGTGTAGGCGAGAAAATTGAAGATTTACGTGAGTTTAATGCCAAAGAATTTATTGAGGCATTATTCGTTCATGAAGAAGAATAAAAAGAATAAGGAAAAATTGTGATTAAGTTCTCAAATGTTTCTAAAGCCTATCATGGTGCAACGCAGCCAGCGTTACAAGGCTTGAATTTTCATCTTCCAGTGGGAAGTATGACTTACTTAGTTGGGCATTCAGGCGCAGGGAAGAGTACATTACTCAAGCTTATTATGGGGATGGAAAAAGCCAACGCGGGTCAAATTTGGTTTAACGGACACGATATTACTCGCTTGTCTAAATATGAAATTCCATTTCTGCGTCGCCAAATTGGTATGGTTCACCAAGATTATCGTTTATTAACAGATCGTACGGTGGTGGAAAATGTGGCATTGCCATTGATTATTGCAGGTATGCATCCAAAAGATGCGCATACACGTGCGATGGCATCTTTAGATCGTGTAGGATTGCGTAATAAAGCCCACTATTTGCCACCACAAATTTCTGGAGGGGAGCAGCAACGCGTTGATATTGCACGTGCGATTGTGCATAAACCTCAGCTCTTACTAGCAGATGAACCAACGGGTAATTTGGACGATGAACTTTCTTTAGGCATTTTTAATTTATTTGAAGAATTTAATCGTCTCGGAATGACCGTGTTAATTGCTACTCACGACATTAATTTAATTCAACAAAAACCAAAACCTTGTCTTGTACTTGAACAAGGTTATTTACGTTATTAAGGAATAATCATGAGCCGACCAACGGATGCATCCTTTTTTGTTCAAACAGCCTATACTTTGCGTGCAGTATGGACGGATTTATGGCAACGTAAATTTGGCACGCTGCTCACGATTTTGGTGATTGCTGTATCTCTGACAATCCCAACCGTGAGCTATTTAATGTGGAAAAATTTACATTTAGCGACCACTCAATTTTATCCTGAAAGTGAATTGACGATTTATCTTCACAAAAATTTAAGTGAAGAAGATGCGAATTTAGTGGTAGAGAAAATTCGTCAACAAGAAGGGGTGGAATCACTGAATTATGTTTCTCGCCAAGAAAGTTTAAAGGAATTTAAAAGCTGGTCTGGCTTTGGTGAAGAATTAGAAATTCTAGATGATAATCCATTGCCTGCGGTCGTTATGGTAAAACCGACGAGCGAATTTAATATTTCAGAAAAACGTGATGAGTTACGTACCAATTTAAATAAAATTAAAGGCGTGCAAGAAGTTCGCTTGGATAACGACTGGATGGAAAAATTAACCGCACTTTCTTGGTTAATCGCCCATGTGGCAATTTTCTGCACTGTATTAATGACGATAGCGGTATTTTTGGTTATTGGTAACAGCATTCGCTCTGATGTGTACAGTAGCCGATCAAGTATTGATGTGATGAAATTGCTTGGTGCAACAGATCAATTTATCCTTCGTCCTTATCTTTATACAGGGATGATTTATGCCGTGTTAGGTGGGTTAGTTGCAGCAATTTTTAGTAGCTTTATTATCAGCTATTTTACTTCTGCAGTGAAATATGTCACGGATATTTTTGCCGTCCAATTCAGTTTGAATGGATTAGGTGTTGGCGAGTTTGTATTCTTATTAGTGTGCTGTTTAATTATGGGGTATGTTGGTGCGTGGATTGTAGCAAAACGACATATTACGCTATTAGATAACCATCATTAATTTTAATATGTGAAGTGCGGTGATTTTTCTAAGTGTTTTTCGATGAGAAAATACGGTGATAAATGACCGCACTTTTTATTTGCTTTGAATAAATCCCTTGCAATTTGTTTAACTTTTGTGTAGTATCTGCGAGCTTTCAATATGAAAGCCGTTTAATGTAATCATTTATTAAACGAGCATGACGATATGTCACGCTAAACAATGTTTCCGATTTGGAGACTATATAACAGGTAACTTGCACCTCCTTTTCTATTTTGAAGTTAGAATTGTGATTGGTGTTAGTTTTTTATTAGCTAAATTTTATTGGAGCTCTGGTCTAATGCAGAACCAAAGAATCCGTATCCGCTTAAAAGCTTTCGATCACCGTTTGATCGATCAATCTACTGCGGAGATCGTAGAAACAGCTAAACGTACTGGTGCACAAGTTCGTGGTCCAATCCCTTTACCAACTCGTAAAGAGCGTTTCACCGTGTTGATTTCTCCACACGTAAACAAAGACGCACGTGACCAATACGAAATTCGTACTCACAAACGTTTAGTAGATATCGTAGAGCCAACAGAAAAAACTGTTGATGCATTAATGCGTTTAGATTTGGCTGCCGGCGTGGACGTGCAGATCAGCCTAGGTTAATTAAGAGGTTATTACAATGATTGGTTTAGTCGGTCGTAAAGTTGGTATGACCCGTATCTTCAATGAAGACGGTGTTTCTGTACCAGTTACCGTTATCGAAATCGAAGCCAACCGCGTAACTCAAGTTAAAACTCTTGAAAACGATGGCTATACTGCAGTTCAAGTTACTACTGGTTCTAAAAAAGCGAATCGTGTAACTAAACCTGAAGCAGGCCATTTCGTGAAAGCAGGTGTTGAAGCTGGTCGCGGTTTATGGGAATTTCGTACTGAAGGTGAAGAATTCACTTTAGGTCAAGAAATCAATGTTGACATCTTTGCAGATGTTAAAAAAGTAGATGTTACCGGTACTTCTAAAGGTAAAGGTTTCCAAGGTGGTGTTAAACGTTGGAACTTCCGTACTCAAGATGCGACTCATGGTAACTCTTTATCACATCGTGTACTTGGTTCTATTGGTCAAAACCAAACTCCAGGTCGTGTGTTTAAAGGTAAAAAAATGGCAGGACATTTAGGTGCTGAACGTGTAACTGTTCAATCACTTGAAGTTGTTCGTGTAGATGCTGAGCGTAAATTGCTATTAGTAAAAGGTTCTGTACCTGGTGCTATCAATGGCGATGTTATCGTTAAGCCAGCAGTTAAAGCATAAGTCTAGGAGATAGAGATGGAATTACAAGTTGTAGGTGCAAACGCACTAACTGTTTCTGAAACTACCTTCGGACGTGAGTTTAACGAAGCGTTGATCCACCAAGTTGTTGTTGCTTATGCAGCAGGTGCGCGTCAAGGTACTCGTGCGCAAAAAACTCGTGCTGAAGTGTCTGGTTCAGGTAAAAAACCTTGGCGTCAAAAAGGTACAGGTCGTGCTCGTGCTGGTGATATCAAATCACCAATCTGGCGTTCTGGTGGTATAACCTTCGCGGTTAAACCACAAGATCACAGCCAAAAAGTGAACAAGAAAATGTACCGTGGTGCTATCAAAAGCATTCTTTCTGAATTAGTTCGTCAAGACCGTTTGGTTGTTGTTGAAAAATTCGAATTAGATGCACCAAAAACTAAAGTCTTAGTACAAAAATTAAAAGATTTAGCAGTTGAAGATGCATTAATTATCACAGCAAGTTTAGATGAAAATCTATTCTTAGCAGCACGTAACTTATATAAAGTTGATGTACGTGATGTTCAAGGTATCGATCCAGTTAGCTTAATCGCTTTCGATAAAGTGATTGTTACTGTTGACGCTGTGAAACAAATTGAGGAGATCCTAGCATGAGTCAAGAACGTTTGCTAAGCGTGCTACGTGCACCGCACATCTCTGAAAAAGCAACTAACAATGCTGAAAAATCTAACACTGTTGTACTTAAAGTTGCTTTAGATGCGAACAAAGCTGAAATTGCTGCTGCTGTTGCTCAATTATTTGAAGTAAAAGTTGACTCTGTTCGTACCGTGGTTGTTAAAGGTAAAACTAAACGCCGTGGTAGCAAAATGGGTCGCCGCAGCGACTGGAAAAAAGCTTATGTAACTTTAGCCGAAGGCCAAAACTTGGACTTCGTGGACAGTGCAGAGTAATCGGAGGAAATTAGAGAATGGCTATCGTTAAATGTAAGCCGACCTCCGCTGGTCGTCGTCACGTTGTTAAAATCGTGAACCCTGAATTACACAAGGGTAAACCTTACGCACCTCTTCTAGATACTAAGTCTAAAACTGGTGGTCGTAATAACTATGGTCGTATTACTACTCGTCACATTGGTGGCGGTCACAAACAACACTACCGTTTAATCGATTTCAAACGTAACAAGTTAGACATCCCAGCGGTTGTTGAGCGTTTAGAATATGATCCAAACCGTTCTGCTAACATTGCTTTAGTGCTTTATAAAGATGGCGAACGCCGTTATATCTTAGCACCTAAAGGCTTGTCAGTGGGCGATCAAATCCAAGCTGGCGTAAACTCACCAATTAAAGTGGGTAACTCATTACCAATGCGTAATATCCCAGTTGGTTCAACAGTACATAACGTTGAATTAAAACCAGGTAAAGGCGGTCAAATCGCTCGTTCTGCTGGTGCTTATGTACAAATCATCGCACGTGAAGGCAACTATGTAACTTTACGTTTACGTTCTGGCGAAATGCGTAAAGTATTAGCTGAATGTGTTGCAACAATCGGTGAAGTTGGTAACTCAGAACATATGCTTCGCGTATTGGGTAAAGCTGGTGCTAACCGCTGGAGAGGTATTCGTCCTACAGTTCGTGGTACTGCAATGAACCCAGTAGATCACCCACACGGTGGTGGTGAAGGTCGTAACTTTGGTAAACACCCAGTAACTCCTTGGGGCGTTCAAACCAAAGGTAAGAAAACTCGTCACAACAAACGTACTGATAAATATATCGTACGTCGTCGTGGCAAATAATAGATTAAATTAAAGAGGATTAGCCATGCCACGTTCTCTCAAGAAGGGTCCTTTCCTTGACCTACACTTGTTGAAGAAGGTAGAGAAGGCGGTGGAAAGCGGGGATAAAAAACCAATCAAAACTTGGTCCCGTCGTTCAATGATCATTCCATCAATGATCGGATTGACCATCGCAGTCCATAATGGTCGTCAGCACGTTCCTGTTTATGTATCTGATGAAATGATCGGTCATAAGCTTGGTGAATTTGCACCGACTCGTACATACCGCGGTCACGCGGCAGATAAGAAAGCTAAGAAATAAGAGGTAAATAGATGGAAACTATCGCAAAACATCGTTACGCTCGCACTTCTGCCCAAAAAGCTCGCTTAGTTGCCGATTTAATTCGTGGTAAAAAAGTTGCGCAAGCATTAGAAATCTTAACTTTCACTAACAAAAAAGCAGCAGCTTTAGTGAAGAAAGTTTTAGAATCAGCTATTGCAAACGCAGAGCACAATGACGGTGCAGATATCGATGATCTTAAAGTTGCTAAAATCTTCGTTGATGAAGGTCCTAGCATGAAACGTGTTATGCCACGTGCTAAAGGTCGTGCAGATCGTATTTTAAAACGTACTAGCCACATTACTGTGGTTGTGTCAGATCGTTAATAAGTAGAGGAATAGCAATGGGTCAAAAAGTACATCCACATGGTATTCGCCTAGGTATTGTTAAACCTTGGAGCTCTACTTGGTTCGCGAATACACAAGACTTCGCTGACAATCTTGAAGGCGATTTCAAAGTACGCAAATTCTTAAATAAAGAATTAGCAAATGCTTCAGTTTCACGTATTACTATTGAGCGTCCAGCTAAAAGTATTCGTGTAACTATTCACACAGCTCGTCCTGGTATCGTAATCGGTAAAAAAGGCGAAGATGTTGAAAAATTACGTAACGCAGTGTCTAAAATCGCTGGCGTTCCTGCTCAAATCAACATTGCTGAAGTGAAAAAACCTGAATTAGATGCGAAATTAGTTGCAGATAGCATCGCTTCTCAATTAGAACGTCGCGTAATGTTCCGTCGTGCAATGAAACGTGCGGTACAAAGCGCAATGCGTTTAGGTGCTAAAGGTATCAAAGTTGAGGTTAGTGGTCGTTTAGGTGGTGCAGAAATCGCGCGTTCAGAATGGTATCGTGAAGGTCGTGTACCTCTACATACTCTTCGTGCGGACATCGATTATAACACTGCAGAAGCTCATACAACTTACGGCGTAATCGGCGTTAAAGTATGGATCTTCAAAGGTGAAATTCTTGGTGGAATGGCTGCCGTTGCGCAATCAGAACAACAACCTGCCGACAAGCCTAAAAAGGCTCCTCGCGGTAAAGGTCGTAAGTAAGGAGAAACGCTAAATGTTGCAACCAAAACGTACAAAATTCCGTAAAGTTCACAAAGGCCGCAACCGTGGTATCGCGGGCGGTACTGAAGTTAGTTTCGGTACTTACGGTTTAAAAGCAGTTGGTCGTTGTCGTTTAACCGCTCGTCAAATCGAAGCAGCACGTCGTGCAATGTCACGTGCAGTAAAACGTCAAGGTAAAATCTGGATTCGTGTATTCCCAGATAAACCAATTACTGAAAAACCATTAGAAGTCCGTATGGGTAAAGGTAAAGGTAACGTTGAGTACTGGGTAGCCTTAATCCAACCGGGTAAAGTGCTTTATGAAATGGATGGTGTGTCTGAAGAAGTAGCAAGAAACGCATTTGCATTAGCAGCTGCTAAATTGCCAGTTAAGACCACTTTCGTAACTAAGACGGTGATGTAATGAAAGCTCAAGATTTACGTACAAAAAGTGTTGAAGAGCTGAATGCTGAATTAGTAAACCTTTTAGGTGAACAATTCAAGTTGCGTATGCAGACAGCCACCGGTCAGCTTCAACAAACCCATCAGGCTAAACAAGTGCGTCGTGATATTGCACGTGTAAAAACTGTATTAACCGAAAAGGCGGGTGAGTAATGACTGATAAAATTCGTAGCGTACAAGGTAAAGTTGTTAGCGACAAAATGGAAAAATCTTTCGTTGTTGCTATTGAACGTAAGGTAAAACACCCTTTATATGGTAAATTTATCCGTCGTACAACTAAATTACACGTACACGATGAGAACAATGAAGCCAAAGTTGGTGATACCGTAGAGATTCGCGAATGTCGCCCTCTATCAAAAACCAAATCTTGGACTTTAGTTCGTGTTGTTGAGAAAGCGGTAATCGCTTAATTCACAATGTAACAATAAAAGGCCAATGGTTAATTCCATTGGCTTTTTTACATTTAAAGTATTGTAAATTTCAACCCCACTTTTAGTAAATGGGTTTAGAGGATAAAGGTAAATTATCATTGCCTTTCTCTTTTTCTTTTGATAAAATCCGCTACCTATCCGCCGTTCTATCCGAGTAGTGCGGATGGGTTCGTCCCGAAAGGGTGTTTTTTTAATCTTAACGGAGCACTAATATGATCCAAGAACAGACTATGCTGGATGTTGCTGATAATTCAGGCGCTCGCAGCGTAATGTGTATCAAGGTTCTAGGTGGATCGCACCGTCGTTATGCTGCGATTGGTGACATCATCAAAATTACTGTAAAAGAAGCAATTCCACGCGGTAAAGTAAAAAAAGGTGATGTATTAAAAGCAGTTGTTGTGCGCACCAAGAAGGGTGTTCGTCGCCCAGATGGCTCAGTTATTCGTTTCGATGGTAACGCTTGTGTAATTTTAAATAATAACACTGAGCAACCAATCGGTACTCGTATTTTTGGACCAGTGACTCGTGAACTTCGTTCTGAGAAATTCATGAAGATCATTTCTTTAGCTCCAGAAGTACTGTAAGGGGAATGTAATGGCTGCTAAAATCCGTCAAAATGATGAAGTAATTGTTCTTACTGGTAAAGATAAGGGCAAACGTGGCAAGGTAACTAAAGTGTTACCAAACGGTAAAGTGTTTGTTGAAGGTATCAACATCATTACTAAACATGAAAAACCAGTTCCTGCATTAGGAAAAGTTGGTGGTTTAGTGAAAAAAGAAGCTGCAATTGACGCTTCAAATGTTGCGATTTTCAATCCTAAAACAAATAAAGCTGACCGTGTAGGTTTTAGATTCGAAGACGGCAAAAAAGTACGTTTCTTCAAATCTAACAATGAAATTATCTAACAAACTGGAGTAATGCGATGGCGAAACTGCATGATTACTACAGAGATCAAGTAGTAAGCGAATTAAAAAATAAATTCGGCTACAAATCTGTCATGCAAGTCCCACGAATCGAAAAGATTACCCTGAATATGGGTGTGGGTGAAGCATTGACCGACAAAAAATTGCTAGACAACGCAGTAGCGGACTTAGCAGCAATCAGCGGTCAAAAACCTTTAGTAACTAAAGCTCGTAAATCTGTTGCTGGCTTTAAAATCCGTCAGGGATATCCAATCGGTTGTAAAGTAACACTACGCGGTGAGCGTATGTGGGAGTTCTTTGAACGTTTAATTACAATTGCTGTTCCACGTATTCGTGACTTCCGCGGTTTAAGCGCGAAATCATTCGATGGTCGTGGTAACTATAGCATGGGTGTGCGTGAACAAATCATCTTCCCTGAAATCGATTACGATAAAGTAGATCGTGTACGTGGTTTAGATATCACTATCACAACTACTGCTAAGAATGATGAAGAAGGTCAAGCACTACTTGCTGCCTTTAATTTCCCATTCCGTAAATAAGGCAGGTTATAATGGCTAAACAATCAATGAAAGCACGCGATGTAAAACGCGTTAAATTGGCTGAAAAATTCTACGCAAAACGTGTTGAATTAAAGAAAATCATTTCTGATGTCAATGCCTCTGATGAAGATCGTTGGGATGCAGTGTTAAAGTTACAAACTTTACCACGTGATTCTAGTCCATCTCGTCAACGTAACCGTTGCCGCCAAACTGGACGTCCTCATGGCGTTTTACGTAAGTTTGGTTTAAGCCGAATTAAGGTTCGTGAAGCTGCTATGCGCGGTGAAATCCCAGGCCTTAAAAAAGCGAGCTGGTAATATACCACTTTATTTTGGAATCGGAGAAAAAGTACAATGAGTATGCAAGATCCAATCGCAGATATGCTGACCCGTATTCGTAACGGTCAAGCTGCGAACAAAGTTGCAATCAATATGCCTTCTTCCAAGCTAAAAGTGGCAATTGCCAACGTATTAGCTGCTGAAGGTTATATCGAAAGCGTAAAAGTTTTAGAAGGTGCTAAACCTGAATTGGAAATTACTTTAAAATATTTCCAAGGCAAACCAGTTGTAGAAAGCATCCAACGTGTAAGTCGTCCTGGTCTTCGTATTTACAAACGTAAAGATGAATTACCAAAAGTTATGGGCGGTTTAGGTGTTGCAGTTATTTCTACATCTAAAGGTGTTATGACTGACCGCGCTGCTCGTCAAGCAGGTTTAGGCGGTGAGATCATCTGTTATGTAGCTTAATAGAGAGGTAGGAAAATGTCTCGTGTTGCAAAGGCACCTGTTAATATTCCTGCCGGCGTTGAAGTTAAACTCGACGGTCAGCTATTAACAGTAAAAGGTAAAAATGGCGAGTTATCTCGCAAAATTCATGAATCAGTTGAAGTAAAACAAGATAACGGACAATTTACGTTCACTCCACGTGAAGGTTTTGTTGAAGCAAATGCTCAATCGGGTACTGCGCGTGCATTAGTTAATGCAATGGTTATCGGTGTTACTGAAGGTTTCACTAAAAAATTAGTATTGGTGGGTGTAGGTTACAGAGCTCAACTTAAAGGCAACGCAATTGCATTAAGTTTAGGCTATTCTCACCCAGTAGAGCACACTTTGCCGGCAGGTATTACTGCAGAATGTCCATCTCAAACCGAAATCGTGTTGAAAGGTGCAGACAAACAGTTGATCGGTCAAGTTGCAGCAGATATTCGTGCTTATCGCCGTCCTGAGCCTTATAAAGGTAAAGGGGTACGTTACGCTGATGAAGTGGTACGTATCAAAGAGGCTAAGAAGAAATAATTAAGGTAACACTATGGATAAGAAATCAGCTCGTATCCGTCGTGCAGCTCGTGCACGTCATATGATGAGAGAGCAAGGTGTAACTCGTTTAGTTATTCACCGCACTCCACGTCATATTTATGCACAAGTTATTGCACCAAACGGTTCAGAAGTGCTTGCCGCTGCTTCAACTGTTGAGAAAGCAATTCGTGAGCAAGTAAAATACACCGGTAATAAAGATGCTGCTGCTGCAGTAGGTAAAGCTGTTGCAGAACGCGCATTAGCAAAAGGCGTTCAAGCTGTTGCTTTTGATCGTTCCGGTTTTAAATATCATGGTCGTGTCCAAACTTTAGCGGACGCTGCACGTGAAGCTGGTCTACAGTTCTAATGAGGTAAATTGAGATGTCAAACATCGAAAAACAAGTTGGTGAACTGCAAGAGAAGCTAATCGCAGTAAACCGTGTATCAAAAACTGTAAAAGGTGGTCGTATTATGAGTTTCACTGCATTAACTGTGGTGGGCGATGGTAATGGCCGAGTAGGTTTTGGTTATGGTAAAGCACGCGAAGTTCCAGCAGCGATCCAAAAAGCAATGGAAAAAGCACGTCGTAATATGATTAACGTTGCTTTGAATGAGGGTACATTACAGCATCCAGTTAAAGGTGTTCATACTGGTTCGCGTGTATTTATGCAGCCAGCAAGCGAAGGTACAGGTATCATCGCTGGTGGCGCAATGCGTGCAGTATTAGAAGTTGCAGGTGTACGTAACGTTCTTTCTAAAGCGTATGGTTCTACCAACCCAATTAACGTTGTTCGTGCAACTATTGATGCATTAGCAAACATGAAATCACCAGAAATGGTTGCTGCAAAACGCGGTAAAACTGTTGATGAAATCTTGGGGTAATGAATAATGGCTAAAACTATTAAAGTAACACAAGTTCGTAGCTCAATTGCTCGTTTACCGAAGCATAAAGCTACCTTGCGTGGTCTTGGTCTTCGCCATATGCACCACACTGTTGAGTTAATTGATACGCCTGCAGTACGTGGTATGATTAACCAAGTTTCATACATGGTTAAAGTGGAGGAGTAAGAGATGCGTTTAAATACTCTATCTCCGGCTGAAGGTGCAAAGCATAGCGCTAAACGCCTTGGTCGTGGTATTGGTTCAGGTTTAGGCAAGACTGGTGGCCGTGGTCATAAAGGTCAAAAATCTCGTACTGGTGGCGGTGTTCGTCGCGGTTTCGAAGGTGGTCAAATGCCGTTATACCGTCGTTTACCAAAATTTGGTTTTACTTCAATGAAGGCTGCAGTAACTGCAGAAGTTCGTTTGAATGAGTTAACCAAAGTTGAAGGTAATGTAGTAACCTTAGAAACATTAAAAGCAGCCAATATCTTAACTAAAGATATCCAATTCGCTAAAGTAGTTTTAGCGGGTGAAGTGAAATCTGCAGTAACAGTTCGTGGTTTGCGTGTAACTAAGGGTGCAAAAGTAGCAATTGAAGCTGCTGGCGGTTCAGTTGAGGAATAATTAGCAAATGGCTAAACAACCAGGTTATCAAGCAAGAAGTACTAATAGCGGTAAAGGTGAATTAAAAAGCCGATTACTTTTCGTTTTAGGTGCGCTTATCGTTTACCGAATTGGTTCTTTCATTCCGGTTCCTGGTATTGATGCGGCTGTGCTAGCTCAATTAGTTGAACAACAAAAAGGCACCATCATTGACATGTTTAACATGTTCTCTGGTGGTGCATTAAGCCGTGCATCTATCTTAGCATTAGGTATTATGCCGTATATCTCGGCATCTATTGTAATTCAGTTGCTTGCAACGGTTTCTCCTGCTTTAGCAGAATTAAAGAAAGAAGGTGCTGCTGGTCAACGTAAAATTTCTAAGTATACTCGGTATGCGACAGTTGTTTTTGCAACCATTCAGGCAGTAGCTATTTCAACAGGTTTACCAAATATGTTACCTGGCTTAGTGCCAAATGTTGGATTTGGCTTTTACTTCACTTCAGTTGTTAGCTTAGTAACTGGAACTATGTTCCTCATGTGGTTAGGCGAACAAATTACTGAAAGAGGTATTGGTAACGGTATTTCAATTCTTGTTTTTGGCGGTATCGTAGCTGGTTTACCATCAGCTATACTTCAAACTATTGAGCAGGCTCGTCAAGGACAGATGCATCCACTAGTGCTTCTTCTGATCGCAGCTATTGTATTTGCAGTAACTTATTTTGTTGTTTTTGTTGAAAGAGGACAGCGCAGAATTCGCGTTGAATATGCAAAGCGTCAACAAGGTCGTCAAATTTTAGGTGGTCATTCGACACATTTACCATTGAAAGTAAATATGGCAAACGTAATGCCGGCAATTTTTGCCTCAAGTATTATTTTATTTCCAGCTACCTTAACTCAATGGTTTGGACAAAATGATAAGTTTGAGTGGTTAAATAACTTATCTATGTTGTTGAATCCTGGCCAGCCTCTTTATTTACTTGTTTATGCTGTAGCAATTATTTTCTTTAGCTTCTTTTACACTGCAATGCAGTATAATCCGCGAGATACAGCAGATAATCTAAAAAAATCTGGTGCATTTATTCCAGGAATTAGACCAGGGGAACAAACCTCTCGTTATATTGATAAAGTTATGACTCGTCTTACACTGATTGGCGGTCTTTATGTAACGTTTGTGTGTTTAGTTCCTTATATTATGACATCGGCTTGGGATGTTAAATTTTACTTCGGTGGAACATCTCTTTTAATTGTAGTCGTTGTAATTATGGATTTCATCGTGCAGGTTCAGAGTCACTTAATGTCGTCTCAATATGAGTCTGCGTTGAAAAAAGCAAACCTTAAAGGTTTTGGACAATAATTGTTCATTTAGTAGAAAAGGATAAGCAATGAAAGTTCGTGCTTCCGTAAAGAAAATGTGTCGTAACTGTAAAATTGTTAAACGTGAAGGTGTTGTACGTGTATTGTGCAGCGATCCTAAACATAAACAACGTCAAGGTTAATTCATATTTTTTCTTGCAAAGAACCAGTTGAGCAGTTATACTGCTCAACTCATTTATGTCCTTGGTATTCTGTTTGAGTATCCTGAAAACGGGCTTTTCAAGATCAGAATACCAAATTAGTTAAAATAATAGGAGTGCATAGTGGCCCGTATTGCAGGCATTAACATTCCTGATCACAAACACGCTGTAATCGCTTTAACTGCAATTTACGGTATTGGTAAGACTCGTTCAAAAGCTATTTGTGCTGCAGCGGGTATTGCTGAAGATGTTAAGATCAGAGAATTGTCTGAAGAGCAGATTGACAAACTGCGTGACGAAGTTGGTAAATTTACCGTTGAAGGTGATTTACGTCGTGAAGTAACACTAAACATCAAACGTCTTTTAGACTTAGGTTGTTATCGTGGTTTACGTCACCGTCGTAGTTTACCGGTACGTGGTCAACGTACTAAAACTAATGCGCGTACCCGTAAGGGTCCACGTAAGCCGATCAAAAAATAGTCGGGGTAAATAAAGAATGGCTAAAACACCAGTTCGTGCACGTAAACGTGTAAAAAAACAAGTCGTAGATGGCGTAGCACATATTCACGCATCTTTCAATAATACAATCGTTACTATTACTGACCGTCAAGGTAACGCTCTAGCATGGGCGACTGCAGGTGGTTCAGGTTTCCGTGGTTCTCGTAAATCTACCCCGTTCGCTGCGCAAGTTGCTGCTGAACGTTGTGCTGAAATTGTTAAAGAATTCGGCTTAAAGAACTTGGAAGTTATGGTTAAAGGTCCGGGTCCAGGTCGTGAATCTACAATTCGCGCGTTAAACGCAGCGGGTTTCCGTATCACGAATATTACTGATGTGACTCCGATTCCTCATAACGGTTGTCGTCCACCGAAAAAACGTCGCGTTTAAGACGTATATAGGATAGTTGGAGAAAGAAAATGGCAAGATATTTGGGTCCAAAACTCAAGCTCAGCCGTCGTGAAGGTACTGATTTATTTCTTAAATCAGGCGTGCGTGCGATTGATTCAAAATGTAAAATTGATACAGCACCTGGTCAACATGGTGCTCGTAAACCGCGTTTGTCTGACTATGGTAGTCAATTACGTGAAAAACAAAAAGTTCGTCGTATCTATGGGATTTTAGAACGTCAATTCCGTAACTACTATAAAGAAGCAAACCGTTTAAAAGGTAACACTGGTGAAAATTTATTAGTGTTATTAGAAGGTAGATTGGATAACGTTGTTTATCGCATGGGATTTGCTGCAACTCGTGCAGAAGCTCGCCAATTAGTGAGCCATAAAGCGATTGTTGTAAATGGTCGTGTTGTTAACATTCCATCTTTCCAAGTTTCTGTAAATGATGTTGTTGCTGTTCGTGAGAAATCTAAAAAACAAGCACGTATTAAAGCGTCATTAGAATTAGCAGAACAAAGAGAAAAACCAACATGGTTAGAAGTTGATTCTGCAAAAATGGAAGGTGTGTTCAAACGTGTTCCTGAACGTTCTGATTTATCAGCAGATATTAACGAACATCTGATCGTTGAGCTTTACTCTAAATAATAGTTAAGCTTAAAAGCAAAGAGAGGATAAAATGCAGGGTTCTGTTACAGAATTTTTAAAACCACGTTTAGTAGATATTGAACAAATTAGTTCAACTCATGCTAAAGTGATCTTAGAGCCGTTAGAGCGTGGTTTTGGCCATACTCTAGGTAATGCATTACGTCGTATCCTTCTGTCTTCAATGCCAGGTTGTGCTGTAACTGAAGTGGAAATTGATGGCGTATTGCACGAATATAGTAGTAAGGAAGGTGTTCAAGAAGATATTCTTGAAGTTCTTTTAAACCTTAAAGGTCTAGCGGTTAAAGTACAGAATAAAGATGATGTTATTCTGACATTAAATAAATCTGGAATTGGCCCTGTTGTTGCAGCGGATATCACCCATGATGGTGATGTTGAAATTGTGAATCCGAATCATGTAATCTGTCACTTAACTGACGAAAATGCATCAATCAGTATGCGTATTCGAGTTCAGCGTGGTAGAGGATATGTTCCAGCTTCAGCTCGCACTCATAGTCAAGCAGAGGAGCGTCCAATTGGTCGCTTACTTGTTGACGCTTGTTATAGCCCAGTTGATCGCATTGCATATAATGTTGAAGCAGCTCGTGTTGAACAACGTACTGATCTAGATAAACTTGTTATTGAGTTAGAAACTAATGGTACGCTTGAGCCTGAAGAAGCAATTCGTCGTGCTGCAACAATCTTAGCAGAGCAACTCGATGCATTCGTTGATTTGCGTGATGTTCGTCAACCTGAAATTAAGGAAGAAAAACCGGAATTTGATCCGATTTTATTACGTCCTGTAGATGATTTAGAGTTGACAGTTCGTTCTGCTAACTGTTTGAAAGCAGAAACAATTCATTATATCGGTGATTTAGTACAACGTACAGAAGTTGAATTATTAAAAACACCTAATCTTGGTAAGAAATCTCTTACTGAAATTAAGGATGTGCTCGCTTCACGTGGCTTGTCACTTGGTATGCGCCTTGAAAATTGGCCACCAGCAAGTATTGCTGAAGACTAGTTTGGTCATAGGTTAAGATTTTTCTGAGAAGGATAAGATCATGCGCCATCGTAAGAGTGGTCGTCAACTAAACCGTAATAGCAGCCATCGCCAAGCGATGTTTCGTAACTTAGCAAGTGCTTTAGTTAGTCATGAAATCATTAAGACTACTTTGCCTAAAGCTAAAGAATTACGCCGTGTAGTTGAACCGTTAATTACATTAGCAAAAGTAGATAGCGTTGCAAACCGTCGTTTAGCATTCGCTCGTACTCGCAACGTTGAAACTGTTGCAAAATTATTCAATGAATTAGGTCCACGTTTTGCTCAACGTGCAGGTGGCTACACTCGCATCTTGAAATGTGGTTTCCGTGCAGGTGATAATGCTCCAATGGCATATATTGAGCTAGTTGATCGCCCAGAAGTTGTTGATACAGCATCTGCGGAATAGTAGTTGATATTTTAAGAAAAACCCACTTTATAGTGGGTTTTTTTATATATTTAGAGAATTAATGATATAAAATAGAAGAGGTTAGTTTCTAATATGTTTTTATGGATTTTTAGAAAATTATTTAATACTCCATGATTATTTCTTAAAATGAATGAGAGAATCTTCTCTTAACTCTAAGATAGATGCATGTTCCTTGCGCCAGTCTCCCAGAACAATTCTAGTCATTCCCTCTTCTTTATGAATATTTTCTCTATGGGTATGTCCGTGAATTAGCAAATCCACATTAAACTCCTGCATTTTTTGTATAGTGAATGTTTTATTTACATCCATGATTTTTACTGATTTTTTTTGTTTATCTTGATTACTTTTAGAGCGGATCTTTTCAGCAATTTTTATTCGAAGTTTTAATGGTAAACATAGAAATATTCGTTGTAGCCACTTATTATTAACTTTGTTGCGAAATTTCTGATAGGCAGTATCATCAATACAAAGGCTATCACCATGACATAATAAAATATTTTTTCCGTAAAGATTGATGAGCTTGTATTCTGGTAATAATTCAATCCCCGTTTCCTTTGAAAAACGCTCTCCAATAAGAAAATCGCGATTTCCATGTTGGAAATAACATTGCACTCCTTTATCATGCAAGGATTTTAGTAAGTTCTTTATTTTTATAATTAGTGGAGACTGTTCATCATCACCAACCCAGAAATCGAATAAATCACCTAATATATAAACTCGTTCAGTTTCTGGCTCGATGTTTTGTATGAAGTTTATAAAAAGTGCGGTTAATTCATGTTTTGTTTCACTTAGATGCAAATCAGAAATAAAATAAGAATGTTTCATAAATATTCCATTAATCTCTTCTAGATAGACGTAAACTATAACTTAATTTGTTATAATTTGAAAAATATAAATATATTTTAGTTTATTAACTATAGATGTGAATTAAATAGGATCAAGATATGTTAAAACTACTTAGAATTTTTATTGTTACAGTTTGTTGTATTCTAATTTGTGTATTGGGTACAGTTTATTCATTTATTAGGTTTAAAAATCCGAGTAATGTAGGGATTATGGCTCGTTGGTTTGGGCGCTTACATCCTTTGTTTGGTTTGAAAGTAGAATATCGTTTTCCAAATTCTATCAATAAATTAAGTCCAGCTATTTATATTGGCAATCATCAAAATAATTATGATATGGTGACGATATCTTATATGGTTCGTCCGCGAACTGTGAGTGTTGGTAAGAAAAGTTTAATTTGGATTCCTTTTTTTGGGATCCTATATTGGATTACAGGTAATATATTTTTAGATCGTGAGAATCGGACTAAAGCTCATAGTACCATGACACAACTTGCTCACCGGATTAATGAAGATAATTTGTCTATTTGGATGTTTCCAGAGGGGACTCGTAGTCGAGGCCGTGGGTTATTGCCTTTTAAGACAGGGGCGTTTCATGCAGCAATTTCTGCGGGGGTACCAATTATTCCAGTTGTTTGTTCAACAACACACAATAAAATTAATTTAAATCGTTGGAATAATGGAATAGTGATTTGTGAAATGTTAGATCCTATTGATGTTTCAGGTTACAGCAAAGATAATGTGCGTGATCTTGCTACTTATTGTCATGATTTGATGGAGAAACGCATTGCTGAACTAGATATGGAAATTGCGAAAAGGAATTAAAATGCAAACTTTCTCTCGTCGTCAATTATTAAAAAATACTACTATTTCAGCTGCACTTTTTAGTTTACCAATGCCATTATGGGCTGCTGTACGTGATAAATTAATTGTTCCACCTTTGATAGAAGTTCGTCGAGGACGTCCAATAGTGCTTACTATGCAGGAAGTTAATTATGAATTAGATGGAAAGCATAATGTAACAGCATGGGGATTCAATGGCAATTATTTGGGGCCAACGATAAAAATTAAATCAACTAATTTTGCCAAACTAAATTACCATAATAATTTGCCGCAATCGATAGCTTTGTCCATTCAAGGGTTGCAGGCTTCAGGGGAGCTCTTTGGAGGTGCTGCTAGGGTATTAAAAAAAGGCGAGACCTGGGCTCCGATAGTACCGATTGAGCAAGCTGCGGCAACTTGTTGGTACCGTTCTTCTATATTAGCGAATTCGGCTTATCAAACATACCGAGGGCTTATAGGAATGTGGTTAGTTGAAGATGCTCAAAGTATTCAGGCGAATATTCCTCATAAATATGGTGTAGATGATATTCCTTTGATTTTACAGGATATGTCATTTAATAGTAATGGACTTCAACTTTTTAAGCAAAATCAACCAAATTTTGTTGGAAATCGTTTATTAGTTAACGGTATAGAAGCACCCTATTTAAACGTTGTTCGTGGTTGGGTTCGTTTACGATTATTAAATGCATCTTTAGCGCGAGCTTATGATTTACGTCTAGATAATGAGCAGAATATGCTATTGATTGCTAAGGATCTGGGGTTTTTACCTAAGGCAAAAAGTATTCAGTCTGTGATTCTTGCTCCAGGAGAGCGAGTTGAAGTACTTATTAATATGAGTGAGGTTGATTCTGTTTCATTGATTGATGGTAAAAAACGAGGCGTATTAGATAAGGTAAAAAATATTTTTAGCAGTGGTGATGATTTACTGGATAACACAGTTATTGAGTTACGAGCACAAGGTGAAGCTACAGTTTTTAGCAAGACATTAAATCTTACTTTTGATACAGATGCACCAGAAATGTTAGTTCAACCTATAGCGCAAATTCGTGAGTTCAATATTGATGTGACGAATGGGCTAATTAATCAAAGACGTTTTGATCCTAGAAGAATTGATGTAGTGGTTCGAAAAGGTACGGTAGAGCGTTGGATTTTAAATGCTAATTTACCTGTGGGGTTTACTATTCAGGGCGCAAAATTTGTCGTAGAAAGTCAGGATGATCATATTTATCAAGCGGATGAGTTAGCCTGGAAAGATACTGTTTGGGTAAAAGGAAAAACACATATATTAGTTCGGTTTGATCAGGTTTCTTCAAATAATTACCCATTTTTATTTGGTGTATCGAATTTAATGTTAGCTGATATGGGATGTATTGGTGTTATGGTTGTTCAGTAAGTGATATGAAAGTGCGGTAGATTTTTGTGCGATTTTTTGTATAATCAGTACCTCTATTAAGAGGGATATAATGATGAAAAAAGCTTTAATTATTGCTGCATTATCAGCAAGTCTAAGTGCTCAAGTGGCTATTTCTGAAACGCCAAATACTCAAGAACAACAATCTCGTCTTTATTTAGGTGTTTATGATGTATCAAATAAACTGCCAGTTTTATTGGATAAATTAGAAATTTCACGTTCTTCTAAAAAACAACAATTATGCTGGCAAATAAATGGCTCATTTGGAAAGAAAGTTCAAGCCACAGAGATTTTTACATCTCCAGCTAAAGCAAATTTTTATATTTCATCAGATATAGGAATGGTAACTTCATCTGAAGATAAAAAAACACATACAATAACGAGTCAGCGCGATTCCTTAAACGATGGGAAATTAGTAATAAATTGTTGGAGTTTTGATCAAAAAGATCCTCGAGGTAAATATACTATCTTTATTAAGTTAGGAGAGATGGAATATGGCCCTTTAACATTTACGGTTGTAAAATAATTAGATGATAACCCAGGTTTTACTGGGTTTTTTATTACTGTGAATATATTGTATTTGATAAATTACTTGTTTTAGTGACGGCTGATGTAATCAAAAATGAACAAAAATAATATGTCTGCGTATCTTGTTCCTAAAAGTGCGGTTATTTTTGAAGAAGAAATTAAGAAAAGCCGTTTTATCACTTATTTACAGAGGACTACAGGGAGTGCTGAAGCTAAAGCTTTTTTGGAAGAGATTAAACGAGAGCATAGAGCAGCGCGCCATCATTGTTGGGCTGCGGTAATGGGAAATCCAGTAGATTCTTTACAATTTGCTTTTTCTGATGATGGCGAACCATCAGGTACGGCGGGTAAACCAATGCTTAGTGTTCTTCAAGGTAGTAATATTGGTGAAATTAGCGCTATAGTGGTACGTTATTATGGTGGAATTTTGTTAGGTACAGGAGGATTAGTTAGAGCCTATAGTAATGGAGTACAGCAAGCATTGAAATTATTAGAAACAGAAATAAGAGTAGAACGTTCCCTTTTTGGTTTAGATTGTCATTATAGTCAATTGAGTCTAGTACAGTTACTTTGTGATAAGTATGAAGTAGAAATATTAGCTCAAAATTTTCAGTCCCAAGTATTTTTAACATTGGGTATTAGTAAACAAACGGTTGAATCTTTTGTTAGAGAATTGAGAGATAAATCAATGGGAAAACTAGTGATTAAATCAATTGAATAGGCGAATAACTGTGCATATTTTATCTATAATACGAATTATTGGTATCCTGATTATCTGTTTTTCCGGAACGATGCTTATTCCGGCATTCATTGCATTGATTTATGGTGATGGAGGCGGAAAAGCTTTCATACAGGCATTTACTTTTAGCTTGACTGCTGGAGTACTGCTCTGGTGGCCTTGCCATCACCACAAACAAGAATTGCGTTCTCGTGATGGTTTTTTAATTGTTGTCGCATTTTGGTTTGTTTTAGGTGGTTTAGCGACGTTACCATTTTTATTATTTGATGCACTAAATTTAACAGTTGCTTCAGCGGCATTTGAAGCCTTTTCTGGATTAACGACAACTGGTGCAACAGTGATGAGAGGATTGGATAACCTTCCAAAAGCGATGTTATTTTATCGTCAATTTTTGCAATGGCTTGGTGGAATGGGAATTATTGTACTCGCAATAGCTATCATTCCATTATTAGGTGTGGGGGGGATGCAACTTTATAGAGCTGAAATGTCTGGGCCAATGAAAGAACAAAAAATTAGACCAAGGATTACTGAAACAGCAAAAGTTCTTTGGATAATTTATATTTCTTTAACTGTTTTTTGTGCATTAGCATATTGGTTGGCTGGGATGGGCGCTTTTGATGCTATAACTCATAGTTTTTCTACTGTTTCAATCGGTGGTTTTTCAACTCATGATGCGAGTATCGGCTATTTCAACAGTCCATTAGTTAATTTGATCACCGTATTATTTTTACTGATTTCCGCCTGTAATTTTGGATTACACTTTCGCGCGTTTTCGACCATTGGCCATGAGAATTTTTTTAAGATTTATCTACGTGACCCTGAATTTCGTTTTTTTATAAGTATCCAGACTATACTAGTAATAATCTGTACATTAGTGATGTGGAGTCATAATTATTTTACTTCATCATGGAAAGATTTTGAGCAAGTATTATTTCAGACGGTATCTATTTCAACGACAACGGGCTATACAACTTCTGATTTCACTGTTTGGCCTTCTTTTGTACCTGTTCTTTTAATATTGGCTTCATTTATGGGCGGTTGTGCTGGTTCTGTCGGTGGTGGTTTACGTGTTGCGCGTATACTTGTACTGTATTTACAAGGGAAACGAGAACTTAAACGTGTTGTTCACCCTAATTTAGTTTATCCCATCAAGTGGGGAAGAAATGTGTTAGATGAAAGAGTGATTGGTAGTATTTGGGCATTCTTTTCAGCTTATCTTCTAGTGTTTATTATCTGTTTACTTGGTGTCGTTGCTTGTGGTGTTGAGCCTTTTAATGCCTTTAATGCCGTATTGGCAACCCTAAATAATTTAGGACCTGCACTAGGGGAAGTAAATAGTAATATGGTGAGTATACCCGATAGTGCTAAGTGGATTTTAATTATCGCAATGGTATGTGGGCGACTTGAAATTTTTACTCTTCTCGCTTTATTTACACCTACTTTTTGGAAAAACTAATGAAAACGTTAATATTATATTCAAGCCATGATGGGCAGACGAAAAAAATTGCTGACTTTTTATCTAGATATATTGATGGAGAGGTTTATATAGATGCATTAATGGAGAATTATACGATTGAGTATTTTGATCGTGTAATAGTTGGTGCATCTATACGATATGGGCACTTTAATAAAGCGCTTTATCGCTTTGTTGAAAGCAATCGTTATCAACTTGAACAAAAAAGTGCGGTTTTTTTTGGGGTTAATTTAACTGCTCGTAAAGAGGGCAAAGATAATCCAGAAAGTAATACTTATGTACGTAAATTTTTACAACGTACAGAATGGAAACCTAAATTAGCCGCAGTATTTGCAGGTGCACTCTTTTATCCACGATACAGATGGATTGATCGTGTTATGATTCAGATTATTATGAAAATTACTGGTGGCGAGACAGATCCTAAGAAAGAGATCGAATATACAAATTGGGATAATGTGAAGAAATTCGCTAATCAAATTAATGAAATGGGCGTTTAGCTTTGGAGAAAAATTTATATAAATTGATTGAGGTTTAATCAAAAGATCATTTTTTTAAATATTTTTACAAAAAAGTACTTGCAAGGGATTTGAAAATCCCTATAATGCACCGCACACAACGACGCACTGTTGTGAAGTTTTTAAGTTTCCAAGTGCGTCGTTGTTTTTTGCTCTTTAACAATATATCAGACAATCTGTGTGGGCACTTGTTGATTGACTTGTTTTAAAATATTTTTAATTTTGAAGTCTTAATAGGTGCTTAACTGAAAATTCATAATTACTTTTTAAGTAG
>NZ_JAHKKA010000006.1:0-61016 GCF_018829625.1 Haemophilus sp. SZY H36 | reverse complement strand
AAAGAATTATCCTGGCGGCGATAGTGCGGTGGAACCACCTGACACCATACCGAACTCAGAAGTGAAACGCTGTAATGCCGATGGTAGTGTGGGGCATCCCCATGTGAGAGTAGGGCACCGCCAGGTTACCAAATACATAAATAAAGCAGAGTAGAATAAAAGATAAGAACCCCAGTTGAAGGACTGGGGTTTTTGTTCTTTTGGAATTTACTCATTATTTAATCAAATAAGAGTCTGATTCTAATTTTCAATAAATAAGTGATTTTTCAACTAATGTTTTATTAGCTGTGCTACAATCCCGCTAAAGTTCTACCCTTAAAAACAAGAGAAATTATGACCGCACTTAATGTATTAATTTATCCTGATGATCACTTAAAGCTTGTCTGTAAGCCTGTTACTGAAGTTAATGATGCAATTCGTAAAATTGTTGATGATATGTTTGATACGATGTATCAAGAGGAAGGTATTGGTTTAGCAGCACCTCAAGTAGATATTTTGCAACGTATTATTACTATTGATGTTGAAGGTGATAAACAAAATCAACTTGTCCTCATCAATCCAGAAATTTTGGCTTCTGAAGGCGAAACAGGCATTGAAGAAGGTTGTTTGTCTATTCCTGGATTTCGTGCCTTAGTGCCTCGTAAAGAAAAAGTGAAAGTGAGAGCGTTAGATCGTGACGGTAAAGAATTTACTTTAGATGCGGATGGTTTGCTTGCGATCTGTATTCAACACGAAATTGATCATTTAAATGGTATTTTATTTGTTGATTATCTTTCTCCACTTAAACGCCAACGTATTAAAGAAAAATTGGTAAAATATAAAAAACAAATTGCGAAACAATAAGCTTCTGATTCTTAATTAAAGTGCGGTTGATTTTAACCGCACTTTTCCTATCAATCACCATAACGTAGAACATTATGAAATCACTTAATATTATTTTTGCTGGTACGCCAGATTTTGCTGCACAGCATTTACAAGCCATTCTAAATTCCCAACATAATGTGATCGCTGTTTATACTCAACCTGATAAACCAGCTGGTCGTGGTAAAAAACTGCAAGGAAGCCCAGTAAAGCAACTTGCTGAGCAAAATAACATTCCCGTTTATCAACCTAAATCCTTACGCAAAGAAGAGGCGCAGTTTGAATTAAAAGCGTTAAATGCAGATGTAATGGTTGTTGTGGCTTATGGATTAATTTTACCGAAAGCTGTATTAGATGCCCCTCGTTTAGGTTGTTTAAATGTGCATGGTTCTATTCTTCCTCGTTGGCGAGGAGCAGCACCCATTCAGCGCTCAATTTGGGCTGGTGATGCACAAACGGGTGTAACCATTATGCAAATGGATGAAGGTTTAGATACAGGTGATATGTTACACAAAGTTTATTGTGATATTTTACCGATTGAAACTTCAACAAGTCTTTATAACAAACTGGCAGAGCTTGCTCCATCAGCATTAATCGATGTTTTAGATAATCTTGAAAACGGTAAATTTATAGCTGAAAAACAAGATGACAGCCAAAGCAATTATGCAGAAAAACTTTCTAAAGAAGAGGCACAATTAGATTGGTCACTTCCTGCAATGCAACTTGAGCGTAATATTCGTGCTTTTAATCCTTGGCCGATTGCTTATTTTTCAACAGAAGATAAGGATGGCAATGCACAAACTTTAAAAGTATATCAAGCGGAAGTGTTTCCTCATCAAGATAAACCAGCGGGAACTATTTTAAGTGCGGACAAAAATGGCATTCAAATTGCGACTGTCGATGGTGTATTAAACTTATTGCAATTACAACCTGCAGGTAAAAAGCCTATGTCTGCACAAGATTTATTAAATGGCCGTGCAGAATGGTTTACTATTGGTAAGGTGCTTGCATAATGAAAAAATTTTCTTCTAAAACTATCAACATAAAAAATTCAGTAAACATGACCGCACTTTCGACCAGGGCTATTGCCGCAAACTTAATTTTGCAAGTATTGGATGAGGGAAAATCCTTGTCGGCATTAATTCCAGAAGTGCAACCTTCTGTAAAAGCCCAAGATTTGCCCTTGTTACAAGAAATTTGTTTTGGCGTGTGTCGCGTATTGCCTCGCTTAGAGCAAATTATCAAACGTCTTGTGGATAAATCACTTAAAGGTAAAACTCGCATTGTTCATTGCTTGTTGCTTGTAGGGTTATACCAATTGCTTTACATGCGAGTGCCTGCTCATGCG
Source organism: Haemophilus sp. SZY H36 (assembly GCF_018829625.1). Classification (NCBI taxonomy): domain Bacteria; kingdom Pseudomonadati; phylum Pseudomonadota; class Gammaproteobacteria; order Pasteurellales; family Pasteurellaceae; genus Haemophilus; species Haemophilus sp. SZY H36. Next base: position 58,807 of record NZ_JAHKKA010000006.1, on the reverse strand, counting down.
GCAGTTGATGAAGTTGTGAATGCAACAAAATCATTAAAATCTGATAGTTTTAGAGGATTAGTGAATGCGGTTTTGCGTAGATTTTTACGTGAGCAAGATGAAATTTTGGCAATTATCGATAAAAATTGGCAAACACTTCACCCTGAATGGTTCGTGAATAAATTAAAAAAAGCTTATCCGAATTGGTGTGAGATCATTGAGGCGAACAATCAGAAACCACCAATGTGGCTACGTGTGAATTCACAAAAAAACGCACTCGAAACTTACCGCACTTTACTTGAAGAACAAGGTGTTTCTTCGAAAACAAGCCATCACCCTAATGCGCTGTGTTTAGATATACCGATTGCAGTGCAAAACTTACCGCACTTTGAAGATGGTGCTGTAACGGTGCAAGATTTGAGTGCTCAATGGGCAGCAACGTTGCTTGAGCCAAAAAATGAGGAATGGATCCTCGATGCTTGCGCTGCACCGGGCGGTAAGACAACTCATATTTTGGAATTGGCACCTCAAGCTAATGTGATTGCATTAGATGTAGAATCCCATCGCTTAAAACGAGTAGAAGAAAATCTTGAACGTTTAAATCAGCAAGCGATAGTGGTGTGTGGTGATGCGAGTCAACCTGACGAATGGTTAGCTGAGATCGGTAAAAGTGCGGTGAAATTTGACCGAATTTTACTTGATGCACCTTGTTCTGCTACAGGGGTGATTCGACGCCACCCTGATATAAAATGGTTACGCAAAGAAACCGATATTGCTCAGCTTGTTGAATTACAGAAGAAAATTCTGAGTGCGCTTTGGGAAAAACTGAAGCCAAACGGTGTTTTGCTTTATGCGACTTGTTCTGTATTGCCCGAAGAAAATTACGAACAAATCCAAGCATTTTTAAATGCTCACGCGGATGCTGAGTTATTGCTATTACCCTTTAGTGATGATAAAAGTGCGGTGGGTTTTCAATTCATTCCGCAACCAAATAGTGGTGATGGGTTCTATTATGCGAAGTTACGTAAATGTGCTTAGAGGCTAAAATGTTTGCCAATATTGATGTCATTATTCCTTGCTATAATGCAGAACAAACGCTATCACGCGCAGTGCAATCCGCATTGTCTCAAACTTATTTGGGGAAAATTTGGTTGATTGATGACGGCTCTAAAGATAACACGTTAGCTTTGGCGCAAGAATGGGCTACGCAGTATCCAGAAAAAATAGTTGTTGAGTCTATGCCGAAAAATAGTGGCGTGGCTAAAGCGCGCAATTGGGGCGCTTTGCAATCAAGTAATGAATTTATTGCTTTTTTAGACGCTGATGATGCTTATGAACAGGGCGCATTAGAAGTTGCAGCGGCGACTTTTCATTTTCAACCAGATACCTCAGTGGTACGTTTAGCATTAAAGCCGATTGATTTGCCCGCGCGTTATGCTGAACATCCTAATTTTGAGTTTGCATGGCAACACATGCGAATGACCTGTGGTGGGAGCGTGGTTTTTCGTCGAGCTTTTTTCTTGGCATGTGGTGGTTTCCCACAAGATGAATTATTTCATCAATTAGGCGGTGAAGATGGTGCACTTGGTATTGCGACAACTAAGATAGCTAAAGTTGCAACGCTATTTAATGATGTTGGCGTACTTCATTACTGCAGAGATGGAATGCATGCAGAACGGCTATTGGATGCGATTTTATTCCAAAAAGCGCCACAGGAGATTACTGAAGAACAAATGGCTCAGGCTAATGGGGTGACAGATGAGATTTGTCGCCAGATTAACGCATTAAAGTGCGGTCTAAATTCATCAGAAATAGGCATTCGTCCTCTTGTATTAGAACGAACGGAGTAAGCGATGAAAATTATTATTTTGGGCGCAGGTCAGGTAGGAACAACGCTTGCCGAAAATTTGGTTAGTGAAGATAACGATATTACACTCGTTGATAATGAGTCTCCACAGTTGCAAGCTTTACAAGAAAAGCATGATTTGCGTGTGGTGCAAGGCTCGCCATCATCACCAAAAGTGCTTCGTGATGCAGGTGCTGCCGATGCAGATTTAATGGTTGCCGTAACAGCTTCTGATGAAATCAATATGGTAGCCTGCCAAATGGGCTATACATTATTTAATACACCAACGCGTATTGCCCGTATTCGTAATTCAGAATATTTACGTGAAAAAGATAAGTTATTCAATGATGAGAATGTCCCTATTGATCATTTGATTTCGCCTGAAAATCTTGTGACAGATGAAATTACACGCTTAATTGCTTATCCAGGGGCATTACAAGTTGCCCATTTTGCTAATAATCGTATTAGCATGGTTGTGGTAAGAGCTTATTATGGTGGCCCTTTGGTTGGATATGCGCTTTCCGCATTTCGTGAACATATGCCACATATTGATTGCCGTATTATGTCTATTTTGCGTAACGGCAAACCGATTCGCCCGCAGGGTTCTACTATTGTTGAAGCCGGTGATGAAATTACTTTTATTTGTGCAACTGAGCACATAAAAGCAGTAATGAGTGAACTTCAACGCTTAGAAAAACCTTATAAACGCGTAATGATTGTTGGGGGCGGAAATGTTGCCGCTGGTGTAGCGAAATGTTTGGAAAATGTTTGTACCGTAAAATTAATTGAACGTGATGAAGAACGGGCTAATTTGCTAGCTGAAAAACTTTCAAAAACCTTGGTTTTTTATGGTGATGCGTCTGATCAAAATTTATTGTTTGAAGAGTATATTGAAAATGTCGATGTGTTCCTTTCATTGAGTAGTGATGATGAAGCGAACATAATGTCCGCTTTATTGGCAAAACGTTTGGGTGCCAAGAAAGCAATGGTGCTGATTCAACGAATTGCTTATATAAACCTGATTCAAGGTGGAAGTATTGATATTGTAGTTTCGCCACAGCAAGCGACAATTTCTGCTTTGCTTGGTCATGTTCGTAAAGGGGATGTGAAAAATGTGGCTACATTACGACATGGTATTGCTGAAGCTCTCGAAATTGTCGCGCATGGTGATGAAAGCACCTCCAATGTGGTCGGGCGCAAAATTGGTGAGTTGCGTTTGCCTATGGGAACAATTATTGGTGCTTTATTGCGTGGAAATGATGTAATTGTTGCACGACGCCAAGTTGTGATTGAAGAAGGCGATCATGTGGTTATTTATTTGAGTGATAAGAAGAATGTGCCTGAAATTGAAAAATTGTTCCAGCCAAGTGCATTCTTCATTTAACGATTTATTTACTTTTAAGAGCGACTCATTATAATGGGCGCTCTTTTATTCAATCTCTAAAGGAAAAATTATTATGAGTTTTATTAAAGAATTTCGCGAATTTGCAATGCGCGGTAATGTTGTAGATATGGCTGTCGGTGTGATTATCGGCGGTGCGTTTGGTAAGATCGTAAGTTCACTTGTTAGTGATATTTTTATGCCTGTGCTTGGTATTTTAACGGGTGGCATTGATTTCAAAGATATGAAATTTGTATTAGCTCAAGCACAAGGCGATGTTCCGGCTGTTACTTTAAACTACGGTGTATTTATTCAGAATGTTATCGATTTCATTATTATTGCTTTTGCAATCTTTATGATGATTAAGGCACTTAATAAAGTGAGAAAACCAGAAGAGAAAAAAGCAGGTCCTACATCAGAAGATTTGCTCACAGAAATTCGTGATTTATTAAAGAATAAATAATGAAATTGAAAAGTAAAGGTTGGTAAATATGCCAACCTTTTTTTATTGTTATTTTTTAGGCTATAATCGCCCCCTAAAATTTAAGGAATTAAAAATGGAAAAATATAATAAACTCCGTATTGAATGGGATTGCCGCCGAGGAATGTTGGAGTTGGATAAAATCATTATGCCTTTTTATTTGAAGCATTTTGATGAATTAACGGATGACAAGAAAGATATATTTATTCGTTTATTAGCAAGTACAGATCTGCAGCTGTTTTCTTGGTTTTTTAATCGTGGTCAATCATCAGATTCAGACATTCAATCTATGGTGGAATATATCCAAAACGTACAAAAAATCACAACTAATTAAAATTATTAAGATACGTATGAACTTTTTTCACACACTTGTGTCTGAGATTGCAACAAGAGCTTGCTGTCTTGAATATTAAGGCGTGTTAGATATTGGCATAGGAGAAATATGGCTGAACAGCTAACAGATCAGGCTTTGGTAGAAAGAGTGCAGCAAGGGGATAAGAAAGCCTTCAATTTGTTGGTTTCTCGTTATCAGAATAAAGTGGCGGGGCTTTTGACTCGCTATGTATCACGTAACGATATTCCTGATGTGGTGCAAGAATCCTTTATAAAGGCTTATCGCTCAATTGAATCTTTTCGTGGCGAAAGTGCTTTCTATACATGGCTTTATCGAATTGCCGTCAATACGGCAAAAAATTATTTAACGGCTCAAGGGCGTCGTCCACCTAATGAAGATATTTTAGCTGAGGATGCTGAAAATTATGATGTGGGTACGCACTTGCGGGATGTAGATACACCTGAAAATGAAATGTTATCTAGTGAACTTGAACGAATCGTGTTTAGTACGATTCACAGTTTGCCAGAAGATTTAAAAACAGCAATCACCTTGCGAGAGCTAGAAGGCTTAAGCTATGAAGAGATTGCAGAAATTATGGATTGCCCTGTTGGTACTGTTCGTTCTCGTATTTTCCGAGCAAGGGAAATTATTGAGAATAAGATTCAGCCACTGATGCAACGCGAATAAAAATGTCGGAGTTTACTATGCAAAAAGAGCAACTTTCAGCCTATATGGATGGCGAACAAGTCGAGGCTGGCTTGACAGATGCTTTATTGAAAGACGAAGAATTACAAGAATCTTGGCGGGTATTCCATGCTGTACGAGCAGTGATGCGTAAAGAAAGCGCCTTGTTTCTAGGGGCTGATTTTACCGCTAAAATGGCAGGTTTAATTGAATCTGAAGAAGTGAAGAAAGTCGATGTCATTGCGGTGTCTCAACCTGAACCAGAAGATTCACATAATTCTGCATTTATGCAAAAATTAAAAGCGTTCTTTGCGCCAATGACACAAGTTGCAGTTGCTGCTGGTGTATGTTTAGTGGCGGTACTTGGTGTTCAATCTTTCAATAATAAAAACGAAGCGTCTAATTTACCTGAGACTCCAGTATTGCAAACCTTGCCATTTAATAATGCGGTTCAAGAGGTGAGCTATAATGCGCCGAGTAAAGATACATTGACATCAGAGCAGCTTGAACAAAAAAGTCGCCGTATTGGTGCGATGTTACAGAACTATGAATTACAACGTCGTATGAATGCAGATGCATTAAATGTAAGTAGTAATAGTCAAAAATAATATGGATTAGCCCTGTGCATTTATGTTAATTCACCACCTAATATACTATTTAGTGTGGTGAATTTTTATCCTTTAAATTTAATGTTTATGAAAAAAATAGCGTTAAAACTCACCGCACTTTCTCTTTCTTTTCTATTTAGTAACATTACTTCAGCTGAAGAGCTTTCTGCGAAGCAGTCTTTAGATAAAATGACACAAGCATTGGATAATCTCAATTATGAGCTTGCCTTTGTTCAAACAACTCCATCAAATATGGATTCCTTTCGCTATCGTCATATTAAGAAAGATAATAAAACTTATGCGCAATTAGTGACGCTTGATGGTCGTCAACAAGAAATTATTCAGCGTGATAATTTAGTCAGTTATTTTCAGCCAAATACTCAAGCCTTTACGCTTAATAGTGGCAATATAGTCGATGCAATGCCTGCTGTTGTTCGCGCTGATTTTGATAAACTTTCTTCAGTTTATGATTTTATAAAAATAGGTAAAGATCGAGTGGCTGGACGTTTTGCTGATACAATCCGTATTGTCCCTAAAGATGATTTCCGATATCAGTATTTAGTGTTTGTAGATGAAGAAAATGGTTTATTGTTACGCGGCGATATGCTTGATAGTGAGGGTAAATTACTTGATCAGTTTAGAGTTGTAACGCTTTATATCGATGATAGACTAAGAGGGTTGACGGAGTATATTAATAAAGTCTCAATGCCCCCTTTGTTGAAAGAAAGTAAAAATGAACAAAGTTCAGATATAACTTGGTCTGCAGGTTGGTTGCCACAAGGTTTTTCTTTAATTCGATATACCCAAGAAACATTAGAAAATGAAGTGATAGATAGTACGCTATATAGCGACGGTTTGTTTACTTTTACTCTGTTTGTTTCTAACGCTGGCTCTAATGTTTTGCCAGAAAATACTTGGAAACAAGGGGCATATACGATTTATAGTGAAGTGAATGGCGGAAAAGAAATTACTTTTATCGGGCAATTGCCCATAGCTGCAGCTAAGCGAATTGTACAAGAAGTTAAATTTCGATAACAAGTGCGGTGATTTTTCACCGCACTTTTATTTTTAAAGATTAGTGTAATTTTAATCTTGGTTTTAAATAACGATTAAGTTTATCAACCAGAATAATCAATCCAATTTTAATGCAACCATGTAAAGCATGTTGATGCATTCTATATAAGGATACATAGGCAAATTGTGCAAATTTACCTTGAACGGTCAGTGGGTTTTTCCCAAATTTATTTGAAATGCTACCTAATGCGGTAAAGCTTGAAAGAGAAACCAAAGTTCCTTTATCGTTGTATTTGAACGCTTTTAATGGTTTTTGCTCAAAAAGTGCAAAGATATTTTTCGCACAAGCTTTTGCCATTTGATGTGCAGCTTGCGCTCTTGGCGGAACTAATTTACCGTTTGGTTGCATTAATGCTGCACAGTCACCAATGGCGAAAATACTGTCATCCACCGTAGTTTGGAGAGTATCTTTTACCACTAATTGATTGATACGGTTAAGCTCTAATCCATCGAATTGCTGTGTCACCGTTGAGGTGCGAACACCTGCTGCCCACACAATCAGATCAGCTTTGATTTCTTCGCCATCTTTGGTGATAAGCGTGTTTGGCTGGGCTTCTGTGATCATCGTATTTAATTTCACGTTCGCGCCCATTTCTTGCAATTCGTCTAATACCGCAGCAGATAAATCTTCTGGTAGAGCTGGCAGTAAGCGAGGTCCGGCTTCAATGAGTGTGACTTGTAAACAAGAGTTATCAATCTTGCCATAACCGTAAGAAGATAAATCTTCCGTGGCATGATAAAGCTCTGCTGTTAATTCCACACCAGTTGCTCCGCCACCGACAATGGCAATATTCACTTTATTTTCATCCACTAATTTTTGTTTAAATTCTTCTTCACCAATATCATCTAAAGCACGGTTTTCAGAGAATTTAAGGAATAATTCCAACATCTTTTGCTGAAAGCGCAACGCTTGATCTGAGCTGTCTAGGAAAATACAGTTATCTGCTACACCTTTTGTGTTGAAATCATTTGATTTGCTACCGATCGCAATCACCAAGTAATCATAAGGAATTCGGCGAGCAATGACGAGCATATCGCCTTCTTGCCCATAAACAGGGGCGAGTTCAACATATTTTTGTTCACGATTAATACGAGTGATTGAACCCTGTTCAAAACTGAAATGGTGATTTTTACCATGTGCGCGATAGCTAAGAGAATCCATGCCATCATCCATCACACCCGTAGCTATTTCATGTAATAATGGTTTCCATAAATGGGTCGTATTGCGATCCACAAGTGTCACTTTAGCCTGTTCTTTTCGACCTAATTTATCTCCTAAAAATGTCGCTAATTCAATGCCGCCAGCCCCTCCGCCAACGATCACGACGTTTTTCATAATGTACTCCTAAAAGCAAAATTGTTAAAAATGTTAAACTACTGTAATGATAGCATAACAAATAAACAAGAAGAAAAAATTTAATGGAAATGACCGCGCTTCATTGATGGCAGCGATCGTAAAGCGGTTGTAATTGTTGGATGGTTTGGGTGATAAATAAAACGGGATCGATTTGGCTTAGTTGATCTTTTTCAATACTTTTCCCAATACACCAAAAATCGTCCTCTGAACGCAAGAGAAGATCTTTTTCAGAAATGGCTTTCACTTGGCGAAAATCATCATATTCGCTTTCATCCTCTCGCCAAATATCAAAATCAGCAAATTGTTTGAAATTAAATTGATCAAGCCACTGATTATATTGTTGCACATTAATTTGTGAGCGATCTGCACGATAGCAATGCCAATCCAAGCACACTCTTAATCGACGGCGATTTAAGAGCACGGAAAAAATGGCTGCAGAATTTTGGTTAAACTCGTATTTAAAATAAGCGAAGAAATGGGCGCGTACCTGCCAGCCATTAGTCCAGCTTTCAATATGCGGTTTTGCAAAAGGTGTGCCAAGCTGCTTTGCGACTTCTTGGATAATCGCTTTCCAGTTATCCCAATGTAATTTGTAATCAGCTTTAATTGCCGGAATATCTTCCGGACAGAATTTTTTCATTTGGGCGAATTGATAGAAAGGAATATTGAACAGTTCGCAAGATTCAGCAGTGAGTGAGAGCATAGCGTTTCCTTAAAAGTCACTGTAATTTTTGACCGCACTTTGCGTGAAGATCTGTCTGTCTTCCCAACGCAACATGGTCATCCGATTATTCCACACACATCCTGTATCCAAGGCATAAATACCTGGTGGAGTAGGCTCATCCACTAAACTAGCCCAATGCCCAAAGACAATGGGAATTTGTTTATAAAGTGGATTATCTAAATTAAACCAAGGCGTGAGTTCAGCCGGTGCATCTTTTAAAGGGGATTTACAGGCAAAATCAAAGCGATGATCTAAATAGCAAAAACGCATGCGAGTGAAAGCATTAATAATATAACGATGACGCGCTAAGCCCTGTAAATCTGGCGACCAGCGATCAGGCTGTTCAGAATACATATTTTCAATGAGATAATGAAAATCGCCGTGCTGTAAAATCTGTTCAACTTCAGCCGCACAAGATTTCGCAGTTTCCAAATTCCAATCAGGCGAAATGCCTGCGTGTGCCATCAGGAAGTTTGGCTTTTCATTATGCACAAGTAATGGCTGATGACGTAACCAGTAAATGAGATCATCGAAATCCGGTGCATTAAAAATGGCATCAACACGATCACGCGATTTCACTTTTTTAATACCCAGTGCAGTCGCAATTAAGTGTAAATCGTGATTGCCTAGTACAGTTTGTGCTGCATTGCCAAGTGATTTTACGAAACGAAGACATTCAAGTGATTTATCCCCACGTGCCACAAGATCTCCCACGAGATAAAGTTTATCTTGCGCAGGATTGAAATCTACACGCTCTAATAAAAGCTGTAATTCATCATAACAGCCTTGTAAATCACCGACGAAATAGGTTGCCATTTTAACTGCTCTTTTTACTCTTCTGAATCTAAGATTTCATCTTTATTGATATCAGCTGGTGGATTATCCGCCAACCAGTTTGCTAGGCGTGCATAATCTGCGATAGCTAAATTTTCTGCACGTGCATTTAAATCAATACCAAGTGCGGTCAGATTTTCGGCTGAAAATAATGTTGAAAGCGCATTACGCAATGTTTTACGGCGTTGATTGAATGCTTGGGAGCAAACGCGGTTCAGCCAATATAAATCTTTTACAGGGTGCGGCAATTCTTTATGAGGAATTAAACGCACAACAGCTGAATCCACTTTCGGTGCAGGTTTGAAGGCAGAAGGTGGAACTTCAAGTACAGGCATCACTTGGCAGAAGTATTGCGTCATAATGGTTAAGCGACCATAAGCTTTGCTATTTGGCCCTGCACATAAGCGTTTTACCACTTCTTTTTGTAGCATGAAGTGCATGTCTTGAATCACATCATGATACTTAAACAAGTGGAACATCAATGGCGTAGAAATGTTGTATGGCAAGTTACCAAACACACGTAATTTCTGATCTTTTTCTGCCAAATTTGCTTTTGCATAAAGCTCACCAAAATCAAATTGCATCGCATCCGTTTCAATAACGGTTAGCTTTTGATGTAAAAATGGATGATGACGTAAACGTTCTGCTAAGTCTCGGTCAAGCTCTACCACAGTCAGATGATCGACAAGCTCTCCAACTGGCTCTGTTAATGCGCCAAGTCCCGGACCAATTTCCACTAAGAATTGATTAGGCTGGGGGTAAATTGCCGCCACGATACCTTGGATCACAGAGGTATCATGTAAAAAGTTTTGACCAAAGCGTTTACGCGCCGTATGGCCTAAGTGTTTTTTTGAATTCATATATTATCTTCTTTTATAAGAGTGCGGTTATTATAGGGCTTGTTTTGGCTTTGTAAATCATTGTTAACTTATGCTAAATTGAGTTTTTTATGAACAATATTATTTTTTCTTTCGTAGAAAGCCAAAAACGGCTATAATCCGCCCGTTTTTCTTAACTTTTCCGCCTAAAGTGCGGATAAAAAATCGATTATTTTTAGAGGATACAATGGCGAAAGAAGATTGCATTGAAATGCAAGGCACAATTTTAGAGACTTTACCGAATACTATGTTCCGCGTGGAGTTGGAAAACGGTCACGTGGTTACTGCGCATATTTCTGGAAAAATGCGTAAAAACTATATCCGTATTTTGACTGGGGATAAAGTGACTGTAGAAATGACCCCTTATGATTTAAGTAAAGGTCGTATTATTTTCCGTAGTCGTTAATCATAGAAGACTTGAGATAGGCCGATATTGTTACAATATCGGCCTTCTTTTTTGTTCAAAAAGAACTCAAACTGGTTGCGGAACGTAAAAAAATCGGTATAATCCGCAAGCCTTAGCCACATTGAATTTTTCGTTCCTTGCCTTTGCAGATTGGTGGCTGATCTACGTCAAAGGCTGATTAACCCGTAAGGAGCAGTAATGCGTCACTACGAAATCGTGTTTATGGTTCATCCGGACCAAAGCGAGCAAGTACCAGGTATGATCGAACGTTACACCGGTTCTGTAAAAGAAGCTGGTGGTCAAGTTCATCGCCTAGAAGATTGGGGTCGTCGCCAATTAGCGTACCCAATTAATAAATTACACAAAGCACATTATGTGCTTATGAATGTAGAAGCGCCTCAACAAGTCATCGACGAGCTAGAAACGACTTTCCGTTATAACGATGCTGTATTACGCAGTCTTGTTATCCATACTAAGCACGCCGTAACAGAAGCGTCCCCAATGAAAGCGGCTAAAGAAGAACGTAAACCTTTAGCTGAAGTTGAAAACAACGATTTTGAGGATGCTGAAGAGTAATTTGAAAATTGATAATCGTTTTTCGGTTATGGGAGTCGTTTCTCAGTTACCAAAGCGATTAAAGAGCCCTAATGGAATTGAGCATTGCAAGTTTTTGTTAGAACATCGTTCTGATCAGATTGAAAGTGGTTTTACACGTCAAGCTTGGTTAAAGATGCCAGTTCAAATTAGTGGTAATCAATTGATAGAAAAAACTCAAAGCATTACGGTCGGTAGTAAAATTTTGGTGGTGGGATTTATTACATCACATAAAACCCAAAGTGGGTTATACCAATTAGTTTTACATGCCGAGCAAATCGAATTTATAGATTAGGAGACTAGCCAAATGGCACGTTATTTCCGTCGTCGTAAGTTCTGCCGTTTCACAGCGGAAAATGTTGTTGAAATCGATTACAAAGATATCGCTACATTAAAGAACTATATTTCAGAAAGCGGCAAAATTGTACCTAGCCGTATTACCGGTACTCGTGCGAAGTACCAACGTCAATTAGCTCGTGCAATCAAACGCGCTCGCTATTTAGCGTTACTTCCATACACTGACAATCATCAGTAATTAAGGAGATACGGTAATGCAAGTAATTCTTTTAGATAAAATTGTTCACTTAGGTCAAGTGGGCGATCAAGTAAATGTTAAATCAGGTTTTGCGCGTAACTTCTTAATCCCACAAGGTAAAGCAGTTATGGCAACTAAAGCTAACATTGAACACTTTGAAGCACGTCGTGCAGAATTAGAAGCGGCAGCAGCAGCAAATCTTGCAGCAGCTCAAGCTCGTGCAGCAGAAGTTACTGCATTAGGTTCTGTGACTATCGCATCTAAAGCAGGTGATGAAGGTCGTTTATTCGGCGCAATCACTACTCGTGATGTGGCAGAAGCAGTAACTGCAGCAGGCGTTAAAATTGCGAAAAGTGAAGTTCGTTTACCAAACGGTCCAATCCGTACTCTTGGTGACCACGATGTTCGTTTCCAACTTCACGGTGAAGTATTTGCAACATTAGATGTAATCGTTGTTGCAGAATAATTTGTCAGATAGGCAAAATAAAACCCGGTCTTAGATCGGGTTTTTTTATTATTAGTTTAATGTAATAAAAAAGGAGCATAGCTCCTTTTTATTTGTAACTTTTAGTCGTCAAGGAAACTTCTTAATGTTTCTGAGCGGCTCGGATGGCGTAATTTACGTAACGCTTTTGCTTCAATTTGACGAATACGTTCGCGTGTAACATCGAATTGTTTACCCACTTCTTCAAGCGTATGGTCTGTATTCATATCGATACCAAAACGCATGCGTAATACTTTTGCTTCTCGTGGTGTTAGGCCTTCAAGAACTTCGTGAGTCGCAACTCTTAAGCTTTGTGCTGTTGCTGAATCTAAAGGAAGTTCTAAGGTTGAATCTTCAATAAAATCACCTAAATGTGAGTCATCGTCATCACCGATAGGCGTTTCCATAGAAATTGGCTCTTTTGCAATTTTTAATACTTTACGGATTTTATCTTCCGGCATTCCCATACGTTCAGCTAATTCTTCTGGTGTTGCTTCTCGTCCCATTTCTTGTAATAACTGGCGAGAAATGCGGTTAAGCTTATTGATCGTTTCAATCATATGTACCGGAATACGGATTGTTCGCGCTTGATCCGCAATAGAGCGTGTAATGGCTTGGCGAATCCACCAGGTCGCATATGTAGAGAATTTATAACCACGGCGATATTCAAATTTATCTACCGCTTTCATTAAACCAATATTCCCTTCTTGAATTAAGTCTAGGAATTGTAAACCGCGATTCGTGTATTTTTTTGCGATGGAAATTACTAAACGCAAGTTAGCTTCTACCATTTCTTTTTTGGCACGACGAGCTTTTTGTTCACCTCGAGCGACCGCATCACAAATATCACGCATTTGAGTAATGGTAAGTTTCGTATTTTCTTCAACGTTAGCTAAGTTGTTTAATGCCTCAAGAATACGTTCTTCATATTTTGGTAAGCGTTTTGCCCATGGTTTGCTTGATTTTAAGGCTTTTTGTACCCATTCAGTATTGCTGCCATTAGTCGTAATGAGTTTTTCAAAATCATCTTTTGGCATTCCTGCAATATCAACTAATATTTTTTGTAATTGGCGTTCTTCATAGCGCACACGTTTCATCATTTCTTTCATTGATAAAACGAGTAAATCGAATTGTTTTGGTACTAAGCGGAATTGTTTAAAAATTTCACCAAGCAGTGCTATTTGATCCTGGGCGCGTTTTCCTGAGCGACCATGTTTTTCAATAACAGCAAGTGTTTTGGTGTGTTGCTCTTTTAATTGTTGGAATTTTTCTCTTGCGACTTCTGGATCGATGCTATTATCAGATTCGCTGGAATCTGATGTAGATTCTGCTTCGCTTTCGTCTTCATCTTCATTGTCTTCAATATCTGCACTTTCAGCTTCTTCGTCTTCAGAAAAGCTTTCATCAATGACATTATGTTCTTCTATTTCGGCATTTGGATCGACAAAACCTGTAATTAGGTCAGCTAAACGGAAGTTTCCTTTTTCCACATCATCATAATTTTTTAGCAATCCGTTTAAGGCTTCAGGGTATGCAGCAATGGATGTTTGAACTTCATCAATTCCTTCTTCAATACGTTTTGCAATACTGATTTCATCTTCACGAGTAAGAAGATCAACCGTTCCCATTTCACGCATATACATACGGACAGGATCGGTTGTTCGACCGATTTCAGATTCTACATTTGAAAGAATTTGAGTTGCCTCTTCTACCGCATCTTCATCTGGAATAGTGTCATTCAACATCATCTCATCGCTTTCAGGGGCCTCATCCAAGACTGGAATCCCCGCATCATTTTGCAGCGTTTGTAGCAATTTATCGTAATATTCAGGGTCGATGACATCTTCTGGTAATAAATCATTAATTTCTGCATAGGTTAAATAACCTTGAGTGCGACCTAATTCCATCAGTTGTTCAATTTGTTCTGAATATTGTTCAGCCGTAGACTGTTGATTTTTTTCCATTTTTATATCCGTTTTGCTTGATGTGATAGTAGCAATATAATTCTTGTTACGAACTTACAATTTTATCATTGTTATTGCGGATTAACTAACTGTTTTTTCTGCAGTTCTTTACCCGCTAAAAGGTGAACGAGCACTGTTTTTTCCTCGTTAGTAAGGCCTTCAGCTCGTTCTTTAGCAATCAGCATTTCAATGTCTCGCTCAATGGCTTGAATATTTAAGCGACGATAGTTTTGTGAAAATGCATTGATCATTTCTGCTTCGTCTAATAAATGATCCCAAGTTGCCAGTATTTCAAGGGGATTGCTGTAAGGCGTATCACGGAAGTGCTCTAAAATCTGCCCTGTCGTAATACCTTCTCGTTGGCGACAAAGTGCGGTCAATTTTTCCAGAATTTCAAAACCAGCTTCTGCACGTAATGCTTGCAGGCCGCTTTCAGACATTCTTTTCACTAATTCAGGATTTTGTAGAAGCAAGGAAATGATCATTCGCATCGGTGTCTTCTTGATCTTATTATTAGCGACTTTTTGTCGTGTATTGGCTTGTTCTAATTGTTTTGGAATAAGATTTTCTAGCTGAGTTTGATCAAAAATTCCTAGCTTTTGAGCCAACATATTGCGCAGCGATAAGCGAAGCATTTCTCCTGGAATTTGGCGAATTAACGGCGCAGCCAGAGCAACTAATTTTCCGCGCCCTTCTTTGCTAGAAAAATCAACTTGTGGGCTTAAGTGAGCAAACATAAACTCACTTAAAGATTGCGCACTTTCGATATATTCTTCAAATTTTTCTTTGCCATATTGGCGAATGTAAGTATCAGGATCTTCTCCATCTGGCAAGAAAATAAACTTGAGTTGTCTGCCATCTTCTAAATAAGGTAGCGCATTTTCTAATGCTCTCCACGCTGCATCACGCCCAGCACGGTCACCATCGTAACAACAAACAACTTGCTCAGTCGAACGAAAAATAAGTTGAATTTGTTCTGATGTCGTGGACGTACCTAAAGAAGCGACCGCATAATCCACGCCAAATTGTGCTAATGCCACTACATCCATATAACCTTCAACAACAAGTAATTGTTTTGGTTCATCGTTGGCTTGTAAGGCTTCGTACAAACCATAAAGCTCGTTACCTTTATGATAAGTAATGGTTTCTGGCGAATTTAGATATTTCGGTTTTTCATCTGTTAATACACGCCCACCAAAAGCCACTGTACGTCCACGTTTATCGCGAATTGGAAACATAATGCGATTTCGGAATTTATCGTAAATATTGCCACGATCATTTCGAGAAAGCATGCCTAATTCAATGAGTTTTTGTTGTTCTTCACGATTAACACCAAATTTACGCAATACCGTATCCATCGCATTCGGCACAAACCCAATTTGAAAACGCTCAATAATTTCAGTCGAAAGCCCACGTTGTTGTAAATATTCTTGTGCTTGAGTATTTAATGGTAATTGGTTTTGATAAAACGTGGCAATCTCTTGCATTAATTCATAGAGATTTCGTTTGGTTTGGTAATTCGCTTGAGGTTTCCCGTTGTTATTAGCACGTTTTTCGTAAGGTACTTCAAGCCCTGCCATAGCAGCAAGTTCTTCAATAGCCTCTACAAATTCAAGCTTGTCATAATCCATTAAAAAGGAAATCGAATTACCATGTGCGCCACAACCAAAGCAATGATAAAACTGTTTCTTTTGACTAACCGTGAAGGATGGTGTTTTTTCGTGATGGAAAGGGCAGCAGGCTTGATAATCGCGGCCAGCTTTTTTTAGTTTTACGCGTGTGTTAATCACATCGACAATATCGGACTTTGTCAGCAAATCATCAATAAAGGGGCGTGGAATAGAACCTTTCATTGTCGAGCCTCCGTGATCGTGGTGTGAAAGTGCGGTCGTTTTTGGCGTAGATTTTTGTTGTGCTTAAAGTAACAAAACCGTGAGTCCAAAGGATTCACGGTTTGTCTTAACTCGAGTCAGAAAATACTATAAATTAGTATAAACGGGTATTGCGCGCGTTTTCGCGAGCGTTGCGTTTTGCGTGACGTTTTGCAAGTGTTGCATTTTCACGTTTACGAATTGTAGTTGGTTTTTCGTAAAATTCGCGAGCGCGTACTTCAGCTAAGATTCCCGCTTTTTCGCAAGAGCGTTTGAAACGACGTAAAGCTACGTCAAATGATTCGTTTTCACGTACTTTAATTACAGGCATAAGCCAATCACCTCAATGAGTTTAATTTAATTGCAATTTAAAATTTTATTTTCACCAAAGCACCACTGTGCAAATGGTAAATTTAATAAAGGACGCAATTCTAATCTACTTTTAGGGAAAAAGTAAAGGAAAGAATGCCAATTCACCTTAATATTTGTGGTTTCAACTGGTTAAAACCGCTTAAACAGGGTAAAATCGCGCAACATTTTAGGTAATAAATTAAGAAAATCAATGAAAATCTTAGGCATTGAAACCTCGTGTGATGAAACGGGCGTGGCAATTTATGATGAAAAAAAAGGATTAATTGCTAATCAACTTTATACTCAAATTGCCCTACATGCAGATTATGGTGGTGTGGTTCCTGAATTAGCATCGCGCGATCATATTCGTAAAACAGCTCCTCTTATTAAAGCTGCGCTAGAAGAAGCTAAGTTAACGGCGAGCGATATTGATGGCATTGCTTATACGAGTGGCCCAGGGCTTGTCGGCGCATTGCTTGTCGGCGCTACGATTGCGCGTTCCTTAGCTTACGCGTGGAATGTTCCTGCGATTGGTGTTCATCATATGGAAGGGCATTTACTTGCGCCAATGCTTGATGAAAATTCACCGCACTTTCCTTTTGTTGCTTTGTTGGTATCGGGTGGTCATACTCAATTAGTGCGTGTCGATGGTGTAGGAAAATATGAAGTGATTGGTGAATCCATTGATGACGCTGCAGGTGAAGCCTTTGATAAAACAGCAAAATTACTTGGACTAGATTATCCAGGTGGCGCGGCTCTTTCTCGTTTAGCAGAAAAAGGCACACCGAATCGTTTCATATTTCCACGTCCAATGACAGATCGTGCAGGCCTTGATTTTAGCTTTTCAGGTTTAAAAACGTTCGCTGCGAATACGATTAATCAAGCAATTAAAAACGAGGGTGAACTGACAGAACAAACTAAATCGGATATTGCTTATGCTTTCCAAGATGCGGTGGTGGATACCCTTGCCATTAAATGTAAGCGTGCATTAAAAGAAACTGGCTATAAACGTTTAGTGATTGCGGGGGGTGTGAGTGCAAATAAAAAACTCCGAGAAACGCTTGCGCGCTTAATGCAAAATTTAGGTGGTGAAGTGTTTTATCCTCAACCTCAATTTTGTACAGATAATGGCGCAATGATTGCTTACACAGGTTTTTTACGTTTAAAACAAGGTCAGTATAGCGATCTGGCTATTGATGTTAAGCCTCGTTGGGCAATGACGGAATTACCAGCAATTTAGGAGAAAAAATGGCGAAACTCTACTTCTATTACTCCACAATGAACGCTGGAAAATCAACGACGTTGCTACAATCTTCCTATAACTATCGCGAGCGCGATATGAACACAGTAGTTTATACGGCTGCGATTGATGATCGTTTTGGCGTGGGGAAAGTCACATCGCGTATTGGCATTTCGCAAGATGCCTTTTTATTTCGCTCGGAAACCAATTTGTTTGATGAAATCAATGAGCACTTAAAAAAAGAAAAAGTGCATTGTGTGCTGGTGGATGAAGCTCAATTTCTTAGCAAGCAACAAGTTTACCAGTTGAGTGATGTCGTTGATAAACTCAAAATCCCTGTGCTTTGTTATGGCTTGCGTACAGATTTCCAAGCGGAACTTTTTGAAGGAAGTAAATATTTACTGGCTTGGGCGGATCAACTCGAAGAATTAAAAACAATTTGTTATTGTGGCAGTAAGGCTAACTTTGTTTTGCGCTTAAATGATCAAGGCGAGGTTATTAAAGAAGGCGCGCAAATTCAAATTGGCGGCAATGACTCTTACCTTTCTGTTTGCCGTTTACACTATAAAGAAAAGTGCGGTCAACTTTAAATTAGTTTTCAAACACAACACTATAAGGATAATTTTATGTTACAGAATAAAACATTTGGGAGTGCGCTGATTATTGCAGGCACAACCATTGGTGCAGGTATGCTTGCTATGCCGCTTACATCAGCGGGCATGGGCTTTGGTTACACCGTGTTATTGCTCGTTGGCTTGTGGGCTTTGTTGGTTTACAGTGGATTGTTGTTTGTAGAAGTGTATCAAACAGCGGAGCAGTTGGATGATGGTGTGGCCACGCTAGCTGAAAAATATTTTGGCGTTCCCGGACGTATTTTAGCAACGTTGAGTTTGTTAATTTTGCTTTATGCACTTTCAGCCGCTTATATTACGGGTGGTGGATCTTTACTTTCAGGCTTGCCAACAGCTTTTGGAATGGAAGCGATGTCGCTGAAAACGGCGATTATTATCTTTACTGTGGTATTAGGTTCTTTTGTCGTTGTAGGAACGAAAGGTGTGGATGGTTTAACTCGCGTGTTATTTATTGGTAAGTTAGTCGCCTTTGCTTTTGTGCTGTTTATGATGCTTCCCAAAGTGGCAACAGATAATTTAATGGCATTGCCTTTGGATTATGCCTTTGTGGTTTCTGCTGCACCGATATTTTTCACCTCTTTCGGTTTCCACGTCATTATGGCGAGTGTAAATAGCTACTTAGGTGGAAGTGTAGAAAAATTCCGTCGTGCTATTTTGATTGGTACCGCGATTCCATTAGCTGCTTATCTTGTATGGCAGTTAGCAACTCATGGTGTATTAAGTCAAAGTGAATTTGTGCGTATTTTACAAGCTGACCCAACGCTAAATGGCTTAGTGAATGCAACACGTGAAATCACAGGTTCTCATTTTATGGGGGAAGTGGTGCGCGTGTTCTCATCACTGGCTTTAATTACTTCATTCTTGGGCGTGATGCTTGGTGTGTTTGAAGGCTTAGGTGATTTATTCAAACGCTATCATTTGCCAAATAATCGCGTTGTATTAACCATTGCGGCATTTTTACCGCCACTTGTGTTTGCATTGTTTTATCCTGAAGGATTTATTACTGCATTAAGTTACGCAGGTTTGTTGTGTGCGTTCTATTGCTTAATTTTACCAATTGGCTTGGCATGGCGTACACGTATTGAAAATCCAACATTGCCATATCGTGTTGCTGGCGGTAATTTTGCTTTGGTGTTTGCGTTATTGATTGGCGTGGTGATTATGGTCATTCCATTTTTAATTCAATGGGGATATTTACCGGCTGTAGCAGGATAATGTGAAAAAAAGTCACTCAATATAGTTCTTTTTATAGATAAAAGTGCGGTGAAAAATTTCAGTTTTATGATAATAAAAATAAGCTCAAAATTAACCGCACTCTTTTAGAAGATAGTAAGTCATATTTCAGTTGCTTTAAAAATTACAATTTATCCGAATGATGAATCATCACAAAGCGTTCCCAAAGCTGTTCTTCGGTTTCTTGATGTTCTGGATCGGGCTTAATGCAGTTCGTGATTGGGCAAACTTTTTGGCAGGTAGGGGTGTCGTAATGGCCGACACATTCCGTGCAAAGGACAGGATCGATCACATAAATCTCATCGCCAATGGAAATGGCTTCGTTCGGGCATTCTGGTAGGCACATATCGCAGTTAGTACATTTGCTAGTGATGAGTAATGCCATTGTGATCCTTAATAGAAAGTTGAAAGCGGCGAATTATAGCCGACAAAAACTTGATTGACAAAAACTAAACAAAATTTATGAAAAAATTCACTTCTACCCTTTCTCTTATTGTCCTCGTTGTATTAGCAATTTGGCAATATTTTACCGATTCAACCAAAACTAAAAATCAATCACCTTCTCCCGTAATTGAACAGACTAAGCAAACAAAAGTATCTGAGTCTAAATTTGAGCCTCAATTTGAGACAAAGCGGACTGATATTGAAAAAAGTGCGGTGAAAAATCCGAATGTTTTTGCCAATTATGATGTGATTATGCGCGATGATCCTATCGGGCAAAATGCAAAGGCGCCTGTCGATTATTATATGTTGGCATTATCTTGGTCGCCTGGATTTTGTGATATTCAGCGTGAAAAATATGGTAATCAGCTGCCTTCCTCCGCTAAATATCAATGCGGAAATAACCGTGCTTTAGGTTGGGTTGTTCATGGATTATGGCCTCAAAATGCAAATGCACTTTCAGTGACGGATCATCCACGTTTTTGCAAGGGCGATTTACCCGCATTGCCAAAAGATTTATTAGCACGATATTTGGCTATTTCACCTGGTGAACAATTATTGCAAGGTGAATGGGAAAAACATGGTAGCTGTGCATTTGATTCTGCCCAGCAATATTTTGCTAAGGAGCAGGAATTATTTAGCTCATTAAAATTACCGAATCAAAATTTAAGCCGTAATGAACTTTTTCGTTGGATGAAACAACATAATCCACAATTAAAAAATGCTTATTTAGGCGCAAGTCGAAACGAATTATTCATTTGTTATGATAAAAAATGGCAGGTAATGAATTGCCAAAGCAAATAAGAATTTCTTTGATCTAAATCGTTACAACCTAGCGCGAAGTAGGTATAATACGAAAAGTTTTCAATTTTAATTTTAACTTAATAAGAGGATAGATTATGTCAGTAATCAAAATGACCGATTTAGATTTAGCCGGTAAACGTGTATTTATCCGTGCGGATCTTAATGTGCCAGTAAAAGATGGCAAAGTGACCTCAGATGCGCGTATTCGTGCGACCATTCCTACTTTAAAATTAGCCTTAGAAAAAGGCGCAAAAGTGATGGTAACTTCTCACTTAGGTCGTCCAACTGAAGGTGAATTCAAACCAGAAGATTCTTTACAACCAGTTGTTGATTACTTAAAAGACGCAGGCTTTAATGTTCGTTTAGAACAAGACTATTTAAACGGCGTAGATGTTAAAGAAGGCGAAATTGTTGTTTTAGAAAACGTACGCGTGAACAAAGGTGAAAAGAAAAACGATCCAGAATTAGGTAAAAAATATGCCGCACTTTGCGATGTATTTGTAATGGATGCGTTTGGTACCGCTCACCGTGCGCAAGCATCAACTTACGGTGTTGCAGAATTTGCACCAATCGCTTGTGCAGGTCCATTATTAGCCGCTGAGTTAGATGCATTAGGTAAAGCATTAAAAGAACCTGCTCGCCCAATGGTGGCTATTGTTGGTGGTTCTAAAGTTTCAACTAAATTAGAAGTATTAAATTCTCTTTCAAAAATCGCTGACCAAATTATTGTGGGCGGTGGTATTGCAAATACTTTCATTGCGGCAGCAGGCCATAATGTAGGTAAATCTTTACATGAAGCTGATTTAATCCCTGTCGCGAAAGAATTAGCCGCAACTACAGATATTCCTGTGCCTGTTGATGTGCGTGTAGGTTTAGAGTTCTCTGAAACGGCAGCAGCAACAGAAAAAGCAGTAAACGAAGTGAAAGATGAGGAATCTATCTTCGATATCGGTGATAAATCTGCAGAACAATTAGCTGAAATCATCAAAAATGCAAAAACCGTTTTATGGAATGGCCCAGTTGGCGTGTTCGAATTCCCTAATTTCCGTAAAGGGACTGAAATCATTTCTCACGCGATTGCAAACAGCGATGCATTCTCTATCGCAGGTGGCGGTGATACTTTAGCGGCTATTGATTTATTCGGTATTGCAGACAAGATCTCTTACATTTCAACGGGTGGCGGTGCGTTCTTAGAATTCGTAGAAGGCAAAGTATTACCAGCAGTAGAAATTCTTGAAAAACGTGCGAAAAACTAACCGCACTTTTCCTATGTGACATATCGATGGCGATAATTAAAAATGTCGCCATCAATAAAAAGTCAAAAAAATTCTCCAATTGTGGGTTTGTCCCGCTAAACATAAAAAGGAAACACAAGTATGGCTAAATTATTAGATATCGTGAAACCTGGTGTTGTAACAGGTGAAGATGTGCAAAAAATCTTTGCTTATGCAAAAGAGCATAACTTTGCTATCCCTGCAGTAAACTGCGTGGGTTCTGACTCAGTTAATGCTGTGTTAGAAACTGCTGCACGCGTAAAAGCGCCAGTTATTATTCAATTTTCTAACGGTGGTGCGGCGTTTTATGCGGGTAAAGGTATTAAACCTGCAAGCGGTGCTCGTCCTGATGTACTTGGTGCGATTGCTGGAGCGAAACACGTTCATACTTTAGCTAAAGAATACGGTGTTCCAGTTATTCTTCACACTGACCACGCTGCGAAAAAATTACTTCCATGGATTGATGGTTTACTTGACGCTGGTGAAAAACACTTCGCAGAAACTGGCCGTCCATTATTCTCTTCTCACATGCTTGATCTTTCTGAAGAGCCAATGGAAGAAAATATGGCTATCTGCCGTGAATACCTCGCTCGTATGGATAAAATGGGGATGACCCTTGAAATAGAAATCGGTATTACTGGTGGTGAAGAAGATGGTGTAGATAATTCTGGTGTTGATGAGTCTCGTTTATATACTCAACCATCTGACGTGCTTTATGTTTACGATCAATTAAACCCAGTAAGCCCTAACTTTACTGTTGCAGCGGCATTCGGTAACGTACATGGTGTTTACAAACCAGGTAACGTAAAATTAAAACCATCTATTTTAGGTGCATCACAAGAGTTCGTTGCGAAAGAACGTAATCTTCCTGCAAAACCAATTAACTTCGTCTTCCACGGTGGTTCAGGTTCTAGCCGCGAAGAAATCCGCGAAGCAATTAGTTACGGTGCAATCAAAATGAACATTGATACTGATACTCAATGGGCATCTTGGAATGGTATTTTGAATTTCTATAAAGCAAATGAAGCTTATCTTCAAGGTCAATTAGGTAACCCAGAAGGTCCAGATGCACCAAACAAAAAATACTACGATCCACGTGTTTGGTTACGTAAAATGGAAGAATCTATGTCTAAACGCTTAGAACGATCTTTCGAAGACTTAAATTGTGTTGATGTTTTATAATCCACAAAAATAACATAAAATACGACCGCACTTTCAAGTGCGGTTTTTTATTTTAGCGGAGAAATTATGGAAAAGATCTTAGTTATTCGTAACGATAAATTAGGCGATTTTATGCAAGCATGGCCCGCTTTTGCTATGCTGAAGTTATCGAATCCTTCTTTAAAATTAACCGCTCTTGTTCCGAGTTACACTGCGCCTTTAGCGGAAGTTTGTCCGTTTATTGATCATGTCATTATTGATAGCAAAAAAAATGATAAAACGGATTTCAAACGTCTTGTGCAGGAAATCAAAGCGCAGCAGTTTGATGGAATGATTAGTTTTTTTTCCAATACCCATAATGGAAAACTCGCTTGGAAAAGTGGGATTAAATATCGTCTCGTGCCAGCAACGAAATGGGTTCAAATTCTCTATAATCACCGCCTAATACAACGTCGTTCTCGTTCTGAAAAATCGGAAGCTGAATACAATAAAGATTTAGCCCGCGCTTTTTTGCACAAGCATAATATGCCAGTTGTTGAACCTAAACCGCCTTATTTAACCTTTGAGAAAAGTGCGGTGGAAAATCAACGTGTTTTCTTGCAAGAGAGTTTAGGACTTTCCGCAAATAAAAAATGGATCTTTGTACATAGCGGTTCTGGTGGTTCAGCTACGAATCTTTCTTTAGCGCAATATGCGGATTTAATTAAAGGCTTATTGGCTGAGTTTGATTGTAATGTTGTGCTGACTGCAGGACCTGGCGAAAGTGAAAAGGCCCATGAGTTAGCTAATCTAGTTAATGATTCACGCGTAGTTATTTACGATAAGAATAAAGGTTTAGTGGATTTTGCGCATTCTTTGGCTTGTGCGGATTTATTTATTGCGGGATCTACTGGTCCATTGCATTTGAGTAGTGCGTTTAATATTCCAACTATCGGATTTTATCCAAATAGTCGTTCTTCTCAGCCGAGACGCTGGAAACCGATTAATGATGTCGATAAGCATCTTGCATTTTGTCCACCCGCGGGAAAAGAGACTCAAATGAATCTAGGTTTAATTTCAATAAATAATGCTTTAGTAACCATTTTCCCCTTTGTGAGAAAAATGTGGGCATTGCGCAATGATGTTTAAGCAAATCTGAACTATCCATCCTATACTGGCGGCAAAAATAATTGTCCCCAAACCGACGGTGCCACCAAGGATAAACCCTAGAATACAAACAAAGATTTCAATGCTTGTTCTGACGATGCTCACTTTTAAATAAAATCTTTGACAGAAACCAACCATTAATCCATCCCTTGGTCCCGCGCCTAAATGGCAGGTAAGATATAAGGCTGTGCCTAAGCCGTAAAGTAATAAGCCTACCGTACCATATAATAGTTGTTCTGCTAATGAGCTTGGTGTGGCCAGTATTTTTGTTGTGAGGCCGAGGAAAAAAGCAATAATAACGATATTAAGTAGAGTGCCCAATCCTAATCGGAGTTTTAGTGGAAACCAGGCTATCATTACGATACAACTGATAAAAAATGATGCCCAACCAATGCTCATATTAGTTTGTATTGCAATGCCTTGTGAAAGCACCGTCCAAGGTGTTGAACCTAAATTCGAAAGCACGATTAATCCATCGCCGATACCGAGGATTGATAAGGCAAAGATCAAAACTGACAATGTTTTGATGTTCAACGACCAAAGAGATGTCGCCGCCCAAGATGTATGGGGAATAACACGTACTTTTTTCTTCATAAAATATCCTTTTAATTCTTGCCATAATAAAAGGAAATGTAGAAAAAATGAAACAATTTAATGTTCTATTTTAGAATTGTATCTTATAGAAATACACGACCATTTGTATCAATATTAATTTCTAAAACTGTGATCTTACTCACATTTTGAAAATTGTCTAATATCTCTCCATTTCGTACAATATGCCTAATTCTTAATGGGAGAAAATTATGTTAGCAACACTTCAAGATATTCTCGATACGGTTAAAGCCAATAATCTGACTTATCATCAAAAATTAATGACATTAGGCAATATTGCTGAGCGTTTATTTGATCCTCGCGATTTGCTTGGCTATACCGATGAAGAATGGGGCTTTTTACAGAATCAGATGATTTGTGATTTATGTGAAGGTTATGCTATTTATCGCCCTCGCTATATCCTGCCTGATTACAATGTGTATATTAAAAAAGGCTGCGAATTTTTAGAATTGCCACCACCAAAAGATCTAGATGAAGCACTTGATGGATTATTGATTCTTTACTCTCACGTGCCATCTATTACAACTTATCCTGTTTATGTTGGCCGTCTTGATGTGTTGCTCGAACCTTTCATTACGGATGAAGAAAAAGACTACATCAAAATTAAACGTTTCTTAAATCATATCGACAAAACTGTGCCTGATTCATTCTGTCATGCCAATATTGGGCCGTATGATACGAAAGCGGGTCGCTTGATTTTACGCGCGGTGATTGAGCTTGAAGCGCCAACACCGAATATGACCATTCGTTATGATAAATCCAAAACGAGCCGTGAGTTTGCTGAACTTGCAGCAAAAGCCTGTTTATTAGTTTCGAAGCCATCTTTTGCGAACGATGCGTACTATATTTCTGATCTAGGTGAAGAATATGGTGTAGCAAGTTGCTATAACGCATTGCCTGAATGTGGCGGTGCTTACACATTAACACGTTTACGTCTAGGGACGATTGCTCGCACATGTAAAAGTGCGGATGAAATGGTAAACGAATTATTACCACGTGTGGCGAAATGTGCTCTTTCAACCATGGATAAACGCCATAAGTTTGTAGTGGAAGAAAGTAATTTCTTTAACAGTTCATTCCTCGAAAAAGAAGGCTTTATCAAACGCACTAATTTTACGGGGATGTTCGCAATTGTGGGCTTGGCAGATGCAGCAAACCACTTATTGCAATGTGAAGGCTTAAATGAAACCTTTGGTAAGAGTGCTCGCGGTGATGAAATTGCGACAGCAATTATGGATAAACTTAAAGAAATCACTGATGCTCATGAAGGGGTTTATGCTGAACGCACTGGCAATCGTTATTTATTACATGCGCAAGTTGGCGCAAGTAACCACGAAGAAGACAAACGTAACGCACCGGCTCACCGTATTCGTGTAGGCGAAGAACCAACGTTACTTGCACATTTAAAACAGTCTGCCCCGTTCCATAAGTATTTCCCATCTGGTACAGGGGATTTATTCGCCTTTGATCAAACCTATGTAGATCACTGCGATGCGGTGGTGGATATTATTGACGGTGCATTCTCTTTAGGCTATCGCTACATTACCACCTATTTGAAAAATACGGATTTAATTCGCGTTACAGGTTATTTGGTGAAGAAAAGCGAAGTTGAAAAATACCGTAAAGGCGAAGTCGCATTACGCGACACAACCTGGTATGGCTCGGGTACGGATGAATGTGCCAACGTGTTTGATCGCCAATTGCGCGATGAAAAAGATGTCACCGCTGAAAAATAATTGGAAAAATGACCGCACTCTCTGAGATTTTTGTGCCGTTGCATCGGATTATTCCTTTTTCAAATGTAGAAGGGCAAGGCAATCGTTCGAGCATTTTTCTGCAAGGTTGCAAGCTAAATTGCTTGTATTGCCATAATCCAGAAACTATTCCTCGTTATACGGAAAATGCGAAGTTGGTTAGTTTGCAGTATTTGTATGAACAGGTTATGGAGGCGGTTCCATTTATTCGCGGTGTAACAATTTCAGGCGGCGAACCGACAATCCATCATAAAAAACTTGTTCCGCTCTTTGAGGCTTTACGTTCGCAAGGATTAACCTGTTATTTGGATAGTAGCGGCTTTTTTGAGTTTGATCGTATTCGTTCTTTAATCGATGTCACTGATAAATTTTTATTCGATCTGAAAGGTGAGGGCGCAGGTTTACAAACGCTCTGTTTTGACCGACAAAATCAAGCGGGCATTGTACCACAGCAAGTGACACCCGAACGTTTACATATAAAAAACGATAAACTTGAGCGAAATTTACAAAATCTGGCTGCCTTGTTGCCGTTAAATAAAGTGGAAGAAGTGCGGTTAGTTTTTTTAAAGCATTTTTTTGATGCTGAACATTTGGTGGGCAAAGTTGCGCTCCTTTTACGAAATTATCCTGATGTGGCATTAAAAATTATCCGTGTGCATAGTAAAGGTGCGCGCGATGAAACTGGGTTATCAACGCACATTCCAAGTGCGGAAGAAACTAATGCATTGGCTACTTATGCGCGTCAATGTGGAATTAACAAGGTTTTGACTATTTTGTAGTCGCTTACAAAAAAGTGCGGTGAAAATTCACCGACTTTTTGTGAGAAAACAAGTAGAATAAGCCGACTTTTTTATTAACTTAACCAATCTAGGGGAATCAAATGAGTGTGTTAAGCAGCATTTTGGGAATGGTCGTATTAATCGCTATTGCCGTGTTACTTTCCAATAATCGTAAAGCGATTAGTATCAGAACCGTGCTCGGGGCGTTAGCAATCCAAGTTGGATTTGCCGCCCTTATTTTATATGTACCAGCAGGTAAACAAGCACTTGGTGCAACTGCTGATGCCGTATCAAATGTTATTGCTTACGGTAATGAAGGTATTAACTTTGTATTTGGTGGTTTAGCTGATCCAAGCAAACCTTCAGGTTTCATTTTTGCAGTGAAAGTATTACCGATTATTGTGTTTTTCTCTGGCTTAATTTCTGTGCTTTATTACCTTGGCATTATGCAAGTGGTGATTAGAGTATTAGGCGGTGCATTACAAAAAGCATTGGGTACGTCAAAAGCAGAATCCATGTCAGCAGCTGCTAATATTTTCGTTGGTCAAACTGAAGCACCATTGGTGGTTCGTCCTTACATTAAAAATATGACCCAATCTGAATTATTTGCCATCATGGTGGGTGGTACTGCGTCTATCGCGGGTTCAGTGATGGCAGGTTATGCTGGAATGGGCGTGCCATTGACATACTTAATCGCTGCGTCATTTATGGCTGCGCCAGCAGGTTTATTATTCGCGAAATTAATGTTCCCACAAACAGAACAATTCTCTGATAAACAACCGGAAGACAATGATTCAGAAAAACCAACTAACGTACTTGAAGCAATGGCGGGCGGTGCGAGTGCAGGTATGCAACTTGCGCTAAACGTAGGTGCAATGTTAATCGCATTCGTTGGTTTAATTGCATTAATTAACGGTATTTTAAGTGGCGTTGGTGGCTGGTTTGGCTATGGTGACGTAACTTTACAATCTATCTTTGGTTTAGTTTTCAAACCATTAGCATACTTAATCGGTGTAACTGACGGTACCGAAGCGGGTATCGCAGGACAAATGATCGGGATGAAATTAGCGGTTAACGAATTCGTAGGTTACCTTGAATTTGCAAAATACTTGCAACCAGATTCTGCGATTGTATTAACTGAAAAAACCAAAGCAATTATTACTTTCGCACTTTGTGGTTTTGCTAACTTCAGCTCAATTGCAATCTTAATCGGTGGTTTAGGTGGAATGGCGCCAAACCGTCGTAGTGATGTTGCACGTTTAGGCTTGAAAGCGGTAATCGCAGGTACTTTAGCAAACTTAATGAGTGCAACTATTGCAGGCTTGTTCATCGGACTCGGTGCAGCAGCGCTTTAATTCTCGGATAAGTGCGGTGAAAAATGACCGCACTTTTTATTTTTACATTTGAAAAAAGGAAGGAAAATTATGACTCCACATATTAACGCGCCTGAAGGTGCATTTGCTGATGTTGTTTTAATGCCAGGCGATCCACTTCGTGCAAAATACATTGCAGAAACGTTTTTGCAAGATGCAGTAGAAGTAACAAATGTTCGTAATATGCTTGGTTTTACTGGGACTTATAAAGGTCGTAAGATTTCTATTATGGGCCACGGTATGGGGATTCCATCTTGCTCTATTTACGCGAAAGAATTAATCACTGAATACGGTGTGAAAAAAATTATCCGTGTAGGTTCTTGTGGCGCTGTTCGTATGGACGTAAAAGTACGTGATGTGATTATCGGTTTAGGTGCATGTACTGATTCAAAAGTAAACCGTATTCGTTTCAAAGATAACGACTTTGCAGCTATTGCTGACTTCGATATGGCACAAGCCGCTGTTCAAGCTGCAAAAGCAAAAGGCAAGGCTGTTCGTGTCGGTAACTTATTCTCGGCAGATTTATTCTATACGCCTGATGTTGAAATGTTCGATGTAATGGAAAAATACGGCATCTTAGGCGTGGAAATGGAAGCTGCCGGAATTTATGGTGTGGCTGCAGAATATGGTGCGAAAGCCTTAACGATTTGTACTGTGTCTGACCATATTCGTACACATGAACAAACCACAGCAGAAGAACGTCAATTAACATTCAATGATATGATTGAAATTGCGTTGGATTCAGTATTAATTGGTGATGCACAATAATTTCTTATAGTGGATTTAAGAAGTGCTTGAAAAACAACCGCACTTTTTATATAATCCGCACCCACTATGAGCCGTTCGCGGCTCATATTTTTGTGTGGTGCAATGAATGTTGTACTGAAAATTATCGGGGAGCTATTTAATAGCGTTATTACCCAATTAGAGGAAAACTAAAATGGCAAAAAAAGTCCAAGCCTACGTTAAGTTGCAAGTTGCAGCTGGTATGGCAAACCCATCACCACCAGTTGGTCCTGCATTAGGTCAACAAGGTGTGAACATCATGGAATTCTGTAAAGCATTCAACGCTCGTACTGAGAGTTTAGAAAAAGGTTTACCAATTCCGGTTGTTATCACTGTATATGCAGACCGTTCATTTACTTTCGTAACTAAAACTCCACCAGCAGCAGTATTATTGAAAAAAGCTGCAGGTATCAAATCTGGTTCTGGTAAACCGAACAAAGAGAAAGTGGGTAAAGTAACTTTAGATCAAGTTCGTCAAATCGCTGAAACTAAAGCAGCAGATATGACTGGCGCGTCTATCGAAACCAAAATGAAATCAATTGCTGGTACTGCTCGCTCTATGGGCTTAGTGGTGGAGGAATAATACGATGGCTAAATTGACTAAAAAAATGAAAGCAATCAAAGCTGGCGTAGATTCTACTAAAGCATACGAAATCAATGAAGCGATCGCGGTATTAAAACAATTCGCAACAGCTAAATTCGTTGAAAGTGTTGACGTTGCAGTAAACTTAGGTATCGATCCTCGTAAATCTGACCAAAACGTTCGTGGTGCAACTGTATTACCACACGGTACTGGTCGTGAAGTACGCGTAGCTGTGTTCACTCAAGGTGCTAACGCAGATGCAGCTAAAGCAGCTGGTGCTGATTTAGTAGGTATGGAAGATTTAGCAGAGCAAATCAAAAAAGGCGAAATGAACTTTGATGTTGTTATCGCTTCTCCTGATGCAATGCGTGTTGTTGGTCAATTAGGTCAAGTATTAGGACCACGTGGTTTAATGCCAAACCCTAAAGTTGGTACTGTAACACCAAACGTTGCTGAAGCAGTTAAAAATGCTAAATCTGGTCAGATCCGTTATCGTAACGATAAAAACGGTATCATCCACACCACTATCGGTAAAGCAAACTTCTCTGAAGTTCAATTAAAAGAAAACCTTCAAGCATTATTGGCTGCTTTAAACAAAGCAAAACCAACTACTGCTAAAGGTATTTTCATCAAGAAAGTAAGCATCTCTACCACTATGGGTGCAGGTGTTGCTGTTGATCAAGCTTCTTTATAATTTAAAGAATTGATAGATTTTAAACCGCACTTTTGAAAGTGCGGTTTTTTATTTCATAAAATTTCTCCATAAGTTTTAAACTTGACGAGAAAGCTGCATTCATTTAAAATTTACCGCCTTAAAATTAGCAAAGATTTAGATTGATTTTTAATCAATTTTGACCTTTTATTGTTTAATTTAACCGTGTTTTTGATAGAAAGCACATCCATACAATGACAAATCCACCGTTATTTGTCGTTGTTTTGCTCAAGTTGTCGTCCTATGTAATTTGAGTTGTCACCCCACTATAGAAGTAAGGTTCAGAGTGCGGTCATTTTAACGGTCATTCACGTCACAGTTAGTTTGTGGCTAGGTCACTGAACAGTTAGCAGAGGAAAACCAATGGGTTACTCCTATTCTGAAAAAAAACGAATTCGTAAAGATTTCGGTAAACGTCCGCAAGTTTTAAATGTTCCTTATTTATTAACCATTCAATTGGATTCTTTTGATAAATTTATTCAAAAAGATCCTGAAGGT
Source organism: Haemophilus sp. SZY H36 (assembly GCF_018829625.1). NCBI lineage: Bacteria > Pseudomonadati > Pseudomonadota > Gammaproteobacteria > Pasteurellales > Pasteurellaceae > Haemophilus > Haemophilus sp. SZY H36. The sequence continues at coordinate 27,394 of NZ_JAHKKA010000006.1, read as the reverse complement.
CAGCAAGGTTTAGAAGCGGCATTCCGTTCTGTATTCCCTATTGTAAGCAATAATGGCTATACAGAATTACAATATGTAGATTATCGTTTAGAAGAACCTGAATTTGATGTACGTGAGTGCCAAATTCGTGGCTCAACTTATGCAGCAGGCTTACGTGTAAAATTACGTTTAGTGAGCTACGATAAAGAATCTTCTTCACGCGCAGTTAAAGATATTAAAGAAAATGAAGTTTATATGGGTGAAATCCCATTAATGACTGATAACGGTACTTTCGTAATCAATGGTACCGAGCGTGTTATCGTTTCACAATTACACCGTAGTCCAGGCGTATTCTTCGATTCTGACAAAGGTAAAACCCATTCTTCAGGTAAAGTGCTTTATAACGCACGTATTATTCCTTATCGTGGTTCTTGGTTAGATTTTGAATTCGATCCAAAAGATAACTTATTTGCACGTATTGACCGTCGTCGTAAATTACCGGCAACAATTATTCTTCGTGCATTAGGCTACACCACTGAAGAAATCTTAAACTTATTCTTTGATAAAATTACCTTTGAAATCGCTGGCGATAAATTGTTAATGACTTTAGTGCCAGAACGTTTACGTGGTGAAACAGCTTCTTTTGATATTGAAGCAAATGGCAAAGTTTATGTTGAACGTGGTCGTCGTATTACCGCACGCCATATCAAGGCATTAGAAAAAGACAAAATTTCACAAGTCGTTGTACCTTCTGAATATATTTTAGGTAAAGTTGCGTCGAAAGATTATGTCGATTTAGAGTCTGGTGAAATTATTTGCCCTGCAAACGGCGAGATTTCTTTAGAGATTCTTGCAAAATTAGCTCAAGCAGGTTACACCACGATCGAAACTTTATTTACTAATGATTTAGATTACGGTCCATATATTTCTGAAACTCTACGTGTAGATCCAACTTATGACAAAACTAGTGCGCTTTACGAAATTTATCGTATGATGCGTCCAGGTGAACCACCAACACCAGAATCTTCAGAAGCGTTATTCAATAATTTATTCTTCTCTGCAGAGCGTTATGATTTATCTGCTGTCGGTCGTATGAAATTTAATCGTTCTTTAGCGATCGCAGAGGGTGAAGGCGCTGGCACTTTAAGCAATGAAGATATTATTGCGGTAATGCGTAAATTAATCGACATCCGTAATGGCCGTGGCGAAGTGGATGATATTGACCACTTGGGTAACCGTCGTATCCGTAGCGTAGGTGAGATGGCGGAAAACCAATTCCGTATCGGTTTAGTGCGTGTAGAAAGAGCGGTGAAAGAACGCTTATCTTTAGGTGATTTAGATGCAATCACACCGCAAGACTTAATTAATCCAAAACCAATTTCTGCAGCGGTGAAAGAATTCTTTGGTTCTTCACAACTTTCCCAATTTATGGACCAAAATAACCCATTATCAGAAGTCACGCACAAACGTCGTATTTCTGCATTAGGTCCAGGCGGTTTAACGCGTGAGCGCGCAGGCTTTGAAGTTCGTGACGTACATAATACTCACTATGGTCGTTTATGTCCGATTGAAACCCCTGAAGGTCCAAACATCGGTTTGATCAACTCACTTTCTGCTTTTGCACGTACTAATGATTATGGTTTCTTAGAAACGCCATATCGTAAAGTGGTTGATGGCCAAGTTACTGAAGAAATTGAATACCTATCTGCAATTGATGAAGCAAACTATATCATTGCACAGGCAAACTCAAATTTAGACGAAAATAACCGTTTTACTGATGCCTTTGTTACTGCGCGTGGTGAACGTGGTGAATCAGGTTTATATAAACCTGAAGATATTCACTATATGGACGTTTCGACACAACAAGTGGTATCTGTTGCGGCAGCATTAATTCCATTCCTTGAGCACGACGATGCGAACCGTGCGTTGATGGGTGCGAACATGCAACGTCAAGCAGTTCCAACATTACGTGCGGACAAACCATTAGTTGGTACAGGTATGGAAAAACCAATCGCACTTGACTCAGGTGTTGCGGTTGTTGCAAAACGCGGTGGTACAGTTCAGTACGTCGATGCTTCTCGTATCGTCATTAAAGTAAATGAAGATGAAACCATTGCAGGTGAAGCTGGTATTGATATTTATAACTTAATCAAATATACCCGTTCTAACCAAAATACTTGTATTAACCAAATTCCTTGTGTGAATTTAGGCGATCCAATCAATCGTGGTGAAGTATTAGCAGATGGTCCTTCTACTGATTTAGGTGAGCTTGCATTAGGTCAAAATATTCGAGTGGCGTTCATGCCTTGGAACGGCTATAACTTTGAAGACTCAATGTTAGTTTCTGAACGTGTTGTTCAACAAGACCGTTTCACTACCATCCATATTCAAGAATTATCTTGTGTTGCCCGTGATACCAAGTTAGGTGCAGAAGAAATTACGGCGGATATTCCAAACGTAGGTGAGTCAGCGTTAAGCAAACTTGATGAATCTGGTATTGTTTATGTTGGTGCTGAGGTTAAAGGTGGTGACATCTTAGTAGGTAAAGTAACGCCTAAAGGTGAAACTCAATTAACCCCAGAAGAAAAACTTTTACGCGCAATCTTTGGTGAAAAAGCATCTGACGTGAAAGATTCTTCATTGCGCGTACCAAATAGCGTAACAGGTACGGTAATTGATGTTCAAGTCTTCACTCGCGATGGCGTGGAAAAAGACAAACGCGCACTAGAAATTGAAGAAATGCAATTAAAACAAGCGAAAAAAGACCTTTCTGATGAATTAGAAATCTTGGAAGCCGGCTTATTCGCACGTGTTCGTAATCTTCTTATCTCTGGTGGTGTTGATGTTGCTCAATTAGATAAATTAGAGCGTACTAAATGGTTAGAACAAACCATTGCAGATGAAGAAAAACAAAATCAATTAGAACAGCTTGCAGAGCAATACGAAGAACTTCGTAAAGAGTTTGAACATAAACTTGAAGTGAAACGTAAGAAAATTATCAAAGGTGATGATCTTGCACCAGGCGTGTTAAAAGTGGTTAAAGTTTACCTCGCGGTGAAACGTCAAATCCAACCGGGTGATAAAATGGCGGGTCGTCATGGTAACAAAGGTGTTATCTCGAAAATTAACCCAGTTGAAGATATGCCATACGATGAGAATGGCCAACCAGTTGAGATCGTATTAAACCCATTGGGCGTACCATCTCGTATGAACATTGGTCAGATCCTTGAAACCCACTTAGGTTTAGCAGCGAAAGGTATTGGTGATCAAATCAATGCAATGCTCAAACAAAAACAAGAAGTGGAAAAATTACGTGGTTATATCCAAAAAGCGTATGACTTAGGTAATGGCTCACAAAAAGTGGATTTAAGTACCTTCACAGATGAAGAAGTATTGCGTTTAGCTGAAAATCTACGTAAAGGTTTACCAGTTGCGACACCAGTATTTGATGGTGCAGCTGAAGCTGAAATCAAAGAGTTATTAAAACTTGGTGGATTACCAACTTCAGGTCAAATCACTTTATATGATGGCCGTACAGGTGAGAAATTCGAGCGTCCAGTAACAGTAGGTTATATGTACATGCTCAAATTGAACCACTTAGTTGATGACAAAATGCATGCTCGTTCAACTGGTTCTTATAGCCTTGTTACACAACAACCATTGGGTGGTAAAGCTCAATTCGGTGGTCAACGTTTCGGTGAAATGGAGGTATGGGCACTTGAAGCATACGGTGCAGCTTACACCTTACAAGAAATGTTAACGGTGAAATCTGATGATGTGAATGGTCGTACGAAGATGTATAAAAACATCGTAAGTGGTAACCAACACATGGACCCAGGCACACCGGAATCTTTCAATGTAATTATGAAAGAAATCCGCTCACTTGGTTTAAATATCGAGTTAGACGAAGAGTAATCAGTAGGGGAGTGAAGAATTTCTGATTCACTCACCTTACGAAAGAAAAATCGCCGAAGTGCGGTGGAAAAACATCGAAATTTTTAACCGCACTTTAAACCTTTAACTCCGACAGGAGAACATTTGTGAAAGACTTAGTTAAGTTTTTAAAAGCACAGTCAAAAACCAGTGAAGATTTTGATGTGATTAAAATTGGGTTAGCTTCCCCAGATATGATCCGTTCTTGGTCATTTGGTGAAGTGAAGAAACCTGAAACCATTAACTACCGTACGTTCAAACCTGAACGTGATGGTCTTTTCTGTGCGCGTATCTTCGGGCCTGTAAAAGATTACGAATGTTTATGTGGTAAATATAAACGTTTAAAACACCGTGGTGTGATTTGTGAAAAATGTGGTGTTGAAGTTACCCAAACTAAAGTTCGTCGTGAACGTATGGGGCACATTGAACTTGCATCGCCAGTTGCACATATTTGGTTCTTAAAATCATTGCCGTCTCGTATTGGTTTACTTTTAGATATGCCATTGCGCGATATTGAACGTGTACTTTACTTTGAAATGTACATCGTGACCGAACCGGGTATGACTGATTTAGAGCGCGGTCAATTATTAACTGAAGAACAATACCTTGACGCTGAAGATCGTTGGCAAGATGAATTTGAAGCGAAAATGGGTGCTGAAGCGATTCAAGATCTCTTAAAAGGTATGGATCTTGAAGTTGAATGTGAAAAATTACGTGAAGAATTACAAGAAACTAATTCTGAAACTAAACGTAAAAAAATCACTAAACGCTTAAAATTATTAGAAGCATTTGTTCAATCTGGTAATAAACCAGAATGGATGGTAATGACTGTATTACCAGTTCTTCCACCAGATTTACGCCCATTAGTACCACTTGATGGTGGTCGTTTTGCGACTTCAGATCTGAACGATTTATACCGTCGTGTAATCAACCGTAACAACCGTTTAAAACGTTTATTAGATTTAATTGCGCCAGATATTATTGTGCGCAACGAAAAACGTATGTTACAAGAATCTGTTGATGCGTTATTAGATAATGGTCGCCGCGGTCGTGCAATTACGGGTTCTAACCGTCGTCCGTTAAAATCATTGGCAGATATGATCAAAGGTAAACAAGGTCGTTTCCGTCAAAACTTATTAGGTAAACGTGTTGACTACTCAGGTCGTTCTGTAATCACTGTTGGTCCGTACTTGCACTTACACCAATGTGGTTTGCCGAAGAAAATGGCATTGGAATTATTCCGTCCGTTTATCTACGCTAAATTGGAAAGCCGTGGTTATGCTACGACAATCAAAGCAGCTAAGAAAATGGTTGAGCGCGAAGATGCGATCGTTTGGGATATTCTTGCAGAAGTTATTCGTGAACACCCAATTCTATTGAACCGTGCGCCAACACTTCACCGTTTGGGTATCCAAGCCTTTGAACCGATCTTAATCGAAGGTAAAGCGATTCAATTACACCCACTTGTTTGTGCGGCGTTCAACGCGGACTTCGATGGTGACCAAATGGCGGTACACGTTCCATTAACGCTTGAAGCTCAATTAGAAGCTCGTGCGTTGATGATGTCAACCAACAATGTGCTTTCACCAGCAAACGGTGATCCTATTATCGTTCCATCACAAGACGTGGTATTAGGTCTTTACTATATGACCCGTGAAAAAGTGAACGGTAAAGGCGAAGGTATGTTATTGCAAGATCCTCGCGAAGCTGAAAAAGCATATCGTACTGGTGAAGCAGAATTACATTCTCGCGTGAAAGTACGTATTACTGAATATGTGAAGAATGAAGTTGGTGAATTTGATGCGAAAACCACGTTAACTGATACAACTATCGGCCGTGCGATTTTATGGATGATTGCACCACAAGGTATGCCTTATTCATTGTTCAACCAAACATTAGGTAAAAAAGCAATTTCTAAACTGATTAACGAAGCATATCGTCGTTTAGGTTTAAAAGAAGCGGTAATGTTTGCTGACCAAATTATGTATACCGGTTTTGCTTATGCGGCACGTTCTGGTTCATCAGTTGGTATTGATGATATGGAAATTCCAGCGAAGAAATATGAAATTATTTCTGCAGCGGAAGAAGAAGTGGCAGAGATCCAAGAACAATTCCAATCAGGTCTTGTGACTGCAGGCGAACGCTATAATAAAGTAATCGATATTTGGGCTGCTGCGAATGAGCGCGTAGCGAAAGCGATGATGGAAAACTTATCTCAAGAAGAAGTCATCAATCGCGAAGGTAATCCTGAAAAACAAGCATCCTTTAATAGTATCTTTATGATGGCTGATTCTGGTGCTCGTGGTTCTGCAGCGCAGATTCGTCAGTTAGCAGGTATGCGTGGTTTGATGGCTCGTCCAGATGGTTCGATCATTGAAACCCCAATTACAGCAAACTTCCGTGAAGGTTTGAACGTATTACAGTACTTTATTTCAACCCACGGTGCGCGTAAAGGTTTGGCGGATACAGCATTAAAAACTGCGAACTCAGGTTACTTAACTCGTCGTTTAGTTGACGTAGCACAAGACTTAGTGATCGTAGAAGATGACTGTGGTACGCACGAAGGTTTAGTCATGACCCCATTAATCGAAGGTGGTGATGAAAAAGTTCCACTTCGTGAATTAGTGTTAGGTCGTGTAGCTGCGGAAGATATTTTAAAACCTGGTACAGAAGAAGTATTAATTCCTCGTAACACGTTATTAGATGAAAAACTCTGTGATGTGTTGGATGCAAACTCTGTAGACAGCGTAAAAGTACGTTCTGTTGTAACTTGTGATACTGATTTTGGTGTATGTGCGAAATGTTATGGTCGTGATCTTGCTCGTGGTCATTTAATTAACCAAGGTGAAGCAGTGGGTGTTATTGCTGCTCAATCTATCGGTGAGCCAGGTACACAGTTAACCATGCGTACGTTCCATATCGGTGGTGCGGCATCTGCGGCAGCGAAAGAATCGAGTGTACAAGTTAAAAACACTGGTACATTACACTTAATGAATGCGAAATTCGTTACTAATGATGAAGGTAAATTAGTATTAACGTCTCGTAATACTGAATTAACTATTACCGATGCATTTGGTCGTACTAAAGAACACTATAAAGTGCCTTACGGTGCGGTGTTAAGCAAAGGTGACGGTCAAGATGTAACGGCGGGCGAAACTATCGCAAATTGGGATCCACATACAATGCCAGTTGTCTCTGAAGTATCTGGTTTTGTGAAGTTCGTTGATATTATTGATGGCTTAACTGTAACGCGTCAAACTGATGAATTAACAGGTTTATCATCAATCGTGGTTCAAGATGTGGGTGAACGTGCTACTGCGGGTAAAGATTTACGTCCAACCATTAAATTAGTTGATGCAAATGGTAACGATATTTTCTTACCTGAAACTGATGTTCTTGCACAGTACTTCTTACCGGGTAAAGCAATCGTAAGTTTAGACGATGGCGCAGCAGTAAAAGTGGGTGAACCATTAGCACGTATTCCGCAAGAATCTGTGGGTACGAAAGATATTACCGGTGGTCTACCGCGCGTTGCGGATTTATTTGAAGCACGCAAACCAAAAGAACCAGCTATCTTGGCTGAAATTTCTGGTATCGTGTCTTTCGGTAAAGAAACCAAAGGTAAACGCCGTTTATTAATTACTCCTTCAGAAGGCGAAACTTACGAAGAAATGATTCCAAAATGGCGTCAGCTCAACGTATTTGAAGGTGAAATGGTGCAACGTGGTGACGTAATTTCTGATGGTGCTGAAACACCACATGATATTTTACGTTTACGTGGCGTGCGTGCAGTAACTGAATACATCGTGAACGAAGTACAAGATGTTTACCGCTTACAAGGGGTAAAAATCAACGATAAACATATAGAAGTTATCGTTCGTCAAATGTTACGTAAAGCAGTAATTACCAAAGCTTACGACTCAGAATTCCTAGAAGGGGAACAAGTCGAAGTTGCTCGCGTGAAAATCATCAACCGTCAACGTGAAGCAGAAGGTAAACCACCGGTTGAGTTTGAACGCGAATTATTGGGTATCACTAAAGCGTCTCTTGCGACTGAATCCTTCATCTCTGCAGCGTCGTTCCAAGAAACTACTCGTGTTCTTACCGAAGCAGCAGTGGCAGGTAAACGTGATGAATTACGTGGCTTGAAAGAGAACGTAATTGTAGGTCGTTTAATCCCAGCGGGTACAGGTTTTGCGTATCATCAAAGCCGAGTTAAAAATCGTCAAAAAGCGGCTGATTTAGCAACATTAGCAGCGGAAGATGTAGCTTCTGCTTTCGCAAGTGATGCTGATATCGCTGATGAATTTGAAATGATCGCAGATGATGCTACACAAAATCTTGCTGCATTATTAAATTCAGAAATGGAAGATTAATTTTCCAAATGAGATGAAAAAAGCCCCGAAAGGGGCTTTTTTATTATAGCTACTCAAAGTTTGGTTATAAAAGTTATATGCTATTTGTATGACGGGAAATAGTTTAAGTGAATGATAAATAGAAAAATCCTCACTATATAATGAATAAATCTGATAAGCAAAATTCAATATATAGGAGGATTGTTATTGAATCACATCTTAAAGAAGAATGTGAGAAAGACCTAAACCGATTAATAAGCAGAAAAGCATGCTTAATAAACCAGGAATCATAAAGCTATGGTTTAAAATATATTTACCAATTTTGGTTGTGCCCGTAGTATCGAAGTCAATGGATGCAATGATTGGACCGTAATTAGGAATAAAGAAGTAACCATTTACTGCCACAAATACACCGATTAATACTGGAGCTGGGATACCTAATGCGATACCAAGTGGGAACAATGTCGCTACTGTTGCACCTTGGCTGTTTACTAATACTGAAAGTACAAATAGCGCGAAAGCAAATGCCCATGGCGCAGTTTCAACTAAGCCTTTTACCATTTCTTTCACTTCAGTCATGTGCGCTTGCATCAATGTATCGCCTAACCATGCAATACCGAAGATTGCAATTACTGCACGCATACCTGCGTGGAATACAGAACCTTTAGTGATTTCAGTGCCATCTGGTTTACAAGTTAAGATAATTAACGCACCAATCGCTAACATAATGATTTCGATAGTGTGTGCCATCCCCATTGGTTTACCATCAAATACTGGACGTAAAGATGGAACCGCACCCATGATTACAACAAGTAATGAACCAAATAAGAATAAAGAAACAGAAATTTTAGCTGTTTTGCTCACTTCTACTTCTTTGACTGAAGTGGTAGAAGCAAAAGTATCTGCATATTTTGGATCATTTAAACGACGTTGATATTCCGGATCATCTTTTAATTCTTTACCCATTTTGTTTACAAATAAACAAGCAATAAAAATACCTAAGATGGTTGAAGGAATAGTTACCATCAATACGTCGCCAAGATGGATGCCTTGAGGTTCAAGGTAAGCCACGACCGCTACAACAGCTGCCGCAATAGGGCTTGCTACGATAGCAAATTGTGATGCGATTACCGCCATTGACATTGGACGTTCTGGACGGATACCGTTTTGACGGCTCACTTCAGCGATAACAGGTAATACAGAATATGCTACATGGCCAGTACCCGCTAAGAAAGTGAATAACCAAGTTACTGCTGGAGCGATAAATGTAATGTGTTTAGGATTACGACGTAAGATTTTGGTTGCGATTTTGATCATGTAGTCTAAACCGCCAGCTGCTTGCATTGCTGCTGCCGCTGCCACTACAGCCATAATCATAAACATAACATCAATAGGTAAACCTGCTGGTTTTAGACCAAAGCCAAAAGAAAGAATAGCAAGGCCTAAACCACCAAATACACCTAAACCGATACCACCTACACGTGCACCCACAAAGATACACAATAATACGATGGCAAATTGTAGTAAGAACATTGCAGACATACTGCCCCCTAAGTTAATTAAAAAAACATCTTTGTTTTATTTGTTAAAACAGCGACTAATATAGCAACAAATAGGTATCGATTCCATAACATGGATCAATAAATTGTAGTCAAAAGTACAGTTATTTCTAGTTTAGTTGTAGAGGTATAATTCAAGGTGTTTAACGTTCATAAGAATTTTTTTGAAAGATAACCCAAGTGCGGTTATACTTGAGCCCTATTTTGACGTACTTGATTAGTAGAGAAAACAATGCAAGAATTTATCCCAATGGCAACAGAGTTTGCTCAAAAACATACTCTTTTAGCGGTTTCTTGGTTTGCGATTTTCGTGATGGTAATTTATACCTTCTATAAAGGTGCAACGAGTAAATTTAAAGTAATTACTCACAATGAGGTTATTCGTTTAATCAATGCGGATGAAGCTATTGTGGTGGATTTACGTAGTATTGAAGAATTTCAACGTGGTCATATCATTGATAGCATTAATTTACTTCCAAGCGAAATTAAAAATCAAAACATCGGTAAAATTGAACAACACAAAGAGAAAGCAATTGTGTTGGTAGATATTAACGGTGTTTCCGCACCAGCTTCAGCTACACTTTTAGCGAAACAAGGTTTTAACCGTGTGTTTGTATTAAAAGAAGGCATTTCTGCATGGGCAGCGGCAAATTTACCTTTAGTTAAAAAACATAAATAATAAGGAATAGAAAATGTCAGAACAAAAACAAGACGTTGCAGCAACAGAAGAACAACAACCCGTTCTTCAAATTCAACGTATTTATGTGAAAGATGTGTCTTTTGAAGCACCAAATCTTCCACATATTTTCCAACAAGAATGGAAACCAAAACTTGGTTTTGATTTAAGCACCGAAACAACCCAAGTTGGTGATGACTTATATGAAGTGGTATTAAACATTTCTGTTGAAACTACACTTGAAGATAGTGGTGATGTCGCATTTATTTGTGAAGTAAAACAAGCGGGCGTATTCACTATTAGCGGTTTAGAAGATGTTCAAATGGCGCATTGTTTAACTTCTCAATGCCCGAATATGCTTTTCCCTTATGCGCGTGAATTAGTGTCTAACTTAGTAAATCGTGGTACGTTCCCTGCGTTGAATTTATCTCCAGTAAACTTTGATGCATTGTTTGTTGAATATATGAATCGTCAACAAGCAGAAAATGCAGAAGAAAAATCTGAAGAAGGTCAAACTAAACACTAATTAAGTGGTAAAACAAAAGGCAAGCTAGGAATCCTAACTTGCCTTTTTTGTTGTTAAAGTGCGGTCAATTAATAGCTTGAATTGATTAACACTTCTTCACCATAGCCACCTAAAGTCGGCATTGGTTGATAAGTTGAGTTTGCTGCACGCATTAAACGAATACCACGAATACCCGCTTCTTTAGCTGCTAATACATCATCATCGCTGTCGCCATAGTGAATGCTAACTTTATGCGCAATAATGCCCGGGGTTTTGTTGTATTTAGTTGTGCGTTCACGTCCGCCCATAAACTCAACAGGGTGCATATTTTTAATATCAAATGCTTTTTGTAATATAGGCGTTACACCATCCACGTTCCCTGCTGTACGACCTGTAATAAAATAAATTTGGTCTCCGCGTTCTTGGTGCATTTTGATCAAATCAGCAGCGATTTGTTTTGGAATGGAATATTTATCACAACCTGCGTTAACTTCATTCCAGAAATCTTGGTTTTTCAAATAGTCTTGTTTACCTGGAGAATATTTTTGTTGACCATAATAGAAACAAGAGCTGGTGAAAAGTACGGTATCATCAATATCAAAGCTGACATTAATTGGGCCTTTGCCTTCTAATTCTTTTTTAATTTGATCTACTGAAATCCAGTGAATTGGTTGCTCTTGCAACATTTCACGCGCATTTGTACCAGATTGTGTATAAGGTTCAGTTTTGCCAGCCATGGCGGGAATCGCAGCGGCAGTTAACAATGCCACTAAAGATAATTTCATTAAATTTTTCATAGAGAATCCTTCTAGGTTGGGTTTAAAATCTGCGTCATAATACGCTTTTTATTGAGTCAATCAATTAGAAGCAATCGTTTTCGATGTTAAAATATGATCATGATCACATTTTTTAATTTCTTTTGATGAATAAATATACAATATATTTTAACTTGAATTCTGATAATTCATCACCATATAACGAAAAACTTTTATTTAATAAAGGATAGAACAATGACAACGATTGTATGTGTTCGTAAAAATGGCAAAGTGGCAATTGGTGGAGATGGACAAGCAACACTTGGTAACTGTGTGGAAAAAGGAAGTGTACGTAAAGTACGCCGTTTATATAGAGATAAAGTAGTGACAGGTTTTGCTGGTTCTACTGCTGATGCTTTTATTTTACGAGACTTATTTGAGAAAAAATTAGAATTGCATCAAGGACATTTAGTTAAATCTGCGGTGGAGTTGGCAAAAGAATGGCGTACAGAGCGCTCATTACGCAAACTAGAGGCCATGATGATTGTAGCAAATGACAGCGATTTTTTACTTGTATCAGGCTCTGGTGATGTAATTGAACCTGAGTTTGATGTGTTGGCTATCGGTTCTGGTGGTAACTACGCAAAAGCTGCTGCACTTGCCTTGCTTAGAACTAAAAATGATTTAACCGCAAAAGAAATCGTCGCGGAAGCGCTAAAAATAGCGGGTGATATCGATATTTACAGTAATCATAACCACGTTATTGAAGAAGTATAAACTTACTCATGTAGGTGTGAAAAGCGCATTTCATATACAAATATGAAATGGTGATCCATGTTAATAAAAGCATTTCTCCTACATTTTCATTATATAAAGGATAATTTATGTCAATGACCCCTCGTGAAATCGTTTCTGAATTAGATGCGCATATTATTGGACAAAATGAGGCTAAACGTGCAGTGGCGATAGCATTGCGTAACCGCTGGCGCCGCATGCAGTTAACTGAAGAACTTCGTCAAGAAGTAACGCCTAAAAATATTTTAATGATTGGTCCAACAGGCGTAGGTAAAACAGAAATTGCACGTCGCCTAGCGAAACTTGCTAATGCACCATTTATCAAAGTAGAAGCGACCAAATTTACTGAAGTGGGGTATGTCGGTAAAGAAGTAGATTCTATTATCCGAGATCTTACGGATGTTTCCCTGAAGTTGGTTCGTCAACAAGCGGTAGAAAAAAATCGTATGCGTGCACAAGATGCTGCAGAAAATCGTATTTTAGATGTGTTACTTCCTCCAGCAAAAGATCAGTGGGGAAATGTGCAGGATTCTGACAATGCTAGTACGCGTCAAATCTTCCGTAAAAAACTACGTGAAGGGCAGTTAGATGATAAAGAAATTGAAATTGATGTATCTGCTGGAGTATCAATGGGGGTAGAAATTATGGCGCCTCCAGGTATGGAAGAGATGACAAGTCAATTGCAGTCGCTCTTTCAAAATCTAGGTACAGAGAAGACTAAAAAACGCAAAATGAAGATTAAAGAGGCGTTGAAAGTTTTAATTGATGATGAAGCGGCAAAGCTCATCAATCCAGAAGAGCTTAAGCAACAAGCCATTGATGCGGTAGAACAAAACGGTATCGTCTTTATTGATGAAATTGATAAGATTTGTAAAAAAGGTGAACACTCAGGTGGTGATGTTTCGCGTGAGGGCGTACAACGTGATTTATTACCGATTATCGAAGGTTCAAGCGTGAATACTAAGCATGGTATGGTAAAAACGGATCATATTTTATTTATTTGTTCTGGTGCATTTCAAATAGCACGTCCATCTGATTTATTGCCAGAATTACAAGGTCGTTTGCCAATCCGAGTGGAATTGAAATCCCTGACGAAAGAAGATTTTGAGCGTATTTTAACTGAACCAAATGCATCACTTACATTGCAATATCGTGAGTTAATAAAAACAGAAGGTGTGGAAGTTGAGTTTACTCAAGATGGCATTAGTAAAATTGCAGAATCAGCGTTTAGAGTGAATGAAAAAACGGAGAATATTGGTGCTCGTCGTTTACATACTGTATTAGAGCGTTTAATGGACGGAATTTCTTTTGACGCAAGTGAACGCGCGGGGGAGAAAATTGTGATAGATGAAAAATATGTTTCTGAAGCGTTAAATGACGTTGTTGAAAATGAAGATTTGAGTCGTTTTATTCTTTAAGTATTTTCTTTTCTGATACAAGAAGTGCGGTGAATTTTCACCGCACTTTTTTGCTTTTTTAAATTAAGAAATTAATTGGTTTTTAATTTGCTCCAATATTTTTCATAAATATCGACAGCTTCACCAACATCACCTTGCATAATCCCTTTTTCTACTTCTGATGCGGGTGGAAATAGTTTAGGATCGTTGGCAACTTCTGGGCTGAGTAATGCTTTGACTCCTTCATTTGGCATAGAAAAGCCCATGCGTTCTACCACAACTTTGGCATTTTCTGGACGAAGTAAGAAGTCAATGAACTTATGCGCACCTTCAACATTTTTTGCTGTAGTTGGAATCGCATAGTTATCCATCCAGAAAATTGCGCCTTCTTTTGGATACACAAATTGGAGAGATGGATTTTCTTTATGTGCTAAATAAGCAGAACCATTCCAAATCATACCAATTGCTGCTTCACCTTGTACGTAAGGGACTTCTGGCGAATCAGAGTTAAAGGTCGCTACATTTGGTAAAAGTTTTTCTAAACGTTCATAAGCTGTTTTGATGTCTTCTTCATTGGTGGTATTTGGCGATTTACCATCAAGTAATAATGCTACGTGGAACACTTCACGCGCATCACTGGTCATAAGAACTTTACCTTTAAATTCAGGTTTCCATAAATCCGCCCAGCTGGTGATGGTTTTAGGATCAATCTCATCCGCATTAACTTCAATACCAGTAAGTCCGTAAACGTAAGGTAATGAATATTTATTTTCTGGGTCGAATTCTTTATTTAATAAATGTTTAGGGATTTGATGAATATTGGTCAATTTACTTTGATCAATCGGTTGAAGCATCTTTTCCTTAATCATTTTATTTACGTAGTAACTTGATGGAAACACCAAATCATAGCCAGAGCCAGTATTCTGAGTAAGTTTGAGTTTCGCGTACATTTCTTCGTTGCTTTCAAAGGTAGAATAAATCACCTCGATGCCGGTTTCTTTAGAGAACTGTGCGACTAAATCAGAAGGTACATAGTCTGTCCAGTTATAGACGTAAAGTTTGTTATTGGCAAAAGCGGATGCCGCGAAAAGTGCGGTGGTGGAAAGGAAAAGATTTTTGAGTGAGTGAGCAAAGAATTTTTTCAATTTATTGACCTCCGAGGGTTATCGTTCATCATAAAACGCACAAATTTTGCGCGCGCGCAGTATAGCATTTTTTTCGTAAAAGGTTTGACATATTTCCCTTTCGGGGTAAGATTTTGCCAGTTTTTTCCTAAGAGATTTTTTATGCTTAATTTTGCCTATCAAGAACACGTTCGCTCTTATTATTTCGACTCTCGTAACCAAGATTTTCAATTCCCGCCGCTCACTCAAATTGAACATGCTGATGTATGCGTGATCGGAGCTGGCTTTTTTGGTTTATCTGCGGCATTAGAACTGGCGGAAAAAGGAAAAAAAGTTATTGTATTAGAGGGTGCTCGAGTAGGATTTGGTGCTTCTGGTCGTAGTGGTGGGCAGGCAATTAATGGCTTTGAAGAAGGCATTGATGAATACGTTAAACAAGTTGGCGAAGATAAAGCGCATAAACTTTGGAATATGTCATTAGAGGCCATTGATATTATTGATGAGCGTATTGAAAAATATGGCATTCAATGCGACTGGAAAAAAGGCTATGCCACATTGGCATTAAATGAACGCCGAATGGATGACTTAATTGAAATTGAAAAAGAAAGTCATGGGAATTTTGGCTATCAGAATATGCAACTTTGGGATAAGGCTAAATTAAAACAGCACTTAGGCAGTGATATTTATGTGGGGGGCTTATTTGATAGTAACTCAGGGCATTTACATCCACTTAATTATTGCCTAGGTTTAGCGAAAGCTTGTGTCGAACTGGGTGTTCAGATTTTTGAACAATCTCCCGTAGTGGATATGGTTGAGAAAAATGGTTGCGTTGAGGTTAAAACAGCTAAAAGTGCGGTGATTTCTCAAGACGTCATTTTAGCCACCAATGCTTATATTGATGCGCTCCCGAAATCTATTCACCACGGAATTAATCGTAAAATATTACCTGTAGAAAGTTTTATTATCGCCACAGAGCCGTTAAGCCAAGCGGTTGCTGATTCTGTTATTAATAATGGAATGTCGGTGTGCGATAATAATTTATTATTAGACTATTATCGTTTGAGTGCTGACAATCGTCTTCTTTTTGGTAGTGATTCTAGCTCAGAAAAAGATATGGTCGCGATTATGCGGAAAAATATGTTGCGCGTATTCCCGCAACTTGAAAATGTAAAAATCGATTATGGCTGGGCTGGCCCGATTGATATGACGTTAAATTCAACGCCACATTTTGGTCGTATTTCTCCGCACATTTATTTTGCTCATGGTTATTCTGGTCATGGTGTGGCTTTGACAGGTCTTGCGGGGCGAATTGTAGCCGAGGCAATTTTAGGTAATGATGAACGCTTATCTATTTTTGAAAGTCTGAAAGTCCCTTCTGTTTATGGTGGTCGAATTATCAAAGATCTTGCGACAAAGATTGGTGTACAGTATTACAAATTTTTAGATCGTTATCGTTAATAATATTCGGAAACACATTTTTCCCGTATAATCGTAGATATTTTTTACAGCAGAACGGCATTATGAATAAAAATCAAACCTTAGTTTCTCTTGCTATTTTCACCGCACTTTACAGTCAGCAAAGTATGGCGGATTTACGTGATCAATGTTTAATGGGGGTACCACACTTTACTGGCGAAGTGGTACAGGGGGACTTAAATACCTTACCCGTCTATATTGAAGCTGATGATGCAGAGATTAATCAGCCTACACAGGCCGTATATCAAGGTAACGTAGATGTAAGACAGGGAAATCGTCATTTAATGGCAGATTCTGTTGAAGTGAAACAATCGGGGAATCATCAAGCTCCACAGCGTTTTGTCTATATACGAGGTGGATTTGATTATAAAGATAATCAACTTAATATGCTGGGGAAAAATGCTGATTTTAATTTAGATAGCCATGACGGCCATGCCACAAATGCGGATTATGAATTGGTTGGGCGACAAGGAAGAGGCAAGGCAGAACATATCAATTTACAAAATGATTACCGTATAATGAAAAATGCCACATTTACCTCTTGTTTACGAGGTGATAATGCCTGGGCGGTAGATGCATCCGAAATCCGTCAATATGTAAAAGAAGAATATGCTGAAATGTGGCATGCACGTTTTAAAGTGCATGGCGTGCCTGTTTTTTATACCCCTTATTTGCAATTACCAATTGGTGATCGCCGTCGTTCGGGATTATTGATTCCAAGTGGTGGCTCATCTAGCCGTGATGGCTTCTGGTATATGCAACCGATTTATTGGAATATTGCACCGAATTACGACATGACGGTTACGCCTAAATACATGTCGCATCGTGGTTGGCAATTAAATGGTGAATTTCGCTATTTAACCTCTATAGGGGAAGGAAAAGTTGCAGGAGAATATCTAGGCCGAGATCGTTATGACGAATATATTAGTGATAAACGTAAACGCCATTTATTCTATTGGAATCACAGTTCAAGCTTCTTAGAAAACTGGCGTTTTAATGTAAATTATACACGAGTGAGTGATAAACGTTACTTTAACGACTTTGATTCACAATACGGTAGCAGCACAGATGGCTATGCAGATCAGTATGCGCGAATTGCTTACTATAAACCTAATTATAATTTCTCGCTTTCAGCGCGCCAGTTCCAAGTTTTTGATGAAAATCTATCTATTGGTCCTTATCGTGCGATGCCACAAATGGACTTTAATTATTACAAACATGATTTAGCCAATGGATGGTTAGATTTTAAATGGTATTCTCAAGCTGTACGTTTTGATAATGACAGTGATCTCATGCCAACGGCATGGCGTTTTCACATTGAACCAAGTTTAGCTTCATCAATGTCAAATGAATATGGTGGCTTGAAAGTAGAAACTAAACTTTATGGCACACGTTACGAGCAGAAAAAGGGTTCTGGAGTGAATGCGGAAGAGGTTCAGAAAAACATAAATCGTGTCATTCCACAATTTAAGCTTGATTTACAAACTGTATTAGCTCGGGACACCACTTTCTTAAAAGATTACACTCAAACTTTTGAACCACACATTCAATATTTATATCGCCCTTATCGTGATCAAAGCAATATTGGTTCAAAACAACGTACGAGTGATTATTTAGGATTTGGTTATGATTCCGCATTGGTACAGCAAGATTATTATTCGCTTTTCCGTGATCGCCGTTACAGTGGATTAGATAGAATCTCCTCTGCGAATCAAATGACATTAGGTGGAACAACTCGCTTTTATGATAAAACGGGTGATGAACGCTTTAATTTATCAGCTGGTCAAATTTATTATTTAAATGATTCACGTATTGATGATAACCCCGTAAATAAAACGCCAACATCGTCATCAGCTTGGGCTTTAGAGTCTAACTGGAAAATGAGTGAGCATTGGCGTTGGCGTGGCAGTTATCAATATGATACGAATACGCACGCAACATCGTTAGCGAATACATCATTGGAATATAATCCTGCAAAGGATAATTTAATCCAATTAAATTATCGTTACGCTAGTCAAAATTATATTGATCAAAATTTAGGGCGATCAGCAAATGCTTATCGTCAAGATATTCAGCAGATAGGGCTTGTTACTGCATGGGAAGTTTCAGATAACTGGTCGGTTGTGGGCAAATATTATCATGATCTCGCACTTAAAAAACCTGTTGAACAATATCTTGGTATTCAATATAACACTTGTTGTTGGGCTGCCGGAATTGGTGCAAGACGCTATGTGACAAGCCGTCAACATCAAGATGAGGATTCTGTGCTCTATGATCATGGTATTGGTTTTACCTTAGAATTACGTGGTCTAGGTACAAATAATTACCAAAATGGTATTGATGATATGCTCGAAAAAGGTAAGTTACCTTACATCCGTGCATTTAGCCTTGAATAATCCATTCTAAAACCGATAGCGATTGCTGTCGGTTTTCTCATTTTTTTAAACGAAAGCGCTTTCACCAAAAATTAGTATAAATTTCACCGCACTTTCATCTCTTTTATTGACTGATGTAAAGATTTCATTATATTGACAGCTTTCATTCTAACTTATAGGAACAATTTATGGCGCAATCTGCACCAAAGCGTGAAACCTTCTCTGGTCGTAACGCGTTTATTATGGCTGCCATTGGCTCAGCGGTGGGCCTTGGTAATATTTGGCGTTTCCCTTATACCACTTATGAAAATGGTGGGGGCGCTTTTATTATCCCTTATCTTATTGCATTATTAACTGCAGGGATTCCTCTTTTATTTTTAGATTATGCGATTGGGCACCGTCACCGTGGTGGGGCACCATTGTCTTATCGTCGTTTTAGTCCACATTTTGAAGTGTTTGGCTGGTGGCAAATGATGGTGAATGTCATCATTGGCTTATATTATGCCGTTGTGCTTGGCTGGGCTGCAAGTTACACCTATTTCTCAATTAATGGTGCTTGGGGAGATAAACCGATCGATTTTTTCATTGGTGAATTTCTGAAAATGGGCGACATCAAAAATGGGGTGAGTTTTGAGTTTGTGGGAATGGTCACCGGCCCATTAATTGCGATGTGGATTATTGCCCTCGGTGTACTTTCACTTGGTGTACAAAAAGGCATTGCAAAAGTTTCATCGGTATTAATGCCGGTGTTAGTCATTATGTTTATTGCTTTGGTTATTTATTCTTTATTTTTACCTGGTGCAGAAAAAGGCTTAGATGCTTTATTTACACCAGATTGGTCAAAACTATCTAATCCAAGTGTATGGATTGCCGCATATGGACAAATATTCTTTTCTCTCTCAATTTGTTTTGGAATTATGGTGACATATGCTTCTTATCTTAAAAAAGAATCAGATTTAACCGGAAGTGGATTAGTAGTAGGTTTTGCAAATAGTAGTTTTGAAGTGTTAGCAGGCGTAGGTGTTTTTGCGGCATTAGGCTTTATTGCAACGGCACAAGGCCAAGAAGTAAGTGAGGTAGCAAAAGGCGGAATTGGTTTAGCATTTTTTGCATTTCCAACCATTATTAACAAAGCACCATTTGGTGAAGTATTAGGTGTCTTGTTTTTTGGTTCATTGACGTTTGCAGCATTGACTTCTTTCATTTCTGTTATTGAAGTGATCATCTCTGCTATTCAAGATAAGCTGCGTGTTCGCCGTGTGAAAGTAACCTTTATCGTGGGTGTACCAATGATGCTGGTTTCAGTGCTCTTATTTGGTACGACAACAGGATTGCCAATGTTGGATGTCTTTGACAAATTCGTGAACTATTTTGGTATTGTTGCTGTTGCATTTGTATCATTAATTGCAATTGTGGCAAATGAAAAATTAGGGTTATTGGGCGATCATTTAAATGAAACCTCTTCTTTCAAAGTGGGCTTTTTCTGGCGTTTATGTATTGTGCTGACCACAGGTATTTTAGCATTTATGTTATTTAGTGAGGGCGCCAAAGTCTTCTCTGAAGGATATGAAGGATACCCAAGCTGGTTTGTCAATATTTTTGGCTGGGGAATGGCTATCAGTTTATTAATTGTGGCGTTTATGCTTTCTCGCTTAAAATGGAAAAATGATACCCAATTAATCCTTGATGAAAAAAAAGGAGAGTAAAATGAGTTTGAGTGCAATTATTATGATGATTGTGGCTTTTGGCGTTATTTGGGGCGGTTTTATCTACGCCTTGATACGCTTGCCTAAAGAAAAATAAGTATAGTATTAACCGCACTTTAATCGTGCGGTTATTTTTTTAGCTCGCTTGATAATTTAATAACATCAGCTTAACTCATATCATATTATTGGGAGGGGCATAAAATTCATTCATGCCGTAGGGGGTTATCTAAAAAAGCGAATCTTTACATTAATTTATAAATTTCTTATTCTCATTTCCATTAATATTATGTAGAATATCTATCCGATCCGATCTTTAACTTGTCTCTACCTAGTTTGGATTATTAATGGGCAAGTTAACTTATTGGAGTGAAGTCATTAATTTTTTAGTTGTATTTATCTTTGACAGATAAGTTCCTTTCTTTTTAAGAATAATAAAAATGTCTCATCTGAATAACGCAACATGGAATGTTGCCTATCATTTATTAACCACATATATTGCATTTAATACATCAAAGAAAATACATTCATTTCACTTATTAACAATCTTAACGAGTTCTAGGTTTAGGTTTTAATCTTTCTTAAGATGGAATTTCAGAGTGGAAATTTAAACATTCTGTTATTTCTTATTTTCCTTAACAATATAAAGGTATTTATACGCTTTTCCCAAGCCTTTATTTTTTTCACTTATCTCACGCCTGAGAGCGTGCATTTAAATTAATATAGGATTATCAATATGAATCATATCTATAAAGTTATTTGGAATACGATCACACAAACATGGGTTGCCGTTTCCGAACTTAGCCGTGCAAAAGGCAAAACAAAATCAAGTAAAACATTAAGTGCGGTAGTTTTAGCTGCAACTTCTGGAATCCTTATTTCTGGTCAGGCTCAATCTGCTAATGAAGTAGGGAGCGCTAAAGATAATAGTTCTGTTGTATTTGGTATCCAAAGCTATGCTTCTCACGATGCAGTCGCCGTTGGCGGAGAATCAAATGCAAGAGCTTATGAGGATGTAGCAATTGGTTATAAGGCAACTTCAGGAGCTGAGTTAAAAATTGAAAACGGCAAAGAGGTCACTCATTCGTCAAATCAATCTAGCGTCGCAGTAGGTACACACGCCCAAGCCACTCATGTTGCAACAACTGCAATTGGTGCA
Source organism: Haemophilus sp. SZY H36 (assembly GCF_018829625.1). Classification (NCBI taxonomy): domain Bacteria; kingdom Pseudomonadati; phylum Pseudomonadota; class Gammaproteobacteria; order Pasteurellales; family Pasteurellaceae; genus Haemophilus; species Haemophilus sp. SZY H36. The sequence continues at coordinate 5,603 of NZ_JAHKKA010000006.1, read as the reverse complement.
CATGCACAAGCAATCCACAATTTTGCAACTGCCGTAGGTGCTGGAGCAATTGCTGATCACGAAAACGCATCTGCATTTGGTGAAGGCGCTAAAGCGCAGGGGACGTACTCAACAGCTTTAGGGAAAGGAGCGTCCGCAACAGAAGATTATGCTGTAGCATTAGGTAAAGAAGCATCCTCAACAAATACTTATTCAACATCTATAGGTACAAAAGCGAACGCTACAGGTCAATCTTCATTAGCTATAGGTGGAGCAGCAATAGACTCTCTACCAATCAGAACTAATGAGGAAGGTAAGCAGTATTCTAAATTAGAAGATGGTGTTGGCGCAAAAGCCACGGGGCAAGATTCTGCTGCAATTGGAGCCAGCGCTAACGCTACTGCAAAGGCAGCGCTTGCTGTAGGTAAAATGGCAAATGCGTCCGCTAACTCAACTATTGCTGTAGGCGATCAAGCCCAAGCTTCTGGAGAAAAAGCAACCTCCATTGGTGCTGGTGCTATTGCAAAAAATGATGGTACTATTGCGATAGGTGATCGAGCTAAAGTGGGCGCAACAAATGGAAATGTTGCGGCAACTAATGGCATTGCTATTGGTACAGAATCTGAATCAAAAGATCAACAAGCTATTGCCGTTGGTAAAAAAGCAATTGCAGCAGGTAATAACTCTATCGCCTTGGGGAATGAGACTAAAACAACTGGAGGCGAGGGAGTTGCCATTGGTAATACAGCAAATGCATCTCACCACTCTGTAGCCTTCGGTTCTCAAGCTAAAGCTACTGCAGATAAAGGGTATTCCTCTGCATTTGGTAATCAATCTGAAGCTACCGCAGCCGACGCATCTGCCTTTGGTAATACAGCCATAGCAGCAGCACAAGATTCAACTGCTATAGGCGCACACAGTAGTGTGACGTCAGTCGCAACTGGTGGTACTGCACTAGGCCGCAGTTCATCCGTAACCACAGCAGGCGGCGTAGCATTAGGTCAAGGTTCATCATCATCTAGAACAGCGTTAGACCCAAATCATGTTCAAATAAATGATAAAAATATAGACAAATCCACTGGTATTTCTCAAGATAGTGAAAAAATTTCCGATGTTTACTCACCAGTTAAATTAATTGATGACCCAGAAGTACTTAAGAGAGTAAAAAACACAATTCACGGAAATGCAGGCGCTGTTTCTTTAGGTAAAGATGGTGAAACCACTCGCCAACTCACCAATCTTGCACCAGGTAGTGCAGATTCTGATGCCGTCAACGTGGCGCAGTTAAAGGCTGTTGTGGGAACAATCAAACATTATAACGTGACCTCTAAAGATGGGGATATTACCATTAATCCCGATACCACCGATCCAAATAAGACTGTTTGGGATTTAAAAATAAATCCTAAATATAAAATCAAATATTTCTCAGTCAAGTCAGAGGGTGGCGCCAACGAAAATAATGATGGTGCAACTGGGAAAGACGCAATTGCAATTGGCAAAGATGCAGCCTCATCTGCAAATAACGCTGTAGTAATTGGTAAATCAGCGACAGCATTAAAAAATGATGAACAATATGACTTAAATGTTGGTAAAGCAAAAAGTAATGCTGACAGCGCTGTTGTGATCGGTAACGGTGCAATCAGTAAACAAGCTCGTACAGTAGCAATTGGTAATGCTGCAACAACGTTACACACTAGTGCAATTGCAATAGGTGATAAAGCTTACAGTAATGGTGCTCGAGGAATTGCAATTGGTCGAAATGCTCAAAGTACAGGTAATAATTCAATTGCACTAGGTGCAGGTGATCAGAATGATGGCAATAAAACAGAAGCTAGCAAAGATCACGCTGTTGCCATTGGCTCAGGTGCCGTAGCAAACATCGCTGATGGTATTGCTTTAGGTTCAAAATCAGAAACAACTGCAGCTTCAGGTCAAACTGGCTTTGATGCATCTACACATGATGGGCGAGCAAATCACTATAGCGGACTCAATGGAAAAACGCTTACCTCTAACCTTGCGGGATTATCCATTGGTAATGGTGACAAAACCCGTCAAATTAACCACTTAGCAGCAGGTACAGCAGATGATGACGCGGTAAACGTAGCGCAATTAAAATCCGTGAACCTTGCCTTCAAAGGTGACAATAATACAAAAGGTGATGTACGTTTACATGATCAACGTTTATCTGTTGTTGGTGCGACAGATAGTTTTATTACAACCAAAGCAAGTAATAATGAATTAGAAATTAGCACTACACAAGGAACATTCTCTACGACGGATGGCAAATCATCTTCTACCACAGCAGGTTTAGCTACAACGACTGCTGTTGCAAAGGCAATCAATGAAAGTGGTTGGGAAGTGCGAGCAAAAGGTAACAAAGTTGGTCTGGTAAATCCAGGTGATAAAGTTGACTTCACTAATGCAGATAAAAGCATTGAAATCGAATCTTCCGCCGAAGCCAACGGTTTATCTACAATTAAATTTAAAGCAGTCACGGAAACAATCCAAACGGAAGAAAAATCACCAATTACTCAAATTGATGTAAATGGCAGCACTGTTTCTAAAACAACAAAAGGGAAGAATGAGCCTACAGGTCGATTTGTTGTACCAACAGGAGACAAGGCTAATAAATATGCCTTAGCTACAGCTTATGATGTAGCAGATAAAGTCAATCAAACAGGTTGGAATTTATACACCAATGGAGGGGCTCGCTCTTTAATCAACCCAGGTGATTACGTCAACTTTAAGTCAGGCAATGCTACCAATGCCAAGGTTGTGACTGAAGCAAGCGAAGGGGCAACGATTAGCTATGATGTAAACGTAGATAACACCACAATAAAAATTGACTCTAATGGTAATAAGCTTACTGCAAATACCGGAGACGTAGATTCGGTAACAAATACCGAAGGTACTAGTAAAAAAGGACAAGTTACAATTCATAAAGACCCGCTAGAGCCGTCAAAAACTGATTCAGGTAAACTTGCTACTGTTGATACTGTAGTAAAAGCGGTTAATAACGCCAAATGGTTTACCATAGCAAAAGACTCAGATGACAAGGTTACAGGTGAAACTAAAACCAATGAATCTGAAGGTACTGCAATGGCAGCAGGTGAAACACTAGGTTTAAATGCAGGCAAAAACCTACGTTTAAAACGCGAAGCCAACACAAACAACTTTACTTTTGCTTTGGATAGCAATTTGAAAGACCTTGATAGTGTTCACACAAAAGAAATTAAGTTGGGTGAGAGCAATAACCCTATCAGCATTAAAAATGATGGCGACCGCATCACCTATACGACGAAAGGTGGAAATAACTCCGACGTAACGCACAAGGTAGCAAACCTAGAAGATGAGAAACACATCAAGCCAACAACAGATGGCAACGAATATACTGTTGATGCAAGCGGCAACATTACCATGACCTATGCGGACGGCAACAATAAAGATGTAACAAATACGAAAGCAGTAATCAAAGGTGTTGCTAAAAACGATTTATCCAATATTACTAATGATGGTAAAAGGGCTATTACTACTTTAGGCTCGGTAGTAAAAGCGGGTGACAATGTGTTAGTTGACGAGGATACTGATGCAGTAACAGGTAAAAAAACTTACACCGTGAATGCAGTTACACCTGTGGTTTACACTGACAAGCAAGGCAATCGTGTTTACAAAGTGAAAGATGGCAATGGCTATAAATTCACTAAAAATGCAGATGGCACAGGCGAGGTTGTAAACAAATCAGACGTGATTGCATCATTCTACGATGGTAACAACAGCACCACTGCAGGCACCATGATTGTGAATAATATTGGTTCGGCAATCAAAAATGTGACTGTTCCAGCGGGTAAAGATGCAAATAACTTCTTAAATAAATTAGAGGTTGCTGCATCAGCTACAGGTACACCAAATGCTGCGGTAAATGTTTCTGACTTACACAATACGGCTGATGCATTGCGTAGTAATGAAATCCATATTGCTCCAACGACTGATAAAACCGAGGGTAAGGAAGCAACTCACTACAAGTATGATGCGGATAAAAAACAAGTTGTGATGACTTATCAAGATGGTAAGGGTAAGGATGTTGCGGACAAAAAAGCCGTAATTGATTTAAGCTCACTGGCTGATTCTGTTCACAATTATGGATTTAAAGCAAATGCAACAGGCAATGGCTCCACTGGTGCCTCCGCTCAAGATGTAGCCAATGGAACAACAGTCAACTTTGATGCAGGCAAAAACTTAACGGTGACACAAACAGTTGATGGTGAAAAAAATCACACTTATAGTTTTGCATTAAGTAATAACGTAGACCTAACCAGCGCAGGCTCTATAACAATGGGTGACACCAAAGTTGACAATAGCGGCATTACCATTAATGCAATCACTCCAGCAGCTGGCGAAACCAAAAAACCAGATGTCACCCTAACCAACACAGGTTTAAGCAATGGTGACAATCACATCACGAATGTGAAGGGTAATTTACCAAGCACTCAAAACAACACAGCGAGCGGTGATAACGCCCAAAGTAACGCGACAAAATCAAAAGAAGCGCCAAATATCACAGGTACAGGTGATAATGTTGTAAATGTTAACAATGCAGCTACTGTGGGTGATGTGCTAAATGCAGGCTGGAACCTTCAAGGTAATGGTAGCGACATTGACTTTGTTAAACCTTATGACACTGTCAACTTCGCAAACGGCACAGGCACAACTGCAACTGTCACCAACATGGATGGCAAAACCACTACCGTGAAATATGATGTAGCTGTTGGCAAAGGCTTAGAAGTGGATGGTGACAATAAAGTTACCGTTAAAACCGATGGTGACACCATTACCGTTGGGGAGGATGGCAAACTCAAAGCAAGCCTTTCAACTGAAAAAGTGAAAGCCGCTACAGGCGACGACAACATTGCCACCGTTACACCATCTACGACAGATACATCAAAATACGGTGAAAAAGGTGCAACCTATGAAGTCGCTGTGACAAAAAGTGCGGTGAAACAAGTCGCTAAAACAGCAGTGAAAGTGGCGGCAGGCGATAATGTGATTGTTTCATCGAAAGATGACGCAACGAATAATGAAACCACTTACACTGTAGAAGCGGTAACGCCTGTGGTTTATACAGACAAATCAGGTAAGAAGGTTTATGCAGTAAAACAACCTGATGGTAGCTATAAGTTCTATAACAAACCAAATAGCACAAATTCAGCAGATGAAGTTAATCCATCAAATGTTATTGCATCTTTCCTAGATAGCAATAATAGCACCACTGCAGGAGCTATGATTGTGAACAATATTGGTTCAGCAATCAAAAACGCGACTGTTCCAGCGGGTAAGGATGCAAATAACTTCTTAAATAAATTAGAGGTTGCTGCATCAGATACAGGTACACAAAATGCTGCGGTAAATGTTTCTGACTTACACAATACGGCTGACGCATTGCGTAGTAATGAAATCCATATTGCCCCAACAACTGATAAGGCCGAGGGTAAAGAGGCAACCCATTACAAATACAATGCTACAACGAAACAAGTTGAAATGACGTATGAAGACGGCAAGGGCAATAAGGTTGCAAACAAAAAAGCCGTGATTGATTTAAGCTCACTGGCTGATTCTGTTCACAATTA
>NZ_JAHKKA010000005.1:0-74207 GCF_018829625.1 Haemophilus sp. SZY H36 | reverse complement strand
CTACTTAAAAAGTAATTATGAATTTTCAGTTAAGCACCTATTAAGACTTCAAAATTAAAAATATTTTAAAACAAGTCAATCAACAAGTGCCCACACAGATTGTCTGATATATTGTTAAAGAGCAAAAAACAACGACGCACTTGGAAACTTAAAAACTTCACAACAGTGCGTCGTTGTGTGCGGTGCATTATAGGCGTTTTAAAACCCTTTGCAACCCCTTTTTAAGAAATTTTATTTGAACGCGCAAATTTTACTCATCATCTAATTTTCTATAACCCTTTAAACCGTTAGCCCTCAAAACTTCATTCAATTTTTTTAATAAAGCTTCTTTTTCTGCTTTAGTGAACATTTGGCTATTTTTATTAAGTAATGCTCCAACTAATTTCCAGTAGAAATCTAAAGTAGCACCACTTCCTGCTTTTTTTAATCGAACCATAGCATTCTCTGCGCCAATTTCCCTCAGCATTTTAACATCTAAAATACCAGCTTTAATTAGCGCTCTCTCATGCCTAATAGTCAAGTTAGCCAAATCTTTCAAACGGTTTAGTTTATTTAATGTACGCTTCAACTTCTGCTTTTGAATTTGTTTAATAGATAGAATTACTAGTTTTCTACATAATGCATTATCACCTATAACCTGATTAGATAAAGCATAATACTGAGAAAGAACAAAGCGTTTATTTACTTCATTTGTTGTAAAAGGCTCACAACCAAGCCTAATAAGATAAGATGCTAACTCTCCCTCCCCTCTCAAGTAGAGTTTCTTATTTTGCCAAATTGCAAACATCGTTTCTCCTTTATGGAATAACCCATATCCTGTAAAAAGGTTCCTGGAGGTAACATTTCCTACCAACTGATCTAACAGAGAGCAAACTACATCAATATGTTCGTCTTTTATATTCATATATATCTCCAAAATGAATAATTTGTTGAAAAAATCGGTAGAAGTACTTCTGCTTTTTTTATATCACGAACTTTTTTCATTACCTAAAAATAAATTTCAATTTTGTGAACCTGATCGCAAAATAAAATTTATTTTTAAAGAAATACTTAAATTACTATGAATAATCAATATAGTAAAAATCCTTCTTACAACATAAAATAGAGATAAAAGAAGCAAATTTATTTCTAACTATTTTTATTTATTTTATCTATAAATATTCAAAACTAATTCTGAACTGTTGTTCACATTTCTCATAAAATATAGAAATTTTTCTTGACCTGTACATCAATACAGATATAATCACAAAAAACTTGAACATTCAAACAGGAATTCACTTATGGCGACTCAAGAAGAAAAACAAAAAGCACTAGCTGCAGCATTGGGACAAATCGAAAAACAATTTGGTAAAGGCTCAATTATGAAGTTAGGCGATACCAAAACGTTAGATGTAGAATCTATTTCTACTGGATCACTTGGCTTAGATGTTGCACTGGGAATTGGTGGTCTACCTATGGGACGAATTGTAGAAATTTTCGGACCTGAATCATCTGGTAAAACAACATTAACTCTTTCCGTCATTGCTCAAGCGCAAAAAGCGGGAAAAACCTGTGCATTTATTGATGCAGAACACGCCCTTGATCCTATTTATGCAGCAAAACTTGGAGTAGATGTAAAAGAACTTTTTGTTTCTCAACCAGATAATGGTGAACAAGCACTTGAAATCTGTGATGCATTAGTTCGCTCTGGCGCAATTGATGTAATCATTGTTGACTCCGTTGCCGCACTGACACCAAAAGCTGAAATTGAAGGGGATATGGGTGATTCCCATATGGGACTACAGGCTCGTTTAATGTCACAAGCTTTGCGTAAACTTACTGGCCAAATAAAAAATGCAAACTGTTTAGTTGTATTTATTAACCAAATCCGAATGAAAATAGGTGTGATGTTTGGCAATCCAGAAACTACCACTGGCGGTAATGCATTAAAATTCTATTCTTCTGTTCGTTTAGATATTCGTCGCACAGGTTCTGTAAAAGATGGCGAAAATATTATTGGGAATGAAACTCGCGTAAAAGTAGTGAAAAACAAATTAGCGGCACCATTCCGTCAAGTAGATTTCCAAATTCTTTATGGTGAAGGGATTTCAAAAGCGGGTGAGTTATTAGAACTTGGTGTAAAACACAAGCTTGTAGAGAAATCAGGTGCATGGTATGCCTATAATGGAGAAAAAATTGGCCAAGGTAAAACTAACTCAATGAAATGGCTCAATGAAAATCCAGAAAAAGCAGATGAATTAGAAGCTCGTTTACGCGCAGAATTAGTGGCTAATCCAGAACAAGCTTTAATGGCTGACATTGAACAATCTGAAAATAGTTCAGAATCAGAAAGTGATTTTGAATAAATCAAATCATCAACGCCAAAAGTGCGGTCATTTTTAACCGCACTTTATATCTATCAACTCAATAAAAATAAAGGAATCATTCCTTGTCATCTCTTGCTTTTAATTACATCGTTAATCTTCTTTCTCGCAGAGAATATAGTGAATTCGAGCTCCGCAATAAAATGCAGGAAAAGAACTTTTCGGAAGAAGAAATTGATGATGCATTATCTTTATGCCAGGCAAAAAATTGGCAAAGCGATCGTCGTTTTTCAGAAAATTATCTAAATTCACGCGCACAAAAAGGTTATGGTGTAGGACGAATTCGACAAGAATTACTCCAATTAAAAGGTGTGTCTTCTGGTATTATTGATGAAGTTTTAATGGAATCAGAAATTGATTGGTATGAAATGGCTGAGAACTTGTTACGTAAAAAATTCCCAAATTACAACGAACAGCAAACGCCTAAAATGAAACAAAAAATTTGGCAATATATGCTATCACATGGATTTCGTAGCGATGAATTTGCTGATTTAATTGGGCAAAACCAAGGTGAATGGGATTAATGTAAAAGTTGAGAACAAATTTTATATATCCAAATGCCCAATGTTGTCATAGCTAAACATCCGAATAAATGCATAGCCAGTACACTAAATCCATTTAACCATTTATCATTAAAAAATAATTCCACAACTTCGGAAGAAAAAGAAGAAAATGTGGTTAGCGATCCTAAAAAACCGGTAATTAAAAATAATCGCCATTCAGCACTAATTTGTGGGAATTGCCAAAAAAGCCCAAGTAATACACCAATAATTAAACAACCAAGCAAATTAGCGATTAAAGTCCCAAAAGCAAACGAAGAAAATAAAGGATTAAATAGCAATCCTATAGTCCAACGCAATAACGCACCTAATATTGCACCACAACTTATGAATAATAATGCCTGCATTAATAATCTAATCCAAATTGAGTTCGCAAATAACGAGCGACTGATTCTTCTTTATTTGAACCAATAACTTCTAACTCTGGACAAGCTTTTTTTAAACGAACATCTGCATCTTGCATGATACAGCCTTTACCAGACCAAGAAAGCATTTCTACATCATTCATTCCATCACCAAAAGCAATACAGTCTTTTAACTCATACTCGCGTGATTCGAGTAAATGTTTTAATGCATCCCCTTTTGAAACATTCTTATTCATTACTTCCAAACAAGCTAATGCTGAATAAACAATTGTCGTTACGTTACCAAACTTATCTCGTAAATAAGTTTCTACTTCAACTAAATCTTCTGGACTTTTACCAATAAAAAAGACTTTTTCTGTCCAACGGCCATGATGTTTGGAAAAATCAACCACGTTATAATCGAATCCAGATTCTTTATGGAACTGACGCATTGCAGGAATATCTTTATTAGTAAACCAACCTTCATCTTGATAGCTATTCATGCATACTTTAGAAGTATCAAATGGCGTTGTATAAAGCTCTAGAACTAAGTCTTCAGGCAAACTATTGCTATAAAGCAAATTACCCTGTAAATCCCGTACACGAGCACCATTTGATGTAATCATAACCGCACGTTCCGCACCAATTTTTCCAAGAATGGATGACACATCGGTATGGTTACGCCCCGTTGCTAAAATGATATCCACACCGTTTTGCTCTAATGCTCTCAGCGTATCAATGGTAAGATCACCGACTAAATGTTCAGGTGTTAAAAGTGTGCCATCTAAATCAGACACCATTGCTCGAAAAGGTAAATTCATAAAAACCTCAAAAAATAATTTGCGGTTATCATATCACTAAATATACAAATTGCCCTTGTCTAAGATCAATGTATAAAAAACCGTAATAAAAATAACCGCACTTTATTAAGGATTAAGGCATTAAATCAACTGATATATTTCCTTTCATTTGACAGCAGCACGCTAAAACATAACCTTGTTTAATTTCGTCTTCTGTTAGTGGTCCGTTTGAACTCACTTCATAATCACCACTCACCACTAAAGTTTTACAAGAACCACAAATACCTTCTCTACAAGCCGCAATAATCGGTGCTTTATGCTCTTCCAAAGCAGCTAACAATGTTTTTCCAACTGGTACAGAAAAAGTTTGAGGTACTGGATTAGTAATAGAAAGAGTCACTTGTTTACTATTATCTAACATACAATTTTCTGCTGAAGAATGAAATTGCTCTAAAAAGAAACGCTCAGATGGGATACCAAGGGATTCTGTCATCGCACGTAAATCACTCATATAACTTTCTGGGCCACAAGTCAACACCGTATAATCAGCTATATTTGGTACAAGGTCAGATAACATTTGACTATTTAAACGTCCAGCTATAAAGCCATCATCCGCATCAACAGAAGCATTAATAAATAATTTTAACTGTGGAAATTGTTCTTTCAGTAATGCCCATTCTCGTTTAAAAATAACATCTTTAGGCGAATGGACACTATAGAATACAACCACATCTACACCTGGTTTATTTTTTAATAACCAGCGAGTCATAGACATGATTGGCGTAACGCCACATCCACCAGCCACAAGTAAATATCGATCACTTACAATGCGGGTACAGGTAAATTTACCCATTGGATCGGATAGCCAAATTTGATCACCTTCTTTAATTTCGGACGTAATCCAATTAGAACCTACCCCGTTTTTAATACGACGAACGGTTAAAGTAACAAAACGGCTCATTCCTGGCGTAGATGATAGCGTATAAGCTCGTACAATATTTGGTGTATTACGAATACTCACTAAAGCATACTGACCAGGCTCATAAGGGTAAAAATCTTGTGCTATTAATTCAATTGTATAGACATCATCAGTTTCCTGATGAATAGCATGTACCTGCATTTCGTTATAACACAACGGATTCTGATTATTTGACATAGAATTTTCTCTTTGAAGATAGAAAAAAGTGCGGTGGATTTTTAAAATGTTTATAAAACTAATACTACAAATTAAAAAATCGACCGCACTTTTCTATGAAATGTTATTTAGCTAAAGCTTCTGCCATATCTTGTTCAGGAGTGGTCAAACCGCGCAAACCGAATTTTTCATTTAATAATGCCATCACATTATCATTTAAAAACGCTGGAGCAGTCGGCCCTGTATAGATATTTTTAACACCTAATGCCAATAAGGTAAGCAAAATAACAATAGCTTTTTGCTCAAACCAAGAAAGTACTAGCGTTAATGGCAATTCGTTAACGCCAACACCAAGTTTTTGTGAAAGATTTACAGCAAGCATTATCGCAGAATATGCATCATTACATTGCCCAACATCTAACAAGCGAGGTAACCCATCAATAGCGCCAAAATCTAATTTATTAAAACGATATTTACCACAACCTAAAGTTAAAATCGCACAATCTTCCGGTACTTGACGAGCAAAATCAGTATAGTAGCTACGTTCACCTTTGCTGCCATCACAACCGCCCACTAAGAAAACATGACGTAATTTTCCACCAGCCACAAGATTAATCACCGCATCTGAAGCATCTAATAAAGTTTGACGACCAAACCCAACAGTAATTTTGTGTTCTAATTCATCATAAGGGAATCCTGCCATTTCTTGTGCTTTTGCGATAACTTGACTGAAATCACGATCTTCAATGTGCGTTACACCAGGCCAGCCCACAATACTACGGGTATAAATACGATCTGCGTAATTACCAACATTAGGATCAATAATACAGTTAGAGGTCATAATTACAGGACCAGGGAATTTCGCAAATTCTTTCTGCTGATTTTGCCAACCACTTCCATAGTTACCAACCAAATGGTTGTATTTTTTCAATTCCGGATAACCATGCGCAGGCAACATTTCACCATGAGTGTAAATATTTATCCCTGTTCCTTCCGTTTGTTCTAAAAGTGCTTTTAAATCTTTTAAATCATGACCAGAAATTAAAATACATTTTCCTGCTACAGGCTTCACATTTACCGTTGCTGGAACAGGATGGCCAAATGCTTCTGTTTCACCCGCATCTAATAAACTCATTACTTGAAAATTCATATTACCGATGCCAAGAGCCTTTTCTAGCAATTCATTTAGATCACTTGGATTCGTTCCTAGCCACGCCATAAACTCATGGAATTGACGATATACCTCATTATCAAATTTACCTAAAACATGAGCATGTTCCATATAAGCAGCCGCACCTTTTAAACCGTATAAGCAAAGCATACGCACGCCATGTACTTCTTCCCCAATCAAAGTGCGGTCAGAATTTAGGGCAAAATTTGCTGCTTGTTTTGTTAAATCAGAAATCGTTGCGCCTTCAAGCTGTAAATGAGCCAATGGATGGTTTATATCAATACTTGGATTTAGTGTTCGGCAACGTTTCATTAAATTATCGCGATAAGCGATGGCTTGTTGCGCATATTCAACTATACGTTGAGAATCAAAGTTTACATTAGTCAAGGTAGAGAAAAATGCTTGTGCCGTAAAAGCATCAATTTCATTATCGATAATAGCTAAATCTCTCGCTTGAATAGCCCAAGCAGATAAGCTTTGCAGAGTTGCAACAAGGAGGTCTTGTAAATCAGAAGTTTCCGCAGTTTTACCGCACATTCCTTGAGAGTAACTACAACCGTTACCCACAGGTGTGCGCATTGTTTGTTCGCATTGTACGCAGTACATAATTAAGTCCTTTTGATTAGAATAGAAAGTTTCGTTATAAACCCGATAAAATCACTCAGATTTATAAAAAAATGATAAAACCTTTTTTCTACTAGATACAAAAGGAAATTTTGATTAATTAGAATTTGTTTGATCTAGATTAAGTTAATACCAATAATGAATTGATTTTCTAGTTTAGAAAAACATAAATTCTAATAACACTAAAAACCTCGCAATAAAATTCGATATCTTTACATTACCAGCTGAAATACGATAACAAATTTCATTTTATCTCTCTTATAATACAATTGTTCGAACAACAAGCAGTATCATCGAATGATGTATGTTTATTCCCAATGGATAGTCAAAACACAAGGAGATTATTATGGCTTTCAATATGAAAAATAGACATTTACTTAGTCTTGTTCATCACACAGAACGTGAAATTAAATATCTCTTAGATCTCTCTAGAGATTTGAAACGAGCCAAATATGCAGGCACAGAACAACAAACATTAAAAGGCAAAAATATTGCGCTCATCTTTGAAAAAACCTCCACCCGCACACGCTGTGCATTCGAAGTCGCCGCTCATGACCAAGGCGCTCAAGTCACCTACATCGACCCTAACTCCTCCCAAATTGGCCACAAAGAAAGTATGAAAGATACCGCCCGCGTATTAGGCAGAATGTATGATGGCATTGAATATCGTGGCTTTAAACAAAGTATCGTTCAAGAACTTGCCGATTATGCTGGTGTGCCAGTATTCAATGGTTTAACCGATGAATTCCACCCAACACAAATGCTTGCCGACGTACTTACCATGATTGAACATTGCGACAAACCATTAAGCGAAATTAGCTATGTATATATTGGGGATGCTCGCAATAACATGGGTAATTCACTTTTATTAATTGGTGCAAAATTAGGTATGGATGTTCGTATTTGTGGACCTAAAGCATTATTACCAGAAGCAAGTCTTGTGGAAATGTGCGAAAAATTTGCGAAAGAAAGTGGCGCTCGTATTACTGTAACTGAAGATATCGATAAAGCGGTGAAAGGTGTAGATTTTGTCCATACTGATGTGTGGGTTTCAATGGGTGAACCATTAGAAACTTGGGGCGAACGCATTAAATTATTACTTCCTTATCAAGTCACACCTGAATTAATGAAACGCACTGGTAATCCAAAAGTGAAATTTATGCACTGCTTACCTGCCTTCCATAACAGTGAAACCAAAGTTGGTCGTCAAATTGCTGAAAAATATCCTGAATTAGCTAATGGTATTGAAGTGACTGAAGATGTATTTGAATCTCCAATGAACATTGCATTTGAACAAGCAGAAAACCGTATGCACACAATTAAAGCAGTCATGGTAGCAAGTTTGGCATAAGGAGAACGTATGAGAATAGTGATTGCATTAGGCGGTAATGCGTTATTACGACGCGGAGAGCCGCTGACAGCCGAAAATCAACGACAAAATGTTCGCATTGCTTGTGAGCAAATTGCTAAGATTTGGCCAAATAATGAATTAGTAATTGCGCACGGTAATGGCCCACAAGTGGGTTTGCTCGCCTTACAAGGTGCTGCCTATACTGATGTGCCAACCTATCCTTTAGATGTATTAGGTGCAGAATCAGTAGGAATGATTGGTTATATGATTCAACAAGAACTCGGTAATTTAGTTCCGTTTGAAGTGCCATTTGCAACTTTATTATCTCAAGTAGAAGTTGATATCAACGACCCAGCTTTCAAAAATCCAACTAAACCAATTGGCCCTGTTTATACGAAAGAAGAAGCTGAACGTTTGGCAAAAGAAAAAAATTGGTCTATCGCACAAGATGGTGATAAATATCGTCGCGTTGTGCCAAGTCCATTGCCAAAACGTATTTTTGAAATTCGTCCGGTAAAATGGTTGCTTGAAAAAGGCAGTATCGTAATTTGTGCGGGTGGCGGTGGTATTCCGACCTATTATGATGAACACCATAATTTACAAGGTGTTGAAGCTGTTATCGACAAAGATTTATGTTCAGCTTTACTTGCAGAAAATCTTGACGCTGATTTATTTATCATCGCAACTGACGTTTCTGCAACTTTCGTAGATTGGGGAAAACCAACTCAAAAAGCAATTTCTGTCGCATCACCTGAAGCTATGTCAGAACTTGGTTTCGCTGCAGGTTCCATGGGGCCGAAAGTACAAGCCGCGATCAACTTTGCAAAACAAACAGGAAAAGATGCAGTAATAGGCTCTTTATCTGATATTGTGGACATTGTGAAAGGAAAAGCTGGTACTCGTATTACGAAAAAAGCTGAAGGCATATCCTATTATGCTTAAATAATAAAAGAACTTTGAGAAATCATTCTCAAGGTAAAAAGTGCGGTCGGTTTAACCGATGTTTTTACCAACCGCACTTTAAACGTTACACATAAGGAGCTCGCTATGGATGCGTCCAAAAAGAAGAAAACGTTTAATTTCCCATCAGCGTTTACAATTTTATTTGCAATCTTAATTCTCGCTGTTGGATTGACCTGGGTAATTCCATCCGGTTCATATTCAAAATTAACATATAACTCCACAGATAATGTTTTTGTAGTTAAAGCTTACGGCGTTGACGATAAAACTTATCCCGCCACAACAGACACTCTTGATAATCTCAATATCAAAATAAAACTCTCCAACTTCACCGAAGGCGTGATCAAAAAACCAATCGCTATTCCTGGTACCTATCAACGTGTAGAACAACACCACAAAGGCATTGAAGACATCACAAAAAGTATGGTAGAAGGCACCATTGAAGCTGTTGATGTCATGGTCTTTATCTTCGTATTGGGAGGGATGATTGGTGTCATTAACCGTACTGGTTCTTTTAATGCTGGGTTGATGGCTCTCGCGAAAAAAACCAAAGGTAATGAGTTTTTTATTGTATTCAGCGTATCCGTCTTAATGGTGTTAGGCGGTACAACATGCGGTATTGAAGAAGAGGCTGTGGCATTCTATCCAATTCTGGTGCCAGTATTCTTGGCTCTGGGATATGATGCGATAGTCTGCGTAGGGGCTATATTCCTTGCTTCATCTATGGGAACGGCATTCTCTACAATTAACCCATTCTCCGTTGTTATCGCATCAAATGCGGCTGGTATTCAATTTACTGAAGGGATTGGTTTCCGTGCTCTAGGTTTAGTTTTAGGGGCAACTTGCGTAATCGCATATCTTTATTGGTACTGTAAAAAAATCAAAGCTGACCCAAGTTTTTCTTATACTTACGACGATCGCGAAGAATTCCGTCAACGTTATATGAAAAACTTTGATCCAAACACAACTATCGAATTCTCAGCTCGTCGCAAATTAATCTTAACGCTTTTCTGCATAGCATTCCCTATTATGATTTGGGGTGTAATGGTTGGCGGATGGTGGTTCCCTCAAATGGCTGCATCTTTCCTTGCCATTACTATCATTATTATGTTTATCAGTGGCTTGTCTGAAAAAGATATTGTGGAATCCTTCACAGAAGGTGCATCAGAATTAGTAGGAGTGTCCTTAATTATCGGTCTTGCTCGTGGCGTAAACTTAGTGCTCGAACAAGGTATGATTTCTGATACTATCCTTGATTATATGTCTAATGTGGTTAGCGGTATGCCGGGTAGCGTATTTATCTTAGGTCAATTAGTCGTATTTATTTTCCTAGGTTTAATCGTGCCGTCTTCTTCTGGTTTAGCTGTACTTTCAATGCCAATTATGGCGCCACTTGCTGATTCAGTGGGTATTCCACGCGATATTGTGGTTTCCGCTTACAACTGGGGACAATATGCAATGCTATTCTTAGCACCAACAGGATTAGTGTTGGTGACACTCCAAATGTTGCATATTCCATTTGATAGATGGGTTAAATTCGTCATGCCAATGATTGGATGCTTATTGCTAATTGGTTCAATTTTATTGGTAGTACAAGTATCCTTATATAGCGTTTAATTAGTCAAATTGCCGCCTAGATCACAGTTTTTCTAGGCGGTTTCTTTTATAATAAGTTATCTTTTTTGTTAGTATAAAAAGGATTTATTATGCTTAAAAAATGTTTCGATAATATCGATACTCGAATTCTTAAAGCATTACAACGAAATGGTCGATTACAAAATAATGAATTGGCCAACGAAATAGGACTCTCCAATTCAGCTTGTTTACGTCGAGTGAATCAATTAGAAGAAAGTGGCGTAATAGATAACTATGTAGCCTTATTAAATCCTAAAAAAGTAAACTGTAATCTCATCGTTTATGCATTAGGCTCTTTCTTTGAAGAAGACCCTGAATTAAAAGAGCGGTTTATTTTTGAAGTGAAATTAATCCCTCAAATTACCGAATGCCATTTTATGGCTGGTAGCTTTGATTTCTTATTGAAACTCAATGTATCCGATCTTGATCAATTTAATTACATCAAAAATACCTATCTTAATTCTAGGCTTGGCATTAAAACCTTAAAATCAGAAGTTACACTAAAAACGGTTAAGTCAACAACTGAATTGCCTTTATAAAAATCCAGCTTTTATTCTGGATTTTGTTTTTAGCTTCGGCATAATAGCAATAACTTTTCATCCCTAAAAAGGATTATAAATATGAAAAACATGTTACTGCTCAGTAGCTCAAAATACAAGAACACAGGTTATCTTGAACATACAATACCTTGGTTACAAAATTTCTTGGCTGATTATCGTGGTAAAACAATTGCTTTTGTGCCTTATGCTGGGGTACGCCGCACTTTTGATGAATATGAAAAAACTGTGCAAAACGCACTTTCTGATTTAGGGATGAATATTGTTTCCGTTCATCATGGTAAACAGCATCGAGATATCATTGAACAAGCAGATGTCATTGCTATTGGCGGCGGGAATACATTTTGTTTGTTAAAACAGCTTTATGAACACAATTTGATTGATATCATTCGTGAAAAAGTAAATAACGGTAAGCCTTATTTTGGTTGGAGTGCTGGGGCCAATGTAGCTGGCGCATCTATTATGACAACTAATGATATGCCGATTACTTATCCTCCTTCATTTCAAGCATTACAACTTTTTCCTCATCAAATTAATCCGCACTTTATTTCAGGTAAAATGCAAGGTCATAATGGTGAAAGCCGAGAAGAACGTTTGGCAGAATTTTTACTCGTTAATCCAACTGCATTTGTATATGCCTTACCTGAAGGTTCTGCGCTTCATATACAAAATGAAATGGCAACTGTGTTGGGTGAAAATCCTATTTTGTGCTTCAGTGAAAATATGGAATGTGGCACATTTGACATCAATACAACTTTTTCTTATTAACTTAAAAGGAACATATAATGGAATTATTTAAATCCATCGTTGCTGTGGTTGGCATTATTGCCACAATTTATTTTCTGATAAAAAAAGCCGAAACCCGAACCGTTTTGATTGGTGTCGGCTTAATTATGTCCATTCTGACGCTTAATCCAATGGGCGCATTAGATGCTTTTGCCAAAAGCATGACATCTGGCGGATTAATTATGGCCATCTGTTCTAGTATGGGTTTTGCTTATGTAATGAAATACACTCAATGTGATACTCATCTAGTGCATTTACTTACCAAACCATTAAGCGGATTAAAATTCTTCTTAATTCCGATTGCAACAGTCATCACCTTTTTCATCAATATTGCTATTCCTTCTGCTGCTGGTTGTGCAGCTGCAGTTGGCGCAACATTAATTCCTGTATTAAAAAGTGCGGGTGTTCGACCAGCTACTGCTGGCGCCGCTATTTTAGCAGGGACTTTTGGATCAATGATGAGCCCAGGTTCTTCTCATTCTGCAATGATTAGTGAAATGTCAGGCTTAACTATCGCTCAAGTAAACCTTTCTCATGCGCCATATAATATGATTGCGGGAGCAATAGGTGCTGTTGTTTTAACAATTCTTGCGCTTGTTTTTAAAGATTATGGTGAACAACATCGCCAAGCTTATCTTGCAGAACAAAAAGAAAGTGAAATAAAAGTTGTTGAAGGCGTCAATGTACTTTATGCCCTTGCACCATTAATACCATTAGTTATTTTAGTGATTGGTGGAACATCATTACAACAAGTACCGGGTCTTGAATGGACTAAAATGGGTGTACCTCAAGCGATGCTGATTGGTGCAATTTACGGCATTATCGTCACTCGTATTTCCCCAGTAAAAATCACTGAAGAATTTTTCAATGGTATGGGAAATTCTTATGCAAACGTACTTGGTATTATCATTGCAGCCAGTGTATTTGTAGCAGGATTAAAATCTACGGGCGCAGTGGATGCTGCAATTTCTTTCTTAAAAGAATCCAACGAATTTGTACGTTGGGGTGCAACAATTGGACCATTCTTAATGGGGTTAATTACAGGCTCTGGCGATGCGGCAGCGATTGCCTTTAACAGTGCCGTCACTCCACATGCTGTAGAACTCGGCTACACTCATGTAAACCTTGGTATGGCAGCAGCTATTGCTGGTGCAATCGGTCGTACAGCTTCACCAATTGCAGGCGTAACTATTGTTTGTGCAGGCCTTGCGATGGTAAGCCCAGTAGAAATGGTAAAACGTACCGCACCAGGCATGATACTTGCTGTTTTATTCTTAGCATTATTTATGTTGTAAAAATAGTAAAAAATTGACCGCACTTTATTTAAGTGCGGTCTGTTTTTATAGACGTTTAAAGGAGAAAAAAATGAACTTAGATTTAAATCAACTTGTTAAATGGCGTCGTGAATTTCATCGTTTTCCAGAAATTGGTTGGAGTGAATTTTGGACAACTTCTCGCATTGCGGATTACTTGGAAGACTTAGGGTATTTTGAAATTTTTCTTGGCAAGCAAATTATAAATCCGGACTTTGTTCGTGGACGAAAACAAGCCGTAGTAGATAAAGGTTTAGCTAATGCAAAAGCCTATGGAGCCAATGAAAAATGGCTCGAAAAAATGGAAGGGTACACTGGTTGTGTAGCATTATTTGATTCAGGCAAACCAGGAAAAACTATTGCATTACGTTTTGACATAGACTGTGTGAATGTAACGGAAACTCGCTCACCAGAGCATATTCCAAATAAAGAAGGTTTTGCCTCAATTAACGATGGTTTTATGCATGCTTGTGGACATGATTCACATATTACAATAGGTTTAGGTGTTGCATTATGGATCGCTCAGAACAAAGATAAGCTCACTGGAAAAGTAAAAATTGTATTCCAACCAGCAGAAGAAGGTGTTCGTGGTGCAGCAGCCATTGCACAAAGTGGCATAATTGATGATGCAGATTATTTTGCTTCTTCACACATTAGTTTTTGCGCGAATACAGGCACAGTTATTGCTAATCCAAGAAATTTTCTTTCCACTACAAAAATTGATATTCGCTATAAAGGTAAACCTGCACATGCAGGTGCTACCCCCCATTTAGGTCGTAATGCTTTATTAGCTGCAGCACATACAGTCACTCAACTTCATGGTATTGCACGCCATGGCGAAGGCATGACAAGAATTAATGTGGGTGTGCTAAAAGCGGGTGAAGGACGAAATGTTATTCCATCCTCTGCTGAATTACAATTAGAAGTGCGGGGAGAAAATAAAGCAATTAATGAATACATGACTGAACAAGTCATGCAAATAGCCAAAGGTATCTCCATAAGTTTTGATGTCGCATATGAAACTGAAATTGTAGGTGAAGCCGTGGATATGAATAACGATGTTGAACTTATAAAACTCATCGAAGAAATATCCCTTGAACAACCACAAATAAATAACGTAAATTCAGATTATGCTTTCAATGCAAGTGAAGATGCGACTATCTTAGGTAGACGTGTACAAGAACACGGAGGAAAAGCTATTTACTTCATTCTTGGAGCAGATCGCACAGCAGGTCATCATGAAGCTGAATTTGATTTTGATGAAAATCAATTACTTACTGGGGTTAATATTTATACATCTTTAGTACAAAGATTATTAGCTTAATTAAACAAAAATATTTTTACTCCTTTCTTTTAAGAATCCTCTATTTTTCTTAGAATAAAGGCAATATCTACTCACCTTATAAGGAAAACTCAATGATTAATAGACGTCATTTTATTCAAATCGGTGCAAGCAGTATTCTTGCATTAAGTGCAAGCCGTTTTGCGACAGCAAAAGGTAAACATGATGTAGATTTACGTATTGTTGCTACTACTGACGTTCACAGTTTCTTAACAGACTTTGATTATTACAAAGACGCCCCAACCGAGAAATTCGGTTTTACTCGTGCAGCAAGCCTTATTCGTCAAGCTCGTTCTGAAGTAAAAAATAGTGTATTGGTTGATAACGGGGATTTAATTCAAGGTAACCCTATTGCTGATTATCAAGCTGCTCAAGGCTATAAAGAAGGCAAATCTAACCCTGCAGTTGATTGCTTAAATGCAATGCACTATGAAGTAGGAACGTTAGGTAACCATGAGTTTAACTATGGTTTAGATTATTTAGCTGACTGTATCAAACAAGCTAAATTCCCAATTGTAAATGCCAACGTAGTAAAAGTAGGAACTGAAGAACCTTATTTCACACCTTATGTAATTCAAGAAAAATCTGTGGTGGATAATCACGGTAAAACACATAAATTAAAAATTGGTTACATCGGTTTTGTGCCACCGCAAATTATGGTTTGGGATAAAGCGAACCTTCAAGGCAAAGTTGAAACCCGTGATATTGTAAAAACAGCACAAAAATATGTCCCTGAAATGAAGAAAAAAGGGGCTGATATTGTCGTTGCATTAGCTCACACAGGCCCATCTGATGAACCTTATCAAGAAGGTGCTGAAAACTCAGCATTCTATCTAGCTGATGTTCCACATATTGATGCCGTTATTTTTGGTCACTCACACCGTTTATTCCCAAATAAAGAATTTGCGAAATCACCAAATGCAGACATCGTAAATGGTACGGTAAAAGGTGTACCAGAAAGTATGGCTGGTTACTGGGCAAATAATATCAGCGTGGTGGATTTAGGATTAACAGAACACAAAGGTAAATGGATTGTAACCTCTGGAAAAGCGGTTCTTCGTCCAATTTATGATGCAGAAAATAAAAAAGCACTTGCAGAAAATGACCCAGATATTACCGCACTTTTAAAACCAGTTCACGAAGCAACACGTAAATTTGTTTCTCAACCTATTGGTAAAGCAACAGATAATATGTACAGCTATCTTGCATTAGTACAAGATGATCCAACCATTCAAATTGTAAACCAAGCACAAAAAGCCTATGTAGAAAAAGTTGCACCAAGTGTTGCAGCAATGGCTGGCTTACCTATTTTAAGTGCAGGCGCACCATTTAAAGCGGGTGGTCGTAAAAATGACCCAACAGGTTATACCGAAGTAAATAAAGGTGAATTAACTTTCCGTAACGCTGCGGACTTATATCTCTATCCAAATACATTAGTAGTTGTTAAAGCAACAGGCGAACAATTAAAAGAATGGTTAGAATGTAGTGCTGGTATGTTTAAACAAATTGACCCCACAAGTGATAAACCACAATCATTAATCGACTGGGAAGGTTTCCGCACTTATAACTTTGATGTGATTGATGGTGTCAATTATGAATACGATCTAACCAAACCTGCTCGTTACGATGGTGAATGTAAATTAATTAACCCAGAATCGCATCGTGTAGTGAACCTCACTTATCAAGGCAAACCAGTTGATCCAAAAGCAGAATTTTTGATTGCAACGAATAACTATCGTGCTTACGGTAATAAATTCCCAGGCACTGGCGATCAACATATTGTTTACGCATCACCAGATGAAAACCGTCAAATTTTAGCTGATTACATTAAAGTAACCAGTGAAAAAGAAGGTTCTGTAAACCCTAGCGCGGATAAAAACTGGCGCTTTACGCCAATTAAAGGCAATGATAAATTAGATGTTCGTTTTGAAACCTCTCCAAGTGAACAAGCAGCTAAATTCATCAAAGAAAAAGCACAGTATCCAATGAAACAAGTGGGTACAGATGAAGTAGGATTTGCTGTATATCAAATTGATTTATCTAAATAATAATTAGAAAAATAAAATGCCGTCTGAATATCAAAATTTAGGCGGCATTTTTTCTTCTAAAATGCGGTAAAATTTTTAAGTATTTTCATTAATCTATCTTCTTTCTTTTACAAATTGCATTCGCTTTTCAACCCTTCTATTGCTTTACATTCTTCTCCATTATGTTCATTTTCGGTAACAATAGACTGCAAAAAAGCTTTAATTTCTAATAATTGAGATATTTTATTTTCTACTTGAATAAGTTGATTAAGTACTAATTGATCTGCTTGATAATGATCTTTCGTACTAAATCTAATACGATTGAGTTCCCGAATATTCTCTAAAGAGAAGCCCAACATTCGACATTTTTTAATAAAGTTTAATTGCTCTATACTCTCTTCATCATAAAATCGATAACCATTAGCCAATCGCTTAGGCGGAGGTAATACTCCTTGTTTCTCATAGTAGCGAATAGTTTCAATATTAGTATGTGTAGATTTACTTAATTCATTAATTTTCATTATTTCCTCAAGCAATTTTTTACTTTAATGAGAATGATCATTCGGCAATGAATTGTCATCGCTGCTATATAAGGATTTAATAGCTTGAAAAACTGTAGAAATACCGCTGTGTAATACAAAAATACTTAAGATACCACTAGCAACTACATCAACCCACTGCCAATTTAACCACCAAGCACTTATTCCTGCAATAATAGCAACAACCGAACCAAATAAATCTACTAAAATATGCAAATATGCTGCACGAATATTCAAATTATGGCGATTACTTTTTAGCATTATAAAAGCTACTAACAAATTAATCCCAAACCCTAGTAAAGCTACACCTAACATTGGCAAAGCGGCTATTTCTATCGGAGCCTGCCAACGTGTTACAGCCTCAATAAAAATCCAAATAGCGACCCAAACTAATGAAATTCCATTGATTAAAGCTAACCATTTTTGCCATTTTAGACTTAAAAATAACCCAATCAATGCTAAAAAAATGGATAAACTATCATTTGCCATATGCCCAGCATCAGCCATCAAAGTAAGGCTGTTAAACCAATATCCCCCTAGAAATTCAACAACCATATAAAAGGTAATAATTGTAAAACTGATGCCTAATACCATTTTATTTTTAGAAATTTGACTATGAGGGCAAGATGCATGCTGCTGATATTCTTTAGGAGTATAATTTTTTACTATAGAAACTTCTTTCATTTTATTTCCTTAACTATTTGATTTGAAGGAAGAATAAAACCTGTAGTAACTACAAAGTCAAATCATAAAACTTACATTTAATAAAATTAATTGTTTAAAAAAAGCTAAATTATAGAGATTTCAATAAAAATTCATTTTTATCTGTGGATAACTCATAAATAATCTGTCATAAAACTGTTTTTACTCACTTGGTAACTTTGAGAAAAAATAAAGTTGTTAATAACTTTCCATTTTACACACAAGATTTTTAAAGAAAATGATCGCATTTTCACAAGATCTTTAGATCCTATAACACCTGTTTCCATAAGGATCGAATAAGGTTACTTACAACCTCAAAGGATCTTAATAGTAACAATAATAAGATCTTTATATAAAAAGAGATCTTATTTATTAATACAAACGTGATCTTTCAAAGGATCAATAGATCCATTCTTTTTTTGTCAGGTGTTTTAAATTTCTGTAGAATAATGACAATTTTTTGATCCGAATAAATAGAGATAGATATGTTTTACACTGAAACTTATGATGTGATTGTGATCGGTGGTGGTCATGCGGGTACAGAAGCCGCGCTTGCACCAGCTCGAATGGGATTAAAAACCCTTTTATTAACACATAATGTAGATACTTTAGGGCAAATGTCTTGTAACCCTGCAATTGGTGGGATCGGTAAAGGTCATTTAGTAAAAGAAGTGGATGCAATGGGCGGTTTAATGGCGCATGCTGCAGATAAAGCAGGGATTCAATTTCGTACTTTAAATAGCAGTAAAGGCCCAGCAGTGCGTGCTACTCGTGCTCAAGCTGACAGAGTTTTATATCGTCAAGCTGTTCGTACTGCATTGGAAAATCAACCTAATTTAGATATTTTCCAACAAGAAGCCACCGATATTCTAATTGAGCAAGATCGAGTTACAGGCGTTAGCACAAAAATGGGATTAACTTTTCGTGCTAAATCAGTGGTATTAACTGCAGGTACTTTCTTAGCTGGTAAAATTCATATTGGATTGGAAAATTATGAAGGTGGTCGTGCTGGAGATCCTGCTTCTGTAAATCTTTCACATCGATTAAGGGATCTAGGATTACGTGTAGATCGTCTTAAAACAGGTACACCACCACGTATTGATGCACGTACGATCAATTTTGATGTATTAGCTAAACAACATGGTGATGCAGTTTTACCTGTGTTTTCTTTTATGGGATCTGTTTCAGATCACCCACAACAAATTCCTTGTTATATTACCCATACCAATGAACAAACCCATGAAGTGATCCGTAATAATTTGGATCGCAGTCCTATGTATACTGGTGTGATTGAAGGGATCGGTCCACGTTATTGCCCATCTATTGAAGATAAAGTAATGCGTTTTGCGGATCGTAATTCACATCAAATTTATTTGGAACCAGAAGGCTTAACCAGTAATGAAGTATATCCAAACGGGATCTCTACCAGTTTGCCGTTTGACGTACAAATGGGCATTGTGAATTCCATGAAAGGTTTAGAAAATGCACGTATTGTGAAGCCAGGTTATGCCATTGAATATGATTATTTTGATCCGCGTGACTTAAAACCAACGTTAGAAACAAAAGCTATTTCAGGTTTATTCTTTGCAGGTCAAATTAACGGTACAACGGGTTATGAAGAAGCGGCAGCACAAGGTTTATTGGCTGGGATTAACGCAGGTCTTTACGTACAAGATAAAGATGCATGGTATCCACGTCGTGATCAATCTTATACTGGCGTACTGGTTGATGACCTTTGCACACTTGGTACCAAAGAACCATATCGTGTATTCACTTCTCGTGCTGAGTACCGTTTGTTATTACGTGAAGACAATGCAGACATTCGTTTAACGCCGATTGCCCATGAATTAGGTTTGATTGATGAGGCTCGCTGGGCGCGCTTTAATCAAAAAATGGAAAATATTGAACAGGAACGCCAACGCTTACGCAGCATTTGGTTGCATCCGCGTTCTGAATATTTAGAAGAAGTGAATAAAGTGCTTGGTAGCCCACTTGTGCGTGAAGCCAGCGGTGAAGATTTATTACGCCGTCCAGAAATGACCTATGATATTTTGACTTCTTTAACGCCATACAAACCGGCAATGGAAGACCGAGAAGCCGTAGAACAAGTGGAAATTGCCATTAAGTATCAAGGCTATATTGAGCATCAACAAGAAGAAATTGAAAAACAAAAACGCCACGAAAATACAGCTATCCCAGCTAACTTTGATTACAGCAAAGTGTCTGGTTTATCTAATGAAGTACGTGCGAAGTTGGAACAGCATCGTCCTGTTTCCATTGGCCAAGCCAGCCGAATTTCAGGTATCACCCCTGCTGCAATTTCAATTATTTTGGTGAATTTGAAAAAACAAGGCATGCTGAAGCGTGGGGAATAAGATTTTCTGTGTTTGAAAGTAAAAGTGCGGTGAATTTTCACCGCTCTTTTTTATAAGATTAGTTTTAAAATATAATTAAATCGCACCTTTAACAGTGCGATTTTTTCTTATATTAATTTAGGACATTCTGCCGTTTTCTATACCAATCACCTGATCACAAATTGCCATCGTGGATTGGCGGTGGCTAACGAGAATAATCAATTTTTCAGCTTTAACATCGAGTAATGATTTCAAAATCATTGCTTCGTTTAAGCTATCCAAATTGCTGGTTGGCTCATCAAGCAAGATAATCGGCGCATTATGCAAGAATGCTCGGGCAATACCGATACGTTGTTTTTCACCATCAGAGAGGTTACCGCCCAATTCCGTCATTTTTGTTTGATAGCCTTGTGGTAAGCTTAAAATGAAATCATGAATTGAGGCTTTCTTCGCCGCTTCCATAATCTCTTCTAACGTTGCGTCACGGCGCGCAAGACGAATATTTTCTTCAATGGTTTCGTTGAAAATATAGGTTTGCTGAGTAATGTACGCCATATTGTCACGCAAGCTACGAGTGTTGATATTCGGTAAGGTTTCGCCGTTAATTTTAATGCTGCCTGATTTTGGATCGTAAAAACGCATCAGCAATTTCAACAAGGTACTTTTACCGCTACCGCTTCTGCCGTGAATACCCAAAATTTCACCTTTTTTCACAGATAAGCTCACATCCGATAAAATTTGTTCTTCGCCGTAAGCAAAGTTTACATTCTCCACATCAATGCAAGAAACGTCCTTCAAATCTACCGCACTTTCTACATCTTTTAACTCTGGTTCTTCCGCTAATAAACTTAATACACGCTCACCTGAAGCCAAAGTTTGTAATAAGTTGCTTGAAAGGTTACTTAAGGCGATAACTGGCCCGTAGCTCGACATTAATAAAATCACACCAACTAAAAAGGCTGAGAAATCAATTTTATCCAAGCTAAACAAAATTAAGCCAGTAAACAGCATAATAATGTTGAAAACGGATACTGCCACTTCAGTATAAACGCGCACTTTCGCTTCTTGGTCTTTAATGCGCTCAAAAGCCGTATCAATTTTTTGGCTGCGTTGTTGAATTTCATCTAAACGTTGTTTCGCATAGCCGAAAAGCTGAATTTCTTTCATACCACGCACACTGTCTAGGAAGAAATCATTCATTTCGCCTACTAATTCACGATAGCGTCTGCCATCTTCACGCGCCAATTTGGTAGTGATAATCGGTAAAATCACGCCTACTGTTAAATACGCAGCCAATGCCACAAGCACAAACCAACCAGAAAGATGCGCAAAAACCAACAATAAAATCGCAGAGGTAAAGAACGCGATCATAATTGGTGCGATGGTGTGCGCATAAAATACTTCAAGCAATTCAATATCATTAGTCACTAAAGACACTAATTGCCCTGTTTGTTTATCTTGTAACTTCACAAAAGCTAAGCGGCGCAAAGAAGAAAACACTTTATCACGCAATAATGCCAATAATTTAAAAGCGATGTAGTGCCCTGACATTTGCTCTAAATAACGCAATGCGCCACGAGCCACCGCCAATACAATAAGTGCGGTCAAAATTCCAGAGAAACTTAAATGGGTATCAAAGTTTAAAAGATTCACTAACCCCATCGCACCCAGCACCATAATAAAGATGGCAGCCAGGAAACCGAGCGTTCCCATGGTGATAGTAAACGCCATAATGTGCGCAAGTGGGGTCACTAATTTCAACAAATGCCCCATTACAACAAAACCATTTTTACGCATTTGCCACCTCTCTAATTTGTTCTAAATCTTTTTGTTGTTGGAACATTTCAGCATACGCACCTTGTTTTGCCATTAAGGTTTCGTGTGTGCCTTGCTCAATCAATTTGCCTTGGTCAAGTACGTTAATACAGTCCGCATTTACTGCATTTGCCAAGCGGTGAGAAATCATCACAATGGTTTTTTGTTGTTTAAATTGTTGAATAAACTGCAAAATAATTTCTTCGCTTTCCACATCAATATTACTGGTCGCTTCGTCAAAAATATAAAGCTCCGCATTGTGCAATAAAGCACGTGCTAAGGCTAAACGTTGAATCTGACCGCCGGATAAATTCGCGCCGCGGCTTAATAGCTGCATATCTAATCCGCCATTTTCACGTACAAAGTGGGCAAGATTCACTTGTTCTAAACACTCATAAATTTGTTCATCTGTGGCATCAATTTTCGCCATCGTCATATTTTCACGCAGTGAGCCTTTAAACACGTAACTGCTATGGCTCACCAACGATACTTTTTGATAGAAAGAAGTGCGGTCTATTTCAGCGGCGTTTTGTCCATTAAACAAAATCTCACCTTGTTGCGCTTTATTAAAGCCCATCAACAACGAAACTAAGGTTGATTTACCGCAACCACTTTTACCCACAAACACTGAAAGTTGGTTTGGTTGAATCGTTAAAGTTAAACCCTGAATGGCTGGTTTTTCTGCAGAATACGCAAAATGTAAATCTTTAATTTCCACTTGAACGTTATTTTTGGCCTCAAAATCTACCACACTTTGTTGGGTTTCCACTGGTGTATCAAGCAATGTGAAAATTTTATCTGAAGCCGCTTTGCCATTCATCGCCACATGGAAGAATGAACCAAGCAAACGAAGCGGAATAAAGAACTCGGAAGAAAGTAGAATAAATAAAATCACGCCTAACACGCTGAGTTGTGCGTCTTGGAATTGCAATAAAGCCGTTAAAATCCCAATTGCCGCGCCACCATAAGCGAGTAAATCCATAAGAGAAACCGAGTTAAGCTGCATAGTAAGCACTTTCATGGTAATTTTGCGGAAATGCTCAGCCTCTTTATCCATCTCTTTCGCTTTGTAAGCATCATCTTGATAGATTTTCAACGTAATTAAACCTTGTAGGTTATCTAAAAAGCTGCTGCCTAATCCCACATAAATCGACCAATATTTTGCCAAGAGTTTTTTCGCAATTTTATTCACCGCAATAATCGACATTGGAATAAGCGGCACGCAAATTAATAAAATAATGGCTGTTTTAAAGCTGAAAAAAATCAAGAAAACAAAGAGGGTAAGCGGTGCAAGCAAGCTATAAAAAAGCTGCGGCAAATAACGGCCAAAATAGATTTCAAGCTGCTCTACACCTTCTGATGCCACTTGGATAATGCTTGAAGTGGATTGTTGGTTCACTTGGTTAAGTGGCATAGAAGCCAATTTACGGTAGATAAGGCTACGCAATTCATGCTTCACTTTTGTGCTGGCAAAATAAGACGCCTGCACCGATTTTTTACCCGCAAAAGCACGTAATGCCAATGCTGCAATTAAAATTACACCTAAACCCACCGCACTTGACATCGTCAAGTCTTTAAAATAAGCGGCCTGTAAAATATAAGAAAACACGACGGCACTAATAATCCCGCCAACTAATGCCACCCAATTCCACAACACAGTGACACCAATCCATTTTTTACTATCGGCCACCGTGTTAATTAGGCGTTTATCTATCATCATAATGATTGCTCCTAAAATAAAAAGAAGTACGCACATTACTATGCGTACTTTGCTATAAAAAATTTAATAATTAAAAACGAATTTCAATAGAAGCTGCAAAATTGCGACCTGGTTGATAATAACGTTGAAGTCCTGGATAACCACCATATTTTTCATGAGGATCAAGACCTACGGAATTAATTAGACCTCCAGTACTATCTAAACCACGTAACGCATCCCAAGTGTGATATTTACGATTAAATAGATTATAAACACCAGCACGTAAAGTAACATTATCTGCCACTTTATAGAAACCAAACATATCGAATATAAAGGCTTTTGAATTTAAATGCTTCCATGTTGCTAAAGTTGTCTCATGCACATATTCAGAACATTCTTCTTGATATTCAGGACCATACCCCCATTCATAATATGGATTCTTTTTAAGTTCTTTTTTCACACAACGCTCTCTTTGATTTTTCAAATATTGAGCATCTTTTGCTTTTTTTGCCCCCAAGTATGTTAAACGAGAGAAAATCCCCCATTTACCGTTAGGATCCTCATAATCTAATCCAACAATAGCTTTAATTGGTTGAAGTGACATTAAACTTGCATTATTAGACATGCTTCCTTTGCTATAGCCTAAAGAAGCAAACAATTTCCAGCCATTTGGTATTGGCGTAACTTCATTTAAGTTAAGTCTTCCAGTAAATTCAACACCATAAATTTTGGCAGAATCAATATTTTGCATTTGTTGAACAGGACGCCAACGCCAAAGATCTTTATAATAATTGTAATAAGCCCAAGTCTCTTGTTCATAAAGAAAATCTTTATAACGAGTATGATGCAAATTAAGTGAAAACTCTCCTAAATGCCCCTTGCCTATAAGATTAATATTTTGTGTCAAACTCTTTTCTGCTTTTAAGCTAGGATTTGACATCCAAGCACCAGATGCATTATCTCTGTAATCAAAATACATTTCAGATGCATTTGGAATCCGGAAACCAGTACCAATGTTATAACCTAATTTCCACTCATCGTTGATCATTTTCTCTATTCCAGCTGTCCAACTAATGTTATGGAATTTAGCATTCTCAGCTTTTCTACAAAATTTACAAGCTAATCCATTTAAACTTTTCTGCTCATGCTTAGCCCAATCATAACGCAAGCCTAAATGCCCTTTTAATTCAGGGTTAAATTCAATATTATCTTTTAGAGACACAAAGTGATGATAACTTTCAACTGGCATCATCATAGTTTCTAAAGTTTCCGCTCCATAAGACCACGTATCTGTATCAAAATAAGAATCTTTGTGTAAAACATCAAATTTTCTTTCTGAAAATGATGTTTTTAATAAAAAAGTATGGCCTGTATTAAAGAAATCTAATGGCTGGCTATCAATACCTAAATTAATACGATTAAATTTTGTATTAAAAAATCTTAGGTTCTTATCATTTGGTGTTCTATTTTCATAAAGAGTTCCACCATCTTTTTTAGCTCGAAAACCCTCATAATTATAAGCTGCGGTTTGTGTTTTCTGATAATCTAAATCTAGCTTAACCAATGAAATTACTTTTGAATTTGGTAAATATTCATAAAAAACATTGACAGTATCACGTTTAGCACGATCATCTGCCTCACGCCAAGCTGACGAAGTAGTTGCTGAATCTTCAATAATATAATTTTTATTACGTGAACCACTATAAGAAACGCCAACTCTGTGACTATCATTAAAACGATATGCAAATTTCGCTAAATAGCTATGATTATTATGTGTTGAATCATCTGGAGTTTGTTTATCACGACCACGAGAACGAGTATAAAGTGAGTCTTCAGGAATGGTATAACCACCCGCACTTTTCATTTCATGCCCGTGGCGATTAGAATAAAGTAATAAGGCTTCCGCTTTTTCACCAGCATAGGCAACACCTAAAGTATTTACCCATTCAGTGTTGCGAGAAGCGTATCCTGTACGATATAACGCACCAAATTTTCGACCGTTTCTTACAATATCAAAAGGTTCAAGAGTGCGATAATTAACCCCTCCACCAATATTACCACTTCCTTGATTAAAAGAATCTGCGCCCTTAGCAATATCAATAGTACGAGCAAGCTCAGGATCAATACTCTGACGAGAAGTATTTAAATTACCATAACGTTTGTAAAGTGAGTTTTCTTCAGAATCAGGTAAAGCTACGCCATCAATACTAATACCGACACGGTTGTCTTCTACGCCACGAATAGCAAAACCTTTTTGATGACGACCTTGATCGACCACCCCAACATCAGGACTATAACGCACAAGATCTTTATTATTTTGGATTAATTCTTGTTGAATAATCTTCGCTGTTTTCTTTTCAGAATGATTAGCTTTTGTAGAACTATCTAGTTCTGTAGAAACATTAATAGTTTCTAATTGCTCCTCAGCCAAAGCATAACTCGTAACAGACATGCCTGCAGTAATCAGCAACAAAGCATAAGGGGTTAATTTATGTTGTTTCATTTATGATTTCCTTAAGTTATATAAATGATAATTATTATAAATAATGAATTTTTATTTTGTATATATTTTTGATAATTATTTTTATTTTGTGATCGAGATCAAAAAATTAAGTTGAGCTTTTATTTTGCTAATCATCATCACAGTACAATCAAAATGACTTTTTTTCCTAACAGTGATAGGATGATTAGCAGTTTTATTATGCAAATTGAATCAATTATGACCCAATCTCGAATTGTAAAAATCGCAACGCGTCAAAGTCCTTTAGCTTTATGGCAAGCAAATTTTGTGAAAGACCGCTTAGAGCAACTTTATTCCCATTTAACTGTTGAACTTGTGCCTATGGTGACAAAAGGTGATGTGATTTTAGATTCACCTTTAGCAAAAATTGGGGGAAAAGGTTTATTTGTGAAAGAACTAGAGCATGCATTATTGGAGAAGCGAGCAGATATTGCTGTACATTCAATGAAAGATGTGCCAATGGCTTTTCCTGAAGGTTTAGGCTTAAGTGTGATTTGTAAACGCGAAGATCCACGAGATGCTTTTGTTTCAAATTCTTACTGTTCTTTATCTGAATTACCACAGGGCGCGATTGTAGGAACATCTAGTTTGCGTCGTCAATGTCAGTTAAAACAGCTTCGACCAGATTTAGATATTCGTTCTTTACGTGGAAATGTGGGTACGCGTTTAAGTAAACTTGATGCTGGTGAATACGATGCCATTATTTTGGCTTCTGCAGGTTTAATTCGTTTAGGTTTAGCATCTAGAATTGCTTCTTTTATTGAAGTAGAACAGTCATTGCCAGCTGCAGGACAAGGTGCTGTAGGAATAGAATGCCGAACGGATGATATAGTCGTGAAAGATTTATTAGCACCGCTAGCTGATGAAGAAACAACAGCATGTGTTTTGGCTGAACGTGCGATGAATACTGCATTACAAGGTGGATGTCAGGTACCAATTGGGGGGTATGCTGTGTTACAGGGAGATGAAATTTATTTACGTGCATTAGTGGGTGATGTGGATGGTTCGTTGATTCTTCGAGCAGAAGGCAAAAGTGCGGTAGAAAATGCAGAAGAATTAGGCCGTACTTTGGCTAAACAGTTATTAGCTCAAGGTGCTGATAAAATTTTAGCAAGAATTTATGCATAATAGGGAGAAGTAATGGCTGTCTTAGTGACTCGCCCTGACGAACGTGGTAGACAATTGGTTGAGATGTTAAGTCAATCAGGTGTGGCAGCACTTCATTTGCCTTTATTTACTCTAGAAGAAGGCTATGAGCTTGTTAATTTACCCACTAGATTAAATCAACTCAATGCTGGTGATTATGTGTTCTTAGTTTCTAAAAGTGCGGTGGATTTTGCAGATAAAATATTAAAAAAAACAAATAATATTTGGAGAAAAGATTTACATTTCTTTACAGTTGGAGAACGAACCGCACAGTATTTTTCTTGTCAAAGCGAGCGCAATGTGCGTTACCCTATTCGTTCTGAAAGCAGTGAAGGTTTGTTAGAGTTACCCGAAATGCAATTTTTGCAAGGTAAACAAATTTTAATATTACGAGCTAATAATGGTCGAGATTTTTTCCGCAAACAAGCGGAATTACGTGGAGCATTGGTAAGCTATGTTGAATGTTATCGTCGGGAGCCTCTTCTTTATGATGCAGAAGAAAAAATAAATATTTGTAAGCGTTTAGGTGTAAATACTATTGTGGCGACAAGCTTAGACATCGTTCAATCCCTATTAACATTTGTGCCTGAAAATGATCAGGCATGGTTAAAACAATGCACACTGATTACTGTAAGCCAACGTATTGCTAATTTTACGAAAGAAGCTGGTTGGGCTAATGTCGTCATTTCTCCTAAAGCAGATAACACAAGTTTATTAAATACCTTACTTAAGACTCATTAAGGAATTGATATGGCAAAGAATCAATCAAATGATATCACTGAAAAAGTCAGCGATACCCCTGAAATAGTAGTAGAAAAAACGGAAGCGGAACAATTTGCAGAACAGCCGGTTCTTCAACAAACGATAGTTAAAAAAAATGGTACAGCATTAAGTTTGTTAGCTATTTTAATTGCGCTTGGTGTTGGCGGTGCTGGTTATTATATTGGCCAACAACAAGTTACAGACTTTCAGAAAAAGTTAATTGTTCTTGAAAACCAAGTCGGAGAGTCAGCCTCTCGTGTTACTTCAAATGAGAAAAATGAGCAAGTAAGCCAATTGGAAAGTGGTTTAAAAGCCATGCAGGAAAAGGTAATTCAATTAGAAGAATTTAATAAAAGTAAAACGGAAGAAATTACTACTTTACAGGCACAAATAAAACAAGTGAGTCAACTTGCAAGTGCACAACAACCAAATGATTGGCTATTCTCTGAGGTCGATTTTTTATTGAATAACGCACTACGTAAACTTATTTTAGATAATGACGTTGATACAGCTATTTCTTTATTGAAATTAGCTGATGAAACGCTAGTTAAAATTAATAATGCTCAAGCTAATTCTGTTCGTAATGCGATTAACCAAGATTTGAAGAAATTACTTTCTCTTTCTAGTGTAGATCAAAATTCAGTGATGCAAAAACTTTCACAGCTTGCCAACACAGTTGATGAGTTGCAAGTGCTTAATGTAAATTTTGATGACACCCCTGAAAATAATAATAAATTATCCGATAGTATCGAGGATTGGCAACAAAATGTTGAAAAAAGTGCTACTTCTTTCTTAAATCATTTTATTCGTATTTCGCCAAAACAAAGCGCAAATAAGAAAGAATTATTAGCACCGAATCAAGATATTTATCTTCGTGAAAATATTCGTTTACGTTTACAACTTGCTATTATGGCTGTACCTCGTCAACAGGATGAGCTTTATAAACAATCTTTAGATGCTGTGTCGTCTTGGGTTCGTAGCTATTTTGATACAAATTCTGAAACTACGCAGAACTTCTTAAAATCTGTGGATGAATTGTCAGAACTGTCTATTTATGTGGATGTTCCAGAACAATTGGCGAGTTTAACATTGCTTGATAAATATCTTAATCGCTTACCATTAGATGTACAAAAAGTAGAAATTGAGACAGATAAAGCGGTTGAAAGTATGCCGAAAGTAGAGGATACAATGCAAAAATCTGAAGATAAACCGGCAAAAGCCGAGCATCAACAATAAGGAGAGCCTATGTTTAGAGTGCTTTTTCTAATGATAGCGCTGCTTGCAGGACTTGTGGCTGGACCTTATCTTTCTGGTCAGCAAGGTTATGTCCGTATTGAAACGGCTAACAATATTATTGAAATGTCTATTACAACGCTAGTCATCTTTTTTGTTATCGCGTTAGCAATCATTTATGGATTGGAGTGGATTATTACCCGATTTTTACGTTTAAGTAGAGGATCTTACAACTGGTTTTCACGCCGTAAACGTGTTAGAGCACAAAAACAAACCCTTGAAGGTTTGGTTAAAATGAATGAGGGAGATTATGCAAAAGCAGAAAAATTGATTGGTAAAAATGCCAAACACTCTGCTGAGCCAGTATTAAATCTAATCAAAGCTGCTGAAGCAGCACAACAACGCGGTGATGAATTTAGTGCAAATCGTTATTTAATTGAGGCAACAGAGTTAGCGGGTTCTGATAATTTATTGGTTGAAATCGCTCGGACTCGGATTTTATTACAACAAAATAAATTACCAGCAGCGCGTAGTTCAGTAGATAGCCTGCTTGAAATGTCTAACCGTAATAAAGAAGTATTAAAACTTGCTGTGGATATTTATTTGCGCTCTAAAGCTTATCAAGCGCTTGATGAAATTTTAGACAGTGTAGAAAATGGTGGTTTATTTAGCACAGAAGAGTTTCAAGAACTTCGTACGCAAACAGAAAATGGCCTACTTGATGAAAAGATGAATGAGGAAGGCGTTGATGGATTACTTACATGGTGGGATGAGCTACCTCGTCGTCGCCGTAATAATGTTGATTTAAAAGTAGGCTTAATTCAACGTTTAATTGATTGTAATGATCATGAGTCTGCAGCAGAATTTACCCTTGAAATCTTGAAAAAAATTGGTGACAACACACCAATTGGTAAAGCGCTTTGCACTCAAATTACACGTTTACAGCCGGAAGATAACAGTAAGTTAATTAAACTTGTAGCAAAACGAGCTAAGCGTGCAGGTGATGTAGAAAAATGTTGTATTAATCGAGCGTTGGGCTATTTATATGTTCGTAATAACGAATTTTCCCAAGCTGCTGAAGTTTTTAAAAAGGTGATTGCTTGTCCTAATCAATTAGAATCAAATGATTTGATGATGGCTTCTTACGTTTTTGAACAGTCTGGTGATAAAGTCCTAGCAGAACAAGTACGACAAGATAGTTTAAAATCCGTAATGGCTATAGACAATATTCCTCTTGAAAAAAATGAGGAAAATATGCTAAAAAATGGAGATTAGCTTTCAAAGCAAATTAGAATAAATACTGATTATAATAGATAAAACGCACTTCAATGAAGTGCGTTTTATTATGCTTTGGGATTTTATATCTTTATAGATTTTTAAGTCTGTTAGAATATAAAACAAGGCAAAGCGCAATAACCATAACAAGAATTGAACCAGCAAATAATAAGGTATCAACTGAGCTTTCATGATTTACAATAATGAGTCGTAACATTGCTGTAATCCCTGCGTATATAAAATAGCGCAATGGAAAATGATAGCCACTTTTAAAATATTGAACTATTAATCCTATAAACCCGAAATATAAGAAAAACATTACAGCTTGTTCAGCAACATCATAGGGTACAAAGCTTGATGTATTTAAAACCATCATTGCTAAGGTATAAGTTATTTTACCCAAAGCAATAATTAGTACAATTGCTAATGCAATTAATGCAGAACTTAACACTATTTTTAGGACTCCTGTTATCATTTTTGGGAGTTTTTCTAATTCCGAAGATTCTTCCATTTTTCTTCCTTAAGGATAAAATTTAAAAAGGCGTATATTTTAATCTAATATAGAAAAGTTGGTCAAAGCTATTTGGGAAAATAATATAGTATAGAGTGGCTATAATAAGTGAATAGAGTAGTCAACAGTTGATATAGAAAGGTATGTTTAAAGGATATATTATTAGATATAAAAAGTGCGGTGAAAATTCACCGCACTTTTTTATTACCGTCCTGTTTTCAAGAGTTTTTCAGTCAACTCATAAGCTCGAAGTTTTGCTAACTCTTTAGAAAGTTTTGCAACCAGTAAATCATGATCTACATCTGATGCATGAGATACAATGTTTTCTTCAGCTTTACGTTTTGCTTCGCGAATACGCTCAGCATCTAATTCACTACCACGGATAGCAACATCTGCTAGTACCGTAACAATATTTGGTTGAACCTCTAAAAAACCACCGGAAACATAGATAACTTCTTCATTTCCATCTTGAAGGGTAAATTTAACAATCCCTGGTTTAATTGCCGTTAGCAATGGTGTGTGTCCAGGGAGAATTCCTAATTCTCCCTCAACACCTGTTGCTTGGATCTGTTTCACTTCACCTTCAAAGATTTTTCGCTCTGCGCTTACTATTGTTAAATTAAATGTCGCCATTTTTGTTCTCCTTCAAATGACTTGAAGTGATTACATATTTTTGGCTTTTTCTAGCGCTTCGTCGATTGAACCTACCATATAGAACGCTTGTTCTGGGATATGGTCGTAATCACCGCTTAAAATACCTTTAAAGCCGCGAATGGTTTCTTTTAATGGAACATATTTACCCGGAGTACCGTTAAATACTTCAGCAACGAAGAACGGCTGTGATAAGAAACGTTCAATTTTACGTGCACGTGCCACCACTAATTTATCTTCTTCAGATAATTCGTCCATACCAAGAATTGCGATAATATCTTTCAATTCTTTATAACGTTGTAAAATACCTTGTACACCACGAGCAATATCATAATGTTCTTGACCAACAACAAGTGGGTCTAACTGACGTGAAGTTGAATCTAATGGATCAACAGCTGGGTAGATACCTAAAGACGCAATTTGACGACTTAATACAACGGTTGAGTCTAAGTGTGCGAAAGTTGTTGCTGGAGATGGGTCAGTTAAGTCATCCGCAGGTACGTATACCGCTTGTACAGAGGTAATAGAACCTGTTTTAGTTGAAGTAATACGTTCTTGTAATACACCCATTTCTTCAGCTAAGGTTGGTTGATAACCTACCGCTGATGGCATACGACCTAATAACGCAGATACTTCCGTACCAGCAAGGGTATAACGATAGATATTATCCACGAAGAATAATACATCACGACCTTCATCACGGAATTTTTCTGCCATGGTTAAACCAGTTAACGCAACACGTAAACGGTTACCTGGTGGCTCATTCATCTGACCATAAACCAAAGATACTTTATCTAATACGTTAGAATCTTTCATTTCATGATAGAAGTCATTACCTTCACGAGTACGTTCACCTACACCCGCAAATACAGAGTAACCAGAGTGCTCGATCGCGATGTTACGGATTAATTCCATCATGTTAACGGTTTTACCTACACCCGCACCACCGAATAGACCAACTTTACCACCTTTAGCAAATGGACAAATTAAGTCGATAACTTTGATACCAGTTTCTAATAATTCCGTACTGTTTGATTGTTCTTCATAGCTTGGCGCAGAACGGTGGATAGCCCAACGCTCTTCTTCACCGATTGGACCTTGTTCGTCAATTGGTTCACCCAATACATTCATAATACGACCAAGGGTTTTTGTGCCTACCGGTACTTGAATCGGCTCATTCGTGTTTTCTACTTTTAAACCACGTTTTAAACCATCAGAAGCACCTAATGCGATACAACGTACCACACCGCCACCTAATTGTTGTTGCACCTCAAGTGTTAAACCTGATTCAACTTTTAATGCATCGTAAACTTTTGGCACTGCATCTTGTGGAAATTCAACGTCAATCACCGCACCGATGATTTGTACAATTTTTCCTGCTGACATTACCGTTCCTCTTTTCTTAAATCGCTGCCGCACCGGCTACGATTTCATTCAATTCATTTGTGATACTTGCTTGACGAGCTTTGTTATACACCAACCGCAGATCATTAATTAAATTACCTGCATTATCAGTTGCTGCTTTCATTGCTACCATTCGAGCCGCTTGTTCTGAAGCTAAATTATCTACAACCGCTTGATAAATTTGGGATTCTAAATAACGAACTAAAAGACTATCTAATAGTACTTTTGGTTCTGGTTCATAAAGATAATCCCAAGTCTGTTGTCTTTCATTTAAATGATCGTCTTTAGATTCTGGTAAAGGAACTAATTGTTGTACAACAGGTTTTTGAGACATCGTATTAACAAATTTATTGTATGCAATATAAACTGCATCAATTTCACCATTACGATAAGCATCAAACATTGTATTTGCGACACCAATTAATTCTTCTAGAGCGGGTGTATCGCCTAAACCAGAAAGTTGACCTTTGATATTAATAAATCCAAAGGAACGGAAAAAACTAATCCCTTTTGAACCTATCAGGCCCAAATCTGTAGAGATATTTTGTTCTTTCCAATTTTTGATTTGGTTAAGTGTGGTTTTGAATAAATTAACATTTAATCCACCACACATACCACGATCTGTTGAAATAACCAAGATACCGATTTTCTTCACTTCACGCTCAACTAAGAACGGATGTTTATAACCGACACTTGCTTTAGACACATGACTAATAACGTTACGGATAGTTTCAGAATACGGACGAGATGCAGCCATACGATCCTGCGTTTTACGCATTTTCGAGGTCGCCACCATTTCCATTGCCTTAGTAATTTTTTGTGTACTTTGTACACTGGCAATTTTGGTTTTTATCTCTTTTGCACCTGCCATCTTATCTCTCCGTTACTACCAAGCACTATTCGCTTTAAAACTATCTAAAATACCTTTTAATGTATCTTTGATTTCGTCATTATAGTTACCGGTTTTAGTAAGCTCTTGCATAAACTCAGCGTGATTACGGTTAGAATAATCTAAAAGTGCGGTCTCAAAACTTGCAATTTTTGATAATTCCACGTCATCCAAATAACCAAATTCAACAGCAAACAATACAACCGCTTGTTCTGCAACAGATAATGGAGCAAATTGTTTTTGTTTTAATAATTCAGTTACTTTTTCACCGTGAGAAAGTTGCTTACGAGTCGCATCATCAAGATCTGATGCAAATTGTGCAAACGCTGCTAATTCACGATATTGAGCTAGCGCGGTACGAATACCACCCGCTAATTTCTTAATAACTTTAGTTTGCGCTGAACC
The DNA here is from genome assembly GCF_018829625.1 of Haemophilus sp. SZY H36. Taxonomy (NCBI): domain Bacteria; kingdom Pseudomonadati; phylum Pseudomonadota; class Gammaproteobacteria; order Pasteurellales; family Pasteurellaceae; genus Haemophilus; species Haemophilus sp. SZY H36. Next base: position 39,333 of record NZ_JAHKKA010000005.1, on the reverse strand, counting down.
ACCCACACGAGATACCGAAATACCAGGGTTTACCGCAGGACGAATACCTGAGTTAAACAAGTTAGATTCTAAGAAAATCTGACCATCAGTAATAGAAATTACGTTGGTTGGAACAAACGCAGATACGTCACCAGCTTGGGTTTCAATAATAGGAAGTGCGGTTAAAGAACCTGTTTTTCCTTTCACTTCACCTTTAGTGAATTTTTCTACGTAATCTTCGTTTACACGAGAAGCACGTTCTAGTAAACGAGAATGTAAATAGAACACATCACCTGGATAGGCTTCACGACCTGGTGGACGACGTAATAATAATGAAATTTGACGATAAGCTACGGCTTGTTTTGATAAATCATCATAAACAATTAACGCATCTTCGCCGCGATCACGGAAATATTCACCCATCGCACAACCAGCATAAGGTGCTAAATATTGTAACGCAGCTGATTCAGATGCGGATGCTGCTACCACGATAGTATTTGCAAGCGCACCATGTTCTTCTAATTTACGCACGACGTTTGCAATAGTAGAGGCTTTTTGACCAATCGCAACATAGATACATTTAATACCTGAATTACGTTGGTTAATAATAGCGTCAATTGCTAACGCAGTTTTACCCGTTTGGCGGTCACCGATGATTAATTCACGTTGACCACGGCCGATTGGTACCATTGAGTCAACAGCTTTATAACCGGTTTGAACTGGTTGATCAACAGAACGACGATCGATAACGCCTGGCGCAATCACTTCTACTGGTGAGAAACCATCATTTTCAATTTCGCCTTTACCATCGATTGGTTGACCAAGCGTATTAACTACACGACCTAATAAACCACGACCAACTGGTACTTCAAGAATACGACCTGTACATTGAACTTCCATACCTTCCGCTAAATCTGCGTAAGGTCCCATAACTACAGCACCAACAGAATCGCGTTCAAGGTTAAGTGCCATCGCATAACGATTACCTGGTAAGGCGATCATTTCACCTTGCATCACATCGCTTAAACCGTGGATGCGAATAATACCATCGCTTACAGAAACAATTGTCCCTGTATTACGCGCTTCACTGACCACGTCGAATTGAGCGATGCGTTTTTTAATCAATTCACTAATTTCAGTTGAATTTAGTTGCATCTTGTATTCCTCTTATAATTGCAACTCGTTTGCGAGACGAGTAAGTTGCCCACGGCTACTTCCGTCAATCACAAAGTCTTCAGTACGAATAATCACACCAGCAATAAGTGCGTTATCCACGTTGCAATTTAATTTTACTTTGCGAGCTAATCTTTTTTCCATTGCAGCTGCAATTTTTTCGATTTGTGTTGCATTCAATGGTTGCGCAGATGTTACTTCAACTTCTGCTATAGCTTGGTGCTCCTCTACGTGATGTTTAAATTCTTCAAACACCGCAGAAATAGCACTCAAACGCTTATTTTCAGCCATTAACCGAATAAGATTTTGCCCATATTGATCCAATTGTTCGCCACAAATAGAAATTACTGTATCAGCTAATTTCTGTGCAGAAAGAGAACTACTTAAGTAAGCTTTTACCGTTTCATCTTCAGCTACGGCTGCAGCAAAACCTAACATTTCAGTCCATTTTTCGACCGCACTTTGTTCAATGGCAAAGTCGAATGCAGCTTTTGCATAAGGGCGAGCTATTGTAGTTAATTCTGACATAAGCTAAGCCTCTTATAACTCTGCAACTAATTTATCAATAATGTCATTGTTTGCCGCTTCATCAATAGAACGACCCACAATTTTCTCAGCACCAGCCACTGCCAATGAAGCCACTTTAAGACGTAATTCTTCTTGAACACGTTTACGTTCTGCTTCTACTTCTGCATAACCTTGAGCAATAATTTTTGCTTTTAGTTCTTCGGCTTCTACTTTCACTTCGTCTAATACTTCATTGCGACGTTTATTCGCTGCATCTAAAATTTCTTGAGCTTGTACTTTTGCAGCTGAAAGTTCTTGTTCAACAAGATTTTTCGTATCTGCTTGCTCTTTTTTAGCTGCTTCAGCTGAAGCTAAAGCGTTCGCAATTTGGCTTTGACGTGTTTCAATCGCATTAATAATTGGTGGCCAAACAAACTTCACACAGAACCATACAAAAATAATAAAGGCGATGGTTTGACCAATTAATGTTGCATTAATATTCACAACATACCTCCTTCGTTAATTAGGAAATTTGTTGTTTATTAACCTAATAATGCAGCAAATGGATTTGCGAATGCGAAATATAAACCGATACCTACAGCGATCATCGCAATCGCATCAAGAAGACCTGCAACAATAAACATCTTAGTAAGTAGTGAATTAGCTAATTCAGGCTGACGAGCGGCAGACTCAAGGTATTTACCGCCAAGAAGACCAAAGCCAATCGCAGTACCTAACGCAGCAAAAGCAAGCATAATCGCAGAAGCAATGATTGTTGCACTAATTACAGTTTCCATAAATTTTCTCCGTTGTTGAGAGTTGAGTTGTTAAATAAAAAATAAAAATTAATGTTCCGCTTTATTATATGCAATACTCAGGTAAACCACAGTAAGCATCATAAAGACGAAGGCTTGTAATGCGATAACCAAAATATGGAAAATCGCCCACACCAACTGCAATGGCACACCCAGTGCAGCCACAAACGCATTGGCTGAATACATCACGGCAATCAAAATAAAGATCAGCTCACCAGCATACATATTTCCGAATAAACGAAGTGCTAATGAAACAGGCTTTGAGATCAACGTCACGGATTCAAGAAGAAGATTAACAGGGATAAATGCCCAATGATTAAAAGGGTGTAAAGTGTATTCTTTTGCGAGACCTTTAATACCCTTAGATTTAATCGTATAAAAAAGGATTAATACAAATACTGAAATCGACATTGCAAATGTCATATTCATATCCGTAGTCGGCACGGCTCGTACAGGAATATGATGATCGCCTGTAATAATAGCAAACAACTGGGGAATATAATCCACAGGTACCAAATCAATAGTATTCATAATCATCACCCATACGAAAATAGTTAAAGCCAACGGCGCTATCACATCTCGTTTACCGTGATAATTTTCTTTTACCACACCATCAATCCATTCTACAGCCATTTCAACAGCACATTGTAGTTTACTCGGCACACCTGTTGTTGCTTTTTTAGCCACCTTGCGAAAAATAGCTAAGAAAAGGAAACCGCACAACACAGAGAAGAAAAACGTATCAAGATTAAACGTCCAAAAACCTTCACCTGTTGTAAGATAAGTTAAATGGTGTTGGATATATTCAATTGAAGTTTGTCCAGACATAATCGATCCTTTGTTCTGAAGAAGAATAACCCAAAGCTAAATTTTATTGAGAATAAGTGGAATAACATTATTCAGCACTAACGCCAATAAAAAACCAACAAAAAACGCAATAAAATTGATAACTAATAACCATTTGATGGCAATAATGATAAAAACCATCGTTAAAATAAACTTTATTGCTTCAGCACGATAAAGTGCGGTCAGTTTTGTTGAAAAATTTTGTTTTCTGTAAAAAATGATAAATATGAATGTACAAAAAGGCAAAAAGGCACTTAAAAAACCGTAGCCAAAATCTACCGCACTTTGGCGTTGCCATCCATAAATAAGCAAATAAAAAACTACAAGCAAAAGACTCTCAATAACAATAGCTTTTCTGTAGTTTTTTTTAGCGTGAGATAAAATGCGCGACATCACTTTTACAAAATAATTTTAGCTCGCCGATTATACCTTTGCTGGATTTAGATTCAACTTAAAAACACATAAAAAGTGTTATATAAATCACACTTTTAGAAAATAATTTATCTATTTGTTACTTTTTAACGCAAAACGATTAAATGTCGCTCACCTATAAGTTCGGGAACATGTAGTTCAATCACTTCTTGAATAGTGTATTTTTTATTCAATTCATTAATTTCATCTTCCTGATAAATACCTTTTAATGCATAAAAATGACCGTTTTCTTTGGGTAAATGATGGCACCAATCAGTCATATCTTTTAATGAAGCAAAAGCGCGACTTAATACGCCATCAAATTTATCTTCAGGTTGATATTCTTCTACTCGACTTAAAACAGGCGTTACATTAGTGAGCCCAAGCTCACGTACTGCATTTCGAATAAAACTAATACGTTTGCCTAAACTATCAAGGAGGACAAATTGTTTGGAAGGATTAATAATTGCTAAAGGTAAACCAGGCAAGCCAGGGCCAGTACCGACATCAATAAAACGATCACCTTGTAAATAAGGACTTACAACAAGGCTATCTAAGATATGTTTGACTAACATTTCTTGTGGATCACGAACTGACGTCAAATTATAAGCTTTATTCCATTTATTGAGTAAATTGACCAGATCAATCAGCTGCTGAATTTGTTGATCACTTATTTTTATATTTGCTTGCGCAAGTAAACTAGCTAATTTGGCTTTCATATTTATTATCTCTTTAGAAAATTGCGCTATTTTACTTAAAAGTGCGGTGAAAATCTTTAGTGTTTTTTTACTTATAATAAGATTCCGTCTTAATTTATTTCTAACCAGTCTATTAACGCCAATATTTTGTTTAATAAAGAAAAAAGGACAGACACAATGTCTGCCCTTATAGGTAATATTTATTTACCACTCAAAGTTTACACCAGCGTTATAAGTTACACCGCCACCTTGTGTAAATGCAACCCCTGCTTTAGTCGCAATGTTTTGGTTATAACGATAACCAGTACCAATCGCTACTGCAGTTTGAGATTTATAACCACCTACAGCTGCTGTAAAGTTTGCTTTACCCACAGTATATGGTTGGAATAAACCTGTTAAAGCAGCTTGAGCAGCAAGACCACGTTTAAGATCTTTATCAAGTTTATTTACTCTATTATCTAAATGATCAAGACGTTTTGTATGAACATTAACAACTGAATTATCAGCTTTTAATGCAAATTTATTATCGGTTTCAGTTTTACTATATACGTCAGCTACATTTGCTTTAGCATTTAGTTTGCTGTCACTTTCAGTCTTAGTATATACCTCTGATGCATTTGCTTTAGCATTTAGTTTGCTGTTGCTTTCAGCCTTAGTATATACATCTGACGCATTTGCCTTTCTAGATAAAGCATCTTCTACATCATCAGCATATGCTTTTTTGTTCAGTTCTTCATTTGTAGCATTGGTAAAGACATTATACTCTTCAGTAAATTTTTTAACACCTTCCGCTAATTTATTATGCTTCTCTGAAAGAGAATTATGTTCTTTAACTAAGTCATCAACATCACTATCAACTACATCAACATACTCTTTGACATCGTCCACCATAGCCTTGACTTCCTTTAAAGACTTATAGCCTTCCAGATTTTTAATTTTTTCAATCTCTTTTGTATTTTGCTCTACAGTGGCTTTATCTGCTTTTTTAGCAATATTATCATTTAACTCTTCAACAGCTGAACTTACTGATTTAATTAAACCAGGTTTTTCATCTGTACCATCTCCAGCCAAAGCTTCTTGTAGGTTGTGTACTTTATCTTGAATACTATCAAATCCTTCTTTAACATTTTCAGATAACTTGGTTACATCGTCGAGACTTGCTTTTTCTTTTTGCAATGTCTCTATTGCTTCTGCTCTTGCAGTTAATTCAGTATTTATATCATCTACAGCACTCTGATCTGCTTTTTTAGCAATTTCTGCATCAGTATCTTTCTTATTTTGATCAACTTTTCCTGCCATTTTAATGAGTAAATTGGCATTATCTGTAGCTTGCTTATTTATTGTATCAATAGTGCTTATTAAGCCTGGATTAGCTTCGTCATTTTTGTCACCAACTAATAATTTTGTTATATTTTTAATATTTTTATCATTTTTATTTATAGCTGCTTCAATGTTGTTAAATGAATCAGTGAGTTTATTATTTGGTGAAGTTGCAGGTTGTTCAGCTGCCACTGTATAAGAAGAGATAACACCACCTACAAATAACGCAATTGCAGTACGTTTTAAAAGTTCATATTTCATAAAAAACAGTCCTTTTTTTCATTAAATTATTTGGAATAGATTTGTAGAAATGACAACAAACAATATGTAATAAAACATACTGCTTTATCATTGAGAATGGCAAAAAGGGGGATATTTTTTGAAAGGCTAAGTAAAGATAGATCTTAGTAGATCAAAGATACGACGAGTTCCCCCTCTCATCATCAACAGAAGTTATACACCCACGTAAAATAAAATACAATTGAAAAACATAAAAAATGTGATAGAGATCACATTTTCATTTATCAGGTTGATAATAAAAAATGCGGTGAATACTCACCGCACTTTGTAACATGGTAATATTTAGTTATCTTCAACTTTAGCCACCGTGCCTTTTACAGTGAGGCAAATTTCGGTTGAAATTAAATGTGCAAGAATAGAGGATAATGCCTCTAATTTTTCAAGGTTACCTTGGCTGTTATCATCAAAATAACCTTGTTCTTTCAAATTCGCAATGAACATAGAGAAGACGGCTTTATCAAAGAACTCCGGCGCGTTAATACCATGCAATACAGATAAACGTTGTGCAACAAGTTGACTTTCTTTTTCAAGTTCTGCACGTGAAATATCTGGTTGTTTTTGCAAAATTGTCACTGTAATGTAATAACGTTGCAAGATTTCACGCATTCCCGCCGACCAAAGTTGTAAAATACGTACTTTCGATTTATTGATAGATAAGAAATTATCATTAGAGTTAATCACCTGTTGGCGCGCAAATTCATCAATAATTTGGTGAATTTGAGTTTTTAACTCTTCTTCACTAAAGTGCAAGAATAACTCACCTTTTAAGAACGGATAAATCTTGCCAACAGCTTCCACTAATAAATCTTTTTGAATCGCCTCATAATGCAAAATAATGCTTGCAACTAAAGATGGCAATACAAATAAGTGTTGTATGTTATTGCGATAGTAAGTCATCAAGACGGCTGATGCACGTTCCAAACGCACAATTTCCCCAAAGTTATCTTTTTCGACTAACACGCCAACACGATCAAGCGTTAATACATGATTTAACATCATTTCAGGCGTAGCCGTTGGCAATACAACATCTGTGGAATAAGGCACGTTTTGTAGTAATTGTTGGTAACTCGCCAGTTGTTCTAAAAGTTGCTCACGAGAAAGTGCACGCTGACGAGAAGACAATAATGCTGTCCCAACCAAATTCATTGCATTCACCGCGGCAGCTTTATTAATGTTCACCATTATTTGTTTTGATACAGAATCAACAGCAGGAGCAAACCATTGTGGTTTTTCTTCGTGATTTTGCTCTTTCCAATCAGGGAAATGCTGACTCAAATAGTTTGAAAGTGTAATTGGCTCACCAAAATTCACAAAACCTTGACCAAGATTGCGTAATTTTTTAATTACTCGAATAACCAAACCTGCATTTTCTTTTTCTTTCGCCGCACCACGTAATTCTTTTGCGTAAGTATCCACCTCTAATACGTGCTCATAGCCTACATAAACTGGAACAACAGAAATTGGGCGAGTTTGATTATGTTGCAACGCTTGAAGTGTCATCGACATCATACCTGTTTTTGGCGCAAGTAAACGACCAGTACGCGAACGACCACCCTCAATAAAATATTCTACCGAATAACCACGGTGGAATAATTCTGATAAATATTCGCGGAAAATGGCGGAATACAATCTGTTTCCTTTAAAAGTGCGGCGAATAAAGAATGCGCCCCAACTGCGGAACATTCTACCCACAGGCCAGAAGTTTAAATTAATTCCTGCTGCGATATGCGGTGGAACAAGCCCTTGATGATAAAGCACATAAGAAAGCAATAAATAGTCGATATGACTACGGTGACAAGGCACATAAACAATCTCATGACCTTCAAGTGCTAATTTACGTACGCGATCTGCATTTTGTACATCAATACCAGAATAAAGTTTATTCCAAAGCCAACGTAAAAAACGATCAGCAGCTCGTAAACTTGAATGGCTTACATCTGCTGCGATTTCATCCAAAATCTTATGCGCTTCTTTTTGCGCTTTTTCAATACTGATATTTTTCGATTTTGCTTCATCTTCAATCGCATGTTGAATCGCTTCTGATTGCAATAATTTATTAAACATAGCTTGGCGATTCGGTAAACGCGGGCCTGTGGCAGAAATGCGCTGTTTAGCAAAATGCATTTTTGCCACTCGAGCCAGCTTTTGCGCAATTTTTTCATCGGAGCCATGCTCATTCACCATATAACGTAATGAAACGGCTTGAGAAAAACGTACAAAGGTATCACGTCCAAACCAAATAGCCGCAAAAGTTTTTTGCATGCCATTTAACAAACGCAAGTTAGGCAAACCAGATTTATCTTCATGCCCAGGAGAACGCCCCCAAAGAACGGAAACTGGAATAAGTTGCACATCTAAACTCTCAGAAGTGCGGTGTAATTCGAGGTATTTATTGAAAATCGTGGTGGTTTCATCTTTCGCACCTTTCGATTTAAAAATGCGGCGTCCCTCATCTAAATACACATAACGAGGTAACTTCACACCATCAATTTCATTTTTCTCAGCAGGATCAGGTAAACCTAGCACCAAACAATTTCGACGGAAAATAACGAAATCGGTTTGAGAGGTATAAGGCAAAACATAAACAACAGGTTGGTGAATATTGAGGGAAAGCTCTTCTATCGGATTAGCTGGAATTGGATTATTTTTTACTAATACTGACAGAGGCAAGCTCAATAATTGACGATACATATTTACAAAATTTGCCATGATAAATTTTCTCTTTGTTGTAAATTTGAAATATTTTAACACATCCGATCTCAACCGCTTTAAAAAATTTAGTAGCAGAATGTGACCTAATACACAGATTTAAAAAATAACTATTGCAACTTCACTCAATCTGTATACAATACCAGTTATCTGTATTTAAAAACAGGAGTGTATATGAGACCATTAACAGCACGCCAACAAGAAGTGTTGGATTTATTAAAACGTCATTTAGAAACAACAGGAATGCCACCAACACGAGCCGAAATCTCTCGAGAATTAGGCTTTAAATCACCCAACGCGGCTGAAGAACATTTAAAAGCACTTTCACGCAAAGGTGCGATTGAAATTATTCCAGGTGCATCTCGCGGTATCCGCATTTTAGACAATAGCGCAAATGAAGAATTTGATGGTTTACCACTCGTGGGTCGCGTAGCGGCTGGAGAACCAATTCTCGCAGAACAACATATCGAAGCAACTTATCGCGTAGATGCCGATATGTTTAAACCACAAGCAGATTTCTTACTCAAAGTTTATGGTCAATCCATGAAAGACATTGGTATCTTAGATGGTGATTTATTAGCTGTACATAGCACCAAGGATGTACGTAATGGGCAAATTGTCGTTGCCCGTATTGAAGATGAAGTGACGGTAAAACGCCTTGAGAAAAAAGGTTCTATCATTTATCTACACGCAGAAAATGAAGAGTTTGATCCAATCGTAGTAAATCTTGAAGAACAAGAAAACTTTGAGATTGAAGGCATTGCAGTAGGGATCATTCGCAATAATGCTTGGATGTAATCTTAGTAAATTAGCGAATCAAGTGCGGTAAAAATTTCCTGTGTTTTACCGTACTTTTCTTAATCTAAAATTCTGAATTTGCCATTCTTTTTACCGCTCTCTATAATGCAATCAATCTTGAATTTAAATAAAGGATGGAAAAATGCAGTTTTCCAAAATGCACGGATTAGGCAACGATTTTGTTGTAGTTGATGGTGTTACTCAAAATGTTTTTTTTACGTCAGAAACCATTCAACGCTTAGCTGATCGCCACCGTGGAATTGGTTTTGACCAGCTTTTGCTTGTTGAACCACCTTATGATCCTGAACTCGACTTTCATTATCGTATTTTCAATGCCGATGGGAGCGAAGTTTCGCAATGCGGAAATGGTGCCCGCTGTTTTGCTCGTTTTGTGACATTAAAAGGACTAACTAACAAAAAAGACATCGCGGTTAGCACGCAAAAAGGTAATATGGTTCTAACGGTAAAAGACGATAACCAAATTCGCGTGAATATGGGTGAACCGATTTGGGAGCCAGCAAAAATTCCATTTACCGCAAATAAATTCGAGAAAAATTACATTCTGCGGACGGACATTCAAACCGTCTTATGTGGTGCCGTTTCAATGGGGAATCCTCATTGTGTTGTGCAAGTAGATGATATTCAAACAGCAAATGTTGAACAACTTGGCCCTTTGCTAGAAAGTCACGAACGCTTTCCCGAACGGGTCAATGCTGGTTTTATGCAAATTATCAATAAAGAACATATTAAACTTAGAGTTTATGAACGTGGTGCTGGAGAAACCCAAGCCTGTGGAAGCGGAGCTTGTGCAGCTGTTGCAGTTGGAATTATGCAAGGTTTATTGAACAATCGAGTTCAAGTCGATTTGCCAGGCGGTTCATTAATCATTGAATGGAATGGCGTTGGTCATCCACTTTATATGACTGGCGAAGCGACCCATGTATATGATGGTTTTATAACCCTTTAATCTTCTTATCCCCATCTAATTCTTAAAGATGGGGATTTTATTCCTCATAAACGCAAACGTTTTCGTTTCTAGAAATATCCTTTATAATAGCCCGCGATTTTTACCTCAAACACAACTCAAAGGTACCCGTATGTTTCAAACTTTTCGTGGCTCCCCCGCCCTTTCTGAATTCCGTATTCAATGCTTAATGCAAAAATTCCAACAAAATCAATTACCGGTGAAATCGGTTTATGCGGAATATTTGCATTTTGTGGAATTAAATCGACCGCTTGTTAGCGAGCAGGAAGCAAAACTAAAAGCATTGTTACATTACGGCCCAACTTTGGCAGAACACGACACCAAAGGCGAAACTTTTATCGTGATTCCACGTGTTGGTACGATTTCTTCTTGGTCTTCTAAAGCGACAGATATTGCGCATAACTGTGGTTTAAATGAAGTGGAGCGTATTGAGCGTGGTTTGGCGTATTATTTTGAGTTAAGCCAACCGCTTGATGAAAAAACAACTGAAAAATTGACCGCACTTTTACACGATCGAATGATGGAAACCGTGGTGCGTAATCCAGAAGATGCTGAGATTTTATTCCGTCATCAAGATCCGAAACCGTTTAAAACCGTGGATATTTTAAAAGGGGGACGTGAAGCTTTAGTGACAGCCAATGTAGAATTAGGTTTAGCATTGACAGAAGATGAAATTGATTATTTGGTTGAAAACTTTACCCAATTAGGACGCAATCCGCACGATATTGAACTTTATATGTTCGCGCAAGCCAACTCCGAGCACTGCCGCCATAAAATCTTTAATGCGGATTGGGTTATTGACGGCAAAAAACAGGATAAATCCCTGTTTAAGATGATTAAAAATACCTTTGAGAAAACCCCTGATTTCGTGCTTTCAGCCTATAAAGATAATGCAGCGGTGATGGAAGGCTCAAAAGTCGGCCGTTTCTTTGCCGACCAAGATGGACAATATCGCTATCACAATGAAGATGCACATATCTTAATGAAAGTGGAAACCCATAACCACCCAACCGCAATTTCGCCATTCCCAGGTGCCGCAACGGGTTCGGGCGGTGAAATTCGTGATGAAGGTGCAACCGGTCGTGGTGCAAAACCTAAAGCGGGTTTAACCGGTTTCTCGGTATCAAACCTTGTCATTCCAAACTTTGAGCAACCTTGGGAAAATCCACTCTCCAAGCCAAACCGTATTGCATCAGCCTTAGATATTATGATTGAAGGCCCATTAGGTGGTGCAGCATTTAACAACGAGTTTGGTCGCCCTGCGTTATTGGGTTATTTCCGTACCTATGAAGAGAAAGTCAACAGCTTCAATGGTGAAGAAGTGCGTGGTTACCACAAGCCGATTATGTTAGCGGGTGGTATAGGTAATATTCGTGGCGAACACGTTCAAAAAGGCGAAATACCAGTGGGTGCGAAATTGATCGTATTGGGTGGTCCTGCAATGAATATCGGCTTAGGCGGTGGGGCAGCGTCTTCGATGGACAGTGGAAAATCAAAAGAAGATTTAGATTTTGCTTCCGTTCAACGTGAAAACCCAGAAATGGAACGCCGCTGCCAAGAGGTGATTGATCGCTGCTGGCAATTAGGTGATGAAAACCCAATCCTCTTTATCCACGATGTGGGGGCGGGTGGTTTATCCAACGCCATGCCTGAATTGGTGCACGATGGTGAGCGTGGCGGTAAATTTGATTTACGTTCTATTCTTTGCGATGAAAAAGGCATGTCGCCATTAGAAATTTGGTGTAACGAATCGCAAGAACGTTATGTATTAGCCGTTGCGCCAGAAAAACTCGAATTATTTACCGCACTTTGTGAACGTGAGCGCGCGCCGTTTGCGGTCATTGGTGAGGCAACGGAAGAGAAACATTTAACCTTGTACGATAGTCATTTCAACAATAACCCAATTGATTTGCCAATGAATGTGTTATTAGGCAAAACCCCGAAAATGACGCGTGAGGTTTCGTCAAAAACTGTCGAAAATCGACCGCTTGCAACGGAAAATATTCAATTAAAAGAAGCCTTCCATCGTGTATTACGTTTACCGGTGGTGGCAGAAAAAACTTTCTTAATCACCATTGGCGACCGTTCGGTAACTGGTATGGTGGCACGTGATCAAATGGTCGGCCCATGGCAAATTCCGGTGTCTGATGTTGCGGTCACAACTGCATCATTAGACAGCTATCACGGCGAAGCCATGGCAATGGGCGAACGCGCACCCGTGGCATTATTAGACTTTAGTGCTTCTGCACGTTTAGCGGTAGCCGAATCCATTACCAATATTGCAGGTACCAACATTGGCGATATTAAACGCATCAAACTGTCTGCAAACTGGATGTCTGCAGCGGGTCATGGTGGTGAAGACGCTGGCTTATATGAAGCCGTAAAAGCGGTCGGTGAAGAACTTTGCCCTGCATTAGGCATTACCATTCCAGTGGGTAAAGACTCTATGTCGATGAAAACCACTTGGGAAGAAAATGGCGAGAAAAAATCCGTTACTGCACCACTTTCTTTAGTAATTTCATCTTTTGCTCGCGTGGAAGATGTACGCAAAACCGTGACACCTCAATTACGCACAGATAAAGGCGCAAGCCGTTTATTGTTGATTGATTTAGGCGAAAGAAAAAATCGCTTAGGCGCGACTGCACTTGCGCAAGTGTATAAACAATTAGGTGACAAACCAGCCGATGTAGTGAATGTTACTAAACTGAAAAACTTCTTCGATGCAATGCAAGCATTAGTAGCAGAACGTAAATTATTGGCTTACCACGACCGTTCCGACGGTGGTTTAATTACCACTCTTGCAGAAATGGCGTTTGCGGGTAACTGTGGCGTGGATGTTGATATTTCTCCGTTATTCGATAGCGGAAAAGGATGGGCGCTTGAGCTCGGTGCGGAACACTATGCGCAAGAAATTTCTGAGTTAGCCATTTTATTTAACGAAGAATTAGGCGCGGTGATTCAGGTATTAGAGGCGGAACTTGACGCTATTTATACGGTGTTGAAAACACATGGATTAGAGGGAATTACCTACGACATCGGCAAGGTTAGCAACGATGATCGCATTGTGATCCATCAATTCGGAAGGGAAATTTTGGATGAAAAACGCTCCGAATTGCGTGGCATTTGGGCGGAATTGACCCATCAAATGCAACGCTTACGCGATAACCCAGAATGTGCTGACCAAGAATTTGAAGCGAAAAAAGCAACAGACAACAAAGGCTTATCCGCTCACTTAACTTATGATGTGAATGAAGATATTTCTGCACCTTACATCAGCAAAGGCGTGAAACCAAAAGTGTCAGTATTACGTGAACAAGGCGTAAACAGCCATGTTGAAATGGCTGCGGCCTTTGATCGTGCAGGCTTTGCGGCGATTGATGTTCACATGAGTGATTTAATGGAGGGTCGTTACAACTTAAACGACTTCAATGCAATGGTGGCTTGTGGTGGTTTCTCTTATGGTGACGTATTAGGTGCTGGCGGCGGTTGGGCGAAATCTATTTTGTTCAACCCACAATTACGCGATCAATTCAGCCAATTCTTCGCCAATGAAAACACCCTTTCATTAGGTGTATGTAACGGCTGTCAATTTATCTCCACCCTTGCGGAAATCATTCCTGGTGCAGAAAACTGGCCACGTTTCGTTCGTAATAAGTCAGAACGCTTTGAAGCGCGTGCCGCGATGGTGAAAATCAACGACACCAACTCATTATGGTTTAAAGGCATGGCAGGTTCACATATGCCGATTGCGGTTTCTCATGGTGAGGGTCGCGTAGAATTCAAAACGCCTGAGAATTTGACCGCACTTCAAGCGCAAAACTTAATTGTGGCGCAATATATCGATAGCCATTTAAACGTGACTGAAACTTATCCAGCCAACCCGAATGGTTCGGCATTAGGGATTACTGCTATTTCTAACGTCGATGGTCGTATTGCCGCAATGATGCCACACCCAGAGCGTGTATTCCGTGCTGTGAGCAACTCATGGTATCCAGAAGATTGGTCTGAAGATGGTGCATGGATGAGAATTTTTAGAAATGCGAGAGTGAATTTCAAATAATGTGAAATTGATCACGGAAAATTAATTAAAAATAAGAGATACTAAGAAATTAGTATCTCTTTTTTATTGTATAAAGCCAACGGCATCTATACTGCTTCTCATATTATTGGCGCAATCATTGTGACAATTGGTATTTTAGTATTAGTGGGCATTTGGTCTCCAACATTAGGTTTATTTGGTGGTTTACTCACCTTTGGCATGTCGATAGTCACGCTGTCGTTCCTGATATTTACGCCAGAAACCTGGGTGCCGAATTTAGGTGGGGACTTCCCAACACCTAATTATGGCTTCCCATATCTCTCAGGGGCTGGCCGAGTCGTGATTAAAGATATTATTATGATGGCAGGTGGCTTAGTTGCTGCAGCAGAATGTGCGAAACGCTATTTAGATAATAAAAAGCAGTTTGCTTAATTAGTTTATTTAAAAGGCTTGCTGGGATAAATGGCAAGCCTTTTTGTTATTAAGATATAAAAGCTTAATAATACAGAGAGGATTAATAACGTTCATAAGCGAATTGTCGCTATGAGACTACACCTAAAATGTGTATTTCGAGAAGCAGGTAACTCATGGTATCAAGAAGACTGATCTGAGATGGTACTTTAATGGAGATTTTTAGAAACAGTAGGATAATATTTAAATAAATATTTGATAAAACTAATTAATATTATTAAACTGTTTATAAGTTCAAATGTATGGAGATTATATGAAATCAGAACTTGAAATTTTAAATGATAAAAATGATTTTCTTGTTATTGGCTTAGTAGGAGCTGTAGGTTGTAGATTGAAATCATTATCTAATATTTTAAAATCTTTACTAGATTCAGAATTTGGCTATGACGTTAAAGAACTTCATGTTTCGAAAGAGTTTTTACAAACACATTCGTTAGTAAGTACATATAATAATTCATATGAGAGATATACTGACTTAATGAATGTCGGTAATAATCTAAGAAAAAAATATGACAATAATTATCTCTCTTTTAAAATAGCAAAGGAAATATCTAAATTAAGAAAGGATAATTTAGATTGTAAAAGAAAAGCTTTTATAATTAACTCATTAAAACATGATAAGGAAATTAAAACTCTTAGAGATATTTATGGGAAGAATTTTTATCAAATATCGTTATATGAATCTCCTAATATTAGAAAAGATGTGCTAATAAATGATATTGGAATGAATGAGTCTCAAGCTATAAAGCTGATGGAGAGAGATCAAAGTGAAGAGAATGATTATGGTCAACATACAATTGATGCTTTTCATTTGGCTGATTATTTTATCAAATATGATAATAAGACTAATGAGCATATAAAGAATTCTTGTAAGAGATTTTTAGAGTTAATATTTGGAAATCCATATATTACACCTACATTCAATGAATTCTCAATGTATATGGCGTACACATCTGGATTAAGATCTGCAGATTTGTCTCGTCAGGTTGGAGCTGTTATTACTAAAGAACGTAATATTATTTCTACTGGGGCAAATGATATTCCTAAATTTGGTGGTGGATTATATTGGCCAGAATATAATGAAGAGAATGGTGAAATTTATGATATAGGTAATGGACGTGATTATGTAAGGGGATATGATTCTAATCAAAAAGAAAAAGAAAAGATTATAAAATCTATATTTTCTGAAATTAAAAATAAGTTCGATTGTATATTCAATGAAGAGAACTTAACGCATAAGGAGAATATGAAGAATTTATTAACTATATTAAAAAATAGCCCTCTTAAAGATATAACGGAATATGGAAGAGTAGTTCATGCGGAAATGGATGCTATTTTAGCCTGTGGAAGAACAAATAATTCAACTGTTGGTTCGTCAATATTTGTTACTACTTTCCCATGCCATAATTGCGCTAAACATATTTTGGCTGCAGGTATTAAGGAGGTATTTTTTATTGAACCTTATCCTAAAAGCAGAGCTTTGGATTTATGGGATGATTCAATGGAGTTAAAACTGCCAAATTCTTCGAATGATAAACTACAATTTTCTCCATTTGTAGGAGTTGGTCCAAGAAGTTTTTTAGATTTATTTTCTATGGCTCAAAGTGCGGGTAGCAAAATTATAAGAAAATCAAATGGAGAGAAAATTTCTTGGGATCCTAAAGAAGCAACGTTACGCCTTAGTTCTAATACTTTTTCACTAAATGAGATTGAAAAAGATATTATTGCTAAGTTAGAAGAAATAGAGCAACCGGTTAATTAATTTATATAAATAGAATCTTTCTTGATTAGACAAAACTAAGTGCGTATGTGATGAAACCCATACTGGTTTTAGTAGAGATTGATTTTTTCAGTTTATAAAAAAGCGGCCAAAAATCACAATGAATTTTGACCGCTCTTTTTATTACTTTTACTTACATATTATTTTTGTTTTTTCAAAAACTCAACGCCAGTATCTGGGAAGCCGGTGAATACACCAGTTGCGCCAGATTTTATTCAATAACGCATCGTACATTTGATTTACGTCAGTGAAGAACTGATAAAATATTTTTACGCACGTTGTATGGGAGCAATTACACTTTGTATTGTTCGAGCTCTTCACTTGGTTATTTACTTCATTGAAGTTAGTTATATATCAGTAAAATGTTTCCTTATAAATCAAAAACGTTTTTATCGCGTAGGATATGATCGTTTCCTTTACGACGTAAGAAACCAGTACGATCAAAATATTCCATGAGTTGAACTGTCAGTTTTCGCCCAAAATTTAATCGATCTCGAATTTCATTTACTGATGCTTTCCCTTCTTTTTCTGCGATTTGCTTAATAAGGCGAGCATAGGCATAAATGTTTTCAGTTAAGAAAAACCTATCTTTTACGATGGGTGTGAGATACCCTAGTTTGCCTGCTTTATACATAAAGTTACGCATTTGGGATTCATCCATAGCCAAGGCATTTGCCATATCACGCACCCAAATTGCTTGTCCTTGAGCTTTTTCAAATTCATCGAGTACACTTGCCCAATATTTTTGTTCTTCTTGGCTAAATTGGATTTTATGTTCGGGTAAGTGAAGCCAACCTCGAGTTTGCTGTAATCTTCCCTCTTCTAACATTTCATCAATAAAATGATTGATCAAGTTTTCAGGCTGGTTTAAAGCGGCCATTCGGTAGAGACGTGCTTTGCTTACACCAAGTTGATCATTGTGTTGCTCGTGATAGGTATTAAGTGCGGTTAAAATTAGTTGTATTTTTTCTTTTTTGTAGTCTGTATTAAAGCACCAATCTTGATAACGAACGGCGCTACGTTCGTTAATTGCATCATCTAGTTGTTTATTTGTGAGTTGTTCTATCCACATCAGTTTATGAGCTGATATTGCATTATGTTGAAGGATGAATGCAATACGTTGGGCTGCATTTTCAGCAAGCGCTAAATTTGCCAAGAAGCTTAATCGCCCCTCTGTCCGTTTATGGCGTTTGGGTGAATCAATTTCTAATACGCGCGCACCTGCAATTAACGATTTAGCATCACCACTGCGTAAAATAAGTTTGTCTCCGAAAGCCAAGAATAAAGGTGAATCTAATATGATTTCAGCCAAAGTGCGGTCATTTTTAGCGGCATTTTTTCCTTGTAATAAGGTGAGCTTACCCGTAGTGCGACTCGCTCCGTGATAAATATGCACAGGTTGGCTTTCATTTAATGGTACTTCAGCTAAAATTTGTACACTAATGCGATCTGTTGGTGAGAGCGGTTCATCCTGCAATAACCAATCGCCTCGTTTCATTGGCGTGCGGTCTAAATCAGCATTTAAATTTAACGCTAAACGTTGCCCCGCAATACCTTGTTCGCTTGATGTATTTTGTGCGTGAATTGCTTTTACACGAACTTTCTGTCCAGTAGAAAGGTAAAGTTCATCGTTTACTTTCACTGTTCCTGAAAAGGCTGTGCCTGTCACGACGGTACCCGCCCCTTTTACACTGAATACTCGGTCTATTGCGTAGCGGAAAGGTTTTTGAGTATCAGCTAATTCTGCCAAATTAGCTAAGCAATGACGTAATTCACTGATGCCTTGTCCCGTTTCTGCAGAGGTAACGAAGTAGTTAGCATCGCGTAAAAAACTATAATCTTGTTTAATTGCTTGGATTAACGATTCAATTTGCTCTGAATTTGTACGATCTGCTTTTGTGATGACAACAATAATTTCGTGGAATTGAAGCTGGCGTAATATTGCTAAATGTTCTTTCGTTTGCGCCGCAATACCTTCATCCGCAGCCACAATTAACATTGCATAATGCACACCACCTAAACCCGCCAGCATATTTGACAAGAATTTCTCGTGCCCAGGTACATCAATAAAGCCAAGCACTTTGTTTTCTAAAGGCAGATAGGCATAGCCCAAATCAATGGTCATACCGCGTTTTTTTTCTTCTGGTAAATGCGCGGTACTTGTGCCAGTTAATGCTTTTAATAATGCTGTTTTGCCGTGATCAACGTGGCCTGAAGTAACAATAATCATAGTTCATCCAATGTATTTAATAATGTTTCAATATCTGCAAGGCTACGTAAGTCTAGCCACATTTTTCCGTTTTCCATTCGCCCAATAATAGGTTGAGAAAGTTGTTTAAAACGAGCTGAAAGTGCGGAAAGTTTTGCATTTGTTTTTTCTGCAATAGTGACAGCCACAGAAGGGATTCTTTCCATCGGTTGTGATCCGCTACCGATTTGTGCTTGGCTATCTTCAATTT
Organism: Haemophilus sp. SZY H36; assembly: GCF_018829625.1. Lineage (NCBI taxonomy): Bacteria > Pseudomonadati > Pseudomonadota > Gammaproteobacteria > Pasteurellales > Pasteurellaceae > Haemophilus > Haemophilus sp. SZY H36. The sequence goes on along the minus strand of NZ_JAHKKA010000005.1, from coordinate 20,043 downwards.
GAAGCTCAAATTGCGAATTTAAGCGAGATTCCAACCGCTCTTTTAGACGCATAGCATTTATTTTGAGTTGTTCTAATGGTTGCGTGAGTAAGCGCAAAGTTGGTAATTTTTCAGTTAATTTTTCAGGATTTAAATATAAACGCAATGTGGCTTCTAAGCCTGCTAAAATGACTTTATCGCAACGTAATACACGCTTGAGTGGATGGGCTTGTAATTGTTCGATCCATTCTTTTTTACCCACAATAATGCCAGCTTGCACACCACCAAGTAATTTATCGCCAGAGAAAGAGACCAAATCCACACCTTGTGCGACTTTTTCTTGCACGGTTGGTTCTTTTGGTAAGCCATATTGGCTTAAATCAACTAATGCGCCGCTACCTAAATCAGTTATTACAGGCACATTCATTTCTCGGCCTAGTTTCGCAAGCTCTTCTTCTGAAACAGAAGAGGTAAAACCACAAATTTGATAATTGCTGCTATGCACTTTCATTAAAAAAGCCGTATTTTCAGTGATAGCATAACGATAATCTTTCAGGTGAGTACGATTAGTGGTACCCACTTCCACTAAATAGCATCCAGCTTGTTCCATAATATCTGGAATACGAAATGCACCGCCGATTTCAATTAATTCGCCACGAGAAATAATTACTTCTTTACCTTGAGCAAAGGTTGCCAGCATTAACAATACTGCAGCGGCGTTGTTATTCACTATACAGGCTGCCTCAGCACCTGTGAGTTTGCATAATAATTCACTGATGTAATTGTCGCGATGACTACGCTTACCTTCATCTAAATCATATTCAAGCGAAACATTTTTTTGCATCGCAGAAAGCGCTGCCTGTTGTGCTGCTTCAGACCAAAGTGCCCGCCCAAGATTTGTGTGTAAAACTGTACCAGTTAGATTATGCACCGCTTTGATTTGTACTTGGTTTTGTTTTTGTAGGTGAGAATGAATTTCTACAAAAGTGCGGTCAAAATTAGAAAAATATTCAGGAAGTTGATTATTTTTTTGAATAAATTGACGAGCCTGTATTAATAATTCTCGACATGTTTCCACGACTGCAGAGTGGCCAAATTCAGTAATGAGTTGTAACCCTTGAGAGGTTTTGAGAATCTTATCAACGGAAGGAAGTTGTTGAAAAAGTGCGGTCATTTTTGAATCCGTTTAAAATAACGTTGAATTGCCGATTAATTTACGCTAAAGTAACTGTAATTTCAACCACGGAAGGTCGTCATCTCCGGTGAGGTGGCAGGACTTCAAATCCTGTTGGGGACGCCAGCGTTCCCGGGTGGGTTCAACTCCCATGACCTTCCGCCAATCTATATAAATCCGCATAGATTCACTTAAATATCTCATCTTACAAGTAGGTAGCCCCATGTTTTCCGGAGAAACATTTCAACAACATACGCCAATGATGCAACAATATCTAAAACTCAAAGCTGAGAATCCAGATATTTTGTTGTTTTATCGCATGGGGGATTTTTATGAGTTGTTTTATGACGATGCGAAAAAAGCGGCGGCATTGTTGGATATTTCTTTGACGAAACGAGGTCAATCTGCTGGACAAACCATTCCAATGGCTGGGGTGCCTTATCATGCGGTGGAAGGTTATTTAGCAAAATTGGTTCAGTTGGGTGAGCCTGTGGCGATTTGCGAACAGATTGGCGATCCTGCTACAAGCAAAGGGCCGATGGAACGCCAAATTGTGCGAATTGTTACGCCTGGTACGGTGAGTGATGAAGCACTTTTGCCCGAGCGCCAAGACAATCTGATTGCTGCGGTATATCAAGAAAAAGAAAAATTTGGATTAGCCACTTTGGATATGACCTCTGGCCGTTTTCAGCTTTGTGAACCTGCAGATAAAGAAACATTGCGTGCAGAATTGCAACGTATTGCCCCAGTTGAATTGCTGTATTGTGAAGAATTTAATGAAATGGCTGCGATTGAACATTGCAAAGGATTACGTCGTCGCCCAATTTGGGAGTTTGAACTTCGCACTGCCATAACCTTACTGAATCGCCAATTTGGTACAAAAGATTTACGCGCCTTTGGTGTGGAAAAATCCCCTCTTGGCTTAAGTGCGGCAGGTTGTTTATTGCAGTATGCAAAAGAAACGCAACGTACCGCATTGCCACATATTCAAAGCATTAGCTTAATTCAAAATCAAGACTGCATTCAGTTAGATGCCGCCACGCGCAGAAATCTTGAATTGACACAAAATCTTGCGGGTGGCACAGAAAATACACTAGCATCTGTCTTGGATAAATGCGTTACGCCAATGGGCAGTCGCTTGCTGAAACGTTGGATTCACCAGCCTGTTCGTAATGTGGAAAAATTAAAACAACGCCAACAAGCGATTGCGGAAATTCTGAATTTTGATTTGGTCGATGAGCTCCAACCTTATTTGCAATTAGTCGGCGATATGGAGCGTATTTTAGCGCGTGTGGCGCTGCGTTCAGCACGTCCTCGAGATCTGACGCGCTTGCGCACGGCATTAGAACAAATTCCAGCATTGCGCGTGATTGTTCAACAAAAAACACCGCCATTTTTAACTGCACTTTTCAGCCAAATTGCCGATTTCAGCGAGCAGTGCGATTTATTGCAACGAGCATTGATTGAAACGCCTCCGCTTTTAATTCGGGATGGTGGCGTGATTGCAGAAGGATACAATGCGGAGTTAGACGAATGGCGTATGTTGTCTGATGGCGCAACGCAATATTTGGAAAACCTCGAAAAACGGGAGCGTGAAAGCACGGGTATTGATACGTTAAAAATCGGTTTTAATGCAGTGCATGGTTATTACATTCAAATTAGCCAAGGCCAAGCGCATAAAGCGCCGATTCATTATGTTCGCCGCCAAACCTTGAAAAATGCAGAGCGTTACATTATTCCTGAGCTCAAAGAGTATGAAGACAAAGTGCTTAAATCAAAAGGCGCAGCGTTAGCATTAGAAAAGCAACTTTACGATGAATTATTTGATTTATTATTACCACACCTAGGCGCGTTACAGCTGGCGAGCCTTGCACTTTCTGAATTGGATGTTTTAGTCAATTTTGCGGAGCGCGCAGACACCCTCAATTACGTGATGCCAACATTCTGTGATGAAGTGAGTGTGAAAATTGAAAATGGTCGTCATCCTGTCGTGGAACAAGTATTGAAAGATCCTTTCATCGCCAACCCTGTGGAGTTAAATCACCATCGTCATTTGTTAATTATCACTGGGCCAAATATGGGCGGTAAAAGTACTTATATGCGCCAAACCGCATTAATTACATTGCTGGCGTATATCGGCAGCTTTGTGCCGGCTGACAGCGCGCGAATTGGACCGATTGATCGTATTTTCACTCGAATTGGTGCGTCTGATGATTTAGCCTCAGGGCGTTCAACCTTTATGGTGGAAATGACCGAAATGGCAAATATTCTTCATCAAGCTACTGCGCAAAGTCTCGTTCTTATTGATGAAATCGGTCGCGGAACATCCACTTATGATGGCTTATCTTTAGCGTGGGCTTGTGCTGAATGGTTAGCCAAAAAAATCCGCTCGCTTACATTATTTGCCACCCATTATTTTGAATTAACCGCGTTGCCAGAACAGCTAGAAGGCATCGCCAACATTCATTTAGATGCCCTTGAGCATAACAACACCATCGCCTTTATGCATGCCGTACAAGAGGGCGCAGCAAGTAAAAGTTATGGCTTGGCAGTAGCGGCTTTGGCAGGTGTGCCACAATCCGTTATTAAACTGGCAAAACAGAAATTGACACAATTAGAAAAAACATCAGGCCATTCAGCCGATCAACAAATTCAGGCATTGCGTGAAGCCAATCACACTCAAGGTGAATTATTGTTTGAACAAGAAACGGATGCATTAAGAGAAGCTATTGAAAAACTGGAACCCGATGATTTAAGCCCTAAACAAGCCTTGGCGTATTTGTATCAGTTAAAGAAAATGGTAAGTTAAGATATAGAGAAGAATGGCCACATTTCGTAAAGCAAAATGTGGCCATTTGTTATGTTATAAATGAATAATAGGATAACTAATCCAGTTTTGCGGATTTGGTTGTAAGACAAAAAGTGCGGTTAAGTTTATATGTGTTTTCCTTTTTCTTTTTGAGCCGCGAAATCTGCACCTTTTGCTAACATTCTTAATTGTAAAATTACGCGTGTTTTGAGTTGTTCTCTTTCAGCTTTATTCATATCTAAAGCATTTGCTCCAGCGGTGAAGACGATAGTCACAATGCCTTCAGCTTGAACATATGCAATATATTGAGAATACTGATGCTTAGATGAAATATACTCTGCGAGTTCATCGACAAAATGTTTGATTTCTCGTGCGGCTGCAGTGCGAAATGCTTGGGAGGTCCCCGAGCTTTCACGTAATAATAAGCGGAAAACATTTGTGCTATTGGTAATAAATTCAAAAAACGTATCAACAGAAACAGAAATTACACTACCACCAGCATCGATACGTTTACGCGCTTGTCGCATTAATTGACGCAAAATTAAACCAGCTTCATCTACCATTTCTAAGCCTAATTCATCCATGTCACTAAAATGACGATAAAATGAAGTTGGCGCAATACCCGCTTCACGAGCGACTTCCCGTAAACTTAAGTTGGAAAAGCTTTTTTCCGCACTGAGCTGATTAAACGCGGCATTTACTAAGGCTCGACGTGTTTTCTCTTTTTGAATTGCACGAACCCCGGCCATTATTTTTCTCCGGCTAAAATCAATTTTACTTCACTGCTGATTGCACCAGCTACGCGTTCGTAACGGTTACGTAAAGGTGAACCAGGTCGATAAACCAAAGCAATAGTGCGTGATGGTTCAGGTGAGTGACAAGGAATATATTTTACACCTTTACGAGCACCTTCATTTAATACAGCAAGTTCAGGCATAAACGTGATACCAGCATTTGCAGAGACCATATTGCGCAAAGTTTCTAGGCTTGTGGCTTGGAAGTGGGCATTTTCTTTTGCGCCTGCTGTGAAGCAATAATCTAAAGCCTGATTACGTAAGCAATGACCATCATCTAACATTAGCATTTCTTGCCCTTTCAGCTGATTCATTGACATTTTCTTTTCTTTTGCCCAAGGATGTTCATCTGATACGGCGAGTAACATTTTCTCGTTGAAAATAGGTACTTCAATAAAAGCCTCAGTTTCCGGAACAGTGGCAACGATGGCACAATCTAAACGTCCCGTTTCCAATTGTTCTAATAATTGATGCGTTTGCGCTTCATAAAGAAAAACTTCTAAATCAGGGAATGCCGCTTTTAACGTTGGCACAATATAAGGGAGCAAATAAGGACCAACTGTTGGGATTAAACCGATGTGTAATGGCCCTGTCATTTCTTTACCTTGATTGCTCGCCATTTCTTTCAATAATTTTACTTCTCGAAGAACTGTGCGAGCCTGATCAACCAATAACATCCCAGATTGAGTAAACAACACTTTACGGCTAGTGCGCTCTAACAAGATGATACCGAGTTCATCTTCTAATTTACGAATTTGGCCACTTAATGTTGGTTGACTCACATTGCAAGAATCGGCAGCGCGGCGGAAATGTTTATATTCTGATAAGGCTACAAGGTATTCTAAATCTCGGATATTCATTTGATTCTTCCTATAGAAAACTTCAATTAAAAAAATAGAATTAATTGATTGTAACTATACCATAAATTTCCCTATAATCCAGCGCATTCAAATTAAATCAACAACCAATAGGAGAATAATGATGATGTCTAATATGGAAGGCAAAAAAGTCCCTCAAGTGACATTTCGCACTCGTCAGGGTGATAAATGGGTTGATGTAACTACCTCTGAATTATTTGATAACAAAACAGTGATCGTGTTCTCATTACCGGGCGCATTCACTCCAACTTGCTCATCATCACACTTACCACGTTATAACGAATTAGCACCAGTATTCAAAAAATACGGTGTAGACGATATTCTCGTTGTATCTGTAAATGATACTTTCGTGATGAATGCGTGGAAAGAAGACGAAAAATCTGAAAACATCACTTTCATTCCAGATGGTAATGGTGAGTTTACAGAAGGCATGGGAATGCTTGTTGGTAAAGAAGATTTAGGTTTTGGTAAACGTTCTTGGCGCTATTCTATGTTGGTGAAAAATGGCGTAGTAGAAAAAATGTTTGTTGAACCAAATGAACCGGGTGATCCGTTCAAAGTTTCTGATGCAGACACAATGTTAAAATATCTTGCGCCACAGCATCAAATTCAAGAATCTATTTCAATCTTCACTAAACCAGGTTGTCCGTATTGCACAAAAGCAAAACAACTTTTACATGATAAAGGATTAAGTTTTGAAGAAATTGTATTAGGCCATGATGCTACTATCGTGAGTGTACGCGCGGTTTCTGGTCGTACTACTGTTCCACAAGTGTTTATTGGTGGTAAGCATATTGGCGGTAGCGACGATTTGGAAAAATACTTTTCATAAGCAGGCAAGTATTTAGCTGATTATTATTTGGGAATGTAATTTAAAGGGCGCATAATGCGCCCTTTTTATTTGTACGAATTTATTGCAGAAATTAATAATGCGGTGGTGGCGTTTCTTCCGCTTGGCTTGCAATATTTGTGGGATGAAAATCTTTTAATTTACTTGCCACATAGCGTAGCTGAACTTGCATTTTATCAAGCGCAAATTGTTGTTGAACTAATGCATGATTCAGTTCGTCTAATAGTTGCTCTTGAAACGCGATTTTGGTTTCAAGTTCAGCAATACGATTTTCTAATATTTGTTCAATGTGCATAAAATTTCTCTAAATTTTAAAAAAAAGTTGAGAATAGGTTAAAAGCGATTTAATCTAGCCTCAGAATTATTTCATTTATTATAAAGGATTAACGCATATGTTAAAAATTCAAAAATTATCTATCGCAGCATTAATGGTAAGTGCGGTGATTTCTGGCCAAGTTTTTGCGGAAGAAAAAGCGCTTGATGAAAAAGCTGCCTCTTATGCCGTGGGTGCATTAATGGGTGGGCAAATGAAAGATTTGGTCGATGCGCACAAAGAAGTGATTACTTATGATAATGCTCGTATCTTAGATGGTTTAAAAGATGCTTTAGAGGGTAAAGTTGATGTGCGTAAAGATGAAAATGTACAAAAAACTTTAGAAGCTATTGAAGCGAAATTAGTATCTGCATCAAAAGCAAAAGCGGAAGCCATTGCGAAAAGTGCTCAGGAAGAGGGAGATAAATATCGCGCTGATTTTGCTAAAGACAAAGATGTTAAAACGACTAAATCAGGTTTACTTTACAAAATTGAAAATGCAGGTAAAGGTGAGGCAATTAAGGCTACCGATACTGTAAAAGTGCATTACACTGGTAAATTACCAAATGGCAAAGTATTTGATAGTTCTGTGGAACGTGGTCAACCGGTTGAATTCCAATTAAATCAAGTTATTCCAGGATGGACAGAAGGTCTTCAATTGGTGAAAAAAGGTGGCAAAATTCAGTTAGTGATTCCACCAGAGTTAGGTTATGGTAAACAGGGTGCCGGTGCTTCTATTCCACCTAATTCAACTCTCATTTTTGATGTAGAAGTTTTAGATGTAAATCCTAAATCAGAAAAATAATACTTCTAGTCATGGCACGTGTTTTTTTAATGCGTGCCATTTGTTATAAAAACTCAGTGAATTTTGACCGCACTTTTAACCTCGAACCATGACATTAAACGATAAACAACCTTTCACGGATGAAGATCGCACGATTATTAATTCTTATAAAGCGGTTGTTGATGGCGTTAGCGCGCTGATTGGCGAACACTGTGAAATCGTTTTACATTCTTTAGAAGATATTGAGCATTCTGCTATTTGTATTGCAAATGGCCATAATACGAATCGTCAAGTAGGCTCACCAATTACTGATTTGGCATTACGTTCACTCCGTAATATTCAAAGTGAAAGTGTTTCTAAGCCTTATTTTACTCGCACTAAAGGCAGTGTGTTGATGAAATCTGTCACGATTGCGATTCGTAATAAAGCTCAACGTATTATTGGTTTACTTTGTATTAATATTAATTTAGACGTCCCCATTTCACAATTTGTACAGGCTTTTATGCCAACAGAAAAAACAGAAGAAACATCAGCCGTCAATTTTGCAAGCTCTGTTGAGGATTTAGTCAATCAAACTATTGAGAAAACCATCGAGGAAGTAAATACTGATCGTATGGTGGCCAATAACACTAAAAACCGCCAAATTGTCTTATCCCTGTATGAAAAAGGCATTTTTGACATTAAAGATGCGATCAATTTAGTAGCTGAGCGTTTGGATATTTCCCGCCATACGGTCTATCTGTATATTCGTCAAATAAAACACGAGCAAGAATAATGCGCTATGTACTTGCAGTTAAAAGCCCTATTTATGGTCAGCAAGGGGCTTTTTTAGCTTACCAATTTGCCAAAGCATTGATTGAAAAAAAACATGAGATCGCCCAAATTTTCTTTTTCCAAGATGGTGTGACGAATGGAAACGCATTAGTTTATCCTGCTAGTGATGAAGTCAATTTGCAAAAGTGTTGGCAAGATCTTGCTATGATGCATCAAATCCCATTGCACCTTTGTGTTGCCGCTTCACAACGTCGTGGTATCGTGGATACTTTAATGGCAGAAAACCCAGAAAACATCAATCTTGCTGAGGGCTTCACGATTGCGGGGCTAGGTGAATTTATATCGGCAACATTAAAGGCTGAGCGAGTCATCACATTATGAAAATTGCTTTTTTGTTTAAAACCGTTCCCCATGGCACCGCACTTTCCCGTGAGGGATTAGATGCATTACTTGCCGCAACGGCTTTTTGTGATGAAGAGGATATTGGCGTATTCTTTATAGATGACGGTGTGCTGAATCTTGTTTCTTATCAACAACCAGAACATATTCTCCAAAAAGATTTTATTCGCACCTTTAAATTGTTAGATTTATATGAAATAACACAACGTTTCATTTGTTCAGAAAGTTTGGAAAAATTCGGTATTTCGTCAGAGCAATGTATTATTTCAGCTGAAAAAATGGATCGTGCTTCTTTTATGTCCAAACTGAATCAAGCTGAAAAATTGCTGACTTTTTAAGGAAAATCATGCTTTATACTTTTTCACAAGCAGATTATGCGCAAAGAGAACTTGAGGGGTATTTTGCGAATATTACTGAGAATGATGCGGTGGTGTTATGGCAAGATGGCGTCTTGCTCGCAATTAAATATCCGCATTGTTTTGAACAATGCCCAGCTGAATGTCTGTTGTTAGAGCAAGATATTCTGGCAAGAAATCTCACCTCACTTTTACCTAGAGAAAGTAAAGTGCGGTCTATTACTACGCTGGATTTTGTGGCGATAACGCAGAAGTTTTACCCGCAATTAGCACTTTGAATTAAACTAAATTTGTCACAGTGTATTAAGCAGGTAAAGTTTTTTCTCATTTGTTCCCCATTCCCTTCTAGCCAGAATCATGCCTTACCTCTTTTTATTATAATCGGTTTAGCGGGCGTTTATTTTTTACGTTTCGCTCTTGGATGAGCCTGATCGTACACTTCCGCCAGATGTTGAAAATTTAAGTGAGTATAAATTTGTGTGGTGGAAAGATTACTATGCCCAAGCAATTCTTGCACGGCGCGTAAATCAGAACTGGCTTCCAACATATGCGTCGCAAAGGAATGACGTAGTTTGTGCGGATTAAGATGGCTATTTAAGCCTTGACGAATTCCCCAAGTTTCCAAACGTTTTTGAATGGCACGATGAGAAATACGATTTCCAAGCTGGCTAACAAATAACGCCTCATCTTTTGGGTTAAATAATGCCCGCACTTTTAACCATTCTTGAATGGCATGTGAAGCATAACGCCCAAATGGCACTACACGCTCTTTGTTACCTTTCCCGATAACACGCACTTCCCGCACTCGGGTATTAATGCTGTTTAAATCTAAGCCTTGTAATTCCGATAAACGTAAACCTGAACTATACATTAATTCCAAAATCGCACGATCACGAATATCAATCGGCTCTTTGCTATCGTTGGCAAGCAACTGTTGAACTTGCTCGCCATCCATATTTTTCGGTAAATGTTTGCCTTGTTTCGGTGCGGAAATGCCTGTGGCGGGATTTACTTTCAATTCGCCTTGTTGCACCAAAAAACTGAGAAATCGCCGCAATGCGGATAAACGCAAAGCCAAGCTTTTTTCTTTTAAACCTTGTTTTTTACTTTCCGCCAAAATAAAGCGCACCACGCTGGGTGTCACTTGTGCCCAAGCATGAATATCTTGTTGCGCTAAAATTTTGATGATGGCATCAAGTTGATGTTGATAATTGGTGAACGTGTGAGGGCTCATTTGGCGTTCAATCCGCAAATAATCCCAATAACGATTTAACGCGGTTAGCATTACAGACTCAATTCAAATAAACGTTCTTTCGGGTTTAATTTAAACCCTTCCGATTCCAACATTGAATATTGATTTTGCGCTAATTCTGCCACTAAACGATTGGATTGCGTGAAATGCACGAAGTCTTTTGCTTTAGAAATCAACGCCGCATAAATCTCCGTTTGTTGCGCATGTTCCAACACAAAAATATCGGTGATTTGCCAATAGCGTTGTAATTGTAAAGAAGAAAGGCGAGGGAAAAGCTGCACAAAGCCAATAGCCTTTTCATTTTCATCCACTGCAATAAAAAACAGGCTTTCATTAAAACGCATACGATTAGTTAAAAAAGCCAAGGTGCGTTCTGGATTCTCTGCTTGTCCATAGGCTTGGCGATAAGCTTCAAAAAGAGGAAGAAGCACGTCAATATTCCATTGTTCAGCTTTGAAAAGTTTCATAATTGGTTATTTTTTATTGGTTCCATACAGGTAATTGTAGCTTTTTAGCACAAGATAATCATCTTTCTATGAGAATTTTTTTAATTTTATGATCTTCTGCAAAGAATCGTGGCGAAATTTTGGTATAGTAAGCGAGTTAATTTTATCAACTATGGAGAAACAAAAATGGCACGTCGTCCTTTAGTGATGGGTAACTGGAAATTAAACGGTTCCAAAGCGTTCACCAAAGAATTAATCGAGGGATTAAAAGCAGAATTACATGATGTAACAGGTTGTGATGTGGCAATTGCCCCCCCCGTTATGTATTTAGGTACGGCTGAAGCAGCACTTTCTGGTTGTGGTTGCAGCTGTGGCGGTAAAAGTGTGATTCAATTAGGCGCACAAAACGTAGATGTGAACGTAAAAGGCGCATTTACCGGTGACATTTCTAGCGAAATGTTAAAAGATTTTGGTGCAAAATATATCATTATTGGTCACTCTGAGCGTCGTACTTATCATAAAGAAAGTGACGAATTTATTGCGAAAAAATTCGCCGCACTTAAAGAAGCAGGCTTAGTGCCAGTATTATGTATCGGTGAAACTGAAGCTGAAAACGAAGCAGGCAAAACAGAAGAAGTGTGTGCCCGCCAAATTGATGCAGTAATCAACGCATTAGGTGTAGAAGCATTCAACGGTGCAGTGATCGCATACGAACCAATCTGGGCGATCGGTACGGGTAAATCTGCGACCCCAGCACAAGCACAAGCAGTTCATGCATTTATCCGCAGTCACATCGCTGCGAAATCTCAAGCCGTGGCAGACCAAGTGATTATCCAATACGGCGGTTCTGTAAATGATGCCAATGCCGCTGAATTATTTACTCAGCCTGACATCGATGGCGCATTAGTAGGTGGCGCATCATTAAAAGCGCCAGCATTTGCAGTAATTGTAAAAGCAGCGACAGCAGCGAAAAATTAATTTTCATTTAATTAGAATAACAACAAAGTGCGGTGAATTTTCACCGCACTTTCGTTTATGAATTCAAGCAAACTGCATCGCCAATTACTGCCCATTCGTTTGATCAAGAATTTTCGTCACCACTTTCAAATACTCAATCGCTAAGCCCTGTTGTGCAACACTGGCATTAAAAACCAAGTCTTCGGAAAGTACACCACAAGGTTGGTCTTTTGGTACTTCACCATTTTCGTAAGCCTCAAAATCCTCTCGCCAATCGCCTTCGAAGTAATAATGTTCTAAGCGTTTCATTTTGGGCAAAAACGCCTGCCATTTTTCCAAAAACTGTTCAGCCTCGGCAAGAAAACTATTTGCTTCATCTAAAATACTTTCCATTTCGGCAAGTTGGGATAAACGTTCTTTTGATAGCATATTTTTTCCTTATTAAATAGTGATGTGGTCGGAGTAGATTGTATCCCACTTTCATCACTGAGGTATTTTATCTATATTTCAGGAAAAATGAGGTTAAATAGATTAAAAATTTAATGTCAATCTTTGTAAAGTTTGGTAAAGATACTTTCTATTTAATTTGATAGTCTGTAGAATCCCTGCGACAATTTAAAATTGCAAGGTGTAGGTAGTATTTAGTCGTTTATCTACTATTTTTCACAAGTCGAGCAATGGACTGACATTTATCTATTCAATTTTAGGAGAAAAACTGAATGAACAACATTTTCAAAGTAATTTGGAATCATGCCACCCAAACTTGGACTGCTGTAGGTGAATTGGCATCAGCCAAAGGCAAATCAAAATCTATAAAATTAGCCGTAATTTCTACCGCACTTTTTTCTACTGGAGTATATGCTGCACAACATACCGCAGCAGATGGTTTAATCTCAGTATCAGATAGAGCAGACGGTACTGCACTTACTAATACTGAAAACGCACAAGCTACGGGTAACAATGCGATTGCCGCCGGAAGAAAGGCAAAAGCAGAAACCGCTAACTCAGTAGCCATCGGTCCGAGCGCCGAAGTGCTGCTACAAACTACAGTACCGTACAATTCAAATGGTATTGCCATCGGTGCGCAGGCGCGTATCCAGCCCAAAGTTAACGGCAATGCCGAATCAGGCACTTTCGACGATTCGATTGCAATCGGTACGCGTACACTTGCAACGGCAAGCAATGCCATTGTGATCGGCCGTGACGCAAGCGGTATGCGCAATCAACAGGCCGCAACTTATCAAAGTGGTGAAAATATCATTGCCATCGGTAACAGCGCCAGAGCAGACTGGGAAAAAAGCATTGCCATCGGTACAAATTCCAGCACCGTCTCCCCTGAAGCAATAGCGGTTGGTACCAATTCGATGGCATCCGGCGGCGGCAACAAAGGCGGCGTTGCCATCGGCTCGATTGCTCATGCCAATGCCGTCGGCACAGTAGCCTTGGGCTCCGGTTCCAATGCAAGTAATGAGAACAGCATTGCAATGGGTTTTAAAGCCAGCTCAGTTCGTAAAAATACAGTTACGGTAGGCCCTAATGCTTTCAGCAAGGGCGACAATGCCGTAACTATCGGTGATGGCGCAATGTCCGGCTGGAACAGTGCAAACCGTGCGGTTACAGTTGGTGCCAATGCTCATACTGTAACGGATGACGGACTGTCCGTCGGATACAATGCATTTGCCGGCAATTTCCGCTCTACTGCGATTGGTAAAAATGCCGTCAGCTATGGCGAGCAAGCATTGGCTTTGGGTTCTGCAGAAGCAGGTGGCGGCGTAAATAACGCATCTGCCGGAGCCGCCTACCAAAAAAGCACGATGGCCATCGGCAACAATTCATCTGCCGTAGGCACGAATTCTATTGCCACGGGCGACAACAATATCGCATTCGGTACCGGAGCAACCGCCGGTGTCGCACAAGCATCTGTCAACGACATCAAAACAGCTTATACGAATTATCGTACGGCATACGAGACATACGCCAATTTGGACAAAACGGCTGAAAATGCAAAAGCCAATGCCGGCGCGCTCAAAAATATCGTTGCCGACCTTTCGAGCAATCTGAAAACATTCTATTATAACTATACAAATGCTGGCGCTTTATACAGACATGCCTCTGAGTTCCAAGCTGCCTTGACAACCGCGGGCCTCAGCTTTGAAGCGCTGGGAACGCTAACGAATGAATTTGCAAAACAATCAGACACCTCAGATGCCAATATTGCAAAAGTCCTTGCCAAGAAAGCTGATATTGAAAAATTTGCCAATATCACTGATACACAGGTTGGCGGGAAAAACGAAAAATTGGCCCATCTTGTTGCCTTGGCGAAAAAACTGAACAACAAGATTACCGAGTTGGAAAAGGCAAATGCTGAGTCTGCTGCAGCAGCCAAAGCATTCTCTGACGGTAAAGCCGCACACGATGCAGCTAAAACAGCTTTTGAAACAAGCTATGCCGGCAAGAATGCAACTAATGCCATCGCAATCGGTGCATCTTCTGAAACTGCATCTAACAGCTCTACCGCAGTAGGTCACGGAGCCAAAGTGCACGGTACCTCACCTAATGCAGTGGCAATCGGTGCTAATACTCGTGCTGGTGAATCAGGCTACACTACTCGTGACGGAGCTAAACGATACTTCACGACAGATGCAGCCAATGCAACCGTCGTAGGTTCAAACAGCCTTGTTGCTTTAGAAAACTCTACTGCCGTTGGTTACGACAACATAGTAAGAGCTAAAAATGCAGGTGCATTTGGTACTAAAAATAGAATTGGCGAATGGGATTACAAGGTTACGGGTGCAGATACAGCTTCAGCCACGCCTAAAGAAGGCCAAACCGGAGAGAATTCTTTCGTTGTTGGTTCAAACAACGGGGTATGGGCAAAAAATGTCATGGTGTTGGGTAATAATGTCAGAGTCTATGGCATAGGCCGCCGCCAGGAAAACCGTGAAAACGCCGTTGTACTAGGTAACAACAGTGATGGCGAGCCGACCGTGAAAAAAGTCAACTCCGCCAATGTAAACGGTATGGTGTACAGCGGTTTCAAAGGCAACTTGGGCGCAACCAAAACAGATGGCTCTGAAGCTGAAAAAGCAGATAATGAATTGCAAGGCCGTTTCGTTTCTATCGGTGCGGCAACTACAGATAAAAACGGAGCCACCGTTTACGGCGAACGCCAAATCAAACACGTTGCAGCGGGCGAGATTTCTTCTACCTCGACCGATGCGATTAACGGTTCGCAACTTTATGCAGTCGCTTCTGGCTTGCGTGATGCCTTCCCTGTGGTTTATACCGATGCAGCAGGCAATAAAGTCGTGAAATACCCTGACGGTAAATACTACCCTGAAGGTACGACTTTTGATGCACAAGGCAACCCGTCCAAGCCGGCCGTAACCAATGTTATCGCTTCTATGAACAACCCAGACAACACCGAAGCAGGCAAAGCGGGCGATAACGTAACCTTAACCAACGTGGCACCGGGTGCGAATACTTACGACTTCGACAAAGACGGCAACCCGTTAGTCAAAATCGGGGATAAATACTATGCTCAAGATAACGTTGAAAATGGTGTACCTAAAAAACCAGATGAGACAAAAACTCCAGCAACAGAAGCAGAGAAAGACCCGTATGAAAAAGCAGCTACAGGCTTGGCTAATTTGGAAGGTTCCAAAGGCAGCAATGCCCTAACCGTTGCCGATGCGAATAAAATGGGCTGGGTGGTTTCTGCTAATGGTAATGATTATGCCGATAACGTAACCAATGCACGCCAAGTTCGCTTCAACGGCAAAAACGGTATTAAAGTAACGGGTAACACCGACGATGAGACCGGCATCCGCAATATCAACATCGAGTTGGAAAAGAGCGATGTGGTTAAAGCGGGCGAATATAAAATCGGCGATAAGACTTACGTCAATGTCAACGGCAAGCTTTACGACAAAGACAGCATCGATCCGAAAACAGGAAAAGAGAAACCGAATGCACAACCTTCTGACTATACTGTAGATGATAACGGTAATGTGACTAATACCAAAAAACCAACGGAAACAGTAGCAGTAGATAAAGGTGACAACTTTGTTAACGGCAACACGGTTTACAAAGCAATCCAAGAATCCGGTTGGACTGTAGGGAAAGCGAAAGATGCCCTTGCAAACGACAAATTCGAAAATAAGGATGAAAAAGTTAATCCGAATGATGAAGTTCGTTTTGCAGATGGCAAAGGTATCACAGTAAAAACTGCGACTGTTGATAAAATCGATGCTAAAGGTGACAAACAAACCACAACCGTGGTGAAATTTGACACTGATTTGCCTATTAATTACGCAAACGTGAAAAATGCAGCTGGTGATAATTTAACACAAGCGAATGATGGTAACTGGTATAAAGCAGCCGATGTTAATGCAGACGGTACGTTGAAACCGACCGACGGCAAAGCGCCTGAAGCTCAAAAACCAGTGAAGACAGGGGCAACTTTAGCTGATGGTAAGTCAAACGCTACTACCCCATATAAAAATGAGGATGTTTATACTTACACAACAGATCCTAAGACAGGCGAAGTAAAAGCTACACCAAAAGGTTATGATGCAGCAAAACCTGAGAATAAAGATTCGATTGTGAAAGGTAAAGACGGCGTTCAATTAAATAATGTAGGCTGGGCTGAAAAACCTGATCAAGCGGTAAATAAAGACCAACTCGACCAAACAGTAAACAAATCGGGCTTCTTTGTTCAACAAAACGGTAAAACAACCGTAGAAAAAGCTGAAGACAAAGAAGAAAAAGATCCGGCGAAATCTGAAAAAGTAACGCCTAATGATGTGGTTAACTTTGTAGATGGTAAAGGTACTACGATTAGAGCAGTAACTAAACGTGATGCTAACGGCGTGGATACCACAACGGTTTCTGTAGATGTAGACACCAGCAAGTTAAGCGTGCCAAAAGGTGCAAATACCATCGCCTATAACGATGCCGGTGAGCAGATCGTAAAAGTAGACGACAAATACTACAAACCGAGCGACTTGACCAATGGCAAGCCGAATACCGGTGCAGTAGAACAAAAACCGGCTACACCGGCAACGGACAAACCAGTTGATCAGGCGAAAAATGGTTTGGTTGATTTAGCCAACTCAAATGCTGGAAACGCAATGACCGTCAAAGATGCGCAAAACCTGGGTTGGGTCGTTTCAACCTCCGACAACAACAAAGCCGCACCTGTGAAAAATGCGGATGTAGTTGACTTTAAAGCTGAGCCAAACACAGGCATTACCGTGAAAGGCGATGTTAAAGACGGCAAGATGACCGTAACCGTAGGCAACGACTACTTCAAAGCAAACGCTACCGGCGAAGCTGCGAAAGCAACCGGACCAAACAGTGTGGCAATCGGCGGAAACAGCAACGCTGCCGTTGAAGATGCAGTTGCCATCGGCAACGGTGCCGCAGTCAAACCGGAAGCAGCCAAAGGCTCTGTCGCAATCGGAGCAGGTGCGCAGGCAGGTAAAGCACATACCGGTGCTTACAGTCTTGATCCTTCGGCAACTGTTGCAGGCCAACCAAGCGACGCCACCCGTGTCGTTTCCGTAGGCAGCAAAGGTAACGAAGCGCAAATTCAAAATGTTGCAGCAGGTGTTGTGTCTAACACCTCAACAGATGCTGTAAATGGTAGCCAATTACATGCAACTAATGTTCAAGTGAATAATCTTAGTCAGGTTATTAACAATCATGCAGGTGAACTTAACCGCCTAGACAGAAAAGTCAATAAATATGGCAAAGAGGCTCGTGCTGGTATCGCTGGTGCAAATGCAGCAGCTGCGTTACCACAGGTTTATACACCAGGTAAATCAATGGTTGCCGCAGCAGCTGGTACCTTCAAAGGTCAAAATGCTTTAGCGGTTGGTTACTCTCGTGCAAGCGATAATGGCAAGGTGATCTTTAAACTTCAAGGTAACGCAAACACCAGTGGTGATGTCGGTGCCGGAGTTGGCGTAGGTTACCAATGGTAATGGCATAATCGTCCATGATGGGATTTTCCCATCATGAATAAATCCTAAAAGTGCGGTGAAAATTCACCGCACTTTTTTATTTTCTTAGCTTCACCAATTCTACTTCGTGATTTTCCCCTTTTTTTAGAATTAAATTGGCTCGTTCTCGTGTTGGCAATATGTTCTGATTAAGATTTAATCCATTAATTTCATCCCAAATTTTGCTTGCTGTGGCAATGGCTTCTTCTTTTGATAACTTTGCATAGTGCTTGAAATAAGAATTAGGATCAGTAAAGGCACTTTCACGGAATTTTAAAAATCGTTTGATATACCATTCTTTTAATAAATGTTCTTCTGCATCAACATAGATGGAGAAATCAACAAAGTCAGACACGAAGGTTTGATTTGCTTTATTGTTGCCTGTTTGTAGCACATTTAATCCTTCTAAAATGAGAATATCCGGTTGATCGACAACATCAAATTTATTGGGAATAATGTCGTATGTCAGGTGAGAATAAATTGGTGCATGAACGTTTCTTTTACCCGATTTTACATCAGCAAGAAAGCGAATGAGTTTGGGCGTGTCATAGGAAATGGGAAACCCTTTCTTTTGTAACAGATTATTTTGCTTGAGTTTCTCAAGTGGATAGAGAAAGCCATCAGTAGTAATAAGTTCAACTTTTCGCTCTGTTGGCCAATGGGAAAGAAGGGACTGTAATATCCGTGCAGATGTGCTTTTCCCTACAGCCACACTGCCAGCAATACTGATAATATAGGGAATTTTAGTATTGTTTCTGCCGAGAAATCGATGTAATACCGTTTGGCGACGTAAATTCTCATCGATGTAATAATTAATTAAGCGTGTCAGGGGTAAATAAATTGTGCTGACTTCATCCAGTGAAAGTTCTTCGTTAAAACCTAGGAGAGGCTTAAGATCTTGCTCTGTGAGTTTTAACGGAACGGATTTACGTAATTCAGCCCACTGTGTGCGATTGAAGCTTAAAAACGGGGTTAATTGATTTGAAAATTCCATGATGTAGTGATTTTATCGTGAAATAAATGCGAGAAAATATACTCTATAACATGAAATTTCGCATTGATTTTTCAGCATACTTCATGATTTCTGACTAAAAAATCACATTTTTGCTTGTGATTTAAACGAATAGACAAAAAAAATAAATTTTTTAGAAAAAACACTTGTCAGGAAAAGTTTTTTCCATATAATACGCCTCACTTGCTTACGACACGCCGACTTAGCTCAGTAGGTAGAGCAACTGACTTGTAATCAGTAGGTCATCAGTTCGATTCCGATAGTCGGCACCATTCCTTCGTATCAAGTATTCATTTAGCGTGGAGGGGTTCCCGAGCGGCCAAAGGGGGCAGACTGTAAATCTGTTGGCTCAGCCTTCGAAGGTTCGAATCCTTCTCCCTCCACCATCTTTTAGATGAATCCTGATGGGACAGACGAATTTAGGACTTGCGGGCATCGTATAATGGCTATTACCTTAGCCTTCCAAGCTAATGATGCGGGTTCGATTCCCGCTGCCCGCTCCAAACGCTGATATAGCTCAGTTGGTAGAGCGCACCCTTGGTAAGGGTGAGGTCGGCGGTTCAAATCCGCCTATCAGCACCATCCTTCATTTCTCTCTTCCTTCAATTATAGCAAACAATTTTATTGGTTAATGTGGTTTAATTTACCCATCGATAACCGTGTCTATTTAGAGGGACTCTTTAAATGTCTAAAGAAAAATTTGAACGTACAAAACCGCACGTAAACGTGGGTACAATCGGCCACGTTGACCACGGTAAAACAACTTTAACAGCAGCAATCACCACCGTATTATCTAAACACTACGGTGGTGCAGCTCGCGCATTTGACCAAATCGATAACGCGCCAGAAGAGAAAGCGCGTGGTATCACCATCAACACTTCACACGTTGAATACGATACAGCAACTCGTCACTACGCACACGTTGACTGTCCGGGACACGCTGACTATGTAAAAAACATGATTACTGGTGCGGCACAAATGGATGGTGCTATCTTAGTAGTAGCAGCAACTGATGGTCCAATGCCACAAACTCGTGAGCACATCTTATTAGGTCGCCAAGTAGGTGTTCCATACATCATCGTATTCTTAAACAAATGCGACATGGTAGATGATGAAGAGTTATTAGAATTAGTGGAAATGGAAGTTCGTGAACTTCTATCTCAATATGACTTCCCAGGTGACGATACTCCAATCGTACGTGGTTCTGCATTACAAGCATTAAACGGCGTAGCAGAATGGGAAGAAAAAATCCTTGAATTAG
>NZ_JAHKKA010000004.1:0-94458 GCF_018829625.1 Haemophilus sp. SZY H36 | reverse complement strand
AAAGAATTATCCTGGCGGCGATAGTGCGGTGGAACCACCTGACACCATACCGAACTCAGAAGTGAAACGCTGTAATGCCGATGGTAGTGTGGGGCATCCCCATGTGAGAGTAGGGCACCGCCAGGTTTATTTTTTTAGTTTATTCCTTGAGTAAATTAAAAAAATAAAAAATTTTTGGCAGAGATAGTGCAATAGATCCACCTGATACCATACCGAACTCAGAAGTGAAATGTTGTAACGCTGATGGTAGTGTGGGGTATCCCCATGTGAGAGTAAGGCACTGCCAATTACCATACTTAGCGGAGTGGTAGTTCAGCTGGTTAGAATACCTGCCTGTCACGCAGGGGGTCGCGGGTTCGAGTCCCGTCCATTCCGCCAATTTATTCATACCAATAGGGGCGTAGTTCAATTGGTAGAGCACCGGTCTCCAAAACCGGGTGTTGGGAGTTCGAGCCTCTCCGCCCCTGCCATTAAAAAACCTTTCATTTTCAATAATTTACTATATTGTAAAAATTTTCTTGTGAGAAATCATCGTCTTCGTGTGGCGTAAATGTGACATTGTTCGCAAACTCTATCATGTGATCTGCATTTAAATGTGCATATTTCTTTACCATTTCTAATGTTTCCCAACCACCCATTTCTTTTAACGTATAAAGCGGTGTGCCTGCTTGAACATGCCAACTTGCCCAAGTATGGCGCAAATCATGAAAGCGAAAATTGTGAATATTGCTTTTTTCTAATGCTTGATGGAAATCATGCCAATCAATACGCCCAATTTGTTTATCTGTACCACGATGAAAAACAAATTCATTGCGGCGAGTTTGGTATAATTTTTGCAATAAATCCAAAGCTGTCTTATTCAATGGCAGTGCTCTTGCTTTACCTGATTTTGCTACATCATTTGAAACAATTGCGATACTACGTTCAAAATCCACCTTATCCCATGTCATTGATAAAATCTCTGTCATACGCGCGCCAGTGAATAAAGCAAAAGAACAAACATTTTTCATCCACGCCAAATTTAAATTTGAAATCAGTGTTGTGGCTTGCTCTTTTGTAATCCAACGAACGCGGACTTTTGGCTCAACGAATTTTTTCACATAAGGGATTCTATCAATCCAGCCATTTTTATAAGCGAGCGAAAGCACCCTTAGAATAGATGTTCGGTATCTATTTTTAGTTGATGGCGATAATGCTTTTTTGTGTGTTGTTGAGTATGTAGGCAAATTAGTCATAATATCTTCGCCTGTAATATCACTCAATTTCCAACCACCAAAAACAGCACGCCAATAAATGGCGTGTCTGCGGTTCGTATCAAAATCCTTTTTCAACTTGGCATCTTCCACAAATAATAACAAGGCTTCTTCAAAGAGTTTAGGCGGTTTCTTGTTAAGGTGCGCCATATCCCATAGTTCTGCTTTGATCTTGTCGTGTAATTCTTGAGCCTTTTTCTTTACTTCAGTCCCAGTGCTTCGTCTAATTCGTTCGCCACTCGGTGTTGTAATATCGAGCCAATATGTACTTCCTCTCTTGTAGATTGACATTTATTCTTTCCTCCATTTTTTATATCAGTCAATCCAACCAATCGGATGACATTATTTTTTCTTTTTCTACAACGGTCAAGATCTTCCCTAAAAACTCGCCAAGCTTTCGAACCTTCCATCTGGAAAAAGCCCCATTTAAAACGGTGTGCAAAAACGGTGCTGTAACTTAAATTGAGGAGGTCAGCAACCTCCTTGATTGTTAAAGTGCGATCATGTGTTCCCATAACCTGCCCCAAGCATTTCACTAACTTTAACCGCCCGCACATTAATTTTCTCAATTTCAGCAGGTGGATAAATTTCAGTCTTAATTGTTCTTTTCTTATATTCGCAAAATATCAAACCTTTATGGTTTGTCTTTTTTAATTTGTTAAGAAAGGCCTTTGCTTTTCGTCTTTTTGAAAAAAAGTGATTTTTATTTTCAAAAAATTCTTTAACCGAAAATAACCGGTATTTCCGATCACAATATGGAACATATGGAACAAAAAGCATTGATCTTCTGCTGAGAAAATCCAAAACAAACTCTCTAACTTTTAAATAAGAATCCATTATAAATCCCCCTCTTTCACAAACACACCATCAATCATACGTCCTTTGCGGTCTTTGATTTCATTCCATGTCGCTTGCACACAATCGTGTATATTTAAATCAAAATAATATGCAATATTTAAAAGTCTAACAAAACAAAAAACAAATAAAGCAGTAACGTTTGCTTGGCGGCTTAGCTCATTACTTAAATGATACCAACCGAACACCGCTTTAATTAACTGATCTTCAATATCAACTTTAAAATAGCTATATTCATTGGCAATTTCATCAACAGAAAGCATTTCATCTTTTTTGCGTTGTGCGGCCAAAATCACCATCACCACAAAACAATCCCCAATGCTATCCTTAATTACATCAGGTTTATTTTTTGCTACGCCACTGCATAGCTCACCAAATTCTTCCATTAATTTAATGAATTGTTTTTGCGGTGTAGAACCTTCAATCAAATTGCGATCTTCTGCCCATTGTTCGATGTTTTTTATAAGCTGTTGTAAGTCTGCCATTTTTATTTCCTTTCAATCTCTACGTTTAATCACATTAGGTACTTCCACAATTAGGATTCGCTCCGGTGGAATTTTTAAATATTTTCTGTAATGGTCTGCGATTTCTTCTGCTTCGCTATAAGTCACGGTTGTTCGACTTTCTCTCCCAACTTGCCATTCTCTAGCAAATTCACACTCCAGCACCACGTCTTACCATCAATTAACTGAATATTGGTCATGGTCTTTTCCTTAATCCTGCGGAATATTTTCGATCTTTACCCATTTAGGTTCATTACTAAGAGAACCAACAGCGTTTAACCATCTACGCCATAATGTTCCGTCATTGCACAGCGCAAAAATTGTTTCTGATTGTTGTAAATCATCGCAGTTTTTGTCATAAGTCATAGCTTCAGACACAGCAATTTGAACAATTTTTCTCATTTTTAACCTCACTTTTAATTAATTAACCCTAAAATCTCCCAAGCTCTCGCCCCAACCAAAGGCTTGAGCCAACGGAATTTTTTCTTCTTTAATGAAAACTTCATCGTTTTCGCAACAAATCCACCGATAGTCATTAAGCCGTAACCGTCCATGGCGCATTAAAAGGTCAATTTGTGACGGTTTTAATGGCGAACCGATAGGCAACATCAATAAATTAGCTTGGTGTTCAATTTTTGAACGGTTACAGTTATTGACACAAGTCCAAGCGGCGCGATGCGCCTTGTCTGTTTCGGTGGACTCCGAATTAAGTGCAGTGGAACCCAACGCACTTTTCGCTGATTTAATCACCCAGTTTTTTAACTTGGTGATGATTTTCTTTTCTGTGAATCTGTTTTTTACCCCCACAATTTTCTTACGAATCTCACCGTATTTATTCGGTTCGCATTCTTCATACTCGATACAAATTGGTTGATCACAACGTTTTGTCATTGCACCACCTTGCACTTTTAAATAACTACCAAAGCAACTCACATCAGCCACGGTACGACCAATATCCAATACTTCATCGTCCGCAGTTGCTGCCATGGCATCATCAATTTTGCGAAGTTCACGCCAAGTCGAAATTGACGGTGTACCGTAAAACTGGAATTGACGAATGCCCCAAAGATTTGCCCACGCACTGACACGTTGCACGTTTTCAAGTAATGTCAGATTTTCTACTTCATCGGACATTTCTTTGCCTTGCTTACCTGCATAGATATTCTTGGCGATGTATTTCGCTACATAGCCAATGGCAGAACCTTTGGTTGGATCAATTTCTTCTACTTTGAAACGGTATTTTTTCGCCCCAAATTCATCGCCATCTAATTCCAATGCTTTCTTGCGGAATAGATGAATAACGTCATCTTTATGTTCAGGTTTTACATACATCAGCAAGTGCCAATGCGGTGTGCCGTCGTGATGTGGTTCAACGCCACGAAAGCCAAAAAAACCGATTCCACGTTTGGCAAATTGTGCACGCAACTGTGCCCACACTTTATTTAAGTAACGTTGCGTATCACGAGGGCTTGCACCTTGCCATTTTTTATTGTTTTTGCCTGTTTCATGCGTTGCGTGAAAAGAGGATGGGGCAGTCAGCGTAAGAAAGAGTGACACAAATGAATTTTCTATTGCCCATTCATCAATACCACGCAAGCGGTTCATGGTTTCCTGGAAACGGATAGCAGGATTTGCCACTGATTTTTTCCACATTTCAATCAACGGCATTTGTTCGGTGCTATCGTCTAGATTTTCCAACACCATTTGTTGCAGATATTCGAGGTTATCTGCACGTTGCGCACGGTAGTCATTAAATGCAGTTTGAGAGACATAAGGACTCACTTTTGCCGATACTGCACCACAGCCAATCTCCACATGTTCTTTTAACCGTTTTTGTGCCGTGGTGAGTTGGCGTTTCCAATGTTTTGGGCAAACTGATTTATTTAGATCAACCTCAATGTCATTCACATCTAAGAAACGGTTATCTTGATAAGCGAACCAGTGTTTTAACGGAAAACCAATATCCGCACACACCTCGCCCACTAAGCGATAAAGGTCACGAGAAAGTGCGGTGAAATCATCAAGAGATATTTCTCCACGTTCTTTCCGCTCGGCTTGTTCGGTGACAAAATCAGACTGTAATTTCGTAAACAACATGGCTAATTTGTCTGCCATTTCTTTTAGCTGATGTTCACCTAATAAATAAAACGGAAAGTTAGCCGCCTTTTTGCCTTTAGAAAGTGCGACCACTTGTGAATGTGTATCACGGTCAATCAACCAATCAAGGCTAACGTGATAATGTTGAAAAACGGCTTTCAAGCGATTGGTGAGGATTTCGCGCAAATAGGTGTTCGCATACGCTGCCTGTTTATTGCCGAATTTAAACCCAATAGAGCCATCATCTTTTACGCCGTTGAACGCACGCAACCACACATGGCGAAAATGCTCACGTTGGCGTTTGCGAGGGAGCGCAGAAAGCAGTTTTTCAACATAATCGAACTGATGCGGCGCAACAGAAAACAATTCCATTTGCGCCGATGTCGCTTGAGCAGTATCGAAAGTGCGGTCAAAATTCACCGCACTTTGCATCATTACTGCACGTGCATCTGCCATCGCTTGCTCACGTTTGGCAAGATTGGCATTGCACTCAAGTTCCCAGTTCATCATCAAGAATCCTTACATTGCCGTATTGGCTAAATATTCACTGTGATATTCAAAATATTCTTTGATTTTGTTGTTGGTCGAACTCACTGCACTGAGTAATTCTTCCAAACTCAACATTTCATATTGAGCTAAGTCATAACGGCGTACTTCTTCAATCGCACCCCAAATTGTGTTGTGTAAATTGCCCACCGTTCTTGTTTTTTGTTTGCCATACCAACTATCTTGATCACCAATCACTTCAACTACTTGAAAGCGGGTGCCGATGGGTAAAATTTCTAGCGTTGCGCCACAATCTAGCGCGATACAAATATTGTTTTCCATCATTCCTCCTTACCAGCGTCTATCTAACGAATCGACAATAAACTCAATTAATCCCATTACCGTCACAGCCACGCCAAGAACGGCAAACACCACCACGAAAAACATCACTAAACAACTTGTCATTTTCTTTTCTCTCTCCAGTCTGCCCATTCGGCGTGTTTTTTCATTAATTCTCGTTTCGCTTGAATTGCAATATCGCCCAAACGGATATATTCACTAAATGCCGTATTCGCTGATTGTTCATCGCCCTTATCTAAGTGGTAGAAATAAGCGAACAATTGTTCTTGTGCATTATCTAGCTTGTGATAAACATCTTTTGCACAAAAAGACAAAGCACTACGGCTTAAAATTATTGCTGCCATTTGTTATTCCCCCATCGTCTTATCAATTTGAGTAAATTCCCGCTCTGTTACGCCTTGTGAAAACATTCCCGAAAGTAACCGC
Source organism: Haemophilus sp. SZY H36 (assembly GCF_018829625.1). NCBI lineage: Bacteria > Pseudomonadati > Pseudomonadota > Gammaproteobacteria > Pasteurellales > Pasteurellaceae > Haemophilus > Haemophilus sp. SZY H36. Next base: position 88,478 of record NZ_JAHKKA010000004.1, on the reverse strand, counting down.
ACTTTACGTAGTGCACGGGCTATTTTGCGTTGTCCTTGTTCTGTGTAGTGATGGAGCTTAGTGCCTGTTAAATGCCCTGCACGTAAATCTGAAAAATCTAAATCGGCTAATTCCAACAGCATTTCTCGAAAGCCTTGTTGTAAACCGTCAAACTCTCGTTCTACACGGAATTGGCTTTTGCTTAACGAGTGCAGCGCATCATCAAAACTTCGGATTTCAGGCACCTTTACTTGATTTACACGGCACCATTTTTCAGCGGCAGATTCCGTTTCATCGTCAAAGCAATAAGGCATTAAGGCCATCACTCACCCCCATTCATTTATTTACGGAACCACCGTGCAAAGCGTTGGAAAATGCTTTGTTCACGTGCCCACTGTTCTTCTTCAAGTAACGCAATGCGATCACTTAGCGATTCATTCAGCAAAACTTGCTGTGCATTCACGTTTGCTTGGTGAGAAATCGCTCGTTGCAACAGTTGAATGTTGCGAGCCTGTTCTTGCACGGTTTTATTTAACTGCCACACATTCACACGGTTATGGCGTTTTTTACCGTTGTCATACACATAATTACTGCTTGCCATTTGCTCAAACTCCTAAATTTTGGTTGCAAAAATCCTGTCGAATGAATTTCTTCAAACGACCATGTTTAAATTACGGTTGGAAAATTAAGAATTAATCCGTAGGGATTTCGATTTGCCGTTCGTCTATTGCAGGTAGCTTACCTTGCTTACGCATTTGACGTTCTTTTGCCCACTGTTCGGCTGTTTTGAAATTCTGAATTAATGCCGGTGTAAATGTACCGATACTAATATTGCGAATTTCTGTCCAGAGTTCGAAATGAACTCGCCCACAGCTTTTGCAATAGCATTCAGAAACAATGGTATTTTCTGCCTTTCTAGAGGTTCTCGTTCCAATCTGATCGCTACCACATCCTGGACATAATGCATCGACTTTTGCTGCCATATCACACACCTTCTTCTGTCCTATACTCTCCACATTCCCCAATATGGATTGCACGGTTATTAAAATTAAAAGTTAATTAATACATTCTTCCAATTTCAAACGGATAAAATCATTCAATTCCCGTTTATCCGCTTGAGCCATTTCTTGTAACTTTTCTTTAAAACTTGCCGTCACACGAAATGCAATAATTTCAGATTTTAGTTCGCGTTTTTTTTCTGTTTTCGCCATATCCTTTTCCTTGTTGTTTTTGTTTACTTTGTTATACTTTTGCTATCTAAAAAATTGGAATGCACAGAACGTTCCTATTACAGCGCAGATAAAACATAAAGCTGGTAAATGGTTATGGTGATCATGGTATTGCTGTCCCAGTTCGTCTATTCTTTGCTTGGTTTGTTTTTCCTGTTCTTTCAAAGCTTGTTCAAGTTCCAATACGCGAACCCATAATTGTTCATCCACTTTTTTAGCCATAAGGCACCCCTATGTTCGAAAAAATAAAAAAACACCTGCTTTTTATAAAAGACATCATCATTGATACCGTGGCTTATTGGGCAACATTAGGGTTAGTTTATGTTTATACTCGCTTTGCACTTGTGCCAGAAATCAACGCCGATATTCAACTTGCTATATTGCTGTTGATATCATTCGTGATTTATTGGGTATATAAAAAAACGATTCCGTACACCAAAAACTTGCACATTCAAGGACAACATTCCTATTTATGTGGCGTTTGCATTTTTGTCTTTGCACTCGGCAGTTTCAGCCAAGCGGAACTCCAACAATTTGGGTTTAATTTCAGCGAAGTTCCACAACAAGCCATTAAGCAATACGCCTCATTAAAAACCATGTTTTATGCCATCGGCATTGTGGCGTTGCCACAACTGTTAAAACAAAAAACTGGCTAGCATTGCCTTTTTGTGTTTGTTTACATTGTTTGAGATATTATAACTAAATCTTTTCTAAATCAATATGTGATTTAAAAAAGATTTAAAAAATCTTATGAGGAAATCAAAAATGAAAGAATGGTACTCGGCAAAAGAGTTAGAAGGGCTAGATGGATTGCCAGCTCAAGCAACAAATATCACTCGCAAGGCAAAAAATGAAAATTGGAAAATGCGCGAAGCCAAAGGTATAAAAGGCGGTGCGTTTGAATATCATATAAGTTCATTTCCTGATGTAACGAAAAATGCATTGGGCTTTACTGATGAAACGGTACGCGTCGTTAATCTACATGAACCTTTGGCAAAAAACACTATCCGAGTAGAAATATTGGATATTGAAGCCAGTGCCGGCAACGGCACCTTTTTAACCCGTACAGAACAGGGCTTATTGGCGCAAGAGTTCGACTTGGATTTCTTCCGTCGCCAATTTGGGCGCACCGATGCTAAAAATTTAAAAATTATTGCGGTAAAAGGCGATAGCATGGCGCCGACATTGGAAAGCGGAGATTTACTTTATGTCGATGTATCAGAAAATTATTTCAGTGCTGATGGACTTTATGTGTTCACGTTTGATGATCACACATTCATTAAACGCTTACAAAAACGTGGCCGTGAAATGTGGGCGATTTCTGATAATAAAGAAGAGTATAAAGAGTGGGAGATAAAACAGGATGATCCTGTCTATATTCACGGACGAGTGGTGTTTAGTTTGCCGATGAAGATGAAGAAGTGGTAATGGTGATTGATTGTTAAAATTATGAAGATGAAACTTTTGTTTTTATTGGCGCTATTTTGTAGTGTATCTGCTTATTCTCAAACTGTACCTGATGAAATTGTAGATTTATTTGATGAAGTATCATCAGTTGCAGATCCTGAAGAAGATGTAAATTACCTTAATCATGTTATTTCTGTAAGGATAAATAAACCTATTATTCAACGTGATTATGCAAAATATGTTGTAAGGATAATCTGCGATGATAGCTATTTTGAACCTAGTTACTGGCAAGATATTGATTTCAAAATCATCGAAGTAAGAAATCGCGATAATAATTCTGGATACAGAATAAACATAGATAAAACAGTTTGTGCAGCACCAATAAAACATGATTGGTCTGACAATGAACTTGAGGAACGTATTTTTAAATATGGATTAGAGAAATTCTAAGGAGCATTCAATGAAAAAATTTATCCTAATTCTAACCGCACTTTCCCTTGCTTTCTCAACAGCAACTTTTGCCAAAAGTAAAAAAGCAGATGCAGAGCAGTTTAGTTGCAGTGATGGAAAACGCACTTGTAAGGATATGGATAATTGCGATGATGCTAAATTCCATTTAAGAGAATGCGGTATGCACAAACTCGATCGTGACCACGATGGCGTGCCTTGTGAGAGTATTTGTCAGTGAAGATGAAGAAGTGGTGATTTATTTTAATAAAACAAACCTAAGGAAAATTTATTATGTTATACGAATATAAAATGATTCAAGCTGCGCCACATATTATTGCGCAAAGAAAGAACATTCAAACTGCCGCAGCAGACTATTTACAAGAACTGGTGAATGAACAGGCTAGATTAGGCTGGGAGTTTTTCAGAATAGATGATTTTTCTACCGAAGAAGCGGCAGGATGTTTTTCTGGCGGCAAAACGACAACTAAGATTCATAAAGTTATCACCTTTAGACGCGAAAAAAATGATTAATGGTTTGGCTTAGTATTCAACTTATCTTGCTTTATCAATATCTTGCACCGCAAAAAATTCGTGATGCCTGTCGGTTTGAACCGAGTTGTTCAAACTATGCGATTTTAGCCTTGCGGAAATATGGTTTTCTTCGTGGCTGGCAGATGGCTTTCAATCGGCTGAAGCGGTGCAAATATCCGAATGGTGGGGTGGATCATCCTTAAATCTGTTGAAGTTTCATAAATATGAGAATACACACCAACGCCCCACTTTGTATTCTCGAGCCATGGTGTTTAGTTTTCCGATGAAGATGAAGTAGTGGTGATAAATATGCGACATTTCGTTTACATGAATTGGCACAAAGAGGTGAATGCCTACACCTTGGAAAATCATAAAGAAAATGAAGATTATTTCATTGGTTATGTTTCGCAGAAAAAACGCGTCATCACTTTCCGCAAAGACAGAATTATTCAAGAATTTGCCAATTTTGAAGATGCACAACATTATGCTGAAAACTTGCCGGCAGAAGTTTTTGACCAATTCGATCAGAAGCTCAATATTATCAAGCACACTTCAACCACACCTATTCAACATCCCCTCACTTTTTGTTTTACTGGCTTTGGCAAGGCACAAAAGCAAGCGTTAATGAATTTAACCGAGGAAGTTGGCTTGCGTGCAATCCAAGATGTCACATCAAAATGCGATTATCTTGTGATGTGCGAAAACTCTAAAACAATCGGTCCATCAAAACGCGCAAAAGCCGAATCACTCGGCATAAAATTAATTTTTGAGAACCAATTTTTCCATTTGATTGAAACAGGGGAAATCCCACAATGAAAAAACTACTCTTAATTTTAACCGCACTTTTAGCTGTTCCGATGTCGTATTCTTCACCATTGCCTAAAGAACTATCGTCACAGTTTAAAGATGTCAACATTGCTGATTTAAACCAAGACATTGATTTAACTGATGGTGTGTTATGGATCAGAATGAATTTTGATGCACCAATTCCAGAGGCATTAGGGAAAAGCATTATATTTTCAGAAACTTGCATTAATGTGAAAAATAAAGCTAAAACATGGAAGAAATACCCGTTTAAGCAAATCAAAGTAACCACCCTCGTAGAATGGAAAGCCTATTTGTTTAATGGTGGCCAGAAAGAATGTATCGAATATTGGACGAAAGAGGGATTTAGCGAGAAATATAGCAAATCTCCGTATTTTGAGGTTTGGGAGCGGAAGTGATGAAAGATTTACCAGATCAGAACGAAATTATTAATGACATTATACAGTTCCAAAAACCGATGAAAGAATTAATGGCTTTTACTAAAGTCACTAATCCTGCTGAGTGGACAATTCACTCATCATCTGAGCCAACACTTCAAGCATTTCAAGGAAAAAATTTAAAAGAAATTGATTCTATCTTAAAATACTTACAAGGAATTGTTCCCCAAAAGGACTTACCAAAAGAACTTTTTGAGTTTATAGAATCACTTTCATTTACTAAAAATCCAAAATCAGTCCAAAAAATCACTCAACTATCTAAGGTGTCCATTGAAAATGAACTTAGCCAAGAAGAGTTTGGCACACTGATTATAAATGAAGCCACTATTACACAAAACCAAGATATTGTATCTAATGATGAAAGCAGCATTAAATTAGATGAATTAATACGCACAATTTGGGATTTAATTTGTAAAGCGTATCATCAAAAAAAAATATATATTCTTGCGGTTCTAAAATTCATACTACTTATGTTAATCCAATATGCAATAGAGAATAGATTAGATTTTTATTTTAAAGATAACCAACCATTAGATCAGATTTTTGAGAATCAAAAAATAATAATTAAGCAAAATCAAGAAATACTAGAAAAACTTAATAAAAAAGAAAATAATGACTCTGATAAATCTAAAGATTTCTCTGAGATCATATAATTGTTATTCTTTCCTCACCTCTACCCCTTCATCCTCAATCTTCAATTCGCACTCCACCTGTGACACATAACCATTATCTGCGATGGTATGCGTCACTCTTGTGATCAGCCAATTTGTTGCATCAATTTCTCCTTTAAAGCCTGAAAGCTCAATGGGTGTTTCGGGGATTAAATCAGGTTCGCCAAAGGCAAGATTTAGGCTAAATGTTGCCACGCCTCGTTTGAGTTTGTCAAAGGCGGATTTGGCGGCGTTGATGGCGGTTCTTTCGCTTGCATAAGTGTGGCGGAGTGATTTTATTTGCGCATTATCACTGGTGATTGGCTCTTGTTGCTCAATAGTGTTGTATTTGCGTTTGCTTAATCGTCTGCCTTTCACTGTACCATTTTTCAGCGTTCTGCCTTTCGTCATACGCTGTTTTTTCACTATCTTGGTGTTTTCATCCACCGTGATTTCGCCACGTTTGCCTGTGTCCGTATCGTGCCAATACGCCCGCACGGCTTTGTAGTTTTCGCTTTCTGCAATGGAGAAAGTGTAGCTGTCACCACTTTTTCTGGTGATTTTTCGCAGTGGAATCGACTTGCCTGTGGCGGTTTTGCCTTGTCCTAGCGGCATAAATAATAGCGTGCCATTTTTAACGGTGCACATCGCCCCGTGTTCTTCTGCCAGTCGGCTTAATAGATTAATGTCGCTTTCGTTGGTTTGGTCGATATGCGCAATAAAGGTGTTAGCCAGTTTTTTCTCACACTGGCTTTTGAGTTGGTTTTCTTTGGCGATGGTGTCAATGATTTCGCCTAATGTTTTTTTATCAAATGACCGCTCTTTTTGTTCGGAAAATGAGCCTTTTAAATCAGCCGCTCTTGCTCTGATAGTTAATCGGTCTGCCGACCCTGCGCCGCCTGAAAATTGCACTTCATCGACGGAATATTGCCCTTTGTCAATCAGTGGCTTGCCTTTCCAGCCTAGCGCAACTTGGATTGTGGCATTGCGTGGCGGTAAGGCGAGTTTGCCGTCATGGTCAGATAATTCTAAGTCGAGTGTATCAGCCTCTAAGCCTCGATTATCTGTTAAAGACAAACTAATTAAACGGCTCGAAATCACTTGTGTGATGTCTTGCTGTTTTTTGTCTTTCGTGGTGATCTGCACTTTAAAAGCGGGCGTGCGGTGATTGTCGTTAAGATTGAAATCAAACATTAAAGGCTACTCATTAAACTCTCTGCAATGGCGATTAACATTGGGTCATCAGTGCGTTTTAAGCTCATGCTGAAATCAATCGCACGAGGTGCACCATCGCCAAAAAACTCTGTTCGGGTTTCTTGTACGCTTTCAATCACAAAAAAACCGATAATTTCAAAGGTTGCGCCGTCAATTAGTGGGAACGCACCGCCACTGTCTGCCATTAATTCCAGGGCCTTAATGGAAAATCTGCCGCCAGTGATTTCTGGGATTAATCTGCCACTAATCGTGACTGTTTCGCTTTCTTTACCGGTGAATTGTGTTTTTGGCATTGCCCCGACAATGGCATTGGTTGGATGTCGCCAATTTGATGTGCGGTCTAAACTTTGAAAAGGCACGGTTTGCCGAGTGAACACAAACATGCCCAATGTGGCAAGTGCGAAGTTTTGGAACATAAATAATCCTAAAGAAAAGTGCGGTCAAAAAATCTCGTGATTTTTGACCGCACTTGATGAATTAGCGAAAGAGAAATGCAATGCCGAAAATCACAAGCAACCAAAAGGTGATGGAAAGAATAAATATTCCACGCCATACAATATGCCGTGGCATATTTAATAAATAATCAATCAGTTTCTGTTTCATTTCGTTCTCTTGCTTTTTCTCGCCATTGCATTAATTCGGAAAATGTCATTTGCTCAAAGGCTTGTGGTTGCCAGTGGAAGATGATGGCAATATCTGCCATGGCATCTTCCACTGTTGCGGCAATCATTACTCGGTCGCTTCGGTTTCCACTTCCGAGTTCTTCCCTAAAAAACCGACAGCCGCCGCAGCAAGCTCGGTGAAGTCCGCCACTTCCATAGTGACAAAATCGGATTTATGCAAAACAGGTGTGGTGACACGTGCAAGTAACACTTGTAATGCGTCCACATCCATTTGCAACACATCAAACATTTTTAAGCCTTTTAATGCAGGCACAGTCGGTTTATTTACGGTGATTTCTGTGATTTGGTTTTCGCCACGAGTAATAGGGTTGGTTAAGGTGATGATTTTGGTGTTTTCTGTTTTCATTTTATGTTTCCTTTAAAATCCCTCTTTTTTGTAAAGAGGGGAGGGGGATTTAATAAAAGCCCCTTTCGGGGCAAGGTGTGTGAATTAAATGCCGATTGCAGAACGATGCTCAGCTAAACGATCAGTGCCACCGACAATGAAAACGGAATTGATTAGGTCAATTTCCACAAGGTCTTTGCCGTTTTCGATGATTTTGTAGTAGGTTAATGGCACGGTGTAGCTTTGTTCGGTGTCATCGCCTGATTTGCTTGTACCGTTGTCAATCTCACCGAAACGACCGCGCATGACTAGTTCAATTGCCGTGACTTCTTCGGTGTCATCTTGTTGATAGGCGCCCGCAAAACGTAATGCTGTGCCGTCAATTTTTCCGCCAAATTCTTTGATAAGTTCGGTCATATAACCGCCCATCTTGAATTGTGCTTCTAAGCCTTCTACCCCTAAATTCACTTTTACTGGGCCAAACATTCCGCCTGCGCGGTATTCTTCCAGTTTCATGGCTAATTTGGGTTGGGTGATTTCGGTGACTTGGCCACGGTAAGAATTACCGTCAGCCAAAAAATTCATTAATTTGAGTTTACGAGGTAATGCCATTTTTTACGCTCCTACTTTTGCAATGTTTGCGGCAAATTCCACAAGGTATTCATCGCTGATGTATTGGTTGAAAGCAAGTTGTTCTAACGGTGGAACAGGGCAGTAATCATAAGACACAAGTAATTTTGCATCTTTTAAGGTTGCGGCAGTGTTTAAGTTGGCATTGATAAATGCTTTCCCACCGATTAAATAACCTTGCGCCACATATTCACGCCATTTTGCGTTGATCGCTTCCACGATTTCTTTCACAAGATTCACAGAAATGTCTTTATCCATTGCCCAGTCAAAGGATTGTGCAATAGTGTCTTTCAACACTTGTGCCGTGCGAGTGTAGTTTTCGTAGATAAATAATTTGTCAGCCGAACGAGTACGTAATCCCCAGAACTTAAAGCCATTGTGGTTTACACAACAAGTAATGCCTTGTTCGTTGAGGTAATTCACGTCTGTTGCACTGTCGTTAATATCAAAAGAAAGTGGCTTGGTGACACCCGTTACGCCAGTTAAACCTTTGTTTGAAATTGAAGTATGCCAGCCATATTCTTTGTCTTGATATGCACGCATTGCGGCAGCGCGAACAACGGCATAATCCACTTCGGTTTGTTTGGTGTTTGGGTTAAACGATAAGAAATCACCGAAAATCAGCATTAATTCACGTTGCGAGAAATTGCGACCGTATGTCACCGCTTCTTCTTTGGTTTTTGCTGTTCCACATGATGCATATACAAAGCCATTGAGTTTTTTCGCCACGCTTAACAATTCAGTGGTTACGTCTTGGCTGTCATATTTCGGGATACAGAAAATACGAGGTTTGACACCACAAACTGCAGCAGACACGAGGAACGCTTTTAAGCCAGTGTAATTGCCTTCGTTATCGACTGAACCGATCACATTGGCTTTCATGGTGCTTTCATCATCGTTTTCTTCCACACGAATGACGACAACTTTACAATTCACAATGTCCGCAATGCCATCTAATGCACGAGATAATGTCCCTTTTTTACCTGCTTTGGCTTGCATTTCGGCGTTGATGCCAGTTAAAAGAGTGGGTTTGTTGAGTGGGAAAACCGATGCATCTGCATCAGGTGCGGTTGCCACTAAACCGATAACTGCGGTGGATGATGTGGTGAGTGTTCTCAAGGCTTCGGAAATTTCCGTTACCTTGACCCCATGGAGATATTCATCTGTCATAATTTTAGCCCTGTTGTTGAGAGATAGGGCTATTTTGTAAGGATTTGAAATCGAGGGGTAGCGCTTGGCGTTGTGGTATTTAAACTAACAAAGGGCGGTTAGGTAGATTCGGATGGATAAAACGGAGGAATTACCCGCCGTTTATCTTAAACCTTATCTGGCCAAGGATCGGACGTTGTCCACATCATAGCGGGCGGTCTTAAGTTTTTTGGGCCAATGTCAGGTATTGCATCATTGCCTTTTACTTTTTGGTCTGCGTGGTATGGGGTAAATCTCATAAAATTAGCATCGCCTACCCCACCCACATAAATACCTGCAACTGCTCTATTTGTATCGTCATCAAACAAGCTAAATCCACAAGAGTCATCTGATCTAAATCCAAGAGGAATCCCACTTGTACCAATAACTTCAACCCTTCCTGGCTGTCTTGGTAGATACCCTTTTTCTGTTTTACCTAAATAACCAAACAGCCCCCAAGATAACCCGCCCATATGACATGATACAAGGTTGCCTTGCCTGCGGAGTTTAATGTAAGCTCCTGGTTTCAGATTTTTCGTTACAACATTAACCAAACCTGTATCACCATCTATCACCACCCATTTCCCGTTGCGTTTTTGCCATTTCCAGGCTCCGACTCTACCGCCATCTGATGATTCATAAATCGTGCCATTCGGCTCATTCCCTTTTATTTTGCCAGCTGTAGTTTCGGGCTTATCAGGACGACCGCTACCAAGTACAACGGTTATGGCTTTAATATCTCGCCCGATTTGCTCGATGACCTCGGGCAGTTGTTCTAAAAGGCTCATTAGCTATTTTTCCCTCGTAGATAGGCCGCCTTTAAATCCATTTCTTTTAGTGCGTTAATTTGCTCAATCACGCCATCTAAACTCTGTTTAAATTCCGTCAGTTTAGTGGTTAATGCCTCAGGTGCACTGCTTCCGCTTGCTTTAAGTTTGCGTAACTCTTCCGCGAGCTCACGGAATGTGTCTAAATCTGCTGATACTTCACCGCCTAACAGGTCATTTTTAAGTTGGGTGACCTTAGCATCAATTTGAGCCAAAATCGCTTTGTCTTGCTCGCCTAAATACGTTGCAAATTCGGTTAATAATTGTTGGATAGTTTGTGTCATAGTCGTCCTATTTTGTAGTTGAGGATTAAATCAGGTAGAGATGGAATAATGGGATTTTCGGCTTGTATCACCTTAAATCCTTTTGCTACCGTGATATTAATTTTAGTTTTGGGCTTGAGTGCAACGGAAATAATGGGCTTGGATTGCAGTTGCACCTTGATTTTGTTTTTGGGTTTAGCGTTGAGACACGTCATAGGTAATATCCTTACGGAGAGTTATCTTCCCTCCGCACAGGGTTTTGACGAGCCCTTGCCCATTGGTTTGTTGCAAATCCCACTTAGCTTGCACCCAATCGACTTGCTCGGTTTTATCATGTGAGATGATAAGCGTTACTTCATTGTTTTTTACCAATATGCTCCCGTTTGTGCTAGATAGACGGATGCGCTCACCTTTGCTGATAGGCACAATATCGCAATCAAAATGGCAATCTGTAAAATCAACAGGCGCATTGTCTTCATCGGTAAAAATTAACGTTTCTGTTTCGTCATCGCCGCGAATCCAATCAAAATTAATTTCCTGCATTTTACACTCCAAATATAGCTGCCAACTGATTCGGGCTAAATCGCCAGCCTTCTTCATTGCCTGAAAGTGCATTAAAACACCATTCAGAACAAAAATACTTACTGCGTTTTTGCTTAATGCTCAACACAATGCCAAGCGCTCCCCACCAGTCATATTTTTTTCCAGAAGTGCGGTCAAAATAGGCTTTGATTTCTGCTTCAGGTACACCGTCCAGCGGAATTAAATCCCATTTGGTGTTATCGGACACATCAATCTGCTTGCAACGCACCCCGCCATCTTGTACCGATGAGGAGTAGCAGTCATATACTGTCGCATGCTCATAATGATGCCCATTACCAAACTCAATTCGCTCAATGGCAATCTCACAGTGCGAGTATTTGCCCTTAGTAAAAAATCGAGTAATGCGGTCAGCAATTGCTTTGACTGGCTCTTTGCGCCAGTCGCGTTTGTGTTTGTACATCGCCAAATAAACCTTAGCCATTTTGATATGCCTCCATCAAATTATCCATTTGCTTGATAATGTCATCATGGATTGATTGTAGCTGCTCAAGTGTGAGATTAGGGGCTTTGAGTTCATACTTACGCATACGTTGGTTAGCTAATTCAACCTGCAGCTTTTCGAGTCCTGCCGCCTGTGTCAAAATCAAGTTTGTGGCGGTCTTGTTATCCAGTCTCGCACGCTGTGCAAAGTCTGAGATATATCGACTGCACTCACCTTCATAATTTGCCGATTTAAAGGCTTCTGCCGCCGCTTGTCGCTCACGATACTCGCTTTCAAAACGTGTCCATGTGCTGTAGATTTTTGCCGCGTGCTCATCGATATCTGCAGTGAACTTAGTTTGGTTTTCTTGTAAAAGTGCGGTAATTTTCCTGTTATCTTCTACCCATTCTTTACCGTCCCATGAATGCGCGGCTGATGGTGCGCGAGGTCTGCCATAAAACACTCCATCTTGATAGGTAATATCATCGGAATTAATGGCTTCGTATTGCTGATATTGTTCATCGCTCAAGACGAATAATTCATCATCGGTTAGATCGTACAAATGGCGAAAATCACTATCAATCAGCTCAAAATGTCCCAGCTTGTCAATAAGATGTAATAAAAACATTAATACCCCTCCACTTTCACCCATAAATCAATATGTTCATCTTGATTGCCTACATGCCGGATGGTATATAGCCATAATCTATCTTTTATATTATTTTGTCGCTCAAACGCCCAACTTGGTGGCCACCACTCAAATGCTTCCGCCCCGAATGAAAAACTCCCCCCTGATTCGGTTCTCGAAAATGTAGCAGTTACATTGGTAATTTTATTTGGCATTGCTGTCCAAAGGGGAACCGGGATTTCGATTGCTAATCGTTCGCTATTATTTTTAGCCTCAAAGTAAAACCACCATACGCGAAAAGCTTTAAAGTGAATTATTTGTTCAATTTTTCCGTCTGGGTGAATAATAGTTTCCCCCTCCAAGTTGATATTTTTTTTGGTGGCATTATCGAAGCTAGCATTAGTACCTTTAATGGTTTTTGTGTAATTTTTCCGAATAACTGTTGATAATTTTTTATTAAGTTCATTCAACGCAAACTCACTCGCCACTTTTTCCTTGTTTGTGCCGTTGGTGGCGTGGGAGATATCCGAATCAAGCAATATATTTCCATTCTTTCTTGGTAAGCTGGCGACATTTATGTTTGAACCATTGCTTTCGCGGTAAACAAATGACAGCATACTGTTACTACTGTGAGGATTGTTTTCTATTCGCACGTACCGACCAGAATTATTGTAAAAACTGATTCCACTCCAGTCGCCTTGTTTAAACGACGTATCACCAGTAATAACTCCCCCTGTTTTCATAAATGCATTATTTAATGATGCACCGCTTTTAGTTACTACATCGCCCTTAACCCATAATCCTGTTTCATCGATTGATACATTAAATTCACTTGAGTTTGGTTTTCCGCCTAAATGCAGAGCGCCGTTATTATTGAAACCGATAACAGACACTTCATTTCCAATCACTGAGTCACCGCTCAACTCAATTTTCTTTGGCCAGTTATAATTATTTACCCGATATGCTGTACTTGAGCCGGTAATTGTCAGCATCCCATTCATCGAATCGCCTGATTTAGATACTCGACCGTTTGCATTATTATTGGCATTATCTGCCGCATTTTTCGCTTCCACGCCTTTGTCATAAGCGGTTTTAACCGCTTTTGATGTTGCTACATTATTTTCGTCGTTGCTATTGACTGCGGATGATCGTTTGTTAAGAGGGATATAGTTATTTAACGCAAGTTGCACCGTCGCAATCAGTTGCGCGAGTTTTTTCCCCGCTTTTGCGGTGAGTGCAAGAGATTCACTTTCAAGTCCTGTGTCGTTGGTGAGTTGGACTATGCCTTGTTGTGAGGTGCTAGCTTTATTAATTTCGTGGGAGTGTCCGCTGTCATCAAATCCATTTTGTGTTGTAGCAGTGATAGTTTTTGGTGTCATTTGTTGGCGAGTCACAAAAATCACACTGTTATCGATGGATAATGTTACCGCACTAGAGGATTCTACTTTTAAGATCATCCGTAGTACTTGGACTTTACCACTTCCGCTACTTTCTGTCGGTTTAAAACTTTCAGGACAGTTTGCGTAGGCAATGAGTTTGTTTTGTGCGTCAAATACGCCCATTTCTCTTATGTAAAAACCGCCGACATTTTCAGGGATGGTTAATTCAACGATCACCTGTTTATTATTTCGAGGGTCGAGAGAGACGGCACTGACTGGCGCAATGTGCGTTTGATGTACGAGAGCTGTTGCGCTCGCCGTTGGTGTGACCGCCTGTCCATTGCCATCACCCACAGCAAATTTGGCGAGTTGCAACGGTTGCCCTTGGCTTAATGCGTGCGCGATAGCACGTGTTCCGTAGTCGGTTAATATTGTAAAATATTGTGATGCCATAAATATTCCTATTGTGGATATACAGTGATGATTTCACCACATTGTTGACCAATAAAGGTTCTGAGTGCCCCTGTTGGTGAGATTGCAATAGCTAGCTGATTGAGATGTCTTGAGACGGGTTTAACATCGTTAATAAGTCGCACGAGTTCGTTATAGGTTTGTTCATTCAAGCCACTTTCAGACACTTCTACGGTTAAGCTAAATGTTCCTGGTGTGCCTTGAGGATTCGTTTGAAACCATTCTTTCAGTTCAATAAGATAGCCTATTGGCTCAACCACACGTTTTACTGCGCCAATCGTGCCTTTGTGTTTGTGTACAAAATAAGATTGTTTAATCGCAATGCGTTTAACTTCTTCCGTCCAGTTTTCGTCCCATTTATCCACTGAAAACGCCCAAGCTAAATAAGGGAGTAATTCAGCGGGACAACGTTCAGGATTGATTAAATCTGCAATAACAATGGGATTTTCTACCGCACTTTTTAGAATTTCAGCAGCACGTTTTTCTAATGGCGTTGAGCCTATCGGCAGTAAATGATTAGTAATCATCACTTGTCACGATCTCCAAATTAATTGCCGTGCAGTAGGCTGATTTTGAACTCGGTAACACAATGTCGGCGGTAGGCGAGATAAGCTCTACTCGTTGCACCCCTTCTAAATGTAAGGCGGCATAAATACCCGATAGGCTAATGTCTCGCCCTAAACGGTGTTTTTCTTCGGTGTAAGCCGTCAATTTTTTTAGAGCAGCCGCTTTGATTGGCTCGTATTCAGGGCCACGATATAGATGTAATTTGGCGCGAATTTCGTAGGATTGGATCACCGCACTTTGGACAATAACGCGGTCGCCAATAGGGCGGATGTCATCATCGTTAAGTTTTGCTCTAACTACATTTAAAAGACTTTCCTCTGCCTCGCCTTGACCATTACGGCTTAAAATCGTGACGGTGACATTGGCGGGCTGTGGTGATACCACAGACACATCTGCAACATCAGGGTGTGCAGAGAGCGCGTGGAAGATATAAGCAGATCGAGGACCCGCCACAGAAAGCCCCTCAAAGGCTAATTGCGTGCGCAATCTTAATGAGGTGTCATCTTCTAAAATTTCGGGGATTTTAGGCGTAACATTATGATTCGCCTTTTGAATGACTTGTCTTTTCACATTGTAATTGGCTGCAATCACATCTAAATCTGAACCGCTTGCATAGGCTAACATTGTGGCTTTTGCCGCATTGTTGATGCGGTTTCTTTCCATCAGCTGTAGATAAACCACTTCTTGTAATAATTTCGTGATAGGTTCACTTTCTAAACTTAATCGTGCTTGCCAAAATGCTCTTTCATCTTGCGGGAAAAGCGCGATAAATTCCGCTTTTCTGTCTGCGAGCAAACTTTCAAAATCTAAATCTTCTAGCACTTTCGGTGCATCTAGTTTTGATAAATCGACTAATTCGCTCATTGTTTATGTCCTAAAAATAGTTTTTCGTTATGCATTTCTTGGTTGTCTTTACGACTGCGTGCGACATAACTTGCCACAATGCCACCTTCAACCAACTCTGGTTTAAATTGTGTGATCTGTACTCGTGGTTCCCAACGATTAATCGCTGTAACAGCGCAAGCCGCCAGTTGTAATAACAATGTGTGGCTAATTGGGCGGTCAATTAGCAGAGGAATTAAACTGCCATATTCACGCCGCTGAATGCGCGAGCCAACAGGGGTTAGCAAAATATCGGCAATGGATTGTTTAATGTGGTCGCTTTCGTTTTTTAATGTTTCGCCAGTGTATCGATTCATACTATGCCTTTGCGTTAGAGGTTCGTTGGCCATCGCCTTGTTCAACGTGAACGTGGTTTTGTAAACTAATCGCCCCGCCTTTAATATCGCCACTTGCGGTTACACTGCCTTGTGTGCTGATATTGCCTTTTGTGGTGCTTGTGCCTGTGGTTGATAAAGATCCGTCAATATTCACATTGCCTTTGATATTGATAGTGGGGCAGTCAATATCAATTTGATTAGCAGCAGTAATGCTGGCGGTTTTGATACCTGTCACAATCAATGCGCCACTTGATTGGTTGTAGGTGATTTTGGCACCGTCAGCAAATTCAATGACGTGTTCATCGGGCGATTGGCTAGGGCTGTTTTGTGTGTAAAGCCCAACTAATATGCAGGCAGTGGTAAATTCACCACTAACCGATAACATCACACATTGTTCGCCCACCGTAGGCGGCGACCATGTTTTAGCTGTTCCCGCACGAGGTGTGATGAATGGTAAAAACTCTGTGAGAATATCACCGCTCTTTACGCGAGCACGTGCGGTGGCGTGATTTACTTCAGCGATCACCCCAAAGCGGATAATGTTGTCGAGTTTTCGTTGTAATTCAGCAGACATAGGCATTTATAGTTAAAGGAAATGCCTTATTGTTGGCAATATTGTGTGGTGTGGCGAGTGGGTGTGTGTGTGGAATAATAGGTAACAAAAAAGGGCTTTCGCCCTTTTATTATGCTCTATCCCACATGGAACTCCGCGCTCTTGCTTGGCGTTGGTTTTCGATGCGTTGTATTTCTTTTGCCACTTGTTGTGCAATGGCTCGTTCATCCATACCTTGTGCGGCATTGATGGTGATATTTACGCTCATTGGTTGGCTGGTTTGCGTCATCATCGGACGAGCAGAAATTGGCGCGCGAGTATCAACTTGCACAGGGGCTGCAGTCGCAACGCTGATACCTAAACCGCCCGCAATCAGTGCTTGTTTGCCGTAATTAAGGGCGTTGAGCGTATTGATGCCAAGTCGAGATGTGGCTTCTTTGGTCATTACGTATTCGCCACCGTGGAATATACCTTTTGGTTCAAACTTACCGCCATTTCCTGCATAGCCGCCTGACCATTTGTTAATATTTGGCACGTTGTTTTCTGCATTGTTTGTGACATTTGCAATATTTTGTTTTGTTTGTTCAATTTGTTTTTCTGTATCTTTAGAAAAGCCGAGTTTTTCTTTGATCCAATCCACAGTACTGCTAATGGCTTGTTGTACATTTTTAAAACTTTCGAGTACGCCATCTTTTAGTTTGTTCATCATATTAGAACCGAAGTTTTTTGCTGTATCGGTAATGCCTTCCCATTTTTCACGGAAAAACTCCCCAACTGAATTTGTGATTTCTCCCACTTTGGCACTTAATACGTTCCATTTTTCTGTAACGGAATTAACAATATTTTGCCAAATTTGCCCCGCTTGTTCACTTAACCAGTTCCAGCCCTCAATGAGTTTTGCTTTCACTTCATCCCAATTTTGCCAAAGATACACTAATGCACCAATAATTAAAGCAATCACTGCTAGAATTGGATTGGCTAACATAGCTTTTCCTATACCCAAAATGGCAGTTATAGCAACTTTCCCAACCCATAAAAACGTTGAACCCAATACTTGGAGCACTGGTGCAACTAAAGACAAGGTGAAAAGCAAAGGTGCGAGAGCCATCAATGCCATACCAGCTATGGCGGTAAACTTAACTATTGTAGCGATTGCACCTTTGTTTTGGGATGCAAATTGAGCTAACCATTTGACTGCCTCAAATACGGTTTGACCAAAATCCCACAATCCTTGAATCACTTCATTGATAACTGTGCCAATATCTTTCGCCCATTTTTTTAACTCACCATTCTGTTCAAGTTCATCAAATTTCTTTAAAAGAAATTGCAGTTTATCTTTAATCCAATCAAATGCGCCATTCTCCATGATTTTCATTTGGAAACTTGCCCATACGTCATCAAGTTTTGCCCAAATACCTAAAAGCGTTTTTGATTGTTTTTCCATTGCGCCAGAATATTTTTCATTCCAAATACGTTTGAGCGTTTCTTCAATTTGTTTTCGGTTGTTTTTATCGACACGTGCAGATTGTTGTTTGCCATTTTTATCCGTATAAGTATATTCGATAAATTTTGTTCCTTTTATTGCACTGCCTTTAATCCCAAATTCTTTCAAGCGTTCATTTTCACCTGTTACGGCATCGGCAATTGCCTCTACAGCTTGCATAACTGGTTTTCCCATTGCAGAAGCTGTATCGCCTAATGTTTGCAGTAATCCGTTTGTAGGATCCATGCCGTAAGCGCGCAAACGCACAAAGGCTTCCATTGCTTCATCAAGGTTGGCTGGAGTATCTACTGCAAATTTTTTCACCCAATCAAAACTTTTCTTGGCTTTTTCTGAACTACCTTCTGTTACCTCTAAAACAGACTGAAATTGCTCAAATTTACCAGCAACTTGCGCCATTTCTACGACACCTCGACCCATTGATATGATCGGTTGCATTATTTGTTGTCCGCCAATAGATGCTTGTACCCCTACGCCTGCAATGTTTCGTCCAGTATTTAATGCAGATGATATTGGAGCTTTAATACGAGCAAATCTTGCTTGTGCTTGTTCAACTAAAGCAAGCATACGCTGATGTTTTGCTAATTTATTATTTGCTTTTTCAATATCTGCCGATAGTTGTTTTTCACTTTGCGCAAAGTGCTTGGTGCTAAATCCCGCTTTGTGTAGTTGTTCTTGTATTTTTTTTAGTTGTTCTACATGGGGTTTATATTCTTTATTAATCCTGTTAATTGTTTCTTTCTCGCCATCAAGGGCTTTTGTTGTGCTCTTTACGGCTTGTTCAGTAGCTTTGCGTTCTGACTTTAACTTTTTAATCTGTTCGTTTGAATCTTTTATTGCCTTCTTTTGTGTTTCAATTTGTCGGGCAATACTGGAACGTGCATCATTAAAGCTTTTAAACCCCATGCCTTTGGCAAGAGGAATAGACATATTGTTATAAACCGATTTTAAGCGTATGACTTCTTCTTTGTGTTTATTGAGTTGTTGTGTCGCATTGCCTAGTTTCCCTGTAATGCTGTTAAATTTAGCCGTATTTGAATCCATGGCACTTTGTAATTGTTTGCTGTTTGCTTTTGCAGTATCTAGTGCTTTGGCATAGCTATTCGTTTCGTTACGCAGAGCTTTAAATTTTTCAGCTAAATTTTTAGTTTTATCCAATCCGCTTAATGCTTTTTGAGCATGTTTCACTTTTTCAGCTAATGCTTCCGCTCTACCTGCTATCGCCTTAATTGGTGCGGTTGCTTTATCTACTGAATTTAGGATAATTTGAATTTGTAAATTATTCATTTTTTCGCCTTATTTTTATTGACAAATAAACGTATGATTGCTAATAATCAAGAAAAGAGAATAAGGAGCGGATATGAAAAACAAAAGAACATCTCGCACGTTGATCATGCTAAACATTGCTATGTGGAGCCTTGTTATTATTTCCACCTGTTTGCATTATCAATTTAATCCTTTTTCATTTATCTGGTTTGATGTTATCGCACCAGTTGGTCATTTTTTTGCAGTCGTTTTTTCTGCTTTATCTAGTTTTACTGTTTCAATGTATGAACTTTTTAAACCGGAAACATTTTGGGGCTGGGTATGGTTTGTAGTGTTTGTCGTGCCAATCATTTGTTTGCCTCTTTATGTGGTTTTATTGGTATTGTTTGCCGGTAAACTTTCACACCATGATACGGTGGTTCCACCTTCTTATTTAAAGTAATTAGCTTTTGCTAATTTGTTCTATCACCAATTCATTCAGCATTGATAAATCCTGTTCTGAAATGCCCAATAGTTCCCGTTGGGTATATCTCACTTTAAAATCCTTCTCTTTTGATGGTCGTGCCGTTAAACCGTATTGATGCACTGCAGCAATGGCAGCACTTGAGCCATTAAAACCCACTGAAACTTCGTTACCATTTGACCGCACTTTTAAATGTCGGGCAGTGCGAAGTTTGGCGAACATGGCTTTGCGTTTGATTCGTCCTTTCTTTTTTCCAAATTCTTTACGTGGTTTTCTGGGTTCAAAGGCTGAACCATCGGGATTTTGTTGGCGTGCAATTCGGTTCGATTGGCTTTTTCGTAAGGCTTGCCCGATTTTTCGCCCAAGCTGTCTGCGCGCCTGTGGAGAAAGATTGGCAATAAGTGCGGTCAATTTTGCCTGAACTTCTTCTACTGTAGCCATTAGACGATATCACCCTCAAAAATTAATGAATCCCAGTTTTCCAAATAGACTTTTACTCGGGTTGGTTCATCCCATACTGGTTCTTTTGCGTAATGAATTTGTACGTTATTCCCGTCTTTTTTCGAAACGACACGTTCAGTGAGTTGGATTTCGAAACTAATATCTGCGGTGTTGTTATTGTTGTAATCCACCTGGAATTTAAATGCATTTTCTCGAATTTGTGGATTTTCTAATATTTCAGGTTGATTTGTGCGGAGATAAGCCATCATTGGCACAATCAAGGTGGCAATATCGCCTGCATAATCAGTCACCACAACATTGAGTGTGTAACGATATTCAAAACTAAATGATGCGGCACCTGTTGCGACGATTTGCCCACCGTCCACATAAAGTTGTAGATGGTCGGGGTTTTTTACAAAATCGGGGTGACTTTGTTCAAGGATTTTGCGCAGTTGGTTTGGTTTTTTCATTTGCGAAAATTCCGTTGTTGCATTTCAAATCTTTGTTGGCAAGTCACGCAACGTGTTACGCCTTGAATCATTTGTCTGCGCTTTTCTGGGATGGGCGCATCGCAATCTTCACAATAAAGGCGACTTACTGCTTTAAAAGTGCGGGGTTTTTTCAGGGCGATTTCACGTTGCATTTCTTCAAGCTGTTGTGCTCGGTCGAATTGATCTGTCATGGCTGTTCCTTTTTATTAAATTCATCCATGCATTTTTTTAAACTCGAGTTTTCAATGATGCATAAATCAAGGTGATGCCTTGTCTGTAAATAGGCTTCGGCTAATTCACCATTGGTGCGAATTTGTGGCGAATATGCACTGCACTCTGTGGTTTGCGGACAAAGAATCGGTGATTTAATGACTTCCTGCTGAGTTGAGCACGCGTTTAACATCATCAGGCAAAGGGCGGTCAGCCCAATCTTGGTTTGATTTAAGTACATTTTTTAAATCCTGTGTTTGTTGATTTTGGTTTGCTTTGAGGTTATTTACGGCTTGGATTAGCTGTGCTTGCTGTTCGGCAAAATTTTGAACGCTATGATTTAACTCAATGTAAGAGTTTTGCCATTTCAGTTTTAGCTGTTCTTCTTTGAGCATTTCTTTTCGCCAGTAATTCGCCTCAAACCCTAGGAAAATAATGAGGAGTACAAGCACTATTGGTCCGATAAGTAAAATGCCTCGTTCTTTTGCGGTTAAGAAATTAAACATAGGTTTTTCTCCTTTTGACGGCGTTCAATTAATCCTTTTAGCGGTTTTCCTGCTGCGTAAATCCAACGTTCGAATTGACCGCACATAGCTTTGCTGTAGCCTTGGCGTGCCATTTTAAAAAGTGAGCTATTTTTTAATTTGCCACATCCTACGTTAAAGGTGATGGAAACTAAGGCATCAAATGCACCTTGTGGCATGGTTTGCCCGTTGGCATATTGATTAACGCATTTTTCCGATTGTTTAATTCCTTTTACGTATAATTCAGCAATTTCTTGCAAGGTGTAAATTTTATTGCGGTCAATTTTTTCAACGGCATCGGTTATGCCTATGCCGACTGTTAAAACATCAGCAGGGCATTGATAGGGCTTTTTCATACAACCTTCTGCATTGCCAATCAGTAACAAGCCTTTTTCTGAGGTTCGAATTTCATTCCCATGAGTGGCAATCACCAGTCCAACAACGGCGGATATGGCGCAGATGTATTTAGCTGAACGTTTAATCATGATGATGGATCCGTTGTTCGAGTTCTTTTTCTTTTAATTCAAAATCTTTTTTCTTGTAATACCAATTTACAAGAAAGGTGGCGATACCAATCACAATACCTGTAACCGATGCGACATCAGCCCAATTTACATTTGAGAACATATCGGCAATGCGTCCAATCAAAAAGGCGAATATTCCTGATATGTAAGATGCTTTTGATGGTGTGTCGTGCATATCAGCTCCAAAGTTGAATAGTGTCATTTGCCACACTAATTTTTTCTGTATCAGCTTCTGGCAATATGACTGGGGTGCCAATGGGAATAATGGGCTTATCCATTAAATGCGGATTGAGTTCGCAGGTTATTTCGAGTAAGCCTTCACTTCGTCCAAAATGGCGATAAAGAATGGCATCTAAATTGTCATTTTGTTGTGCGTAAACTTGCATTAGATTAACTCCGCATCGACGCGTTTTCGGCCCAATATGTCGCTAATCGCAAATCGAGCATCACGACGTAATTCATCAATGCTGTCTTTGAGTTGTGCCATTTTCTTTTCGCCATCATTGGTGCTGTCATAGCTTGCATAGCGTTCATAAAGGTTTGCCAGTGCCAAGCAACTTACCGCACGTTTATAACGATAAATCAGCACGCTTTCGCCATTGATGTAGGGGGCTGTGATCTGTTCTAAACTGTCGTGTTTGCTTTGTGTTTTAAACGTGGAGAGTTCCGCATTGACGCTCGCCATGCCCTCAATCAAGGCATCTTGTAAACGTTGTGTGGTAATGGTGCCGTCTGCACGATATTGATTGCGAAATTGGGAAAGTGACATATCGGGGAAGAAACCGTCATTACTGATAATGTCATCTAAGGTATCGTAATCATTTAACTGTTGCTGTACTTCGCCCATTTCATAATCGGGGGCAAGTTTGACTGATATTGCGCCGTCGCTCATTGATTTACCCTTATAAAAAAAGTCGGGTGAGGATTAAATTAAGCACGGCCAATAAATCCGTCAGAATTTGACCGCACTTTTAATCCGCCCGACGGCTGCGTGGTTTGCTCTTTACCAAAACCGATTATTCATCGGCTTTGTTTAATTGCTTACGTAATTTTTTAATATCGCCTTTCACGCCAATTTTCTGATCTAAACCCAAAGCACGTTCTAAATATGTCAGTGCTTGTTCAGGGTGCTTTTCAACCAATAACAAGCCCAATTCACGCAATAATCGCGCACGGCTTTCATCAGGCATGTCGCAATCAGCGGTGATGCGTTGAACTTGCTCTAAGTAAGCCACTTCGAACGGTTTATTGGCGGCTTGTGCGGCTTTGGCTTGATCGGCAAATTCTTCTGCCAACAAGGTGCCAAGTGTTCGGGTGAATGGCTCTGGCAAGCGTAAATCATGAAATACGGCATAATCGGCAATCTGTAAGGCGAGATGATATTCGCCACAGTCAATCGCCCACACGCACCATGTCATCAAGACGTTATCTTGTTTACCACTTCCGACCGATAACGCCCCTTCAATCCATGGTAGATAGTCAGGCAAAATTTGCTTTTTAAATGCGCCTTTGCGTTCCGTCGATTGGATGTTTTTCAAATCCTTTCGATGGCGAGCAAGAATACGGCACATTTTTTCATATTCCGTAAAGTCGCTTAGATCTTCGGTTTCTGCCGCATTAGCAATAGCGGCAGAAACTTCCAGAAAATGGCGTTTGGTTGGGCGCATTATTGATTCCGTTATGCTGCCACAGGCGAAATAGGCGCAGGTGCCTCAAGAATCGTAATATTTTTCGCCATGGCGACTGCCTCGTAGTTTTCCACAACATAGGCTTCGTTTGACGATAAATAATCTTCCACACGATTGCGTTCTGGCACATCTTTTAAGTGACGGCGCACTTTGCCTTCCTGCACGTAGATTGACAAGTTGTCGAGCGATGTGACTAACACTGTGCCTTTCGGGAAGAATGGCACAGATACGGCTTGTAACCCGCCCACACGTTTTTGGCTAATGACGGTATCGCCTGCCAAAATTTCGCTTGGTTTTTCTTGGTTGATTAATGGGAAATATTTATCGGCTAATAAGTCGCTACCCATAATTGCAACCAGTTTAGTGTCGTCACGATATTGTGCTGGAATGAAATCTTCTTTTAATGCAAAGACAAGGGCATCAAGGTTTTTATAGGTTTTACCTGCACCGATTTCGATTTTGCCACTGCTTTTTTCAATTTCTTTTAACACACGGGCTTTGGCTTTATCTTCGATTTGGAATAACCAACCCTTATTCACATCTTGCAATAATGGATGTTCAGTGCGGTTTGTGGTTGCCGCTGCGCTTGTGCCATTCCAACCGATCATGATACGGTCTAATGCAATGCGTTCGGCTTTGAGTTTGCCCACACGTGCGGCGAAATCAGGGAATTTCGCCCAACTGTCTAAGGTTGCATAATTTAAATGCGTGTCAAAGTTGGTTTGTTCGCAAGAATAGGTGTTTTCTTGCAAACTGTGAATGTCTGTGGTTTCACGTGCTTTGGTGTTAGTGTCGGTGCGACTTGCCACAGGCGAAAGCACGCCTAAACGTAATGCGGAACCTTTCATTTCTTGCACCATCACGACATTGATGCGTTTCAAGAAATCAGAACTTTCAAGCACGGCATTTTCTAATTTTTGTTGGATAGTTGGCTCAACGGTAAACTGACCGCCATTCGCAACGAATGCCACATCTTCGCCGTTATCTGCTGCAACACCAGCTACATAAGTATTAAATTTTTGTTGGGTAAATTTATTCATTTGGTTTTTTCCTAAGATAAATTAAAAGAAGCGGCCGTCAGTTTCAGGTTGTTCACCGTAAACTAAAGGGCGAGGATTTTCGGGTTCAACAGGCTTTTGGAGTTCTGCGAATGTTGCTTGGATTTCTGCATTACCTGTTTTCATTTCTTTGATTTCGGCTTTTTGTTTGGCTAAATCGTCAGAAAGTGCGGTTAATTTTTCCAAAGTTTCTTTGGTTTGCTCGGCTAAAAGCTCAATGGCTTGTGTTTGATCAGAAAAGCGTTCATCGTCTGATTTTTCTTTTTTCGCAAACAAGCCTTTGATTTTTTCAAAGATGCTTTGTGTTTCTTCCACAAATTCCAATTCAGTTTCAATAGCGGCAGTGAATAGGTTATCGGCTTTTAACTTGCGAGCATTTAAACCATTGTGTGAGAAACTTAACATTTCTGTGCCTAGGCTTGCTGGATTGTCTGTGACGGCTAAACCAACTAAATAGGCTTTGCCTGTGTCGGCAAAATTGGTGTCAATTTCTACGGATGTGTAAACTTTTTGCCCTTCTTTGTTTAAGGCAATAAGTGCATCAGTTGGCTGTAATTCAGCTAAAAGTTGTAATTTGCCGTCTTCACGTTCTTCTGCTTTCACGGCTAATACATCACCAAAGCAATGAGAATTTGCTAGTTCTGGCATGTATAAAGAGAATTTGATGTGGTCGAGATTGATACGTGCACCATAGGTGTTTTTTGGATCGTAACTTTCGGCCATTTCTTCAATCCAGTTGCGTTGAATTGTGCGGCCGTCAGTTGTTGCCCCTTCAGTTGCAACAATGACCCATTTAGATTTTTTTGCCATTGGTTATCCTTGCGATGGTTGGTTTGATTCAAAGATTGCCATTATTCTGAAAGGTTTAATTTTGGTGGTCTATGAGTTGCTTTTGTTGTATGCCGATTCACAGAGCAAGCGGAAAGACTAACATTCGCCCCCTTTCTATTATGCGGTTGTAAATAGAAAGGATTAGGAATGGACGAACAAGTTATTAATCAACCTTCCCCCGAAGTAACGGCGGAAATCAAACGTAAAGCACAGCAGATGTATTTCAGTGGTTATAAAATCGCTGAAATATCTCGCCAGCTTGATATTCCTGCATCAACGATTGCCAGCTGGAAAGACAGAGAAAAGTGGGATGATATTGCGCCTGTCGGTCGGGTTGAATTGGCATTAGAGATAAGGTTGAATTTGCTGATTGCAAAAGAAGAAAAGAGCGGTTCAGATTACAAAGAAATTGATTTGCTCGGTCGCCAAATGGAAAGAATGGCGAGAGTGAAAAAGTATTCTTTTGGTGAAGGTAACGAAGTAGATTTAAACCCGAAACTGGCGAACCGCAACAAGGGCGACCGCAAGAAAACCGAACCCAATGCCATTGATCAAGAGCAAGAAGAATCTCTGATTAATGGCTTTCTTGATGGGATGTTTAATTATCAGCGAATTTGGCACAAGGCGAAAGAACACCGAATCAGAAATATTTTAAAAAGCCGACAAATCGGGGCGACTTACTATTTTGCCCATGAAGCCTTTATTGATGCTTTGACGACGGGGCACAATCAAATTTTCTTATCTGCCAGTAAAAAACAGGCGTTGCAGTTTCGTTCGTACATTGTGAATTATGCCAAGCAAACGGCAGATGTGGATTTAAAAGGCGAAACCATCAAATTGCCAAATGGGGCTGAATTGATTTTCCTTGGCACAAACTCCGCTACGGCTCAATCCTACCACGGCAATTTGTATTTTGATGAAGTATTTTGGGTGCCTAAATTTGATGTGATGCGAAAAGTGGCATCGGGTATGGCGGCGCAAAAAATGTATCGTCAAACCTATTTTTCCACGCCGACCACGATTGCACATCCTGCTTATGCGTTTTTCTCTGGAAAAGCATTTAATAAAAATCGGGCCAAAGCGGACAAAGTTGAAATTGATATTTCTCACGAAAATTTAAAAAGCGGAAAACTTTGTGCCGACCGTCAATGGAAGCAGATTGTGAGTATTTATGATGCCATGGAAGGTGGGTGCAATCTATTCAACATTGACGACCTAATCGCAGAAAACAGCAAAGAAGAATTTGAACAGCTGTTTTTGTGTCAATTTGCCGATGATAACAGTTCTGCTTTCAAGTTTTCGGACTTACAACTTTGCCAAGTGGATAGCTTAGAAGAATGGCACGATTACAAGCCATTTTATCAACGCCCATTCGGCAATCGTGAAGTGTGGTTAGGTTATGACCCTGCTTTTACTGGCGACCGTGCAGCCTTAGTGATTGTTGCACCGCCGAAAGTGGAAGGGGGCGATTATCGTGTTTTACATAAACAAACTTTTCACGGTATGGATTACGAAACACAAGCAAGCCGCATTAAACAGTTTTGTGATGATTACAATGTGACTCGCATCGTGATTGATAAAACGGGTATGGGGTCGGGCGTTTATCAGGAAGTGAGAAAGTTTTATCCAATGGCGCAGGGCCTAGAGTATAACGCCGATCTTAAAAATGAAATGGTGTTAAAAACACAAAACTTAATTCAGAAACGTCGCCTTAAATTTGATAGTGGTGACAATGATATCGTGAGTAGTTTTATGACGGTGAAAAAACGCATTACTGGCACAGGGAAAATTACTTATGTTTCGGATCGTTCGGAAGATGCAAGCCACGGCGATTTATCATGGGCGATTATGAACTGCATTTTAAATGTGCCTTATGGTTTAGGCGGCGATGTATCAAGCAACAAATCAACAATATTTACCTTTGAATAGGATAACCCAATGAGCAAAAACACAAAAAAATCCACCGCACTTTCTACTGGAAATCAAGCACAGGCATTTAGCTTTGGTGAACCTATTCCAGTGCTTGACCGTGCAGAAGTACTGAATTATTTCGAAAGTGTGTTGATGTATGAAAAATATTACAATCCGCCCATTAATTTAAGTTACTTGGCTAAAGCCTTAAATGCCTCAGCCCATCACAACAGTGCGATCACGGTGAAGAAAAACATTTTACTTTCAACATGCAAAACAACCGCACTTTTACCCAGAACACAACTTGAAAAACTGGTTCAGGATTATTTGGTGTTTGGCAATGCTTATGTTGAGAAAACTGTAAATTCGTTTGGTAAGGTTGTATCACTGAAATCCCCCCTTGCTAAATATATGCGTGTCGGTGTTGAAGCTGGCGTGTTTTATCAGATTGTGAATGGATTTGATGAATATGAATTTAAAAAAGGTGCTGTCTTTAACTTGATTAATCCCGATGTGAATCAAGAGATTTATGGCGTGCCAGAATATTTGGCCGCACTTCAATCTGCTTTTTTAAATGAAAGTGCCACATTGTTCCGCCGTAAATATTATTTGAACGGTGCGCATGCGGGTTCGATTATTTACATGACCGACCCAACACAGAACCAAGACGATATTGAAGCAATCAAAACGCAAATCAGACAAACCAAGGGCACTGGTAACTTTAAGAATTTATTTGTTTATATTCCAAACGGAAAGAAAGACGGGATGCAAGTTATTCCATTGTCTGATGCTATTGCTAAAGATGATTTCCTAAACATTAAGAACGCAAGCCGTGATGATGTGTTAGCCGCGCACCGTGTGCCACCGCAACTGATGGGCATTGTGCCTAACAATACTGGAGGCTTTGGTGACGTTGAAAAGGCAACGCGAGTGTTTTTTATTAATGAGATAATCCCATTGCAAGAACGATTGAAAGAGATTAATAGTTGGGTAGGGGAAGAAGTGATCACGTTCTCCGATTACAAATTACTAAATTAGATCCTTTCAAAAATAAACAGCCCGCAGAAATGCGGGTTTTTTATTGCTCAAAGAGCTGTTTTTGTCCTATATAGTATTAGTACTGCCCCAGTGTATTATATCAAATTAATCAATATGATAAATCTTAAATCCTTATTTCAGCCCGATTTTTCGCCCAATTGTACGCATGAAAAATCGCAGTCAACCCTCGCCACGCCCGCACACTAAAGATGTCGATTTCAACGCAATTTTAGATCCTTTCCGAAGCCTTTTCAGTAATAGCGCCTTTCAGATCCTTTATTTCAGATCTTTTAACGCAAACAAACGCAGAAAAGTGAAAAATCAGATCTTTTGGTAAGCAAAAAAAGTTATGTGTCTAGATGTGTCGTCAGTGTGGCGTGGAGTGCGATTTTTTTTATGGTATATTAAAAGTGTTGCAATTTTGATTGATTGGATAACTGATTGAATTATTTGTTATTTATTTTCTTAATGGCTACTAACTATTCACAGTTTGCATAACTCCAAAACCGGGTGTTGGGAGTTCGAGCCTCTCCGCCCCTGCCATTAAAATATTCTTTTCAATTGATCATAAAATATATTTATACTCATACCTTTTTTATATTATTTAATAATTCTTTTTATTTTTCTTTTTGAATTAGATATATAATTATCAAATTTTAAATATAAAAATAATTAGTATGAAACCTCAATATTATCTTGGCATGATGTCTGGAACTAGTCTAGATGGAGTGGATGTTGCTCTCGTTGATTTTTCTCTAGAGCCTCGACTTATCTTATCTGATTTTTTTCCTATGCCAGAAAATTTATGTCAGAAATTAACCAAACTCATTCAAATTGGTGAAACAACTCTACAAAATTTAGGCGAACTCGATCATGAGCTTGCTTTACTGTATTGTGATTGTGTACATAGCTTTCTACAAAAATATAATCTTATTCCAAGTCAAATTGAAGCTATTGGTTGTCATGGACAGACAGTATGGCATTCTCCTGCTTCTGCATTTCCTTTCACGATGCAACTAGGCGATATGAATTTATTGGCAGCTAAGACGAGAATATCGGTTATTGGTGATTTTCGTCGTAAAGATATGGCTTTAGGCGGACAAGGGGCTCCTCTTGTACCCGCTTTCCATAAAGCTGTATTCTCAAATGCTAATTTTGCTACAGTTGTTTTAAATATTGGTGGGATTAGTAATGTTTCGATATTGTTGCCTAATCAACCTGTAATTGGGTTTGATATAGGTCCAGGTAATACATTATTAGATCAATGGATAGAAAAACACCAAGGCCTTCGCTATGACAAAAATGGTGACTGGGCTTCAAAAGGCAACATGAATCAAGTTCTGCTTGATGAATTATTAAATGAACCTTTTTTCTCTTTACTTGCTCCAAAAAGTACAGGGAGAGAATTATTTAATCTTGATTGGTTAATTGGCAAAGTAGAAAAAACATCTGAAAAACTTACCGCGCTTTGCTCCAAAATCACATTATCCCCAGAAGACGTGCAAGCGACGCTTGTTGAATTGACGGTAACAAGCATTGTCAATGCACTAAATCAACTCCAAACAGATTTACCAAAACGTTTATTAGTATGTGGCGGCGGCGCAAAGAATAGCTTAATTATGCGTGGATTGCATGATAATTTACTCGATTGGCAGGTTGGTACAACGACAGAGCAAGGTTTTGATATTGATTATGTAGAAGCCGCTGCTTTTGCTTGGTTGGCTTATTGTCGAATAAACAATTTACCCGCAAATCTGCCTAGCGTAACTGGCGCAAAAAGTGCAGTTAGTTTGGGGGCTATTTTTCCTAAAGACTAAGGTCAAAATATGAATGATATTATATTAAAAAGTTTATCTACGTTAATTACGGAACAGAGAAATCCGAATTCAGTTGATATTGATCGTCAAAGTGCTTTAGATATTGTTCGATTAATGAATAAGGAAGATAAACAAGTTCCTTTAGCTATTGAAGCATGTTTGCCTGAGATTTCGTTAGCAGTAGATAAAATAGTTCATGCTTTTAAACAGGGCGGGCGTCTAGTATATATTGGAGCTGGGACGAGCGGTCGTCTTGGCGTATTGGATGCATCAGAATGCCCTCCTACATTTGGTGTATCTTCAGAAATGGTCAAAGGTATTATTGCGGGGGGCGAACATGCTATTCGTCATCCCGTAGAAGGGGCGGAAGACAATACGAAAGCTGTACTTGAGGATCTACAAAGCATAAATTTCTCAAAAAATGATGTATTAGTCGGGATCGCTGCAAGTGGCCGCACACCCTATGTTATTGAAGGTCTTCAATACGCTAAATCTCTCGGTGCTTTGACAATTTCTATTGCGAGTAATCCAAAATCTGCGATGGCTGAGATAGCTGATATTGCAATTGAGACTATTGTTGGGCCTGAAATATTGACGGGTTCTAGCCGCTTAAAATCTGGTACCGCACAAAAAATGGTTTTGAATATGCTGACTACGGCAAGTATGATTTTACTTGGTAAATGTTACGAAAATTTGATGGTTGATGTACAAGCCAGTAATGAAAAGCTTAAAGCACGCGCTGTGCGTATTGTGATGCAAGTAACGGATTGTGATAAAGTGCTCGCTGAGCACACATTAATTGAAGCAGATCAAAATGCCAAACTTGCAATTATGATGATTTTGAGTAATTTATCGAAATTAGAGGCGAAGGCATTATTAGAAAGACATCAAGGTAAATTAAGAAATGCATTTTCCAAATAAGACAAAAAACCTGATTGTAAAATCAGGTTTTTATTTTGGAATTCCACGTAGTAATCCTACGGGTTCAAAAGGTTCCATTGAGGTTGGCGCAGGCATTTCTGTAAATAATAAAATAAATGGTTTAGGCGGGATTACTTTTTCATTGCGCCATAAGTTACCCATTCCGACAAGTTGGATATCTCCAGGTAAATTGTTAATTCCTGCTTGTAACACCGCAATGGTATTTGGACGAGGATGTCCTATCGCAATCGCGGTACCATGTTTCCTTGCATATTGAATTGCTGCTTGAAATTGATGTTGAACCTCAGCTAGTTCGTTACTGTCATCTAAAAATATGTGGCGATCTAATGAACGAACACCTTGTTCTTTTGCTATTTTTCCTGCTACAGATTTTCCTATTGTTCGACTATCTAAAAAGAATAAATGTTTTTCTTGAAGTGCGGTCATTAAATAAGTCATTAATTGGGGATCCGCTGTAGCTGCACTACCCATGTGATTATTCATGCCAATTGCATAATTCACGATATTTTTGGCTGTATTTACCCGATCATTGACCTGCGCTGAAGACATTCCTAAATGTAGTCCTCCATCTTCTATTTTCACCGCACTCATAGGTTGCATCGGCATATGAATTAAAATGTCTCGGCCTCGAGATTTTGCTTCTTGATTACGTGCTCGAGCATGAGGTGCAGCAGGAATAATTGCTACGGAAATTTCACGCGGCATTGCAAAAATAGCCGCATCTTCTTTGAGATGATAGCCTACATCATCAATAACAATAGCAAGTTTATTTTGCGCAAGGGAGATAGAAGTATAAAGTGCGGTAGAAAAAATGATGAAATTTTTCACCGTACTTTTTATGAGAAGTTTCATTAACGGATCCATCCAGCTGGATTCACTGGTGTGCCTTTTCGGCTAATTCCAAAATAGAGTGCGGAACGAGAGATTTCACCAGTATTACCCACTTGAGCAATAATTTGTCCAGCAGAAACTAGTTGACCAACTTTTACCAATACGGCTTGATTGAAACCATACAAACTTAAGTCGGTTTCTCCATGTTTAACGATGACCATATAACCGTAGCCATTCAAATACCCAGCTAAAATTACACGTCCAGCAGCAATGGCTTTGACTGCAGTTCCGGCTGCTGCCCCAATAACCATACCTTTCCAACGAACTTCACCTGCCTGAATCGTTCCAAAATTATGTAAAGTTGGCCCTGAAACTGGTGCTGAATATTGTTTTTTGGCAATCCCTAAACCACTTGTGCTGTTAAGCAATTGACGTTCTTGTGCTGTCGGTTGATAAGGTTTTGAAGTCCTTTTTTCTTCAGCTTTTTGTCGTTGTGAAAGCGCTTCACGCTCTCTTTTTTCTTGTTCTAAAGCCGCTTTTTCGGCACGTTGAATTTCTTGACGGAGCGCTTGTTCATTAGCCTTTAGGTTATCCAATTTATTTTGATCTCTCGCCAAATTTTTATTAAGTTCATTTAGTGTAGATTGACGTTCTTGTTGTGATTTTTGTAATTCTTGTTGCTGTTTTTTTTGCGTTAAAAGTTGATCTCGATGATTTTTTTGCTGACCTAAAATTGATTCTTTTTGAGATACAATTTGAGCTTGTGTTGCTTTTAAACTATCAATTATTTCGATTCGAACTTGGTTTAAATGTTGATAGTACACTTTCATGCGTTCTGCTTTTTCCGCATTTTTAGAAAACATTCTTTCAATGACGGAAGGATTTAAACCTGAGCGATAAATCATATCCATTTGTTTCGCTAAGCGTGTTTTTTGTTCAGATTCTTGTTTTTCCAATTGTTTGAGTTGTTTATCTGAATCAGAAATTTGCTTACGAATTTCTTTCAAGCTCATTTCTGTTTCATGTAACTCCCCCACGACAGCATTAATTTTACTTTCATGGTTTTTCAAATTAGCTTGCAACTTAGCTTGCTCGCGTTTTTGTTCAGCAATTTTAGATTCTTGTTGCTTAATTTGCTTTTGAATCTGGTTAAGATCGGAGGCATGGCTTATTGGGGAAAAAATCAACAAACCGCAGCCAAAAAGTGCGGTGAAAAATGGCGATATTTTTTTGTTTAATCCCGAATACAGCATAATTTTTCCTAAATTCTTAAAATCGCATAAATCTTATCATATTTGTTAAAAGGCAAAAAAGTTTAGCTCCTATTTTTTGCAAAAGATCAGGAAAACACGCCTTTTTGCTTTTAAACATACTCAATTTTTGCTATAAAGTGCGAGTTATCTTTTACTTAAATTTTAGGAGATTCTTATGGAATTAGTATTTATCCGTCACGGTTTTAGTGAATGGAATGCGAAAAACTTGTTCACTGGCTGGCGTGATGTAAATTTAACAGAACGCGGCGTAGAAGAAGCAAAAGCAGCGGGCAAAAAATTATTAGATGCTGGCTATGAGTTTGATATCGCATTTACATCTGTGCTAACTCGAGCAATCAAAACTTGTAACATCGTGTTAGAAGAATCCCATCAATTATGGATTCCTCAAGTGAAAAACTGGCGTTTAAATGAACGTCATTATGGTGCTTTACAAGGTTTAGATAAAAAAGCGACTGCGGAACAATACGGTGACGAACAAGTTCATATTTGGCGTCGTTCTTATGACATTTCTCCACCAGATTTAGATCCACAAGATCCAAATTCTGCACACAATGACCGTCGTTACGCAAATATTCCATCTGACGTAGTGCCAAATGCAGAAAACTTAAAAATTACTTTAGAGCGTGCACTTCCATTCTGGGAAGACCAAATTGCACCAGCAATGCTTTCTGGTAAACGTGTTTTAGTGGTTGCTCACGGTAACTCACTCCGTGCGTTGGCAAAACATATTATCGGTATTTCTGATGCTGAAATTATGGATTTTGAAATCCCAACAGGTCAACCTTTAGTGTTAAAACTTGATGATAAATTAAATTACGTAGAACACTACTACCTTTAATTTATCGCTTTATTTTTTTTAATTTAACATTCAAAGTGCGGTTAGTTTTAACCGCACTTTATGTTTAAGGAGACATGAATGAGAAAATTGATAACGTTCATTTTGGCATTGTTGCCATTTTTTACAACATCAGTTACTGCAGCACCAGTACATAAAAATCAAATAAATAAAAAAATTGTAGTAACCAAATCTTTAGATAAAAAACAACAAACTAAAAAAACGAAAGAAACTAAATTATTTCTAACCAAGAAAATGAGCACTAAAAATAAAAAACAAGCTGTGAAATTGACAGACAAAAAGCCCAAAGTTTTGGTAAAGGAAATTAGCTCGAAACCTAAGGTATCTATTGAGAAAAAACCGACAACAGTTGTTTCAACAAAACATGAAAAAACAGCAAAGGAGAAACCAGTTTATAAGCCAGTGATTGTGCCACAATGTAATGATTTTTCTGTGTCAAAAGTGCTATCTGATGCATTTAAGCAGCAAGGAGATTCAACCAAAACTAGCATGATGGTGAAACAAATTCTTCAAGCAAGAGAAACGCAATTTTATCCACAAAAAGGTATTAGAAGTTGCCATGCTTTAGTGGTGACGGATGGAAAAAGTTATCAAACAGATTACAGTGTTATTTTGAATGATAAAGGATTTTTTATCCAAGTAGAAAATGCTCAGTAGAAAAATGCGCTTGGCTTTTTAACCTTGCGCATTTTTGTAAACTATTTATTATTTTGTTCAAAAAAGAGTACAGTTGCAGCTACACGAGAGTGCACATTGAGTTTACGTAATAAATTACGAATATGTACTTTCACGGTTTCTTCTGAAATAAAAAGTTGGGCTGCAATTTGTTTGTTTGATAATCCTGTCGCAATTTGACGAAGTACATCCATTTCACGATCTGTTAAGCTATCTAATGGATTTTGCTCATGTCTTCGTTCAAGTAATAAATCTTTAATAGAATCACTTAAGATCACTTCACCTTGCGCTATTTGCTTAATTTGTTCTAGTAAGGTTTCGGGTTCTGTATCCTTTAGCAAATAGCCATCAGCGCCGGCGTCAATTAACGTATAAATATCATTTTTAGCATCAGAGACAGTTAAAATTAGGATCCGCGCATCAACGCCTTCTGCGCGTAATCCTTTGAGCGTATCTAACCCTGAAAGTCCTTTCATGTTGAGATCTAAAATGATCACATCAGGTGATGTTTGTAATGCCACAGAAATCCCTTCTGTACCGCTGCCTACGTCAGCCACCACTTCAAAGTTATCGTCTAATTCTATAAGTTGTTTAATGCCACGACGCATTAATGGATGATCGTCAATTAATAAAACGCTTAGTTTTTCTTGCATAAATTCCCCCTTAGTGACGATAAACGTGCCATTTTATAAATAATTTCTATTAGTTCCAATGACGAACCGATAGAAATTTGATTTTACGCATAAAGTTACTGTTTTTTAGGTATATTATAAGTGAATAAATTATATGGTTAGATTAAAATTTAATCAAAAGGTGATTAAATGGTTGACTCTAATGCCCAAAGTTCCTGTAAGGTTTCTCGACGACGAATTAAATAAGATTTATCGCCATCTACTAAAACTTCTGCAGAACGAGGTCTTGAGTTATAGTTTGATGACATGCTTGCTCCATAGGCGCCAGCTGAGCATTGAGCAATATAATCACCTTCAGAAATAGAAAGTTCCCGTTGTTTACCCAAGAAATCAGACGTTTCGCAAACTGGCCCCACAACATCATAAATGGCTTTTTCTCTTACTAAAGTGCGGTCAATTTCTACGATATTCATATAAGCCTCATACAACGCAGGGCGGATCATATCGTTCATTCCAGTGTCGGTAATCGCGAAATTACGACTTTCATTATTTTTTAGGTATTGCACTTTGGCCACTAAAATTCCCGCATTTGCAGAAATTGCTCTGCCAGGTTCAAGAATAATTTCAAGTTCAGGATAATTTTGTAGTTTTTCTAACAATGCATTCGCGTAATCACTTGGATGCGGTGGTGTTTCATCCGTATAAGTCACGCCTAAACCACCGCCCAGATCGAGATGTTTTAATTTTATTCTATCTTCTTTTAATTGTTCCATTAGGACAATTAAGCGATCCGTTGCATCTAAAAATGGTTGTAATTCAGTGAGCTGTGATCCTATGTGGCAATCCATCCCTGTTATTTTTATATTTGGCAACGTTGAGGCTAATTTATATACCTCTCGAGCTTCATTTACGCTTACACCAAATTTATTTTCTTTTAACCCTGTTGATATATAAGGGTGTGTATGCGCATCAACATCTGGATTCACTCGTAAAGATATTGGCGCAATCCTCCCCATCTCGCCTGCGATCTGGTTAATGTGTTTGAGTTCAGAAACTGATTCTACATTAAAGCAACGAATTCCAACTTCTAGTGCCCGTATAATTTCTTCTCGGGATTTAGCAACGCCCGAAAAGACTACTTTTGATGCATCGCCACCCGCTGCAAGTACACGCTCAAGTTCGCCTTGCGAAACAATATCAAAACCTGAACCTAGTTTTGCCATGATATTTAATACGCCGATATTCGAGCAAGATTTTACGGCAAAGCAAATTAAGTGAGGATGCTTACCGAAGGCTGAGTCAAAAGCATGCCAATGGCGTTCAAGTGTTGCGCGAGAATATACATAAAGAGGTGTACCGAATTGTTCAGCAAGCTGTTGAACCGAAATATCTTCAGCATAAAGCTTATTATTTTTATATTGGAAGAAATTCATGTTGTGTTCCTGTTTTTTATTTTAGGATTGTAACTGGATAATCGCTTATTTGGTTTGTTGTGCTTGTTCTTTTTCTGGGAAATATAAAGGACCTTTTACGCCGCATCCTGTTGCCATAATGCAAATTGCACTAAGCACTAAAATTGATAGTAGTTTTTTCATTTTTCTCTCTCTTACTTATTGGTAAATCCGCCTTTCACAAGCTTAAGAAAGGCTTTATAATTTGCCGCATTCTATCAGATTTAAACAGGAACATTTTATGAATATTGCAGAATTTCACCAAAATATTGAACAAGTTTGGCAAAAAATTGAAGAAAAATTAGAAGAGCAAGGTGCGGATATAGATTGTGAAACGCAAGGTTCAGTATTTACCATCACCTTTGATAATCGCACACAAATAGTGATTAACAAGCAAGAACCATTACTTGAGCTTTGGATTGCGAGTAAATTAGGTGGTTTTCATTTTGCTTTTAAAAATGGCGACTGGGTTTCTAATGACGGAAAACGTTTTTGGGATTGTTTAGTAGAAGCTTGTGCTGCACATGGCGAGAACGTGCAGTTCTAAGATGCTTGATTCTCCTTTATCACCAAAAATAATAGAAAAACCGACCGCACTTTCTGTTTTGAAATCGGTTTTCGGTTATCAATCTTTCCGTAAAGGACAGGAAGAAGTCATCAATGCCGCATTAAACGGACAAGATGCTTTGGTGGTAATGGCAACAGGGAATGGCAAATCGCTTTGTTACCAAATTCCCGCACTTTGTTTTGAGGGTTTAACTTTAGTGATTTCTCCGCTGATTTCCTTGATGAAAGATCAAGTGGATCAGCTTCAAGCTAATGGAATTGAGGCGGATTTTCTTAATTCTAGTCAGACTTTAGAACAGCAGCAACAAGTACAAAATAAGCTTATTTCTGGGCAACTTAAACTGCTTTATGTGTCGCCAGAAAAAGTGATGACGAACACTTTCTTTCAACTTATTTCTTATAGCAAAGTCAGCTTTATTGCGATTGATGAAGCACATTGCATTTCTCAATGGGGGCATGATTTTCGCCCTGAATATACCCAGCTTGGCGGTTTAAAAGCTAGTTTCCCTCATGCGCCGATTATGGCGCTCACCGCGACAGCAGATTATGCCACTCGCCAAGATATTTTGACTCACCTCAATCTAGAAAATCCACATATATATATTGGTAGTTTTGATCGACCAAACATTCGTTATACCTTGGAAGAAAAATATAAACCAATGGAGCAACTGACGCGTTTTGTGTTAGCTCAAAAGGGCAAGAGTGGGATTATTTATTGCAACAGCCGAAACAAGGTTGAGCGAATTGCGGAAAGTTTACGTAATAAAGGCGTCTCTGCTGCTGCTTACCACGCGGGAATGGAAACGGCACTGCGTGAGCGCGTGCAACAGGATTTTCAGCGTGATAATGTTCAAGTAGTCGTCGCAACCATTGCTTTTGGAATGGGGATTAATAAATCCAATGTGCGCTTTGTTGCCCATTTTGATTTACCTCGCAGCATTGAATCTTATTATCAGGAAACAGGGCGAGCAGGACGTGATGATTTACCTGCAGAGGCCGTTTTGTTTTATGAGCCAGCGGATTACGCTTGGTTACAAAAAATTCTTTTAGAAAAACCAGAAACGTCACAGCGTCAGATTGAGCAACATAAATTAGAAGCTATTGGTGAATTTGCAGAAAGCCAGACCTGTCGCCGTTTAGTGCTTCTCAATTATTTTGGTGAACATCGACAAACACCATGCAATAACTGTGATATATGCCTTGATCCTCCTAAAAAATATGATGGTTTAGTCGATGCACAAAAAGTAATGTCTACTATTTATCGAGTGGGACAATGTTTCGGTGCACATTATGTCATTGCGGTGTTGCGTGGAATGCACAATCAGAAAATTATTGAACGCCAGCACGATAAACTTTCAGTGTATGGCATCGGAAAAGATAAAAGCAAAGAGCATTGGCAGTCTGTCATTCGCCAGCTTATTCATTTGGGTTTTGTGCAACAGGTCATTGGTGAATTAAATCCAACGTTGCAACTTACTGAAAGTGCAAAAGCGATTCTGAAAGGTGAAGAACCATTAGAACTGGCAATGCCTCGTATTTCTTCAATCAGTAAAATTGTCCATAATCCACAACGTCAAGGTGTTGCAAATTACGATAAGGATTTATTTGCACGCTTGCGTTTCTTACGCAAACAAATTGCCGATAAAGGAAATATTCCACCGTACATTGTCTTTAATGATGCGACTTTGCAAGAAATGGCACAATATATGCCAACAAGCAATATTGAAATGCTGCAAATTAATGGCGTAGGCTCTATCAAATTAGAACGGTTTGGCCAGCCGTTTATGGCATTGATTCAGGAACATAAAGCAATTTTGGCGAAAGCGCAAAATAATCAGTAAGTATCGAAAGTGCGGTTAAAAATCACCGCACTTTTTGTTATACTTGCGCCAATTTTTTCAGTTCTTAGAATCTAAGGTTAAACAATGCGTACAAGTCAATATTTATTCTCCACCCTTAAAGAAACGCCAAATGATGCTCAGGTCGTGAGCCACCAATTAATGTTGCGTGCTGGTATGATTCGCCCGATGGCGTCCGGTTTATATAACTGGTTGCCGACAGGCATTCGCGTATTGAAAAAAGTAGAAAAGATTATTCGCGAAGAGATGAACAAAGGTGGTGCAATTGAGGTATTAATGCCAGTGGTGCAACCTGCGGAATTATGGGAAGAGTCTGGTCGTTGGGAGCAATATGGTCCTGAGCTCCTTCGTTTCGAAGACCGCGGAAACCGTAACTTTGTACTTGGTCCAACTCACGAAGAAGTGATTACTGATTTAGTGCGCCGAGAAGTTTCTTCATACAAACAACTTCCACTTAACTTATATCAAATTCAAACTAAATTCCGTGATGAAGTGCGCCCTCGTTTTGGTGTAATGCGTTCGCGTGAATTTATTATGAAAGATGCGTACTCATTTCACACTACACAAGAAAGTTTACAAGAAACCTATGATGTAATGTATCAAGTGTACAGTAACATTTTCAACCGTTTAGGGCTAGATTTCCGTGCGGTGCAAGCGGATACGGGGTCTATTGGTGGTTCAGCTTCCCATGAGTTCCAAGTGTTAGCTTCAAGCGGTGAAGATGACGTGGTATTCTCAACAGAATCGGATTTTGCCGCGAATATTGAGCTTGCTGAAGCGGTAGCTATTGGTGAGCTTCAAGAGCCAACCGCAGAAATGACACTGGTTGATACACCAAATGCGAAAACTATTAATGAACTTGTAGAACAATTTAAGCAACCAATCACTAAAACGGTGAAAACGTTGATTGTAAAAGGTGCCGATGAAAACCAACCGCTTGTTGCGTTGATTATTCGTGGTGACCATGAATTAAATGAAATCAAAGCACAAAAACATCCATTAGTGGCAGATCCTCTTGAGTTTGCCGATGAAGCAGACATTAAAGCGAAAATTGGTGCGGGCGTGGGTTCATTAGGTCCCGTGAATTTAAATATTCCTGCAATTATTGACCGTTCAGTGGCGTTAATGTCTGATTTTAGTTGTGGCGCGAATATCGATGGAAAACATTATTTCAATGTAAATTGGGAACGCGATGTAGCAATGCCTGAAGTATTTGATTTACGTAATGTAGTGGAAGGTGATCCAAGTCCAGATGGTAAAGGCACTCTTCAAATCAAACGTGGTATTGAAGTGGGCCATATTTTCCAACTGGGCAAAAAATACTCCGAAGCAATGAAAGCGACCGTTCAAGGTGAAGATGGTAAACCTCTTGTGATGACAATGGGTTGCTACGGTATCGGCGTAACTCGCGTGGTGGCTTCAGCGATTGAACAGCATCATGATGATCGCGGTATTATTTGGCCTTCAGATGAAATTGCACCATTTACTGTAGCGATTGTGCCAATGAACATGCACAAATCTGAAGCCGTGCAAAAATACGCTGAAGAACTTTACCGCACTTTACAATCACAAGGCGTAGATGTGATTTTTGATGATCGTAAAGAACGCCCAGGCGTGATGTTCGCCGATATGGAATTGATTGGCGTGCCACATATGGTGGTAATCGGTGAGAAAAACCTAGACAACGGTGAAATTGAATATAAGAACCGTCGTACCGGTGAAAAGAAAATGATTGCTAAAGATGAGCTATTGGCATTTTTAGAAGAGAATGTGAAGGCATAATTTTCTTATCAAGCAAAAGTGTGGTGAACGTTCACCGCACTTTTATTTTATGGCTTAATATCTCTTAAAATTGGATTTTGCATTGAAATCAAGGTTTCAGTGGACTGAATTTCATCTATTAACTGAATCTTGGTCGCCAAAACAGAATGTAATTCTGCAATTGTGTGTGTCATCACCTTTAAGAAAATCGAGTAATTGCCCGTTGTATAATAGGCTTCCACTACTTCATCGAAACTTTCTAGCTTTTTGATCACTTTCTCATAATCTTTTGCGCTTTTTAGAATAATGCCGATAAAACAGCATACGTCATAACCTAATTTACGCTCATCAATAATCACCTTCGTGCCTTCAATAATACCCGATTGGCGCATTTTTTCTACACGTACATGTATTGTTCCTGGGCTTACACCAAAGTTTTTAGCCATTTCGGCATAGGGAGTTCTCGCATCTTTGGTTAGTACACGTAAGATTTGCTGATCTAAATTATCAATGTTGTGCATAAAATCATCTCCTTTAGATTTTATTTAATTTTTATACCTTAGATTAGATAATATTTAACTTATAAAAGAAAGTAAATAAAATACTTGAAATAATGCTCGATTTTATTAAATAATACGTAAAGAATAAAACAACAGATTAAAAAGGTTATAAAAATGAAAAAGACATTTATTTTACAACAACAAGAAATCAGCTTTGTGAAGAATACCTTCACCCAAAACCTTATTGAACAACTTGGCATTATTGAAGTACAAGGTCCGATCTTGAGCCAAGTGGGTAACGGAATGCAAGATAACTTATCTGGCTTTGAAAAAGCCGTTCAGGTTAACGTGAAATGTATTCCAAATGCAGTATTTGAAGTGGTGCATTCCCTAGCAAAATGGAAACGCCATACCCTTGCTCGCTTCAATTTTAAAGAAGGCGAAGGCTTGTTTGTTCATATGAAAGCATTACGTCCAGATGAAGACTCTCTTGATCCAACTCACTCTGTTTATGTGGATCAATGGGACTGGGAAAAAGTGATTCCTGAAGGTCGTCGCAATTTTGAATATTTAAAAGAAACGGTAAATTCTATTTATCGTGCTATTCGCTTAACGGAATTAGCCGTAGAAGCACGCTTTGATATCCCTTCAATTCTTCCAAAACACATTACCTTTGTGCATAGCGAAGATTTAGTAAAACGCTATCCAGATTTAAGCAGTAAAGAGCGTGAAAACGCAATTTGTAAAGAATACGGTGCAGTATTCTTGATCGGGATTGGCGGCAAACTTTCAGATGGCAAACCTCATGATGGTCGAGCACCAGACTATGATGACTGGACAACTGAATCTGAAAACGGC
Organism: Haemophilus sp. SZY H36; assembly: GCF_018829625.1. Taxonomy (NCBI): domain Bacteria; kingdom Pseudomonadati; phylum Pseudomonadota; class Gammaproteobacteria; order Pasteurellales; family Pasteurellaceae; genus Haemophilus; species Haemophilus sp. SZY H36. The sequence continues at coordinate 46,028 of NZ_JAHKKA010000004.1, read as the reverse complement.
TACAAAGGATTAAACGGTGATATTTTGGTATGGAATGATCAATTAGGCAAAGCATTTGAACTTTCCTCAATGGGTATCCGCGTAGATGAAAGTGCATTACGTTTACAAGTTGGTATAACGGGTGATGAAGACCGTTTAAAAATGGATTGGCACCAAGATTTATTAAACGGAAAATTACCATTAACTATCGGCGGTGGTATCGGTCAATCTCGCTTAGCGATGCTTTTACTTCGTAAAAAACATATCGGTGAAGTGCAATCAAGCGTATGGCCAAAAGAAATGTTAGAAGAGTTTGCCCATATTTTATAAGATAGGTATTAATACAAAGATACAAAAAACACGATGATTTCTCATCGTGTTTTTTATTTCAGAAAGCAATAGCAGACTTCATTACTAAAGTGCGGTAATGTTTTCGGCTGTTTTTAATTAATGACCGCCGCAGCCACAGCTGCCGTGACCGTGTCCATGCCCGTGACCACCGCCGCAGCATCCGCTGTGCTCGTGATCATGATCGTGATGGTGGTGATGACCACCACAGCCACAACCGTGACCCTCTTCGTCATCATCGTGGTGGTGGCTATGCGCACCGTGAACGTGGCCGTGTGCGATTTCTTCTAACGTTGCTTCACGAGTTGCGACAACTTCAACGGTGAAGTGTAATTCTTGACCCGCTAACATGTGATTTCCATCAACCACAACTTCATCGCCATCGATTTCAGTAATCACCACTGGAACTGGACCAATGTCAGTATCTGCTAAGAAACGCATGCCGACTTCAAGCTCATCAACACCTTGGAATACATCTTTTGGTACACGTTGAACCATATTTTCGCTGTATGCGCCGTAACCTTCTTCAGGTTGTACACGTACTTCAAATTTGTCGCCTACTTTTTTACCTTCAAGCGCTTTTTCAAGACCGATCACTAAATTATTGTGGCCCTGTAAATATTCTAGTGGTTGATTCGCTGGAGCTTCATCTACCAATACGCCATCTTGTGTGCGAACTTGGTAAGCAATGCTCACCACTACATTTTTTGCTACTTTCATTATGTTTTCCTTATAAAAAATCGGTTAAAAAAAGTTGTACCATTGTAGCGAAAATTATTCCGCGCGCAATGCAATTCGCGCACTAATGCGTGCTTTTATTTTCTCTTTACCATTTTCCAGATAACCATCGCCAGAAGAATCCACCGCACTCATATCGGCAGATTTCGCCATCGCCATCATATAAGGCCTTGGGCTCATGGTTTGTTCATTCACGGAAGACACATCTAAATCTAAAATTTTATAGCCTTTCATATTCAACGAATTTTGAATTAATGTGGCTTTGTTTTTAAATTTATCCAATGCGGCTTGAGTTAATTCATTTTCTAAACTCATTAATTTTTCTGATGAAATAAGTGCATTCGTACTTTCCACCGCCATAACGCCATCAAGCTCACTGATCACTTTAGAGATGGCTTGGAAATCTTTGCTCTCTAATACAAGTTCTACACGGTCAATCCAGCCAGATTGTTTGCCTTGATTGTTATAACGCACACTGGTATGACGAAAATGATCTTTAATTTCTACCGCACTTTCGTTTTTCGCGATAGAAAGTGCTTTGCTTAATTTCTCATTGATCGTTTTATTTAAGGTTGAAAGAGAAGTGCCTTCCGCTTGATAAAAAAGCGTAACCTGTAACAAATCTCGTGAAACTTCTTTTTCAACTTCAGCATTAAAAGAAACAATATTATTTTGCACCGCACTTTGCGGATTATCCGCCAATGCAGGCACAGCAAAAGGCAACGCCAATAATGCTAAGGAAAGCGATTTTAATTTCATATTGAAACTCCTAAAAAATAACCGCACTTATTAAGTGCGGTTAAAAAGAATAATTAATGCACACGAGGCTCTTCGACATCCTCGTCATCAAAAAATTCCCCATCATCGCCGTATTCATCGTCATCGGCATTCGGATCTTCAAAATAGGTGCCCCAACCATCATAAATGCCTTTATGTTTTTCTAATAACGGAAGGATTTCTTTTTGTTGCGCATCAATAATTTCCGCTTTTAATTCTACTTCACTGATAATGTCAAAACAGAAAATTGGTTTGCCATCATCATCTTCAAATTCTTCCGCTTCGGAAACTTCATAACCAGCTTTAAACGCATCTACTGCGATTTTTTCTAACAAATCAAAATCGTGATGAGCAATGTGATGCTCAATAATATAAAGCGCATCCGGGTCACTACCATCGTTAAGTAAATCAGCGATAATTTCACGGGTTTCTGCTTGTAATTCAGCCAATTTTGACATAATAAAATCCTTCAACAAGAACAAAAGTGCGGTTATTTTAGTGGATAAATCACCAAAAGTCGCATAAAATTTCGCGCAATTATTTTCTATAAAAAAGAACCCTTAATCATGCTCGAACAACTCCCTTATTTGGCATTAAAAACACCGCCAAAAACCACCGCACTTTTAAAGGCTGAATGCACGGATTTTATTGTAAAAGAGCATTTAGGCTATGAAATGTCAGGCGAAGGTGAGTTTGTTGCGTTATATGTACGCAAAACAGATTGCAACACCTTATTTGTTGGCGAAAAATTAGCTAAATTTGCCGGTGTTTCTGAACGCAATATGGGATATGCGGGGTTGAAAGATCGTCGAGCGGTGACAGAACAATGGTTTTGTTTACAAATGCCAGGAATGGAAACGCCCGATTTCAGTCAATTTGAATTAGATGGCGTAGAGATTTTAACGGTTACTCGACATAACCGAAAAATTCGAACGGGTAGCCTTGAGGGAAATTATTTCGATATTTTATTGCGTGGCGCAGAAGAATCTGATGAGTTTAAAGTGCGGTTAGATTTTGTGGCAAATTTTGGTTTCCCCAATTATTTTACGGAACAACGTTTTGGTCGAGATGGTCATAACCTCACGCAAGCATTGCGTTGGGCGCAAGGAGAAATTAAGGTAAAAGATCGCAAAAAACGCAGTTTTTATCTTTCCGCCGCGCGCAGTGAAATTTTTAATTTAGTTGTGGCGGAACGTATTGCAAAGGGCGCAACAAATGAAGTTTTGCCAAACGATATTGTGCAATTAGCCGGTTCGCACAGTTGGTTCAAAGCGGACGAAAAAGAAGACTTAAATGCCTTGCAAGTGCGGTTAGAAAATCAAGATATTTTACTCACCGCCCCTTTAATTGGCGAAGATGTGTTGGCCGCAAGCGATATTGAAAATGAAATTGTAAGTAAACATTCAGTTTTCGATCCTTTAATGAAACAAGAGAGAATGAAGGCAGCGCGTCGTCCATTATTAATGAAAGCAAAAGCGTTTTCTTGGGCATTCGAGCCAGAAGGCTTGCGTTTGAAATTTTATTTGCCATCGGGCAGTTATGCCACGGCATTAGTTCGTGAGTTAGTAAATTACACAGAAGCATAAGGAAGTACAATGCGAATTTTAGTCAGTAATGATGACGGTTTTCACGCGGAAGGCATTCAAGTTTTAGCAACAGAATTAAGAAAAATTGCAGAAGTCATTGTTGTTGCACCTGATCGTAATCGAAGTGCAGCATCAAGCTCGCTTACATTAGTGGAGCCACTTCGCCCACGCCATTTAGACAATGGCGATTATTGTGTGAATGGTACGCCAGCAGATTGTGTACATTTAGCGTTAAACGGATTTTTATCTGGCCAAGTGGATTTAGTGGTATCGGGCATTAATGCAGGTTGCAATATGGGCGATGATACGATTTATTCTGGCACATTAGCCGCAGCTCTTGAAGGGCGTCATTTAGGCTTGCCTGCTATTGCGGTTTCATTAGATGGTCGTCAACATTATGAAACTGCAGCACGAGTGGTGTGTGATCTCATTCCAAAATTACATCATCAATTATTAAATCCTCGTGAAATTATTAATATCAATGTGCCAGATTTACCTTTTGAAGAATTAAAGGGTTACAAGGTGTGTCGTTTGGGTTACCGTGCTTCGTCTGCAGAAGTCATTAAACAAAGGGATCCTCGTGATGAAACGATTTATTGGATTGGCCCTTCAGCATTACCTGAGGATGAAAGCGAGGGAACGGATTTCCATGCGGTGAAAAATGGTTATGTGTCTATCACGCCAATTCAAGCAGATCTTACTGCGCATCATTCACTTTCGGCTTTACAAGATTGGTTAGAGCAGGAATAATGGCGCGTTTTACCAAATAGAGAAGAAATATGAAAATTTTCGGTACGATGTACGATAAAACCATGCAATGGTCAACGCATCGCTTTGCGACTTTTTGGCTATCTTTTGTTAGTTTTATCGAGGCGATATTTTTTCCTATTCCGCCTGATGTGATGTTGATCCCAATGTCTATGTCAAAGCCAAAAAGTGCGGTGAAATTTGCATTTTATACGGCAATTGCTTCTGTCATTGGTGGGGTTATTGGTTATGCAATTGGTTATTATGCAACGGATTGGGTAGAAAACATTGTACAACAATGGGGATATGGTGCGCATTGGGCAAAAGCCATAAATTGGTTTGAGCAATGGGGCGTATTAGTTGTGTTTGTAGCGGGTTTTAGCCCAATTCCTTACAAGGTATTTACTCTCTGCTCTGGGGTAATGCAAATGGCATTTTTCCCTTTTGCCATTACCGCATTTGTTTCACGTTTAGCGCGTTTCTTGCTGGTGGCAAAATTAGCCGCTTGGGGCGGTGAAAAATTCGCAGCAAAATTGCGAAAATCTATTGAAATTATAGGTTGGTCAGTCGTTGTGCTGGCTGTCATTGCTTACTTTATATTGAAAAACTAGGATAGAAAAATGAATAAATTAGGTCTTATTTTAATGGCTGGATTCGTATTAGTTGGATGTGCATCAGAACCAGTTAAAGATCCAGATGCGTTGTCAAACGGCATCATGCAACCAGTAGAAGGCACAGGCGCTGTTGCTGGCGGTAGCTTTATGCCAGAAATTCAAAAAAATACAATGCCAGCGCAAACGAAATAATAAAGGAACAATAAGGAATTGTTATGAAAAAATCATTTCTCTTACTCCCTTTGAGTCTTGTTGTATTATCGGCTTGTACCTCTAATTCTCCCGCTCCAATCAGCAATGCTGATGGCAATCTTTCCCCTGGCATCATGCAACCAGTCAATGGCGAAAGTGCGGGCGGTTCTTGGCAACCAGAAATTCAAAAAAACACGGTACCAGCGATGGGCGGTGTACCAACAAGCGTGCAAACTCCACAGCCAAATTTCCAACCAACCTATCAACAGCCTGCCATGCCAGCAGCGCCTACTCAACCGGCATTCAAACCTGCACAGCCAGCATTTCAGCCAGCTCAAAAACCAGTAGCGCCAACACCAGCTCCTGCGCCAGCTGTGCAAACAAAAACTATCACTAAAACAGTTTCTGATTGCGTAGGTTCACAACATATTAATGTTCCACGCAATCCAAATACCAATGCACCAGATTATAGCCAAATTGAAAAAGGCTCTTACAAAGGCAATACCTATAAAGTGAACAAAGGCGATACCATGTTCTTAATAGCCTACCTGGCAGGGATTGATGTAAAAGAATTAGCTGCATTGAACAACATGACTGAGCCTTATAGTTTGAGTCTAGGACAAACTTTAAAAATCTCTAATTGTGGTACAAAAACCGTGACAACAACGGTTCCTGTAAAACAACCTGCGGCAGCAACGACAACAACTACTGCGGCTGTATCGACAACACCAGCAGAACCGGCAGTCACCTATACGCCAGGCGCAAACGGTACGCAAATAGGATCAGATGGCACAATCATTGGCCCAATTAAATCTGGTGCAGGTGTAGCGAATAGAGCACCAGCAATGGTACCGGTTGCGACAACACCAGTTGCCCCTGCGACAACACCATCAGCACCAACTACGCCAGTAGATAACACCAATAGCACACCGATTAATGCCAATGTTGTTGCGCCAATCGCATCAAATGTTGCATGGCAATGGCCGACTTCAGGTAATATTATCCAAGGTTTCTCAGATACTGATGGTGGAAATAAAGGAATTGATATTAGTGGTTCTCGTGGACAGTCTGTTAAAGCGGCTGCATCAGGTCGCGTCGTGTATGCTGGCAATGCTTTACGTGGTTACGGTAATTTAATCATCATCAAACATAACGATGATTTCTTAAGTGCTTATGCGCATAACGACAAAATTCTTGTAACCGATCAACAAGAAGTTAAAGCTGGTCAAGAAATCGCAAAAATGGGTAGCTCCGGTACAAATACTGTGAAGCTTCATTTTGAGATTCGTTATAAAGGTAAATCAGTTGATCCTATTCGCTATTTACCAAGACGTTAAGCTAAGTTATAGAGTGCGGTAAAAATACTGTGGTTTTTACCGCACATTTTTAATGATAAAAAAGAAAATGTCTGAAATTATTATTACTCAAACCCTTGATACCATGGGGCTTCGTTGCCCAGAACCTGTCATGCTTGTACGTAAAAATATTCGTCATTTAAATGAGGGAGAGGTATTACTTATTATTGCTGATGATCCAGCCACAACGCGTGATATTCCTAGTTTTTGTCAATTTATGGATCATACGTTGTTGCAAAGTGAAGTCGGAACACCACCATTCAAATATTGGGTGAAGAAAGGAAAATAAAAAATCGGTCATCACGAAAGGGTGACCGATTTTTTATCTATTTTTTAAAGATTACGTAATGCTTCAATGCGTTTTTCAAGCGGTGGATGGCTCATAAAGAGTTCACTACGTTTGCCATTAATCATGAAAGCATTGAGTGAACCTTCAAGGTTTTGTGGTTCATGTAATTGTTGTAAACGCTGTAATGCCATAATCATTTTTTCTTTGCCGACAATGCTTGCAGAACCCGCATCTGCTCGAAATTCACGATAACGTGAGAACCACATTGCAATAATGCTAGCAAGTACGCCAAATACCATCTCTAACACCATTGACACTAAAAAATATAAGCTAGAACTACGCGTTTCCTCACCGTTATTATTACGTGAGCTTGCGACTGCTGTTGCAATAATACGTGATAAGAAAATTACAAAAGTATTTAACACACCTTGTAATAAAGCCATAGTTACCATATCACCATTTGCTATGTGAGAAATCTCATGAGCAAGTACGGCTTCCGCTTCTGCTTCTGTCATGTTATTCAATAAGCCAGTACTCACTGCGACTAATGAATTACTTTTTGTTGCACCGGTTGCAAAAGCATTGACATCTGGTGAATGGTAAATTGCTACTTCTGGCATTGGAATCTCCGCAAGTTGTGCTTGTCGAGCAACGGTATCCATTAACCAATGTTCTGTTTGGTTACGAGGTTGAGTAATAACTTCTCCATCAACTGAACGCAATGCCATTGTTTTTGACAGAAATAAAGAAATTAAAGATCCGGCAAAACCAAATAGTAAGGCCATAATTAAAACACCACTGGTACTGTTTCCAGCTATGCCTGTGACACTTAAAATAATTCCCAGCACCAACATAACGGCCATATTGGTAGCAAGGAAAAGAAGAATACGCATCATAATATGTTCTCTCTAAGTTAGGATTAATCTTCCTCTTTTAGTGGGGAAGGGTTATTAAAATTCAAGGTAGAATAGAAAAATTTATATAAAAATGCGGTCAGAAACACGCAAGTTTATGACCGCATTTTTGATAATTGGTTGCAGAAGTTATTATTTTCGTATTGCAATGGCTTCGATTTCTAACCCTACATCTTTTGGTAATCGCGCTACTTCTACGCAAGAGCGTGCGGGAAAGTGAGGATGATGATTTTCTTTGAAAAAACGTTCATATTCAGCATTTACTGCTGTGAAGTCATTGAGATCTTTTACAAAAACTGTTGTTTTGACAATATCTGCCACAGTTAAACCTGCTTGTTCAATGATTGCTTTTATATTTTCTAAGGATTGGCGTGCTTGTGCTACGATGTCTGTTGGTATATCGCCTGTTGTTGGATTGACAGGAATTTGACCCGATGTAAGTACTAAATTGCCTAAATCAATGGCTTGAACATAAGGGCCAATTGCTGCAGGGGCATGCTCGGTATGAATAATTGTTGTCATGGTTTTTTCCTTAATTAATAAAAGTGAGGAGAAAATTACCGCACTTTTGTTTATTGATCAATTTCTTTTAGCACATCATCAGGAAGTGCCTCTTGATGATCTTCAGCTTTTCCATCACTGACTTTGAATTGAAGATTTTGGTAATAAGCCTCGCGAAATGTTACGTATGGATCTTGGGCTTGACGTAATAGCTCTGCGTTATCCAGATTTTTAGCACGGGTATCTACAGCTTGAACACCATATTTAACGAGGGACCATGGCCCGCCTATCCATTCCCAGAAAGGATACATATAAGTGGCATCTACTACGGCACCAGTTAATTGGCGCGGTGTAGTGGCATTATAGATAGGTAAAACAATATATGTGCCAGCATCAACGCCATAGCTTCCAAGTGTTTCACCAAATCCGCGTTGGTGATCAATACGTAATTCTTTACTTGCACTCGCAAAATCAACAAAACCACCTAAACCAAATATAGTGTTGATCCAAAAACGGTTAAAATGTACAAAGGCTTTTTTCGGTTCACCTTCAATTAATCGGTTTACAAAGCTTACAGGCTCATCAAGATTGTTCGCCATACTTGTAAGGCCTGAAGAAACGCGCTTAGGGACGTAATTATTCCAGCCCTTAGCTACAGGTTCAAGAACATAACGATCCATCACATTATAGTTAAACTTCCACATTGTTCTATTGAACCCTTCAAGGGAGTCATTACGTTCTCCATCAGGTTTATTTGCACATCCTGTTAGTAAGAATGTACCTAAAAGTGCGGCTAAAATTGCTTGTTTTTTCATTCATAATCTCCAGTATAAAATTTGGCTTATTCTACCTAATTTGCCTAGTAACAACAAAATAAATCTGCCGTAAGTAGTTATTTCTTACTGATTGAAATTGATTTTGTAATAAGTTTTGCATATTGAACATAATGTTGCAAAATAAGCAAAAATTAAGATGTGTTTTAGAAAAATGATTGTATTTAATAATATTTCCTTAAAGCGTGGACAAACGGAATTACTCGACAATGCGGTAGCTACGATTACCCCTAAACAAAAAGTTGGTTTAGTGGGTAAAAATGGTTGTGGTAAATCCTCTCTTTTGGCGTTGTTAAAAAAAGAACTTCAGCCAGAAGGCGGAGATGTGACTTATCCATCAAATTGGGCGGTATCTTGGGTGAATCAAGAAACGCCTGCACTGGATGTTTCTGCAATTGATTATGTAATTCAAGGTGATCGAGAATATTGCCGCTTACAGCAAGAATTAGCTTGGGCGAATGAACAAAACGATGGTAATGCGATTGCACGTATTCACGATAGACTTGATGCTATTAATGCGTGGACAATTCGCTCTCGTGCGGAAACACTTTTACATGGTTTGGGCTTTACTCAGGTAGAAACCAGTCATGCTGTGAAATCCTTCTCCGGTGGTTGGCGAATGAGATTGAATTTAGCACAGGCGTTGCTTTGCCCGTCAGATTTATTGTTACTTGATGAGCCGACGAACCACTTAGATTTGGAGGCAGTGATTTGGTTGGAACGTTGGTTAGTGAATTATCAAGGTACATTGGTGCTGATTTCTCACGACCGTGATTTTCTTGATCCGATCGTGAATAAAATTTTGCATATTGAACATCAAAAACTGAATGAATACACCGGTGATTATTCGTCTTTTGAGGTGCAGCGCGCGACTAAACTTGCACAACAGGTTGCGATGTATCGACAGCAACAACAAAAAATTGCTCATTTACAAAACTATATTGATCGCTTTAAGGCAAAAGCGACTAAGGCAAAACAGGCGCAAAGTCGAGTGAAAGCGTTAGAACGAATGGAACTTATTGCACCAGCTTATGCAGATAATCCCTTCACCTTTGCATTTCGTTCCCCTGCTACTTTGCCAAGCCCTTTAGTGATGATTGAACAAGCTAGTGCGGGTTATGGAGAAGGGGAAAGTGTGGTTGAAATTTTGAGTAAAATTAAACTTAATCTTGTGCCAGGTTCACGCATTGGTTTATTGGGGAAAAATGGTGCAGGTAAATCAACTTTGATTAAACTTTTAGCTGGAGAGCTGACCGCACTTTCAGGCAATGTTCAACTTGCTAAAGGTGTACAGCTTGGTTATTTTGCTCAACATCAGTTGGATACGCTTCGTGCGGAAGAATCTGCGCTTTGGCATATGCAAAAAATCGCACCAGAACAAACTGAACAACAGGTACGTGATTATCTTGGTAGTTTTGCTTTTCACGGAGATAAAGTGAATCAAGCGGTGAAGTCCTTTTCCGGTGGTGAAAAAGCGAGATTAGTTTTAGCATTAATTGTATGGCAACGCCCAAATTTGCTGTTATTGGATGAGCCAACTAACCACTTGGATTTAGATATGCGCCAAGCTTTAACAGAAGCCTTGGTTGATTACGAAGGTTCGCTAGTTGTTGTCTCTCACGATCGTCATTTACTACGTAATACGGTAGAAGAATTTTATTTAGTACATGATAAACAAGTGGAAGAATTTAAGGGGGACTTAGACGATTATCAGAAATGGTTAACCGAACAAAATAGTCAATTGATATCCAAATCTAATGATGAAATTGAAGCTACAGAAAATGCTACTTCTAACCAAAATCGTAAAGAACAAAAACGCCGTGAGGCGGAATTACGTCAACAAACCGCACCATTTCGTAAAAAAATTGTTCAGTTGGAAGACAAAATGGATAAGTACTCTCAACAACTTGTAGAGATCGAAAATCAGCTGTCGGATTCAGAGCTTTATAATGCAGAAAATAAAGAAAAATTAACCGCACTTTTGAATGAACAAGTGACAGTGAAAAAGTCGTTAGAAATAGTGGAAGCAGATTGGATGATTGCGCAGGAAACGTTGGAAGGAATGTTGAATCTTTAGATTGAGTTAGGGCGGAAAACTGCCGCCCTATTTTAAAGATATCTTACAAAATTGTTAGTAACTGAGAAAAATCATCGAATACCCAATCTGGGTTGGAATCGCTAATAGGCATATTATAGTTATACCCATAGGTTAATCCGACAGCGGGGCAACCTGCTGCGTGTGCAGCAAGAATATCATTTTTAGAATCACCAACAAAAAGTATTTGGCGTGGTTCAACACCGAATTTCCCACATAAATAATAAAGTGGCCCTGGATGGGGTTTGATTGCAGGTAGTGATTGTCCACCAAGCATTTCGCTAAATAAATGATCAATACTAAATGCGGACAACACAGGTTGAACATGACGTGTTGGCTTATTTGTTACGACTGCAAGCGTATAGCCTTTTTCTTTTAAATTTTCTAAAGTTTCCTTCACATTGGGATATAAACGGCTGATATTGCATAAATTTTCACCGTAGTAAAAATTAAACCGCGCTTTTACTTTTTCAATCTCAGACACTGTTAATTCTCGACCGCTTTGAGCACAAGCCCAATCTAATGCTCGGGCAATTAAGACAGGTGCACCGTTGCCAATCCAAGTGAGTACTAATTCTTCGGATGCTTGAGGTAAGCTAAATTCAGTTAATGCAGAGTTTACTGATAAGGCTAAATCTGGCAGGCTATTTACTAAGGTTCCGTCTAAATCAAATCCAATAAGTTTAAATTGTGTATTCATTTGTTATCTCTTCTAAAAATATTATTGGGCTTTCATATTTGATAATTGTGTACGCATTTGATCTATTACTTGTCTATAATCGGATTTTCCAAAAATGGCTGAGCCCGCCACAAACATATCAGCACCTGCAGCAGCAATTTCTGCAATATTATCGACTTTAACACCACCATCAACTTCGAGACGAATATCATAGCCACTGTTATCAATAATTTTACGTGCTTGTTGAAGTTTTTGTAAGGTTGCAGGAATAAAGGATTGACCACCAAAACCTGGGTTTACTGACATTAATAATACAATGTCAATTTTGTCTAACACATAATCTAAATAACTTAGTGGTGTTGCGGGGTTAAAAACTAAACCAGATTTACAACCGTGATCACGAATGAGTTGTAAAGTGCGGTCAATATGTTCGCTAGATTCTGGATGAAATGTAATATAGTTTGCCCCAGCTTTGGCAAAGTCAGGAATAATTCTATCCACAGGTTTTACCATTAAATGTACATCAATTGGCGCGGTAATCCCATAATCCCGTAAGGACTGGCATACTGCGGGGCCAAAAGTGAGATTAGGCACATAATGGTTATCCATCACATCGAAATGAATGACATCTGCGCCAGCATTAAGCACACGTTGTACATCATCTCCAAGTCGAGCAAGATCGGCAGACAGAATAGAGGGGGCAATGAGATAAGGTTTCATGATGATTCTCCATTGAGAAAATAATATCTTTAGTTTACTGATTTGAGATAAAAAAACCAATAAAAAACGACCGCACTTACGATCGTTTTGAAGTAATGAACATTTGAAAATAGGCAATAAAAAATTATTCTTCATCCTCTTTTGCCCATTCTAATGAGCGTTTAACGGCTTTTTTCCAGCCTTTGTAGCGACGTTCGCGTTTTTCATTGTCGCTGTCTGGGCTGAAAGTGCGTTCTACACGGGCTTTATCACGAAGCTCGTCTAAATCTTTCCAGAAGCCTGTTGCTAAACCTGCAAGGTAAGCGGCGCCTAGCGCAGTCACTTCTTTTACAACTGGGCGCTCAACATTTACATCTAAAATATCAGCTTGGAATTGCATTAAGAAGTTATTGTTGGTCGCGCCACCATCTACACGGAGGTATTGTAAGCGTTCACCTGAATCTGATTGCATAGCCTCTAAGACATCGCGGGTTTGGTAAGCAATAGATTCTAATGTTGCACGAACAATATGATTACGGTTTGCACCGCGAGAAAGGCCAAAAATTGCACCGCGCGCATATGGATCCCAATATGGTGCACCTAACCCAGTGAAAGCTGGAACAACATATACGCCATTACTATCAGTTACTTTTTGTGCAAAGTATTCAGAGTCAAAACTATCGTGAACAATTTTGAGTTCATCACGGAGCCATTGGATTGATGCACCCGCGATAAATACTGAACCTTCTAAGGCATATTCTGGTTCGCCTTTTGCATTACAAGCAATGGTTGTGAGAAGTCCATTTTTGGATGTAATAGCTTTGTTACCTGTGTGGAGCAACATAAAGCAACCTGTGCCGTAAGTGTTTTTGGCTTGGCCTGCATGTACGCAAAGATGTCCGTAAAGTGCAGCTTGTTGGTCACCTGCAATCCCTGCAACAGGAATACGAACACCGCCTTTACCACCGATATTGGTTTGGCCGTAAATTTCAGAAGAGTTGCGTACTTCAGGTAACATTGAACGTGGAATATTCAAGATTTCAAGCATCTTGTCGTCCCATTGTTTGGTATGAATGTTGAATAACATGGTACGAGATGCATTGGTGTAATCGGTTACGTGCACTCGGCCTTGAGTCAGTTTCCATACAAGCCAAGTATCAACGGTACCAAATAATAATTCGCCTCGTTCTGCTTTTTCTCGAGCACCTTCAACATTATCCAAAATCCATTTCACTTTTGTACCAGAGAAGTAAGGGTCAACCACTAAGCCTGTGGTATTGCGAATGTATTCTTCATGACCATCGGCTTTTAATTTATCGGTAATGTCTGCAGTACGGCGACATTGCCATACGATAGCGTTATAAACAGGCGTACCAGTTGCTTTTTCCCATACAATGGTGGTTTCACGTTGGTTGGTGATACCGATAGCAGCAATTTCATCAGATGTAATGCCCGCTTTGGCAACGACTTCGTTTAAGGTTGAGCTTTGAGTTGCCCAAATTTCCATAGGGTTATGTTCTACCCAGCCTGCTAGAGGGTAGATTTGGGTAAATTCACGTTGTGCAATTTCAACCACATTCGCATTATGATCTAATAATACTGCGCGAGAGCTTGTTGTGCCTTGGTCTAATGCAATGATGTATTTTTTGTCTGTCATAGTATTACTCCTTCAAATAATTATTCGCAGCCGCAATTACAAGGTAAATTGCCGCCAATTGCTTTTTTGTATAACCATGCACCAGCTAATGCGCCTAAAACGGGTGCAACCATTGGAACGATAAAATAAGGGATTTCGCGTCCGCCAGTTAAAGCGAGTTCACCCCAGCCAGCGAGATAAGCAAAGAATTTTGGTCCGAGGTCACGTGCTGGATTCATGGCAAAACCTGTTAATGGGCCCATGGCACCGCCGAGAACTGCGATTAATACACCAATTAATAATGGCGCAAGTGGACCACGAGGTACACCGTTTCCATCGTCAGTTAATGCCATAATTAATGCCATAAGAATTGCAGTAATCACAAATTCCACAGCAAAGGCTCCACCAATGCTTAAACTTGGATGAGGATAAGTGGAGAATGTACCCGCAAGGCTTAAACTTTCTTGTGTACCACGAACAATGTTGTGGGCTGTTTCATAATCAATAAAAACATTGCGGTATAAGGCATAAACTAATGCTGCAGCAAAGAATGCGCCGAGCATTTGTGAAATGATGTAAGGAATTACTTTTTTGCCGTCAAAGCAAGCAAATTTCCAAAGGGCAATGGTTACTGCTGGGTTTAGATGTGCACCAGATAAACCAGCTGTTGCATATACTGCAAGTGCAACGCCCATCCCCCACATAATGCTGATTTCCCACAAGCCAAAACTAGCGCCTGCTACTTTTAGTGCTGCAACGCAGCCCACACCAAAGAAAATCAATAAGGCTGTACCTAAAAACTCGCCGATACAGTTCGCTTTTAATGATTTATCCATAGATCACTCCTTAGAAGTGCGGTTGAAATGAAGGGTGTTTTCCCTAAATAAAAGGGAAGAAGAATCTATTAAAAAAGAATACGGAGTGTTTTGAAATAGCCTCCTTATTTGAATTCTAGGTTAGAACACCTAGATTGACGATGATGTCACTCTGTTAGAGTAACTTTTGGCTTCTACGATATGGAAACCTAGTTAACCGTGGGTGTGTTTACCCACGGTTGTGAGGGATATTATTTTTTCCCTTTTAAGAATTCCACTCCAGTATCTGGGAAATCAGTAAATACACCTGTTGCACCTGATTTATTCAATAATGCATCGTACATTTGATTTACATCTGTGAAGAATTCTGGCAACGCGTCTTTACGCACTGTATATGGATGAAGTTCAACTTTGTATTGAGCAAGCTCTTTTACTAATGGTGTGTATACAATGTTGCCTGGTTTAGATTGTTCTTTATCTACTAACATATACCAACCCGGACCAACACCATCAGCATATTTTACCACTTCTGCCATTGCACCTGGTTTAAACATCCAATCGTAATCGTAGTTTACCCATTTACCTTTCGCATCTTTTTCTTGCGTTTCTTTCCAATCTGTATAAGCCACTAATTGAACTAATTTCAAATCCATGCCCATTTTTGGAAGTAATTCAGTTTTGATACGTTTTAACTCATTAAAGTCGAAAGTTTGTAAGTAAACCATATCGGTTTTCTTATCATAGCCATATTTTTTCAATACTTTGAGCGTTTCAGCCGCAATATCTTTGCCATTTTGATGGTGGAACCAAGGTGCTTTGATTTCTGGATAAATCCCTACTTTTTTGCCAGTCGATTTTTCTAAGCCTTGGATAAATTCAATTTCATCTTCAAAGGTGTGAATTCTGAAGTGTGATTTCCAAAGTGGGAAACGACCAGGATAAACTTGTGCTTGTTTGCCATCTTTGGTTTCAAAGTTTTCTGTCATTTCTAAACTTTGAATTTCTTTTAAGGTAAAGTCGATGACATAGTAACGACCATCTTTACGGTGACGATGTGGGAATTTTTTCGCTACATCAGTCAAGCCATCTAAAAAGTGATCGTGAATAACCACTAAACGACCATCTTTAGTCATGGCTAAATCTTGCTCTAAATAATCAGCATGTTGTGCAAACGCAAGTGCTTTAGATTCTAAAGTATGCTCTGGTAAATAACCGCTAGCACCACGGTGAGCAATAATGATTTTGTCTGATTTCATTTGGGTATTTGCCATGCTTGATGAATGGCTGCTACAACCTGCTAGTACGCCAGCTGCTAATAAAGAAAGCGCTAAAGTTTTAAGTTTCATAAGTATTTTCTCCTTAAGAGTGCGGTAAATTTTTATGGTTTTTTTAGATTTTAGTTACAAAAAAGGCGACTAAGCCATTTGCTCGCCGCCTTTTTTAAACTAATTATTTAGTACCGTAAGTATCGCCTAATTTAGCCTTATGTTTTCCTTCTTCAACCATTACGATTAAGAGTAATAACACCGCTAATACGCCACCGCCGATCATTACGTAGAAACCACCGTCCCATCCGTAATGTTGAGCAGCCCAACCGATAACTGCTGATGCAGAAACTGTACCACCTAAGTAACCGAATAAACCGGTGAAACCTGCTGCAGTACCTGCTGCTTTTTTCGGTGCTAACTCAAGAGCATGTAAACCGATTAACATTACAGGACCATAGATTAAGAAACCGATTAAAGTCATTAAAATGAAGTCTGTTAATTGGTATGGGTTTTGATACCATGCGCTGTAGTTTGCTAATTCGGCTTCTGGTGTAGCTGGGTTCATCCAGTACGCAACAACCGCTGCAGTTGTTAAGATCATGAAGATGAAACCTGTTAAACCACGTTTACCTTTGAATACTTTATCTGATACCCAACCACATAATAATGTACCTGGAACCGCTGCTAATTCATAGATTGTGTATGCCCATGCAGTACCTTTGATGTTGAAGTGTTTTACTTCACTCAAGTAAACTGGAGACCATTTTAATACGCCGTAGCGGATTAAATATACGAACACGTTAGCAAGTGCGATGTACCATAACAATTTGTTTTTCAATACATAAGTTACGAAGATTTCTTTTGTGCTTAAATCATTTTCGTAAGTTTTTTCGTTATAGTCATCAGGGTAGTCATTACGCCATTTTTCGATAGATGGTAAACCACAGGATTGTGGAGTATCACGCATCACGAAGTAAACTGGAATTGCACAGATCATTGCTGCAATACCCGGATAGTATAGAGATTGTTGCCAAATGTCTTTTGCTTGTGCTTCGATACCATGAGTGCTGAAGAAGACGGCACTTGCTAATAGCACCATTGCACCAGGCATCATACCACCGATATTGTGTGCTGTATTCCAGATAGATACGATAGTACCGCGTTCTGATTTAGACCACCAGTGCACCATTGTACGACCACATGGAGGCCATCCCATACCTTGGAACCAACCATTTAAGAAGATCATCGCCCACATGATAGCGATGCCAGAGGTTGCCCATGGGAATAGACCCATTAAGGTCATACATAAACCAGATAGTAATAAACCAAATGGTAGGAATACACGAGGGTTAGAACGGTCAGACATACCAGCCATGACGAATTTTGATAAACCGTAAGCAAGACCAGCTGCAGAACCGATTACACCAAGCTCAGCTTTTGTATAAAGACCAGCTTGAATTAAACCAGGTTGTGCTAAGTCAAAGTTTGCACGCACGAAATAGTATGCGGCATAACCAAAGAAGATCCCTGCGAATACTTGCCAACGTAAGCGTCTATACGTGGAATCAATTTTTTCCGCTGGAAGTTCCGCAATATGCGGAGCGGGTTTAAATGGACCAAACATAATTTTTCTCCAACTTTGTAATTATGTGTTATTGAAATTTACCCTTCAGATAGTAAGGGATGTGCTGCATCATAAAAGAAAATAAAAAATAAGAAAGTAGTAAAATGCAAAAATGTGAAGTGTTTCACAAAAATTTTACTTTGTCTGAGCGAATGCGAAAATTATTGTGATCAACTTCACAAATTCATTTTCTTTTCCGCTCAAAATGTTGTTAATTTAAGCATACTTAAATACAATACTCTCTGTATTTTTTATATTACTTTTTTGTTAAATTTTGGGAATTGGGGGTAAACATGGGATTATCGCCTAGCATGTACAAAGATGTTGGAGATTTTTCGCCACTCAGTACCGATGTCATTATTATCGGTGGTGGCGCAACGGGTGCTGGTATTGCGCGTGACTGTGCACTTCGTGGTATTGATTGTATTTTATTGGAACGCCGCGATATTGCAACCGGTGCGACAGGACGTAACCACGGATTATTACACAGTGGTGCACGTTATGCCGTAAACGACCAAGAATCTGCTGAAGAATGTATTAAAGAAAACCGCATTTTGCGCAAAATTGCGCGCCATTGCGTAGATGAAACGGAAGGCTTATTTATCACTTTGCCTGAAGATTCTCTCGACTATCAAAAAACCTTCCTTGAGAGTTGTGCAAAATCTGGAATTGATGCGCAAGCCATTGATCCTGACTTAGCTAAAATTATGGAGCCTTCTGTAAATCCAGATTTAGTGGGCGCTGTTGTTGTGCCAGATGGCTCTATTGACCCATTCCGTTTAACTGCCTCTAATATGATGGATGCGACAGAAAACGGCGCAAAAATGTTCACTTATTGCGAAGTAAAAAATTTGATTCGTGAAGGTGGAAAAGTGATTGGTGTGAATGTGTACGATCATAAAAATCGTAGAGAACGCCAATTTTTTGCACCGTTGGTTGTGAATGCTGGTGGTATTTGGGGACAAGGGATTGCGGAATATGCCGATCTCAAAATCAAAATGTTCCCTGCGAAAGGTGCATTGCTCGTAATGGGCCATCGTATTAATAAACTTGTCATTAACCGCTGCCGTAAACCAGCTGATGCGGATATTCTTGTTCCAGGCGATACAATTTGTGTTATTGGTACAACGTCAAGTCGTGTGCCTTATGATCAAATCGATAACATGCAAGTGACGCCAGAAGAAGTGGATATTCTTTTCCGTGAAGGTGAAAAACTTGCACCTAGCTTGCGTCATACTCGCGTATTACGTGCTTATGCTGGAGTGCGACCATTAGTTGCGAGTGATGATGATCCATCAGGTCGTAATGTGAGCCGTGGTATTGTGCTACTTGACCACGCAGAACGCGATGGCTTAGATGGCTTTATTACAATCACTGGCGGTAAGTTAATGACTTATCGTTTAATGGCTGAATGGGCGACCGACCTTGTTTGTAAAAAACTCAATAAAACGGCTCGTTGTGTCACTGCGGAGCAACCTTTGCCAGGCTCTACTGAAAGCCGTCAAGAGACCAATCGAAAAGTCATTTCATTACCAAGTACTATTCGTTATTCTGCTGTGTATCGTCATGGTTCACGTGCTACTCGTTTGCTTGAAAAAGAACGTTTAGATCGTTCAATGGTTTGCGAATGTGAAGCGGTGACAGCTGGCGAAGTTCGCTATGCGATCGATGAACTGGGCGTAAATAACATTGTGGATTTACGTCGTCGTACACGTGTTGGTATGGGTACTTGCCAAGCTGAACTATGTGCATGTCGTGCTGCGGGCTTAATGAACCGTTTTGAAGTAGCAACACCAACTCAATCAACCACTCAACTTTCTGCTTTTATGGAAGAACGCTGGCGTGGTATTGAGCCGATTGCTTGGGGTGAAGCTATTCGCGAAGCCGAATTTACATCTTGGATGTATGGTAGCGTATTAGGTTTAAATGATGTGAAACCGCTTGATGAACAAGCACAACAAGGGACGGATAGCAATGAATTTTGATGTAGCCATTATTGGCGGTGGTTTGGCGGGTTTAACCTGTGGCATCGCCCTTCAACAACGCGGCAAACGTTGCGTGATAATCAACAACGGTCAAGCAGCCATTGATTTTGCATCCGGCTCTTTAGATTTATTAAGCCGTATGCCATCAACGCCAAATGGAGAAGGTCGCGCGGTAGAAAATTTAAAAGAAAATATCACCGCACTTCGCAATGAATTACCTGCTCACCCTTATAGCTTATTGGGCACAGAGAAAGTGCTTGCTAAAGCGCAAGATTTTGAACGTTTAGCTAATGAATTAAATCTTGATTTAATTGGTTCTACGGAAAAGAACCATTGGCGTGTAACAGGCTTAGGTAGTTTACGTGGTGCGTGGCTTTCACCAAATAGTGTGCCAACTGTACAAGGTAATGAACGTTTTCCGCATAAACGTATTGCGGTGCTAGGAATCGAAGGTTATCACGATTTTCAACCTCAACTTTTGGCGGCGAATTTGGTGTTAAATCCACAATTTGAGCATTGTGAGGTCATCAGTGGTTTCTTAAATATTCCACAATTAGACGAGCTTAGAAAAAATGCTCGTGAGTTCCGTAGTGTAAACATCTCTCAACTTCTAGAGCACAAACTTGCGTTCAATGATCTCATTAAAGAAATTATTGAATCAGCGCAAGGTGCAGAAGCCGTATTTTTACCGGCTTGTTTTGGTTTAGAAAACCAAGAATTTATGACCGCACTTCGTGATGCAACTAAGCTCGCATTATTTGAATTGCCAACGTTGCCACCATCATTACTCGGTATGCGTCAACGCATTCAATTACGCCGTAAATTTGAATCCCTTGGTGGTTTAATGATTAACGGTGATAGTGCATTGAGCGCAACATTTGAAGGAAATCAAGTACGTTGTATCAATACTCGCTTGCTCGAAGATGAAGAAATTACCGCAGATAATTTTGTACTAGCTTCAGGTAGTTTCTTCAGTAAAGGACTCATTTCTGAATTCGATAAAATTTATGAGCCGGTTTTTGAATCCGATATTATCGGTGTTGAAGGGTTTAACGATAAAGCTCGTTTCACTTGGACTGCTCATCGTTTTGCTCATCCACAACCTTATCAATCTGCTGGTGTGGCAATTAATGCTCAATGCCAAGTGCAAAAGAGCGGTCAATATTTAACGAATTTATATGCCGTCGGTAATGTAATTGGTGGGTTTAATGCGCTTGAACTGGGTTGTGGTTCAGGTGTCGCAGTTGTAACTGCCTTGGCGGTTGCTGATGAAATCTTGGCGAAATAAGGGGGAATAATATGGATAATAATAT
Organism: Haemophilus sp. SZY H36; assembly: GCF_018829625.1. Lineage (NCBI taxonomy): Bacteria > Pseudomonadati > Pseudomonadota > Gammaproteobacteria > Pasteurellales > Pasteurellaceae > Haemophilus > Haemophilus sp. SZY H36. Next base: position 25,041 of record NZ_JAHKKA010000004.1, on the reverse strand, counting down.
TCAACGACTCATTGATAGTGCAAAACAATCCCTTAATTCACCTGAAAGCCATAAATATATCGACGAAAGTTTTGAAAGCTGTATTAAATGTACGGCTTGTACTGCTGTTTGTCCGGTTTCACGCAACAATCCGCTTTATCCTGGCCCAAAACAATCAGGCCCAGATGGTGAGCGTTTACGCTTAAAATCAGCAGAACTTTACGATGAAGCACTTAAATATTGTACCAACTGTAAACGTTGTGAAGTGGCTTGTCCATCTGATGTGAAAATCGGTGATTTAATTGTGCGTGCGCGTAATAATCACTTAGCGCAGTCTAAAAAACCGTTAATGAATAAATTGCGTGATGCGATTTTAAGTAACACGGATGTAATGGGGAAAATCAATACTCCATTAGCGCCGATTGTAAACACCATCACAAGCCTAAAAGCGACCAAATTTATGTTGGAAAAAACGCTTAAAATTAGTAAAGAACGTACTTTACCTAAATATGCGTTTGGTACGTTCCGTAGCTGGTATATGAAAAATGCGTTACAAGACCAACAAAAATTTGAGCGTAAAGTCGCGTATTATCATGGTTGCTACGTTAACTATAATAATCCACAGCTTGGTAAAGAATTCCTAAAAGTGTTCAATGCGATGAACATTGGGGTGATGCTATTAGAAAAAGAAAAGTGCTGTGGTTTACCATTAATGGTGAACGGTTTCCCAGAACGTGCTCGTAATATCGCACAGTTCAATACCGATTACATTGGAAAAATGGTAGATGAAAATGGACTAGACGTGATCAGTGAAGCATCAAGCTGTTCACTTAATCTGCGTGATGAATACCATCATATTTTAGGTATCGACAATGCTAAAGTGCGTCCGCATATTCATATGGTGACGCCATTCTTATACCAGCTTTTCAAAGAAGGTAAAACATTACCGTTGAAACCACTTAAACTTCGAGTAGCTTATCACACCGCTTGTCACGTAGATAAAGCAGGTTGGGCACCTTATACTTTAGAAGTGTTGAAAAAAATTCCTGGTTTAGAAATTATTATGTTACCTAGCCAATGCTGTGGTATTGCTGGGACTTACGGTTTTAAATCAGAAAACTATGAGGTTTCACAATCTATTGGTAAAAACCTATTCGATAATATTAACGAAGGTGGGTTTGATTACGTCATATCTGAATGCCAAACCTGTAAATGGCAAATTGATATGTCATCCAATGTGACCTGTATTCACCCATTGACCTTACTCTGTATGTCGATGGATGCTTAATTAAGAAAATGTTACACCTTAATCATCTATATTCTGGATTAAGGTGTAATGAATTGAATGATAGAATAGTACCGCGCTATTTCGTTTAATTCTTTTGCTTTCCTACACCTCAAGTGGTAAATTACCTGGTAAATTTTGCTGTTCTGGTAAGGACGCCGCTTGGAATATAATCTTGAACGAGCCAAACAATGGGTAAAGGCTTTAGATAAACGTCGTTTTGAACGAGCGTTACTGGGTTCTGGCGATGCGTTTCAACATGTGTTATCAATAGTTCCTTTACTTTTACAGAGTAATCACCCACAGCTTCCTGGCTATGTCATTCATGCTCCATCAGGGGTTTCTGGTTTCCATATTTCTGATTATCAAAAGCGATGGCTTGTTAATGAATACGGTATTAATTATGCCGATTGTAAATATATAAATCATCAAAGTGCGGTAAATTTTCGATCTGTTTTGCCTCCTATTTTAGGTGTGTATGTGATGGGGAGTTTTGGTTCTATTAGCCAAACTTCATCTTCTGATTTAGATACTTGGATTTGTGTCCGTGATGGCCTTAGTTCAGATGAATGTACGCTTCTCACCAAAAAAGCTAAACGTATTTCTGAATGGGCGACTCAGTTTAATGTAGAAATTAATTTCTATTTAGTAGATCAACAACGTTTTCGCCATGAACATTATGCTGATTCACTCACCGCTGAAAATAGTGGATCCGCACAGTATATGTTGCTGTTGGATGAATTTTATCGGTCAGCAGTTCGTTTAGCGGGTAAACCTTTGTTATGGCTACATTTATGGGTTGAAAACGAAAAGGATTATGAAAAGGAAGTTGAACGACTGATTGAATCTGGGGAACTCGATCCAAATGATTGGGTTGATTTTGGTGGTTTAGGTCAATTCTCGGCGAGTGAATATTTTGGGGCTAGCTTATGGCAGCTTTATAAAGGAATTGATTCTCCTTATAAATCAGTACTCAAAATTTTACTACTAGAAGCTTATTCTAAAGAATATCCTAATACCTGTTTAATCGCACGCACCTTTAAGCGCGATTTACTTTCAGGTTGTGCTAATCCAGATCACCATTTTGATCCTTATATTGCTATCCTTTCAAAAGTTACTCAATATTTAACCGCACTTTCTGAATTTAAGCGCCTTGATTTTGTACGTCGTTGTTTTTATGTGAAAGCAACGAAGGATCTTGCGCTTTACCAAGCAGATAATTGGCGTATCCGTTATATGGAAATTTTGGCACGGGAATGGGGATGGTCTGATGAAACTGTACAATTCCTTAATTGTCGCCCACTCTGGAAAATTAAAGCAGTAAAAGAAAATCATGATAATGTGGTGAAGTTTTTGATGCTGAGTTACCGTAACTTAGTTGAGTTTGCTCGAAAACATCGAATTCACTCAAGTGTTGTACCACAAGATATTAATATTCTTTCACGTAAACTTTATACGGCCTTTGAAGCAATTCCGGGTAAGGTCACTTTACTCAACACGCAAATTTCCCATAATTTGTCGGAAGATCATATTACTTTCTTAGAAGTACGAGGAAATAAGCATTTTAAAGATGGCTGGTATCTTATTAATCAGTCGCCAAATCATATTATGTTTTCTAAAGAGCGAGTGATTGAATATGGTGAGAGCTTAAATAAACTCGTCGCATGGGCATATTTTAATCGTCTTTTAACTGAGAAGACGCACTTATCTATTTTCAGTAAAAAAGTGAGTTCAGCAACATTACATCGTTTTGTAAATAATCTTCGAGTGGCATTTCCAAGTACTGTTACGCCTCAACCAAGTAATAGCGATTTATTAAATCAGTGTGAAATTCGTAGTTTGTTTATTGCAATTAATCTGACGGTAGATCCAACAGCGAATGTAGAAGAAGTATTAACAGATATTTCATCAAGAGATTTATTTAGTTTTGGTGCAATGGAGCAAAGCCTTGTAGGAAGTATTGATTTTACTTATCGTAATATTTGGAATGAAATTCGTACCCTTCATTTTGAAGGTCAAAATGCGATTTTGTTTGCTCTAAAAGTGCTTTCTAACAAAATTTATCGTGGAGTGAATCGACCTGATTCGATTCAAGTATATTGTTATAGCAAACGTTATAGACAAGATTTATGCCAGCTTGTTAGCGGGTTAGTTAATCGTTGTGTGAGTATTCAGGTTGGAGAGACGTCATTAAGTCATTCCTCTCGTTTACGTGTTGCAGGTAAAAATTGGCAATTCTTCTTTGAAGAGCGTGGTATCACTTTACAAGAAATCCAGAGTGATTCTGCGCTTGATGATATAAAAAGTGCGGTAGATTTTGATGAAGTTTTACAAAATCCTATTAAGGATAGTGAAATGAGCCAAGAGAGCCGTTGTTATCCAGCAGAAATGGATGCATTTGCTCGAGAAGGTTTCTTACAGTTTTTCTTTGAAGATAATCCAGATCACAGTTTCAATGTTTACATTTTAGATGAAGCTAATCGTCTTGAAATTTATCGCCGATGTGATGGTGAAAAGGATGATAAAGTGCGTGAGATTAATCAACTTTACCAAAATGCTAAGCATGAGGGAGATAATAATCCTTATAATATCATTTTGCGTAATTTTAATTATCCGCAATTTTATCAATTACAAAATGGTGAAAAAGGAAGGGTGATAGTTCCTTTTCAATTTCGTTTAGCTAATGTTTAGTTGATATTGCGTTATAATTTTTGTTGAATAAATTAAGATATGGCCAGGCTTGCCAATAAAGTGGGCGGAGAAAGGGGATATAATATGACATTAGAGGTATGGCAGTACATCCGTCAAGAGGCCAAAATGCTCGCAGAGCATGAGCCTATGTTAGCAAGTTTCTTTCACTCTACTATTTTGAAACATCAAAATCTTGGTAGTGCGTTGAGTTATTTACTTGCTAATAAATTAGCGAATCCTATTATGCCAGCGATCTCTTTACGAGAAATCATTGAAGAAGCCTATCAAGCTAATCCTTCAATTATTGATTGTGCAGCAAGTGATATTAAAGCTGTGCGTCAGCGCGATCCAGCGGTAGAATTGTGGACTACGCCATTACTTTATTTAAAAGGTTTCCATGCTATTCAGAGTTATCGGATTACACATTATTTGTGGAATCAGAATCGAAAAGCGCTTGCGCTTTATCTGCAAAATCAGATTTCAGTAGCCTTTGATGTAGATATTCATCCTGCAGCTAAAATTGGTCATGGCATCATGTTTGATCATGCCACAGGAATTGTCGTAGGGGAGACCTCTATAATTGAGAATGATGTGTCTATTTTGCAAGGCGTAACACTTGGTGGAACAGGTAAAGAATCTGGTGATCGTCATCCCAAGGTACGTGAGGGCGTGATGATTGGTGCTGGAGCTAAAATTTTAGGTAATATCGAAGTAGGAAAATATGCCAAAATTGGGGCTAATTCAGTTGTGCTTCATCCTGTACCAGAATACGCGACAGCTGCTGGGGTACCGGCGCGAATTGTTGGGCAAGATAAAGCTGCAAAACCTGCATTTGATATGAACCAATATTTTATTGGACTTGATGATGGTATGAATTTAAATATTTAGAAAAGTAAAATGATAAATAAAGATACTCAACTCTGTATGTCGTTGTCAGGACGACCAGGTAATTTTGGAACCACATTTCATAATTATTTATATGAAAAGTTAGGATTAAATTTCATTTATAAAGCCTTTACGACACAAGATATTGAACATGCAGTGAAAGGTGTACGAGCATTAGGTGTTCGTGGTTGTGCTGTTTCTATGCCGTTTAAAGAAAGTTGTATGCCTTTTTTAGATGAAATCCATTCTTCAGCAAAAGCGATAGAATCAGTAAATACTATTGTGAATGATGATGGTTTCTTGCGTGCTTATAACACAGATTATATTGCTATTGTAAAATTAATTGAGAAATATCAACTGAATAATTATGCTTCCGTGATTGTACAAGGCAGTGGCGGGATGGCGAAGGCCGTTGTTGCTGCATTTAAAAATAGGGGCTTTGAGAAGGTTAAAATTTATGCTCGCAATGCAAAAACAGGGCGATATTTAGCCGCACTTTATGGTTATGAATATATTGATTCGTTGGTAAATCAGTGTGCAGAAATTCTTGTAAATGTCACCCCGATAGGCATGAAAGGTGGAAAAGAAGAAACTGAGTTGGCTTTTCCACAATCTATGATTAATGCTGCAAATATCGCTTTTGATGTTGTTGCTATTCCGGCTGAAACCCCCTTTATTCGTTATGCAGAATCTAAAGGGAAAAAGGTTATTTCAGGTGCTGAGGTTATTGTTTTACAAGCGGTTGAACAATTCGAACTTTACACGCATCAGCGTCCAAATAATGAATTAATAGAAGAAGCGGCAGTATTTGCAAGAACAAGAAGTTAAATAAAATCTCCATTAAATAACATTTAATGGAGATTTTTTATCAACTACTATTAATAAAGCAGACTATTTACCATCCCATGCTTGTACGGCATCTAGACGTGCTTTAATTTTGCCTTGAGTATCTTTTTTAAAGTAACCGTCAGCTAATCCACCTTCCCAGCCACCGTAATTTGCATTTGGTAATACAATAAAGGTTTTACCAAATTTAGCCTGATTTTGTTGTACAAATGAACGACGTTCGTTGTTACTTTTTCCGTAGACTGTATCACCGAAATCGTCTAGGTTATCGCCAGCGTAAAGAACAATCTCATAGCCTTGTTTTTCAATCTCGGCAAAACGCGCAGCTTTAGCAGATTTATCTTTTTTAAAGTAAAAGGATGAATCATCTAAGCCTTTAAAGCCAAGACGTTTCATATCGTCAATGGTACCGGTTTTTTCTGTGCTATCTTTACGGTTAGTCACGTAAAACATTTTACCGTTATGTGAATTTACATAATTATTAAATTCTACTGCGCCAGGGATAGCTCGGGATTGGCGAGCTTCAACCCAACGTGTCCAATCTTTTCCATCAAATGGTTTATTGTTTTTTACTTGCCAACCAGCATAAAGGCTGTTATCTAACATGGTTTCATCTAAGTCAACAACAACCGCTTTTTTCTTTCCTTTAGTAACTTTTGCGTGATCAAAGGCAACTTTTGCTGCATTGTACGCTTGATAAGCTAATGCTTGGTATTCACCCGAATCTTGCATCCAGTTTAATCCGAGAACAGCTTGTTGTTGCAATTGTGCATTAGCATGTTCCTTTGAATCCATTGAATGAGTACTACATCCAGCGAGAACAAAAGCAGAAATTGCAGCAAGTGCGGTCATTTTTAAGGTTGTTTTCATGTTAAATTATTCTCCATATTAAGGCAGTTAAATACTGTGGGGAGTATATCAAGTCTTTTGGTTTTTTACTTCATCTTCTCTGAATATCTCTTTAGTTTGTGATATGGATCACATTTTTTCTTTTCATTTTGTGACGAATATGTACAGCATTTTTTTATGCTATCGCCTTTCCTCTTTTTTCACGGTAAACTATCAGCATTTTTTCTTGTATAAGATAAAGATTATGCGACTTTTGATTCTTATTCTTTTCGCCATATTGGCACTGTTTCAATATGATTTATGGTTTGGGCGCAATGGATTTGGGGATTATCGTGAAACTGCGGTAAAAATTGTAGAAAATCATGCTGAAAATGAAAAACTTTCCCAGCGTAATCAACGTATTAATGCGGAAATTCAAGGATTAACAAAGGGGTTTGAATCGATTGAAGAACGAGCAAGGATGCAGCATGGTATGGTAAAAGAAAATGAAGTGTTTTATCACATTGTGAAAGAGAATAAATAATGGATCGTCCAATTGTTGTTGTATTACCTGCAGCTGGAGTAGGCTCGCGTATGCAAGCGGATAAACCAAAACAATACCTAGCGTTGTTAGGTAAAACGTTGTTAGAACATACGCTTGATATCATGCTAACTCATACAGCGATTTCGAAGATTATATTAGTCGTGAGTAAAGATGATCCTTATATAGCCAATTTATCACTTTCACCTAAAATTCAATTGGTAGAAGGTGGTGAAACGAGGGCTGAATCAGTGCTAAATGGTTTGAATGCAATTTGTGATAAAAATGCTTGGGTACTAGTACATGATGCGGCTCGTCCTTGTTTACAGCATACTGATATTGATAAATTATTAACCATTGATGATGAACAGGGGGCAATTTTAGCAATTCCCGTAACAGACACAATTAAGCGTTCAGATAATCAACAACGTATAGTTGTGACTGAAGATCGTAGTCAGCTTTGGCATGCTCAAACACCACAATTTTTTCAAGTGGAATGCTTGAAAAAAGCACTTTCTACCGCCCTGCAGCAAGGGGTTCAAATTACGGATGAGGCTTCAGCAATGGAGCATGCGGGTTTTCGACCGCACTTGGTAGCTGGTCGTAGTGATAATTTGAAAGTCACTCGTCCTGAGGATTTGGCATTAGCTGAATTTTATTTAACAAGGAATAAATTATGATGAGAATTGGACATGGGTTTGATGTTCATGCTTTTGGAGAGAATCGCCCATTAATTATCGGTGGTGTAGAAGTACCATATCACACTGGTTTTATAGCACATTCGGATGGCGATGTGGCTTTACATGCCTTGACTGATGCAATTTTAGGCGCGGCAGCACTAGGTGATATTGGCAAACTTTTCCCTGATACAGATATGCAATATAAAAATGCAGATAGTCGTGGTTTATTACGTGAAGCTTTTCGTCAGGTTCAAGAAAAGGGATATAAAATTGGGAATGTTGATGTAACTATTATTGCTCAGTCACCCAAAATGCGCCCATATATTGATGCAATGCGTGTAAAAATTGCTGAGGATTTACAATGTGATATTGAGCAAGTCAATGTAAAGGCCACGACCACGGAAAAATTAGGTTTTACAGGGCGAAGTGAAGGCATCGCCTGTGAGGCCGTTGCATTGTTAGTATAGTGATATATCGTAAGTGCGATAGCGTGCCTAAAAGAATTTTATCGTATTTCAAATTTTGTGATCTAGATCACAGTTTCTAGAGGTGAAAAGTCATACCATACATCTGCACAGTAAGTTTGTTGTTAATGACGCAAGCTATAAATCAAGATTTAGGCACAAGAATGGACGTTTGTGCCATTTGGCATAGAGCTGTGCATCTTGCCTATTGGGTTTGGCGGACTGTTGTCTGACATTCCCGAACGATATCCTAATCAATGAAATGATAATGAGTGAGTCGCTCACCTTTATTATGAAGTGGCCATTGATGATAGGACAACATCCATAACTGGATGTGGGGCAAATGGAGGGCTTCAGTCCGCTTCTTTGTCCACCAACCTTGTTGTTAGGTGCGATATTGTTAGTTGTTGTTGGTTAATGGAATGTTTATATGGGGTGTAACGATGTAACCATTCCATTAGTCAAACTATCTCAAATTCTAATTTTTATTAATCTATTAGTCATCCTTGTAATTCTAATTTTATCTGCTGATATTTATTGGGTTTCAGATATAAAAAAACGCACTTTCTACAAAGTGCGTTTTATTTTTAGAAACGATTAATTAGCAAGCTTGTTTGCCATAAGCATCTTGGCGAAGAATGTGACGAACACCTTCATCAAATTCTGCTAATACGCGCTCTGCATCTTTTGGATCTTTACCGCGCGCATCCAAGTAGAATTTAATTTTTGGTTCAGTACCTGAAGGACGAGCAATTAAGCGTCCGCCATTTTCCAAGTTGAATACAAGGATATCGCTTTGACGATCTGTTTTAGTATGGTCGATAAATTGTGCCACTTTCACGCCAGCGATTTCTGCTGGTGGCTTGTTGCGAAGTGCGGCCATTAATTTTCCGATTTCTGAAAGATCGCTTACTCGAATAGAGATTTGTCCACTCACATAAGCGCCAAATTCTTTAGTAAATTCATCAGCATAATCTGCTAAAGTTTTGCCTTGTTTTTTCAAGTTACGTACAAGATCTAAGAACACGATTGCTGCAGAAATACCGTCTTTATCGCGTACTTTATCTGGGTCAACTAAATAGCCCAATGCTTCTTCAAAACCAAACAATAAGCCAGATACTTTACCGATATATTTGAAACCGGTTAAGGTTTCTTCTGATTGGAAACCGTATTTTTTCGCAATTTCAGCGAGCGCAGGAGAAGAAACAAGTGAGCAAGCCAATGTGCCTTGTTTACCTTGATATTGTTTTGCTAAGTACCAACCTAAGAAACAGCCTACCACATTGCCGTGTAGTGATTTCCAGTTGCCTTGTGCATCAGGCACAGCAACCGCTAAACGGTCTGCATCTGGGTCATTAGCAATGATAAATTCAGCATTCTTTTCTTTTGCCACTTTAATTGCTAAATCCAATGCACCTTTTTCTTCTGGATTTGGGAAGTTCACGGTTGGGAATGTACCATCTGGCCAAACTTGATCTGCAACTACGTGTGGTTGTGGTAAGTCTGCTTTTGCCAGTGTTTTACTTAAAACTTCATAGCCAACACCGTGCATAGCGGTATAAACATAGTTAATGTCGCAAGCTGGCTCTTTAGCTAATGATGCAGTTTTTGCAATGTACGCATCTACCACTTCATCATTTAACACCACATAATTATCGCTACGTGGTAAATCTTGGATATTGCCTGCCGCAACTTTATCAATTAATGCTGCGATATCTTTATCCGCCGGTGAAACGATTTGACCGCCGCCATTTGCTTTACCTAAATACACTTTATAGCCGTTATCTTCCGGTGGGTTATGGCTCGCTGTCACCATCACACCGGCAGTGGTATCAAAATATTGGATCGCATAAGCTAAAACTGGCGTAGGTAATTTGCGTGGTAATAAATAAGCTTTTACACCTGCACCCGCCATAATTTCAGCGGTGTCACGAGCAAATACATCAGAATTTTTACGACCATCGTAACCAATTACGATTGATGGTTCTTTATCATAACCTTTTAAATATTCCGCCAAACCGCCAGCAGCTTGAGAAACTAAAACTCGGTTCATCCCCATTGAGCCAGCTTGTAAACGGCCACGTAAACCTGCCGTACCAAATTGTAAACGACCATCAAAGCGCGTATGTAATTCTGCTTCTGCTGCTTTATCTCCGCCTTTTGCTGCATCTAAAAGTGCGGTTAATTCTGCACGAGTTTCTGCGTCAGGATCTTGGTTTAACCAATTTTGCGCTACATGAAAAAGAGTTGTCATAGGATCATCCTTATTCTCTTGAAATAAATAAATCGCTGCTAGACTAGCCGAAATCACCCAAAATGGGAACGGATAATTATCAAAATTTTGATCTACTTAACATTTTTTGTTCACGCAATCGGTTATCCGAGCTAATTAGGAAAGCCATTTGTTGCATAGGCATTTATTTGAAAAATTCGCTATAATACCGCCTCAATATTTACGGCAAAATTTAACCGCACTTTAAGGATTTTCAATGTCATCCCAGCCTCGTTTCGTCCATCTTCGCACGCACACAGATTTTTCGATGATTGACAGTATCGTCAAAGTGAAACCGCTAGTAAAAGCCTGTGCTGCTAATGAAATGGTTGCAATGGCACTAACAGATTTTACAAATTTTTGCGGTGTGGTGCGCTTTTATGGCGAGATGCTTTCTTTAGGGATGAAGCCAATTATCGGGGCAGATGTAAAAGTCAAAAGTACATTATGTGGCGATGAATACTTTGATCTGACTTTGTTGGCTAAAAATAATGAAGGCTATAAAAATATTACTTTATTGTTATCAAAGGCTTACCAGCGAGGTTATAACGACTTACCTTATATTGATCAAGATTGGCTTATTGATTATCGAGAAGGGGTGATTATCTTATCTGGTGGTATACAGGGAGATGTGGGAAAGAAATTATTAAAAGATAATGCTGATGAGATTGAAAGTGCGGTCGCATTTTATCAAGAATTTTTTCCCGAGCATTTTTATCTTGCTCTTAGCCGCACAGGAAGAGCGGATGAAGAAAGTTATATCCAAGCAGCACTAAAATTAGCTGAACATTACCATTTACCGTTAGTTGCTACAAATGATGTGGTATTCCTCAAGCAAGATGATTTTGAAGCCCACGAAATTCGTGTAGCGATTAGAGATGGTTATACTTTAGATGATCCTAAACGCCCAAAACGTTATACCTCCGAACAATATTTCCGTTCAGAAGAGGAAATGTGTGAGTTATTTGCAGATATTCCCTCAGCTTTAGAAAATACGCTTTTAATTGCTCAGCGTTGTAGTGTAACGCTTCGTCTTGGTCAATATTTTTTACCAAAATTTCCAACGGGTGAATTGAGCACGGAGGATTTCTTAATAAAAAAAGCCAGAGAAGGACTAGAGGAGCGTTTAGCATTTCTATTTCCGGATGAGAAAATTAGGGCCGAAAGACGGGCAGAATATGATGAACGTTTAGAAGTGGAATTAGGTGTTATCAACCAAATGGGATTCCCTGGTTATTTCTTGATTGTGATGGAGTTTATTCAGTGGTCAAAAGATAACGATATTCCAGTGGGACCAGGACGAGGTTCAGGGGCTGGTTCTTTAGTTGCCTATGCATTGAAAATTACCGATTTAGATCCGCTTGAGTTTGATTTGCTATTTGAGCGTTTTTTAAATCCTGAACGGGTATCTATGCCTGACTTTGACGTGGATTTCTGTATGGATGGTCGAGATCGTGTTATTGAGCATGTAGCTGAAACTTACGGACGCGGTGCAGTATCACAAATTATCACCTTTGGTACCATGGCGGCAAAAGCGGTGATTCGCGATGTAGGGCGCGTATTGGGACATCCTTATGGTTTTGTTGATCGTATTTCGAAATTGATTCCTCCGGATCCAGGAATGACGCTCGCAAAAGCGTTTGAAGTTGAGCCACAATTGCAAGTGGTGTATGACAGTGATGAAGAGGTTCAAGCCTTAATAGATATGGCGCGTAAGTTGGAAGGTGTAACCCGTAATGCGGGTAAACATGCGGGAGGCGTAGTAATTTCTCCAACTTTAATTACGGATTTTGCGCCGCTTTATTGCGATAATGAAGGGCTTCACCCTGTTACCCATTTTGATAAAAGCGATGTGGAATATGCAGGGCTTGTGAAGTTTGATTTCTTAGGATTACGTACTCTGACTATCATTAAGTGGGCATTAGATATGATCAATGCTCGCATGGCTCGAGAAGGTAAGCCACTTGTTGATATTGCTGCGATCCCTCTAGATGATCATGAATCTTTTGAACTGCTTAAACGTTCTGAAACTACAGCTGTATTCCAGCTAGAATCTCGTGGTATGAAAGATTTGATCAAACGCCTTCAACCTGACTGTTTTGAAGATATTATCGCATTGGTAGCATTGTTCCGTCCTGGTCCTTTGCAGTCAGGAATGGTGGATAATTTTATTGATCGTAAACACGGACGAGAAGAAGTATCCTACCCTGATGCAGAATATCAACATGAAAGCTTGAAGCCCATTCTTGAGCCAACTTACGGTATTATTTTGTATCAAGAGCAAGTTATGCAGATTGCGCAAGTGTTGGCGGGTTATACGTTGGGTGGAGCAGACTTATTGCGTCGAGCGATGGGGAAAAAGAAACCAGAGGAAATGGCAAAGCAGCGTTCTGTGTTTAAAGAGGGGGCGATAAAAAACGGTGTTGATGGTGAGCTTTCCATGAAGATTTTCGACTTGGTGGAAAAATTTGCTGGCTATGGTTTTAATAAATCTCACTCCGCTGCTTATGCCTTGGTATCTTACCAAACCCTTTGGCTCAAAACCCATTTCCCTGCAGAATTTATGGCAGCGGTAATGACATCTGAAATGGATAACACGGATAAAATTGTGGGTTTATATGATGAATGTTTACGTATGGGATTAAAGGTTGCTCCACCAGATATTAATGTGGGTAAGCATCATTTTAGTGTTAATGACCAAGGTGAAATTGTATATGGTATTGGCGCAATTAAAGGTGTGGGGGAAGGCCCGATTGAGGCACTTGTGACCGCTAGAAATGAAGGGGGAATTTTCAAAGACTTATTTGATTTATGTGCTCGAGTAGATTTGAAGAAAATTAACCGCCGGACTTTTGAAAGCCTAATTATGTCCGGTGCCTTTGATAAATTAGGTCCACATCGCGCCGCACTTTCTAAGAATTTAGAAGATGCCCTTAAAGCATCTGATCAACATGCTAAAGATGAAGCAATGGGACAAACGGATATGTTTGGGGTACTAACTGAAACCCACGAAGAAGTCGAGAATGCCTATGCGAATACCCCTCCTTACTCAGAAAAACAAATTCTTGATGGTGAGCGTGAAACACTAGGGCTTTATTTAAGTAGTCATCCTGTAAGCCGATATTTAAAAGAATTATCTCATTACACATCAATACGTTTAAAAGATTTGACTCCAAATCGTCGTGGGCAAATAAGTACTGCCGCAGGATTATTAGTTTCGTCTCGTATAGCTATGACTAAAAAAGGTAATCGACTCGGTATTGCAACATTAGATGATCGTTCTGGTCGTTTAGATTTAACTTTATTTGGTGAAAGTTTAGAGCAATTTGGTGAAAAGTTACAAAAAGATACAGTAGTGATTGCTTCTGGACAGATCAGTGTTGATGATTTCTCAGGTGGCTTAAAAATGACGGTGCGAGAGTTAATGACCTTAGATGAGGCTCGTTCCCGTTATGTCAAATCCTTAGCTATCAGCCTTTCTGAGCATCAAATTACACCAAGTTTCATTAAACAACTTAAAGCATTACTTGAGCCAGTGAGTGGTGGAACGTTGCCCATTAACGTGTATTACCAAAGTCCGAAAGGTCGTGCTTTGTTACGTTTGGGTGTGCAATGGTCGATTATTCCAACAGATGAAATTCTGACGGAATTAGTGAATTTACTTGGCGAAAGTGCGGTGGAATTAGAGTTTGAATAATACAAAGGCGTGAAAAATATCACGCCTTTTTTATAAGATTAACGTAAGAAATAACGATAAGATTTGCTTTCTGTTACATCTTCAAAAACATAATTGAGTTGAGCAAGTGCCTGTTCAAATTCTGCTTGTTCGCGTTCTTCAATTTGGAAACCAGCAAGGATATTTCCATAGTCTGCGCCGTGGGCACGATAGTGGAATAATGAAATATTCCAACGATTTTGTAATGTTTCCAAGAATTTCAATAACGCACCTTTTTGCTCAGGGAATTCGAACGTATATAAGCGTTCGTTATCATTGGCTGCTCGCCCCCCCATTAAATAGCGAACGTGCGTTTTCGCAATATCATCATCAGACATATCCTCAACATCAAAACCATTTTTAGTGAGGTCTGCAATAATATCTGCTCTTTCTTGCTCATTTGTCGTTCTTACCCCAACAAACACACAAGCGCGTTTATCATCTGCATAGCGATAACTGAATTCGGTTACAGCTCGGTTACCTAATATATAAGCAAATTTTAAGAAACTACCGGGTTGTTCAGGCATGGTCACGGCTAATAAAGCTTCTCGGTTTTCACCAATTTCACAACGTTCGGATACATAACGTAAGGTGTGGAAATTCAAGTTCGCGCCAGACAAAATTGCCGCCATATTTTGGCCTTCAATATGGTTTTGTTTCACATATTTTTTCAAACCGGCTAAACCTAATGCACCTGATGGCTCTGCAACAGCACGAACGTTCTCAAACAAATCTTTCATTGCTGCGCACACTTCGTCACTATCGACCAATACCATATCATCAAGATATTGTTGGCATAGGCGAAATGTTTCGTCACCAATACGTTTTACGGCAACGCCATCCGCAAATAATCCAACATGGGTTAAATCTGTTGGCTCGCCTTTATCGAGAGCGGCTTTTAAGCATGCTGAATCCTTTGATTCTACACCGATGATTTTAATTTCTGGCATAAATTGCTTAAGCAAAATTGCCACACCAGCAGCTAAACCGCCTCCACCGACTTGTACAAACACATAATCCAAATCTGCCACTTGTTGTAGCATTTCCATCGCTAACGTGCCTTGTCCAGCGATCACTAATGGATGATCGAATGGTGGAATAAATGTCATATTTTTTTCTTTTGAAAGCTCAATCGCTTTTGCTTTGGCTTCATCAAAATTAGCACCGTGCAACAATACCTCACCACCAAATCCACGCACTGCATCCACCTTAATGCTTGGCGTGTTTTGTGGCATCACGATCAATGCTTTTAAGCCTAATTGTTTCGCTGATAATGCCACGCCTTGCGCATGGTTACCAGCAGAGGCGGCTATTACGCCTGCTGCTTTTTGTTCTGCTGAAAGGCTAGAAATCATTGCGTAAGCGCCGCGTAGTTTAAAGCTATTTACTGGCTGACGGTCTTCACGTTTAATCCAGATATTATTGTGCAGTCGTTCAGAAAGTTTTCCCATTTTTTGTAAAGGGGTCACTTGAGCGGCTTCATATACTCTGGAGCCAAGTTTGACAATCGCGTTGACATAATCACTTTGGTTCGGTTGTGGGTTTGTAAGTAGGTTTTTCATGAGTTACTTTATAATTTATTAAATTCATCAAATGCTGAAAATAATTTTTGATAACAAAACATTTTTTCATTAGAAATTGAATCAATGATTTGTTTAGGTTTAGTAGATAAAATATAGTTAGTTATTTTTTGAGAAGCTAAGTTATCAATACTAATAACTGACTCAATATATAAGTTTTTAAAACTAGACCCCCTAAACATATTGGTCAAAAATTCAATTAAAGCTAATTTAGCTATTTCTTTCCCAAAGCCTTTGTTTTGAAATTTTTCTGGGACGGCATACCCTATTTGAAAACAAGGAGTGTCATTAATTGGCTCTACAAGAACAAAATTACAAAAAGATAGAATTTCTCCTTCGTTTACAATTACATAAGTAAACCTAGGTATGCCTTCAGGTTTATCAAAAAACATATGTAATTTACTATTTGTACAATTACCTAAAGTTATTCTATTCTTTGAAAGTTCTTCTTGTAAGGATAATAATCCAATCATTGGGTCTGACATACTAATCCCTTGTTATATGAATAAATCTGCTAAAAATACAACAAGATGGTATGAGTTAGAAACAATGCACACCATTTTGTTGAGTTATTTCAATAAAGTTTTATCACGCACAGCGCCTTTATCTGCAGAAGTGGCAAAGTGGCCAAACACTTTTAAAGTAAAGGATACTTCACGTTCACGGTGTGCTGGCTGCCAACCTTTTTGATCTTGTTCAGCTCTGCGTGCTGCGAGTTCATCATTACTGATTTCTAAGTTAATTGCACGATTTGGAATATCAATGTTGATAATATCGCCATCGCGTACTAAGCCGATTGCACCGCCTGAAGCGGCTTCTGGTGAAGCATGTCCAATAGACAAGCCTGATGTACCACCAGAGAAACGTCCGTCCGTTAATAAAGCACATTTTTTGCCCAAGCCCATCGATTTTAAGTAACTGGTTGGGTATAACATTTCTTGCATACCCGGTCCGCCTTTAGGGCCTTCGTAACGGATAACAACGACATGACCTTCTTTGACTTTACCACCCAAAATGCCGGCAACCGCATCTTCTTGGCTTTCAAATACTATAGCAGTGCCGGTGAATTTCCAAATAGATTCATCTACGCCCGCGGTTTTAACGATACATCCGTCTTCAGCGAGATTACCGAATAATACGGCTAAGCCACCTTCTTGCGAGATCGCATTTTCTTTATTGCGAATACAACCATTTACACGATCATTATCGACGGTATCCCAGCGACAATCTTGTGAGAATGCTTGAGTCGTGCGGATACCTGCAGGGCCTGCACGGAAGAATTTATGTAATTCTTCATCTTGATTGCGAATAATATCGTATTGGTCTAGTTGTTCTCCCATGCTCATTCCAAGCACGGTGTGTGTATTTTTATGAATTAACCCAGCGCGATCTAATTCACCCAACAATCCCATAATACCGCCTGCACGATGTACGTCTTCCATGTGATATTTATTGGTGTTTGGTGCAATTTTGCTTAAACAAGGTACTCTGCGCGATAAACGGTCAATATCTTCCATTTTAAAATCTACACCTGCTTCTTGTGCTGCCGCTAACAAGTGTAAAACTGTATTGCTTGACCCCCCCATTGCGATATCGAGGCTCATTGCATTTTCAAAGGCATCAAAGGTACCGATTGAACGAGGCAATACGCTTGCATCATCTTGTTCGTAATAGCGTTTGCACAGCTCAACAATTTGACGACCTGCTTTTAAGAATAATTCTTTGCGGTCTGCGTGAGTAGCTAACATAGAACCATTACCTGGTAAAGATAAACCTAAGGCTTCAGTTAAGCAGTTCATAGAGTTTGCGGTAAACATGCCAGAACAAGAACCACAGGTTGGGCAAGCGCTACGTTCAATGACATCAATGCGTTCATCTGACACATTCGGATCGGCGGCCTCAATCATCGCATCAACCAAATCTAAGCGGATTAATTGATCAGAAAGTTTTGTTTTGCCCGCTTCCATTGGACCGCCTGAGACAAAAATTGTCGGAATGTTTAAGCGCATTGCCGCCATTAACATTCCTGGAGTGATTTTGTCACAGTTGGAAATACACACCATCGCATCAGCACAGTGCGCATTGACCATATATTCCACGCTATCAGCGATCAAATCACGGCTTGGTAAGGAATAAAGCATCCCCCCGTGTCCCATCGCGATACCATCATCCACCGCAATGGTATTAAATTCTTTTGCTACGCCGCCTGCTTTTTCAATTTCTGCGGCAACAAGCTGTCCCATATCTTTTAAATGCACGTGACCAGGTACGAATTGAGTGAAAGAGTTCACCACCGCAATAATCGGTTTACCAAAGTCATTTTCTTTCATCCCTGTTGCACGCCATAAGGCACGTGCGCCTGCCATATTACGACCTTGTGTACTAGTCGCTGAACGTAGTTTTGGCATAAATAATCTCTCCGAGTAAAATTTTGTTAGAGTAGTGTGCAATGCCTTGCACTTAATTCTTATTTTATTTCGTTTACATCTGGCAATTTCGCCAACTGATTCACTAATAGATCTAAAGTGCGGTCAGATTTTACGGTGATTTTTAACTGCACTTGGGTTTCAATCAGTATCATTTCCATCGTTGTAACAGTAAATCCGCGGTGACGTGCTATGCGTAAAATGCGTTCTAGCACTTCAGGACGATGGCGAGCGACGAGTTCCAGTTTATATTTATTCATTAGTTCATCTCCTCTACTATATCCGCGTTACATGCACCCGGTGGAACAAGTGGCCATACACATTCATCAGGTGGAATACATACTTGTAATAAATAGGCTGTTTTGCTGTTTAATAATCGGTTGAGTGCCGCATCCACATCATCAGCTGACTCAATACGTTCTGCAGGAATACCGAACGCGTTAGCAAGCATTACAAAATCTGGGTTGTCATCTAAAATGGTTTCACTGCGACGTTTATTCCAGAATAAATCCTGCCATTGACGAACCATACCTAAGCGTTGGTTATCCAACAGCAAAATTTTTACTGGTAAATTGCCACGTTTGATTGAACCCAATTCTTGGATATTCATCATGAGTGAGCCATCACCCGTAACCAAAATGACTTCATCTTGTGGACGTGCTTTTTTTGCCCCCACTGCGGCTGGCAGACCAAATCCCATTGTACCGAAACCAGCCGAAGTAATGTAGTTCTCTGGCGCAAAATGCTTCATGTGTTGCGCTGACCACATTTGATGCTGCCCCACATCGGTACAAATTACCGCATTATTTGGTTTGCGATTAGAGAGGGTGTTGAGTAATGCCCAAGGATCAATCGGGCGATTGTCTTGATTTTCAATATAAGTGAAATCTAATTTTGCTTTGAAATTTCTGATTTGTTCACGCCAAGGTTCAATATCAAGATCTTGTTTGAGTGCATTAAGTGCTTGGATTAAATCCCCTTGTAGGGCAACATCTGCACGGCGTAATTTATGAATTTCCGCTGCATCAATATCACAATGAATCACTTTAGCGTGAGGAGCAAAGGTATCGAGTTTACCTGTGACACGATCGTCAAAACGAGCACCGCATACGAGTAATAAATCACTTTCTTGCACGGCAAAATTAGCAGCTTTCGTACCATGCATACCAATCATTCCCATATACACATCATCGTTTGGATCAATTGCACCTAAACCTTTTAAAGTGGAGACTGATGGCATTTGTGTCTGGGCTAAAAATTCGCGTAAGGCAGGAACAGCCTTCGCCATACCAACCCCGCCACCCACATAAAGCACCGGTTTTTTAGCATTTTTTAATAATTCTTTTGCTTCAGCGAGTTTATCTACTGAAAGTGCGGTTGGTTTTTCTGGTGTTTTAACATAGGCTTTTACATTCTCAGGCACTTCACCAATTTGAATATCGCGAGGCACATCAATAAGAACTGGGCCGGGGCGTCCACTTTGGGCAATTTCAAAGGCTTCCGCAAAAACATCGGCTAATTCATCCGTACTTTGCACGATAAAACTGTGTTTAGTGCAAGCAAGGGATAGCCCTAGAACATCAGCTTCTTGGAACGCATCCGTGCCGATTAATGGAGAGGAAACTTGACCGGTAATGGCTACAACTGGAATGGAGTCCATCATGGCATCGCCTAATCCAGTGACTAAATTGGTGGCGCCAGGGCCTGATGTCGCAATACAGACGCCCACTTTTCCTGTGGAGCGAGCATAACCAATCGCTGCGATGGCAGCCCCTTGTTCATTACGACAAAGTAAGTGATCTAAGCCTGCGTCATAAAGGGCATCGTAGGTTGGCATGATTGCGCCGCCTGGATAGCCGAAAAGAGTCGTGACATGGTGTGCTTTCAGGCACCCCATGATGAGTTGTGCACCTGTCATTGTGTTTGTTTCCGGGTCTTTTATTATTTTTGTCTAAGCTTTCATTGTAACGAAATTTTATAGCATTGGTAGGGCTAGCCTGAAAAAAAGTCAAATATTGAGACAGAAATTTAAAAAAAAGACCAATAACTTAAATTATTGGTCGTGACTTTCATCAGTGGATTAGGTTGGGTCATAAAGGTGTGTAATTAATTGACCATTCAAATATTCACCAATATATACCTGATTTACAGTGAGTTTATTAGTATCTAATTCAGCATGAACCCAATTTTCATCACGGTTGATAATATCAAGAATATCGTAATCAATTTGGCCATCAATAATTAATGGATAGCGTAAATCTTCATCTCCGTATTGAATGATTGAGAGTTGCCCATTTTGTTCAAGTACAGCTCGCTTTACAGTAGAGATTTCATATACACCAGCGGCACGGAGTTTAAACATTAAATCATGAGCAGAAATACCATTTTTCATACATTCATTAGTTTGTACTTTGCCATCTGAAATTACCCAAACTGGGCTCCCATCGATAATATTTTTCACAAATCGGTTATGATTTTTGATAAAACGTAGTGTAAAAATTAATAATGTCCATAAAATGAGAACAAGGGAAAATTGTAGTATGCCAATATTGTCATTATAAATGACAGCGCCAATAATGCCACCCAGTACATAATTTTGTACTTGATCCATGGCTGATGTTGGAGCAAGGTTTCCCTTACCCATTAAATTAATCTGTAAAACAAGACCAATAATGCCCATTGTAAGTTTTATAGCAAGAAATGAATAACTTTCCATTATTTATTTTCCTTATCAATAATATTGATATTCGGGTTGACTAAATTGATTTCAGAGAGTGTATAAGCAGTAAAATCATTATTAAAATTTACCTGATAGTATTTATCCTTAATATTTAAGATCATACCATTTGTAATTTTTTGGCTATTTACTCGTAGATCCTCAAATTGTAAATTTTGTGATGTTTTTACTGAGTTCAAAAATGTAACAATGCGAGAAGTATCATTTGCATATACTTGATTTTGTTCATATTGATTATATTGAATACCAAGTAAGAGAATAATTAAGAGCAGAAAAATAATACTGAGATCTCGGTATTTGGTTTCTAAACGATGGCGCAGATATAAACTTGTGACTAACAGAAGCGCACCAAGTGAAGTAAAAATTGAGATGTATTTAAAATAATCTTGAAAATACATACGGTTTTCTAAATAGAAATAAGTAAAAAAAGACATAAAAATATCCCAAGCTTAGATAAGAAAATCCCTTGCAGAGCAAGGGATTTCGTAATGAGTGAAAGTGCGGTAGAAATTACCAACCTTTTACAACACCATCTTTAAAGTGTTTTTTAGCTTCTTGGTAAACTTCTTCTGTTTGGTAAGATTTTACGAAGTCTTGAACAGCTTTGCTGTCTTTGTTATCGGTACGAGAAACGATAATGTTCACATATGGAGAATCTTTATCTTCTACAAATACACCGTTATCTTGAGCATTTAAGCCTACTTGACCCGCATAAGTATTGTTTACTACAGCTAAATCAACATCGTCTAATGCGCGTGCTGCAACAGAGGTATCTACTTCAGTGATGTTTAATTTTTTCGGATTTTCAACAATATCTAATACAGTTGAAAGAAGGTTATTTGCATCTTTTAATTTGATTAAACCTTGTTTTTCAAGAAGAATTAATGCTCGGCCACGGTTTGTTGGATCGTTAGGAACAACAACTTTAGCACCTTCTTGTAATTCATTCACATTTTTGATTTTTTTAGAATAGCCCGCTAATGGATAGACGAAAGTATTACCCACGATGACTAAGTTATTTAAATTTTTCGCTTTTGCATCTTCATCTAAATAAGGTTTATGTTGCATTGCGTTTGCATCTAAATCGCCTTTAGATACCGCTTCATTTGGTAATGCGTAGTCATTGAATTCAACGAATTGAACGTCTAAACCATATTTTTCTTTAGCGACTTTTGCTGCAATTTCTGCAACTTGGTGCTCAGGACCAGACATCACACCGACTTTGATTTTAAGTGGTGCAGCTGCAGCTTCAGTTTTTTTATCTTCTTTACAGCCTGTTAAAACGAGAGCTGATGCGATTGCAGTGATTGCAAAAAGTTGTTTTAATTTCATAGGATTTCCTTCCTGTTTAAGTTAAGAGTTGTGTTTAATTAACGATGATCCACTTTTTTAGCCAGTGTATCGCCGAGTTTTTGGCTAATCATAACGAATAGCACAATAATAATGGTTGCCACCCAAGTGACATAAGGCATATTGCGATATACGCCGTAGTTGATGGCGAGGCTACCTAAGCCACCGCCGCCTTGCGTCCCTGCCATTGCAGAGTAACCAACTAAAGTGACTAGAGTAAGTGTGATGCCATTAATTAGTGTCGGTAGTGCTTCTGGCAAATAGAATTTACGTACAATTTGCCATTTAGTCGCGCCCATTGCTTGAGCGGCTTCGGTTAAACCATTTGGAATTTCCATTAATGCATTAGCAGTTAAGCGAGCTACGAATGGCATCGCACAAATACTTAATGGAATAATTGCTGCTGTTGTACCTAATACTGTTCCCACGATAAAACGTGTTACAGGTAATAAGATTAAGAGCAAAATAATAAATGGAATAGAACGCCCAATATTAATGATCGTGTTTAACACAAAATGAGTGCGGTTATTTTGTAAAATCTCATTTTTTCCAGTTAAGAAAGTCCATACACCAACTGGCACCCCGACTACTACGGCAAGTAAAGTAGATGCAAAGCTGATATAAATAGTTTCATAAGTTGCGGTTGCGACAACACCCCACATTTGAGGCGTTAATTGCTGGCTGAATGTTGCCAAGAAATCATTGAACATAACCAAGCACCTCCACGCGCACGTTGTTTTCCATTAAATAAACTTTGGTTTGTGTAATGGCATCTTCATCGCCTTCTACTTCAGCAATGGTATAACCAAATTTCACGCCTCCAGCATAATCAATTTGTGAGGTTAAAATACTGAGCTCCACGCCAAATTTTTTTGATGCCTGAGAAAGTAACGGTGCATCGACTGAGCGACCGGTAAACTCAAATTTGATAATTGGATACGCTTTGCTATGCTTCGGCGTATTAGTAAGATTTTCCAAATATTCATCAGGTAGACTGATGTGGAAAGTCGAACGAATAAACTCTTGTGCTAATTCTGTTTTAGGGTTTGCAAAAATTTCACTGACAGTACCTTGTTCAACTAGGCGACCTTGATCAATAACAGCAACTTGATCACAAATCTGTTTAACAACTTCCATTTCATGGGTAATCAACAAAATCGTAATACCTAAAGTGCGGTTAATTTCTTTTAATAATTTAAGAATAGATTGTGTCGTTGCAGGATCTAGTGCGCTAGTGGCTTCATCACATAATAAAACTTTAGGATCGCTCGCTAAGGCGCGCGCAATGGCTACACGTTGTTTTTGTCCACCCGAAAGATTACTTGGGTAAGCATCACATTTTTCGCTTAAACCAACAAGATCTAAAAGTGCGGTAATTTTTTCTTGTATTTTTGCTTTTGGCTCACCTTCCAATTCTAAGGGTAATGCCACGTTTTCAAATACGGTGCGAGAACTTAGTAAATTGAAATGCTGAAAAATCATTCCAATTTGACGACGAGCACGTACTAACTCGCGATCAGAAAGTCCTGTTAATTCTACGCCGTCCACAATAACGGAACCGCTAGTTGGTTTTTCTAATAAGTTTACACATCGAATTAATGTACTTTTTCCTGCGCCAGATGCGCCAATTACTCCGCAAATTTGACCTTTTTCGATGTTTAATGAGACATTATCAAGCGCAGTCAATTTCTTGCTAGGCAGCTCAAAAATCTTCGTTATATTGCTTAGCTTAATCATATAAGCCCTTTTTATTTGCTATTTTTAAATCTGTTTCGGTATTCTAGACGTCTAGATTGCTATGTCAATATGTCAGATTATCTTTTTTAGACAGATTGGTTATGAGTTATATTTGCTAATTGCTTGGATTAAATAGATAATTTTCGTCAATTTGATACGTATGAAAGGTAAGGGAATGAATAAGGCTATTTTTTTAGATCGCGATGGTACGTTAAATATTGATTACGGTTATGTACACGAAATTGATAACTTTAAGTTTATTGATGGTGCGATTGATGCACTGCGAGAATTAAAGAAAATGGGATATATGTTGGTGTTGGTTACTAATCAATCTGGAATTGCGCGTGGCTATTTTTCTGAGGAGCAGTTTTTACAGTTAACAGAATGGATGGATTGGTCATTGGCTGAGCAAGATGTGGATTTGGATGGTATTTACTATTGCCCACATCATTCTGAGGGAAACGGTGAATATAAAGAAGACTGTGATTGCCGGAAGCCTAAACCAGGAATGCTATTGCAAGCGATCAAAGAATTAAAGATCGATCCTACGCAATCTATTATGGTTGGAGATAAAGTTGAAGATCTAAAAGCGGGAATTGGCGCGAAGGTGAAAATGAACGTATTAGTTCGTACAGGTAAACCAGTAACAGAGGACGGAGAGAGAGTAGCAGATTATGTGTTAGATTCTATCGTTGATCTTCCTAGAATTTTAAAACGCTTAAAAAAATAGCTCAAAAGATCTATATTTTGCTCTAATCGCTTGCGCTTTAATCAAAAGATCATTTTTTTAAATATTTTTACAAAAAAGTACTTGCAAGGGATTTGAAAATCCCTATAATGCACCGCACACAACGACGCACTGTTGTGAAGTTTTTAAGTTTCCAAGTGCGTCGTTGTTTTTTGCTCTTTAACAATATATCAGACAATCTGTGTGGGCACTTGTTGATTGACTTGTTTTAAAATATTTTTAATTTTGAAGTCTTAATAGGTGCTTAACTGAAAATTCATAATTACTTTTTAAGTAG
>NZ_JAHKKA010000003.1:0-280875 GCF_018829625.1 Haemophilus sp. SZY H36 | reverse complement strand
ATGCCACAAACTCGTGAGCACATCTTATTAGGTCGCCAAGTAGGTGTTCCATACATCATCGTATTCTTAAACAAATGCGACATGGTAGATGACGAAGAGTTATTAGAATTAGTAGAAATGGAAGTTCGTGAACTTCTATCTCAATATGACTTCCCAGGTGACGATACTCCAATCGTACGTGGTTCTGCATTACAAGCATTAAACGGCGTAGCAGAATGGGAAGAAAAAATCCTTGAATTAGCAAACCACTTAGATACTTACATCCCAGAACCAGAACGTGCGATTGACCAACCGTTCCTTCTTCCAATCGAAGACGTGTTCTCAATCTCAGGTCGTGGTACAGTAGTAACAGGTCGTGTAGAACGTGGTATCATCCGTACTGGTGATGAAGTAGAAATCGTCGGTATCAAAGATACAGCGAAAACGACTGTAACGGGTGTTGAAATGTTCCGTAAATTACTTGACGAAGGTCGTGCAGGTGAAAACATCGGTGCATTATTACGTGGTACTAAACGTGAAGAAATCGAACGTGGTCAAGTATTAGCGAAACCAGGTTCAATCACACCACACACTGACTTCGAATCAGAAGTGTACGTATTATCAAAAGAAGAAGGTGGTCGTCATACTCCATTCTTCAAAGGTTACCGTCCACAATTCTATTTCCGTACAACTGACGTAACTGGTACAATTGAATTACCAGAAGGCGTGGAAATGGTAATGCCTGGTGATAACATTAAAATGACAGTAAGCTTAATCCACCCAATCGCGATGGACCAAGGTTTACGTTTCGCAATCCGTGAAGGTGGTCGTACAGTTGGTGCGGGTGTTGTAGCGAAAATCATCAAATAATAGATGTAGCGAAATAGTCTAAGAGACAAGTAAGAGAAAAGTGCGGTGAGTTTTCATCGCACTTTTTTGCATTTATATCGAGCCACTGGGAATAGTGAAGATAAAAAATAAGCTTTTGAGATAAAATCAAAAAAGCTTACTTTATATAGTTAGTAAGACAGGATTAATTAAAGATTAGTCCCATTTCTAAATCTTTTAGAAGATTGCTTTCAATTCTTAATTCATTCCATATTAATGGGTTTCGTTCTAAGTAACCTTCTTCAAGCGTTAAGAGCCAATTATTGTCAGCTCGTTGAGTTTGAAAGGTGAATGTTTTTAGATTTTCCGTGGCTTGACGTGATTTATTGAAAATTACCGCAAGACGGAGAATGCGTATAAGCGTGATGATATCTTGTTCATGATAACGAGAAGAGCGAAGAAATTCGTTTGGCTTGAGGTGACCAATATGCCAATTAACGAGGGTGGTGAGTAAACGTTGCTGTTCACGGTCAAAACCAGGTAGTTCGATATTTTGTAAAATATAAGCAGAATGTTTTTGCAAACTTTTGTGATTGATGACAATACCTACTTCATGCAGGCGAGCAGCCCAAAGCAGGATTTCTCGCATTTCTTCAATATATGCTTGAGATTGCCAATGTTGATATTGAGCACTTAATAAGTTTGCACTGTCAGCAACACGGTGAGCCTGTGCTTGATCTATATTAAATTGTTCACTTAATCCCCAAGCTGTGCGTGCACGAATGTCAGCAACTTGAAAGTTTTTTTCTAAGCTATAGATAACACCTTCACGTAGTGCTCCATCAGAATAACGCATCTGTTGAATATTTAATACCTCAAATACAGCACTTAAAATAGCTAGTCCGGGTACAAACACATCTACGCGATCAGAATTTAAGCCATTGATATTCAGTGAAGTGAAATGATTAGCTCGTAGCGTTTGAGCGATAAGGGTATTTAATCGTTCTGTGGTGATAATACCATTAGGATCGATAGTTGAGGAAATAACCTGAGAAACAGTTTTGATGGTTCCTGAGGAGCCCAGTACAGATTGCCAGCCAAGTTTACGATATTCAAAACCTAAATCTTCGATTTTATTTACCGCACTTTGACGGGCTCGTTGGAAATTTTCTCCTGAAATAATTCCATCTTTGAAAAATTGAGTGGCAAAGCTGACACAACCCATATGGCGACTTTCTGCAATAAGCGGGGTAAAGTCATCGCCTATGATCATTTCTGTTGAGCCACCACCGATATCAATTACCAGTTTACGGCCTTTTTCTGGCTGGGTATGGCATACGCCGGCATAGATTGTTTTGGCTTCTGTTTGCCCACTGATAATATTTATTGGATATGGGAAAACGCGGGCCGCCTGACGTAAGAATTCATCATTATTGACCGCTCGTCGTAATGTATAGGTACCGACGACGTTAACATTTTCCATCGGAAAACCTTGTAAACGTTCTGCAAATAATGCCAAACAGTTTATTCCTCGAGTAATTGCTTCTTGATTGAGTACGGCATTTTCATCTAATCCTTCTGCTAGTCTCACTTTTTGTTTTAAGCGAGAAAGGACTTGAATAGAACCATTCACAATACGTGCAATAATCATATGAAAGCTGTTTGAGCCAAGATCAATTGCTGCAATTTCACGGACATTACCACGATGTTGTGAGGGCAATATTGCGTTATTCATAAAATTCCTAAAATTCAAATTGATAAAGTAAATCAAAAACCTGATTGGTGCTGGAAACAGATTGAAAATAAAGTTGTGGCATTAACCGATAACGTAGGGTTACTTCAGCGAGTCCATCAAATAATCCTACGCCGTATTTTATTTGTAGGCGATTTGTTAAATTTCCACTTATCGTAACTTTAGATTTATCTCCTACCCCCGATGTGCCAAGATTGAGATCTTGGATACCGAAGGCTTCGCCAATACTGCCAACTAATTTACCGCTCTTAGATAATCCTAAGCCGAGTAATGCTGCACCAACTGAACCACTGGAACCAGCTTCACCACTATTTTCAAGAGAACGTCCTGTTAACAAATAGGAAAGCGCTTGATCTTGTGATTTACTTGGTTCACTAAAAATGGTGACCTCTGGGCTATCTGCAACACCAATTACTTTTACGCCTGCAGTAACTTTGCTGTCTTCCATAGCCTCAGGATTACGGATTGCTTCAATATTTAACATAGGTTGAGAAGGTTGCCCTGAAAAACTAATTTGCCCTTTTCTAATTAATAGATCTTGTCCGAAAGAAGCATAGCGTCCTTTATTTAAGTTAATTTGTCCAAATAACCCTAATCGGCCTTTTTCTTGTTTTACTGAAAGTAAGCCATCAAGATTGGTTTTTAGTCCGTAAGCATCTAAATGCACATCTTTTCCGATATTAATTCGTAAATTAGAGCGAATATCCATCCCTGATTTTGTTTTTGCAGCAAACTCACGTTTAATGAGTTCTTCTTTGCTTTTATTTGGGCCATTTAGAATGACCTCATCTTCACTTACAGGCTCGGCAGTATCTGGTAGGCTATCAATTCTTATACGAGCCCAAGGTATATCGACAGTACCACTTAGATCTAATTCTTGTGGGGTAGCTTTTACTGTAATATTCGGACTTACGCGTAATTTTGCCATCGATGGAATATCAACGTTAAAGTTATCGGCTTGAGCGTTAATTTCTGTTGTCCAACGTTCAAGATTTGCCCAGTTAGCATGACCTGTTAAGTTTAATCGACTATCAGTAGTTTCAATTTTCCCCTGTAAAGTAGAGCGATTACCATGAAAATGTAAGGCTATGTCACCATTAGTAATATTGACTGGGGCCGACTTTAATTGAGTTCGTATATTGTGGAGAGTAAAATCACCGTTTAATAAGGGATTTTCTAAATTACCGCCTAGAGTGAGCTTTGATACGATTTCGCCATTCACGGATTCGCCATTACTCAGTAATTGATTTGCGATTGCTAAATTTAATCGATCAACTGTAATATTGCCACCAAGTTGACGATTTTTGCTAAGATCATTTAGAGAAATATTACCGATAAGACGGCCTTGGTTATGCACGTTCATATCTGTTTTTAGTACTAAATTGTTATTCTGAATATCTGCATTTAGAGTGGCTTTAGGAATATCCAGTTTGAAAGTACGGTAATCAAGTTTATGAGCGAATGCTAAATGATTGCCATCGATTTTGACATTAAATTGAAAGGGGTTGTCACTAAACCATGCTAGATTACCTTGAGCCTGTAATTGACCTTGTAGATTTTCTTGTTCAATTAGCTTGTTAACTAAATTTAAATTAATACGTTTAAATTGGAAAGGAATATTTCCTTGTTTTCCCGCATGAAAATTTTGTGGAAAACATAAATCAATATCTGAATTCAGCCAGCAATGTGCGCTTATATCGGTTTGTATTTGTTTATTATCGTAAGTTATTGCAACGGATTGATTTGTTTTTATCTCACCAATAGGGGTATGGAATTTTACCTGTGAAATGGCACCCTTCCATTGTTCTAAAGTGCGGTCAAAATGGCCAGTAATTTGTAAATTAGCGGCGACGGGTTCACCTTGAGATTTCAGCATGAGTTGATGATTTTTTTCATCACCCGAGGTGCTTAAGTCAATTGCACTTAGTTTTAATGTATCACCATAGTGAAGTTGAGCTGCTTTTATATTGAGTTGCCCTTTTACTATGGGCTCACTAACCACATGACCTTTTACACTGGTTTTTGATAATGTTATGTCTTGAAAATGTAATCGTTCAGAGGTTAAATTAAGATTGATTTCTGGTGTGTTCAATTTTCCAGAAATTTCTGCAGATCCTACAATCCCACCGCTTAAATCTGTCCAGAGACCTTGTAAATTAGGTGCTTGCAGATCTAAATTAAGATTAGATTGCTCCCCTAAAATTCCTTTGGCATGAACTTTGTTATTGCCATAGTTGAATTGTAAATCAGGAATGTTGAGCAGCGTTTCATCGCTGAGTTTAGCTGAGCCTTTTAGGCTTATAGGGGTTGAGGAGAGTAAACCGGTTAAATTTACGGCAGGTAAATCGACTTGCCAATTTGTTCTGTTTGCAAAACCTTTTGAATGTAATTGCCCCGATAATACGGCAGGCATAGCGGGTACATAAGGACGGATATTCATTTTGTTGAGATTAGCTGTAGCATCCCAAGTTGCGCCATCTTTCCAACTGGAGTATCCGGTGAGTATGCCATCGCCACCTAATGCCGCCAGTTTGAGTTGATTGATTGTGACTTCATATAATTTGCCATCTGCATTCAAATCGATTTGAGTGAGTGGAATATGATTCATACCTTCCACATTTCCTTTGAGCTCGCCATGGTAGGCTAATAAATTTCCAGTAAGGTTGAGTGATGCGTTGTCAATTTTTAAGGGTGACATAGCGTTTACAAAGGCATATTCTCCTTTTAGGATATTTAATGTGATGTTTAAAGGCATTTTATCTTGAGCCAGTTTTACATCACCGGTTAACTCAGCGTCCATTACACCTTTGGTTTTTAAGGAAAGTGCGGTTTTTTCTTTTAAGGAACCAGAAACGTTTAAATTAACATCTGTTGCAGGTAAAATTTCGTTACCTTGAGATTTCAATGCGTTTAGATGAGATTTCAAGGTTAATTCAACTGCCATGTTCTTATTAAGTTGTAATTTACCTTGTGATGATAACTGACCTAAGGAGCTATCTACGCTAAGCGATTGTAGTTGAATTTGATTATCAAATGTATCGGCCTTGATAGCAAAATTTGATATGTCAATAGACTGCTGCACTTCTTCTTTTTCATTGAGAACTTTATATTGCCAGTTTTTACCTGTAATCGCAGGGATATGTAAATCGAAAGGCAAAATAATTTCAGGTATGTTACCTAAAAATGCAGGAGTAAGAGATTGTTCAACTTTCGCCCAATCAACGGGTTCTGCTGATTCTTCAGTTTGTGATTTTGATATTGTTTCTTTTGTTATTTTTGAAATCACCGAGATATCGTTAATTTCAGTTGGTGCAACAGTTAAACCTCTTTCATTATTTAAACTCACCGCACTTTGAAAGCGCCCAAGCGAGATATCTTTCTGATCGATCTTGAGAGATAAATCTTGAATAGTTAGATTTTCTGCATTGATACCAATCGGTAATGATATTCTTTGCATGCCTTTAGAGGTTGATTGCTCCTCTTCGGTAGGAGGTAACAATGCGGTGTTGATGGTAATTGTTGGCCTGCTTAGTGTGGCATCACGTAAGCAAATTTCTCGTGACAATAAACAGCTAAAATCGAGCTGTAAATTGGCTTGGGCTATTTGAGTATCAATTCCTTCAGCTTGATAGTGTATATTGCGTAAAACTAAACCATGCTGTAATCCACCCTCAATATCTTCTACTGAGAAATTATCAAGCATTTTATCTGCGAATTGAATTAGTGCGCGTTGTCCAGCATCAAAGGAAAGTGCACCTACAATTCCTAAAACAGGTACAAAAATGACCGCACTTCCTACACAAATTGCTTTGCGTGTCCAGTTTTTTTTAGGCGGAACGGTTGTTGTCTCGGGAGAAGTTTTTGTTTGTTGAGTTGATTCTTTCATGGTTTTACCTTAAATTTCTGTCCCAAGACCAATATAAAATTGGATATTTTTGCTGTTATCTTTATCACGAATTGGCGTTGCAATATCAAATTTTATTGCACCGATTGGTGATGCCCAACGTACGCCAATACCAGCGCCATAGCGAAGCGCTTTTGTGGTGAAGTCATCTGCAGCAAGTCCACTATCTGCAAAGGTTGCCCCCCACCAATTCGGGTAAAATTGATATTGATATTCTAAAGAGCCAGCAAGTAAGCGAGATCCACCAACTAGTCGATTTTGTGCATCACGAGGTGCGATTTTTTTGTACCCATAACCACGCACACTGCGATCGCCACCTGCAAAGAAACGAAGTGCTGGGGGGATTTTTTCAATATTTTTTGTATGTAAGTAGCCTATTTCTGCGCGAGCAATAATGCGGTGATTGTCAGCATAAGTACGAATCCAAGCACTTGAGGCTTGTACTTTCATAAAAGCGGTTTCGGATAATACCGCTTTATTACCGACATCAAAGGTAATTTTTTGCACATCTCCCCATGTGGCAAAGGTACCACCTCTTAAGCGGGTACGCGTGAAACCAATTGTTGGATAAAACAAGAGGGTTTTATCTGTTACTTCGGCTTGGATAAAGCTATCATAACGCGCACGTAATCCACCAAAGTATTGCCAACCTTGAGCATTGTTCCAGTAGCGTAATGCTGATAATGTGAGTGCCTTTGTATCCGTATCATTTGCTTTTTCACCTTCCCAACCTGTTGAAAAATCATAATAATAATTAAGTGGATTTTTTAATAATGGCATGCGGTAAGTTGCTTCTATCGCTTGTTTAGGTGCGGAGATATAGAGATTTGTCCGAAAGCTATGTCCTCGGCTATTAATCCAAGGTTTTGTCCAGCCAATTTGAGTATGTATACCTCCATCTGTAGAAAACCCTACGCCCAGTTCCATTGCATTTTTTTTACGTGGATACAGGATAATATCAACATCAACAGTTTTAGTTTTATGATTGACATTTGGTTGTACTAAGACTGAACTAAACCAATTTGATGATGAAAAATCATTAGTGAGTTCTGATAACTTAGCCGTTAAATAGGGCTCGCCAGATTTAATATTGAGAATGTTGTTTAGGTAATCTTCTCTAATTTGTGAATGGTTAAATGTAATATTGCCATAATGGTAACGTACGCCGCTATCAAATAATATTCGCCACCATGCTTGATAGGTTTCGGGACTGATTTCTAAACGTGAGATTTTAAATTCACCATCAAAATAGCCACGACCTAATGCAAGTCTGGAAAGCGAGGTTTTGTAATCATCATAGGTTTGATGCTCGACGAGTTCTCCTTCTTTAGGCAAGTTTTTACGTAAGGCTGTAAAGTTCTCATCCTGTGCCGCCTCGCCCTCGATTTGCACATCTGTCCCCGCAAGTTTTGTTGGCTTACCAGGTGTGACATATGCAATCAATAAATCACGTTTCCCTGGGCGTTTTTTTCGTTCAAAACGAACGGAGGATTCATAATAGCCGAACACCCGCAAGCCGCGATCTACGGCTTTACTTACTAAGTGTTGATAACGTTCTGAGCCATCCATCTCTTCTTTATTGATGAGTTGAACATTAAGATCGGTATTACGAATAGCACGAAATCCACGGATACCTTGAATTTCAATATCCACCGTTTGTTCAGCTAAAGCAGCTAGGCTAGGAAAAAAAAGAAAAAGTGCGGTGAGTTTTAGAGGTTTTTTATTCATGCTTAAATGCTACTAGGTATTATCGTTGCACATTAGTGGCTATAGTCTACGGATATGTAAAAGATGATCAATGCTATTTATCATTTCTTGTCATAATTTTTATGCTTGAATGTGGGTAAACATTAATAAGCGGTTTCAATTGGTAATTCTGCTCGACACCAGCCATCAAATCCACCAATAATACTAAACACATTTTCATAGCCTTGTTCCACTAGAAAGGTCGCCACATTTTTACTGCTCACGCCATGATAACAACTCACAATGATAGGGGAGTCAAAATCTACTAACTCTTCAAATTGTAAAAAACTTTGGTTCGTTAAATGAAAAGCACCTTTAGGGTGCGAGTGGGTAAAGCGGGCATCATCGCGAATATCGGCTAACACTGCCCCTTGCTGAACCATTTCCCAAGCTTGTTGTGGCGTAATTTCTTTAAATGACATTTATAAACTTCCTTTTGCGTGCTGTTTGTACACACCATCAATCACAACAAGAATCATAGCGAGCACTAAACAGATAAAAAGTGGATAACTTTCGGCGTCAATTTGTTCACCGATAAAAAACGATACAAAAACCATCATAATGGTTTCCACATAACCAAGTAAGCCAAGCAAATTCATCGGTAACATGTTGCTGGCAATCACATAAGCTATCAATGCGGTGCCGCTAATTAATCCAAGCAACACAAGCAGCCCCCAAATATTAGGATTACTTTGTTCAACCACAGCGAAATCTGTTTGCAAGGCAAAATAAATGCTAATTGGGATTAGGCTTAACATCTCTAAACAAAAAGAGGCGAGATCACTATTTTTTAATGCTTTTCGAACAGAAAAATAGGTGGTATAGCCAACACAAATCACAATAGCTTCCCAAGAAAGCCCGCCTTTTAGCACGATATTAGAAATTACACCCAATGCGGCAATCACGACTGCAATAAATTTGAATGTTGAAATACGTTCTTTAAAAATTAATCGACCTGCTGCCACCATCACAATTGGCAAAAGTAAATAACCAAAAGACACGCTCAATGAACTGCCATTATTCGGCGCCCAAAGAAAAAGCCACATTTGAAAACCCATCAATAAGCCGCAAAAAAGATAGGGCAATGCCAAGTGCGGTTGTTTTTTGATGAGTTTTAAGCGATGAATCAACGCATTTTTCTGCTTAAACATAAACACGGAAAGGACAACAAAGGGAAACGTAAAAATCATCCGATAACCAAAAATATCCGTGCCACTCAAAGGTTTCAACAGCGTAGAAAAATAATACATATAGCCAAATAGAAATGAGGCAAGTAATGAAACGAGAACACCTTTAAACATAAGAAATCCTTATTCTAAACAGCTAATCATTCTATTCTAACATCGCCCAAAATGCACGGATTAAGGGCTGTTCGAGATTCCTTTTTTGGGTACAAATAACCAATTCAAAAGGCTCAACAGGCTTATCAAGATTAAGTCTGGAAATTTGATTATTCATTGGACTATTGTCAATGACCACATCAGGCAACATCGCTAATCCGAATCCCAATCCCACCATTGGAACAATTCCTTCATGCCCTGCAACGGTGGCATAAATTTTCGGATGTTTAATATGTTTCTCCCGCAGCCATTGTTCAATCCTCTGACGAGCATGCCCTTCAACAGGGAAAATAAAAGGCATTTGCTGCCAATTAATGGGTTTTTCTTGCAGTAATTGTGTCGCCAAACAAGCCACACGCGGTGCAATTAAAGATAAGCTAATATCATCAATTTTATGAAATGCCACACTGGATGGCAGATTATTCGGCTTACCCGCAATAGCGAGGTCAACCTGTTGTGTTTGAATCAACTCTAATGCAAGCGCTGGATCGCCCGTCGTCAGTTGAATTTCCACTTTAGGATAACGCTGGCGAAATTCTTTAAGTACGTGCGGAAGATGGCTATAAGATGCGGTTACAGAGCAAAAAAGTTTAATTTCACCGCAAAGTTCATCGGATTCATCCTTGAGCTGTTGTTTAAATTGTTGCCAGTTTTGCCATTCTGTTTTAGCAAATTGCAAAAATTTCTCACCATATTCAGTAAGTTTGACTTGCCGATTGTCACGGATAAAAAGTGTTTTCCCTAGTTCATCTTCCAACCGTTGAATTTGACGGGAAAGGGTGGAAGGGGACATGTGGTTTTGGGTGGCGGTTTTGGCGAAGTTTTTTGTGTCACTAAGGTGGATGAATATTTGTAGGTCGTTAAATTCCATAACTTTTTTATCTATAGTAAAAATTAATTTCTTCGTTTTTTGTACTGCCAAATCTCCCCTACCCCTCTTTGCTAAAGAGGGGAATTCTTTAGTCAATTACTAGAAACTGGCTCATTTATATTTTTATATCATAATTACTTATTTGCATATTTCATTTTAATTAGCATAAAAATCAAGCAAAGAATCAAATGTTTCTTCAACATAAAAGAAACTTTAGTTAATTAGTTATAACTAATTCAGTTAGATTATTCATCACACCCATTAGCATATTTGATGTTAATTACTGTAAATTACGTTCTACAAAGAATTTCCCCCTCTTTAGCAAAGAGGGGGAGGGGAGATTTGGCACTACAAAAAACGAAGAAACTCATTAATAAAAGCCAAATCTCTATTTACAACCCAGTGG
The DNA here is from genome assembly GCF_018829625.1 of Haemophilus sp. SZY H36. Classification (NCBI taxonomy): domain Bacteria; kingdom Pseudomonadati; phylum Pseudomonadota; class Gammaproteobacteria; order Pasteurellales; family Pasteurellaceae; genus Haemophilus; species Haemophilus sp. SZY H36. The sequence goes on along the minus strand of NZ_JAHKKA010000003.1, from coordinate 270,048 downwards.
TTGTAAAAATTGCAACATCAAATTCCAATAATATCACTTTACGCAACCATAAAAAATCCTATAATCAAACCACAACAAAAAAATATGCAAACACAACATCATACAATTATTCACCTTACACAATTAAGGACAACAAAATGGCTAACTATTTCAACACATTAAATTTACGTCAAAAATTAGACCAATTAGGTCGTTGTCGTTTTATGGATCGCGAAGAATTTGCAGATGAAGCAAACTTCTTAAAAGGCAAAAAAATCGTTATCGTGGGCTGTGGTGCGCAAGGTTTAAACCAAGGTTTGAATATGCGTGATTCTGGCTTAGATATTAGCTATGCCTTACGCCCTGAAGCGATTGCAGAAAAACGTGCATCATTCCAACGTGCAACTGAAAATGGTTTTAAAGTTGGTACTTATGAAGAATTAATTCCAACTGCAGATTTAGTCGTAAACTTAACACCAGACAAACAACACTCTAAAGTAGTGGCTGATGTGATGCCTTTAATGAAAAAAGACTCTGCATTTGGTTATTCACACGGTTTCAATATTGTTGAAGTTGGTGAAGAAATCCGTAAAGACATTACAGTGGTGATGGTTGCGCCAAAATGTCCGGGCACTGAAGTACGTGAAGAATACAAACGTGGTTTCGGTGTGCCAACATTAATCGCAGTTCACCCTGAAAATGATCCGAAAGGTGAAGGCATGGCGATCGCAAAAGCATGGGCTGCTGCGACTGGCGGTCATAAAGCGGGTGTTTTAGAATCTTCATTCGTTGCAGAAGTAAAATCTGACTTAATGGGTGAGCAAACTATCCTTTGCGGTATGTTACAAGCAGGCTCTATCGTATGTTATGACAAATTAGTGGCAGACGGTAAAGATCCAGCATACGCAGGTAAATTAATCCAATACGGTTGGGAAACTATTACCGAAGCGTTAAAACAAGGTGGTATCACATTAATGATGGATCGCCTATCAAACAGCGCAAAATTACGTGCATTTGAACTAGCTGAACAAATCAAAGAAAGCCTTGGTTTCTTATATTACAAACACATGGATGACATCATTAGCGGTCACTTCTCTGCAACAATGATGGCTGACTGGGCAAATGGCGACAAAGACTTATTCGCATGGCGTGAAGCAACAGGTAAAACAGCCTTTGAAAATGCACCAAAATATGATGGCAAAATTAGTGAACAAGAATACTTTGATAACGGCGTATTAATGATCGCAATGGTGAAAGCTGGCGTGGAATTAGCTTTTGAAGCGATGGTTGCTAGCGGTATTTATGAAGAATCAGCTTACTACGAATCACTTCACGAATTACCATTAATTGCGAACACCATCGCACGTAAACGATTATACGAAATGAACGTGGTAATTTCTGATACTGCAGAATATGGTAACTACTTATTCTCTAACGTAGCGACTCCAATTCTTGCAAAAGAAATTATCCCTAACCTTCAAAAAGGTGACTTGGGCGAGCCTACTCCAGCAGCGGAAATCGATAACATCACTTTACGCGATGTAAACGATGCAATTCGCAACCACCCTGTTGAATTAATCGGTCAAGAATTACGTGGTTATATGACAGATATGAAACGTATCGCAGTTGCGGGTTAATTGTTAAACCAGTAAAATTCAAGCCAACTTATTTTCAATAAGTTGGCTTTTTTTATAATCCAAAGGAATTAACATGAAAAATAATAAAATTTTTAACCGCACTTTTAAAGTAAGTTTGGTGGCTATGGCGTTAGGATTAGTTAATTCAGCGTGGGCTACAGATCTTACTTGTTCAAACTCAACGGGATGTCAGTATTCTTGGGACGAATCGACTAAAATTTGGACTTTCAACCAAAACCAACAAACATCAATTAGTGATGCAATTAATGTAACTATTACACCAGGAAACTACCAAAATATAGCGAAGACAGATGTAGGAACTAACACTAACGGAGTGCAACCGACCGCCTCTAGTGATTCACTATTTCGTATTTTTGACCTTACTGATAGAAATAATCATATTACTGTTAAATCTGGTGTAAATGCCACACTCAAAGAAGACTATCCATCAAGCTCACTTTTAAGTATATGGGGTGGAACTGCCACGTTAGAAACAGGCTCAAAACTCATTGTTGAGAAAAATTACGCACAAATTCACAATATAACTGATGCTTATGGTGATTCAAGTGGCAACTCAGCGATTGAATCTCGTGGTGGCAAAATTAATACAGAAGCTGATATTGAAATAAATAACGATGGTTCTAGCGCAATTGAATCTCAAAAGACCTCTGTTATCAATTCATCCAATCATAGTATCAAGATGAATGGAAAGAATGATATTGCCTACGCATTATATGGTGCAGAAGATATAGCAAATATCAGTAATGTACAAATTACTGGAAATCAAGATATGCAATTTGCTTTTGACATCGGTACAAATGATGAGAATGCGGCTCAGACGGTTATAGCTAATGGTTTAAATGTAACTCTTAACAATAAAAGTGGTTTATTCACCACATCAGATAGCGGATCGCAAACAATAACACTAAAAAATTCAGAAAGTAATACAGGTTATGGTTTACTCGCATTCCCATTGGGCGATGAGCAGTTAGTTAAAATTAATTTAGAAAATACAACATTAAATGCTACTCAAGCATTAATCTCGCTTAATGATAAAAACTTCCCTCTTGAAGCAGAAGATGATGAGGATGATGCATCCAATTCTACACCAGCTGGAGTCTATCATCTAAACCTTACTGCAAGTAAAAACTCCAAACTAACTGGCGCAATTCTTGAAAATCCAGATTGGCCAGTCAAGAATGAGATCAATTTGTCTATGTCTAATAGTCAATGGAGTTTCAATAAATCAAGCACATTGAATAACTTAGATGCTAACAGTTCTGACATTACATTTACTCCAACTTCTGAATATAAAACATTAACAATTAAAGATAACCTCACTGGTTCTAGCACATTTAACCTCAATACTAATATTGCTGAAAACAAAAGCGATAAAATCGTTGTTAAAGGCACTGCTGAAGGTAATCATAAAATTGGTGTAACTAACCAAGGGGCAAATGTTGCTAACGGAAAAGTGACACTTGTAGAAACCAATGGTGGTAATGCAGCATTTAGCTTAACCAATGCCAACAATCGTGTAGATTTAGGTGCTTACCAATACTTCCTAACAAAAGAAGGAAATAATTGGGTATTAGCTAACTCTAAAAATGTGGTTACTCCAACTCCTCCTGTTGCACCCGTTACCCCAAGTAACCCTGTAGTGAGTCCAAGCAATCCAGTGGTGACGCCAAGTAATCCAATGGTAACTCCAAGCAACCCAGTGGTAACTCCAAGCAACCCTGTGGTAACTCCAAGCAATCCTGTGGTGACGCCAAGCAATCCTGTGGCAGCTCCAGTTCTACCAAGTACACCATTACTCTCAGACTTAGCGAATGCACAAGTTTCTCTTCGCCAAGCACAATTGCTTTTAGTGGAAGATGATTTAAGCGGCATTCATCAGCGTCTAGGTGAAGTGAAAAACGGTGAAAAAGGTAATGTATGGGTTCGTAATGTGAATTCTCGCCAAAAATTAGCCGCACTTTCGACTGGTGACAGTGAAACTTCTGGCTTTAAACAAAACGTACATCGCGTACAAGTGGGCGCTGATGCTGCTGTAACTTATAACCTCCGTGTTGGTGGATTTGTTGGCCGCAGCCAAGCTAACGTTGATTTTAATGGTTATTACGGTGATGGCAAAGTAAGAAGCAATAGCGTGGGCTTATATGCAGCTTACCTTGCAGATGACGGTATTTATGTAGATAACATCATGAAATACAGCCGTTTACACGCTAATTCAGATCACACTGAAAAACGTCATTACAATGCTTATACGATTTCGAGTGAATTAGGTAAACGCTTTAGTCTTGCAAACGATTGGACAATCACACCGCAAGCACAATTAGCGTGGACACATATTTCATCACAAGAGAATGAAGATAGCTTATTTTCTGTGTATTCTCGAATTGGTTTACGTGTAGCCAAAGGCTTTGCATTAAGTAATGGTTGGAATTTACAGCCTTATGCAGAAGTGAATGCGATTACTAGCAAAAACCGTAGCAGCAAAATTCATTACACAAACAGTGCGCTTGATGTCGCAAGCAGCCGTGGACGTTTTGAAAGTGCGGTCGGTTTAAATGCTGGATTTGCCAATCATCGCTTTGGTTTAGAAGTAAGCCGTGCTGACGGTAAAAACTTTGACAAACCTTATGCAATTCAAGCGATTTATCATTATAGCTGGTAGTATCTTACTAAACATACCTCTTAAAAGTGCGGTGAATTTTCACCGCACTTTTGTTTGCCCTAACTAAATATTCAAATATCTTATAAATTCTAGACTCTTTTAGCTATTAAGAGAGAAATGAATTCGATTACTCTGTTGTGTATCAAGGATACCACGTGCTGTCAAATCGATGATTCATGATTATATTTCACTCAAAATAAAATAAAAAATATGAGCGAGATCACAAAATGAATACTTTTTATAAGTATGTAGAACCCTACAAATGTATAATTAAGTCGATTATCAATTTTAAATAGTTCAAGGATTGAGGAGAATATTTTGAAAAAACATACAATTCTTACTACAGCAAAAAGCTCAGTAGCCTTATTGCTCTTTACATTGCCTTTATCTTCTAACCTTGCCTATTCTGCCCCGTCCACAACGGGTGAAGGGAATATTGTCACAGGCGATCATGGCGTTGCAACTGGCTATAACAATGCTGTAACAGCTAAATATGGTTTAGCACAAGGCAATGATTCTGTTGCAACAGGTGGCAATATTTCTCGTAAAGAATTTGATGAAAAATTAAACGAAAGAAAGCAAACGATTGCTAACAAAAGCCAAGCAGAAAATGAACTTTCTGATATAAACAAAAAAATTGAAGCCCGCAATAAAACTGCTGAAGATCTGAACAAAAGAATTAATGAAATAACAGATTTAATCAAACAATCTAACGATAAAAAAATCAAGTTGTTACTTCGCTGAATAATGATTTGGCTAATAAACAAAAAGAATTAGCCAAATTAGACAAAGAGCGGGAAGAGGCTAAAGAATACGCTAGTCATTATCCTTCAATCTATTCAGAGGATGAAAGTGTTTCGATAAAATTCCTGAAACAACTTAAAGAACTTGATTGGAATAAACTTTCGGACAATTCTGCAGGAACAACTGGAGTACAAAAACTAGCAAAAGACCTAAAAGAGCGAGTTGAGGCTGATTACCCTAATGTTTCTGAAATTAAAAAATTTGGTATAGATAAATATGAAATTATAGTTAATGGATATGATAACGCTAGAGGATCATTTGAATATAACGAAGAAAAGATAAAAGATACTATTAGATCTAGAAATAAACAATACTTATTTTACACAGGAGCTGGAAGAGATCTAAGTTCATACGCATCTGATCATGATGGCATTACAGATTTACTAAAAAATGTAACTTCTGTAGCTCCTGTAAAAATTACAAGCATCGATAACATACCAAGCCGAATTACAGATGACTTTTTTTCATCCCAAAAACAAGAGCGTTATGTGCAATTTTCTACCCTACTGAAAATGATAAGTGAAAATAATGTCATAAGTGATTTAAGTAAAGCTTATAAGCTTGATAAAATAAATTCTCAGAATTATTACAAACCAAATTACGTAGCAAATACTGTATTTTATCTTCCGCCAATAAAAGCTAGTGATGATCAAATAAATCACAGTGATTTTTTATTAACTAGTCACAAGTACCATTCAGGCGATTTCGATTACCTGGGTTATGATGAGAATAATAAGAAAGTCGAATTTCGCTTTGAGGATAAAGATAAGGCAAAACACTACCTTTACTATGGTCAAACGCAAAGATTTTTTGATGAATTTTTTGACGGAGTAAAAACTAACACTCCTCAGGATGTGAAGCGTTTAAGTGAATGGGTAGATAGATTTTATAATGACTTTGATAATCTAATTGATCGTGAAGCACCTGAGGAAAAATGGCTTTTTGATAAACAGGACTTTCTTAATCAACTTAAAGATGTGGAACGTTTTGCTAAGAAAATTTCAGATTATATAGCTGTTTATGATAAGTCAATCGCAGACCCAACTCTAGAAAATAGAGGTAAACGAGACAATTTATATAAAGAAATCGCTAAGCTGAAAGACGATCCTAAAAATTATTATGAAAATATTAAATTTAAATTTAAGGAATCTACCAAGAAATTATGGAATAAATATGCTGACGAGACAGCAAAAGAATTAACTGATTGGGCTAAAAAATTGAAACTTTATGACCCATACAATGATGTTGTTAAGGGGATAACTGAAGAATCTGAAAAAGCCCAAAAAGCCTTAGATGACGCTCAAATAAAATTTGAGAAGATGGAAGAAGAAATCAAAAATCTTACATCTCAGATTGATAATTTAAAATCACCATCCGATTCTGAAAATTCAAATGAGTTAAAACAAAAACAAGAAGAACTTACAAAAAAACAAGCAGAAAAAGAAGAGCTTGAAAAAGAGCGAGCCAAAAAAGAAAAAGCATTAAAAGAGTTAGAGGAAAAACTAACACGTCATTTTTCTAACATTGGTGAAAACTCAATTGCCGCAGGGAAAGAATCCTTTGCGAGCGGTACAAATTCAATTGCTATCGGCACCAAAAATGAGGTAACAGGTAATAATTCTGTAGCGATTGGTGCATGGAATAAAGTTGCATCACATAATGTTATGGTATTAGGCAATAATGTCACTGTTGATGCAGGATTTGATGGTGCTGTAGTATTAGGTAATGAATCTGCGCCAAGTAAACCAATGCCTGTAGAAAGTATCACTATTCAAGGCACCACTTATCGATTTGCTGGTACAAATCCAACATCAACAGTCAGCGTAGGTGCCGAAGGTAAAGAGCGTCAAATTACGCACGTTGCAGCAGGTCGTATTACCAGTACATCAACGGATGCGGTTAACGGCTCTCAACTTTATTCTGTTGTCGAGGCTATTAATCAAAAAGTTACCCAACATAATAAAATGCTGAAAGCGGGGATTGCCGGTTCAGCTGCAATAGCTGGATTACCACAAGTACGAGGTAATGGTAAATCTATGGTTTCTGCCGGCGCAGGAAACTTCAAAGGACAAAATGCTATTGCTGTGGGATATAGCCGCTCTAGTGACAACGGTAAAGTCTTATTCCGTTTAAGCGGAAGTACAAATACGCAAGGTGATGTGGTGAGCTCCGTTGGTGTAGGCTACGAATGGTAAGCGAAGAAACACAAAAGTGCGGTGAAATTTCACCGCACTTGTTGTAGACAACTAAATATTCAAAATCTTATAAATTTCAGAATCTTTACGAGCTAAGTCATGAATTGATTGTATTTTTCGGATTGCACCTGATTGACCACAAAGTAAGAGGGTTTCTGTAAAAGCCAAATTCCCCTTGCGAGAGATACCTTTAAGCAAATCACCATGGGTGATACCCGTTGCGGTAAATACAAGGTTATTATTACGCACAAGATCTTCAAGTTTTAACACTTCATTGATTTTTACGCTTAATGCTTCACAACGTTGAATTTCATCGGCAGCAATTTTTTTATTTTCTTCCGTATCACCTTTTACTTCGTTACGAGGAAGTAAACGAGCTTGCATATCGCCACCTAATGCACGAATTGCCGCTGCAGCTGCCACACCTTCTGGCGCACCACCGATTCCGTAAAGAAGATCGACTTCGGCATCAGGCAAACAGCACAATACGGAACCTGCCACATCACCATCAGGAATTGCCATTACTCTCACGCCCAAGTTATGCATTTGTTTAATTACCGCATCATGGCGTGGTTTTGCCAATACCATTACGGTGAGATCTGAGAGGGATTTTCCTAGCTTAGATGCGACACGGCGAAGATTTTGTTCTAGTGGTAAAGTTAAATCAATCATGCCCTTAGCATTTGGGCCAACCACTAATTTTTCCATATACATATCGGGTGCTTTTAAAAAGGTATTTCTGCCGCCAGCAGCCAAGACAGAAATAGCATTAGACTGCCCCATTGCGGTCATACGCGTCCCATCAATAGGATCAACGGCGATAGAAACTAATTCTCCCATGCCAGAACCGACTTTTTCACCAATATAAAGCATTGGTGCTTCATCAATTTCACCTTCGCCAATCACGATTTCAGCATCCATATCGATTAAATTTAGCATATAACGCATAGCTTTTACTGCAGAATCATCAGCCGCATTTTTATCTCCCCGCCCAAACCATGTATGAGCAGCTAATGCGGCCATTTCTGTTACACGTGAAAATTCAATTGCTAGGGCAGCGTTCATTTTATTCTCCTTTGACTTTTAGCCATAAAAACGGTGTGATTTTATCATTACGTTATTGAACGCATAATAATTTTTTCTCCAACGCTTTAAAAAGGCAAATTTACTGGGTAAAATACTCTCAAACTTACCCATATTTAAAAGGAAATCATTATGTCTTTAGAAATTTTAGACCAGCTTGAAGAAAAAATTAAACAAGCGGTAGAAACCATCCAATTGCTTCAATTAGAAGTTGAAGAATTAAAAGAGAAAAACGCAGAATCTCAAAGAAATATCGAAAGTTTACAAACTGAAAATGAGCAACTGAAAAACGAACACCGCAACTGGCAAGAACATATTCGTTCATTGCTTGGCAAATTTGATAACGTTTAATCGTAACAAAAGGCTTAGAAAATCTAAGCCTTTTTATTTTAATCATTTCAGAAATATTCTTTTTGCTTTTCCCTCGAATGAGGGAAGAAAATAAATACAGGATAATCAAATGCACATTTGCATTCTCTCTGGCAGCACTTTAGGTGGTGCAGAATATGTTGCCGAACATTTAAACGATGTTTTAGAAACTCAAGGTTTTTCCACCGCTCTTTTTCACGGACCAAGTTTATCCGATATCGAAAATGAAAAAATTTGGCTTGTTGTGACTTCAACTCATGGTGCAGGCGAGTTGCCAGATAATTTAAAACCTCTATTTGATGAATTAGCTAAAAATCAAAGCGATTTTTCAGATGTTCGCTTTGCGGTCGTTGGATTAGGTAATTCTGATTATGATACGTTTTGCTATGCTGCGGACAAAGTGGAGCAAACTCTCCAAGAAAAAAGTGCGGTAAAAATTTGCGAGACTTTAAAAATTGATGTTTTAAACGTGGATGATCAAGAAGGCTATGCTGAAGCATGGTTACCGAGCTTTATCGAGGGATTAAAATGATTGCTTTAATTCAGCGTGTGTCTCAAGCGAAAGTTGATGTAAACGGTGAAACAATAGGACAAATTGGCAAAGGTTTACTGGTTTTGCTTGGTATAGAAAAAGAAGATAACCAAGAGAAAGCGGATAAACTTGCTGAGAAAGTGCTTAATTATCGAATTTTCAGTGATGAAAATGACAAAATGAACTTAAATGTTCAACAAGCACAAGGTGAATTACTTATTGTTTCTCAATTTACATTAGCGGCGGATACACAAAAAGGTTTGCGTCCAAGCTTTTCAAAAGGTGCGCCTCCAGCATTGGCTAATGAATTATATGAATACTTTATCCAAAAGTGCGGTGAGAAATTACCTGTTTCAACAGGGCAATTTGCAGCGGATATGCAAGTGAGTTTAACAAACGATGGTCCAGTGACATTTTGGCTTAATATATAAAATCTTCTATAAGATAGACGCAAGCTGAAAGGCTTGCGTCAGTGAGTATGGGAAATATTAGAGTGTAATTTCTAATTTTTGATAAGCTTGATTTACCTTTTCTAGCGCTTTTTCTACGGAAACGTCTCGTGCTAATAACACGCCTAAACGTCGGTGGCCATTAACCTCACTTTTACCAAATAAACGAATATTCGTATGGGGTTCAGCAAGCACTTTATCAATCGCACCAAATTTTACATTCTTTGATTTCCCTTCTACAACAATAGCTTTAGATGCGGATGGACTAATTAAAGTAATCTCTGGAATAGGTAAACCTAAAATGGCTCTTGCGTGTAAGGCAAATTCTGAAAGCTCTTGAGAAATAAGCGTGACCATGCCTGTATCATGTGGGCGTGGTGAGACTTCGTTAAAAATGACATTATCTCCACACACAAACATTTCTACGCCAAAGATGCCTCGTCCACCTAGTGCACTTGTAATTTTCTCCGCAATCGATTGCGCTTTTTCCAATGCAATATCCGACATCACTTGTGGTTGCCATGATTCTCGATAATCACCTTCTTCTTGGCGATGGCCAATTGGTGCTAAGAAGCTTGTACCATTGATATGACGAACGGTTAAAAGCGTAATTTCATAATCGAATTTTACAAACCCTTCTACAATTATTCTTCCTGCACCAGCACGGCCACCTTCTTGTGCATAATCCCATGCTTTTTGAATATCGTCTTTAGATCTTAAAATACTTTGCCCATGACCAGAAGATGACATGATTGGTTTCACGACACAGGGAATGCCAATTTTTTCTACCGCATTTTGGAAATCAGTAAAATTATCTACAAATTGGTAAGGCGAGGTGGGTAACTTAAGTTCTTCTGAGGCCAGTCGGCGAATCCCCTCACGATTCATAGTAAGTTGTGTGGCTTTGGCGGTAGGTACCACGTTAAAACCCTCTTGCTCTAATTCCACCAGTGTTGCTGTTGCAATTGCTTCTACTTCTGGCACGATGTAGTCAGGTTGTTCTTGTTTTACAAGTGTTTTTAATGCCTCACCATCTAACATTGAGAGTGTATAGGCACGGTGTGCAACTTGTTGTGCTGGGGCATTTTCATAGCGATCCACTGCAATTACTTCTACGCCTAATCGTTGTAGTTCAATTACTACTTCTTTACCAAGTTCCCCCGATCCCAATAGCATCACTTTTGTTGCATTAGGTGTTAATGCGGTACCAAGCGTTGTCATTATTTCTCCTATTTTAATAATGCGTTATCTAATGTTAAATCTTCGTTTTTATTAATACCAACACGACGAGCAATCACATTTTTTGCGATTTCATGTGCTTCTTCTAAAGAGTGCTCTGTATATGTGCCACATTGATAAATGTTTAATTCTGGAATTTTGGTTTGATCTTGTACATTTAAAATATCGTGCATTGATGCTAACCAAGCGTTAGCGACTTGTTGTTCGTCTGGTGTGCCGATGAGAGACATATAAAAACCGGTTCGACATCCCATAGGTGAAATATCAATAATTTCAACATCTTCGTTATTTAAGTGATCACGCATAAAACCTGCAAATAAGTGTTCTAGAGTGTGGATTCCTTTTGGAGGGAGGATTTCTTTATTGGGAATGCAGAAACGTAAGTCAAAAATAGTAATATCATCACCTTTAGGTGTACGCATTGTTTTAGCCACACGCACGGCAGGGGCATTCATTTTAGTGTGGTCTACTTTAAAACTATCAAGTAATGGCATAAATTTTCCTTATAAATCAGTTGATTAAGAATTATTTGAATGAATGTTCATTTTTTTACAATTTTTTTATGAACTTTATAGCAAGGTCTTTGTCCTATAAGACGAGCAACTTGCAGTTGTTTTAATAAAATTGGTTCCTTAGGTTATTTGCCCCGTATTCTTGCGGGGCTTTTTTCTTTGTATTTTTTGTTAGATTTTATTTTTTGGAATTTTTTTAATTTATGTGAACTTTTTCCAGATGGGCTTGTCTGATAGAACAAGCAACTTGCAGTTGTTTTAATAAAATTGGTTCCTTAGGTTATTTGCCCCGTATTCTTGCGGGGCTTTTCTTTTGTCCATTTTATAATAAGAAAGGTACACTGAGAAACAATAACGCGACATAACGTACCAGTTTTCCAAGAAAAATAAAAAAACAGCTCGCGATAAAGTTCAATCTAAGCCAGCCCGCTAGGGCGCAAAATAAATCGCCTACTATAGGTAGCCAACTTAATAGTAAGGTGAGTGAACCATAACGTTGAAGTTGCTTCATAACCCATAAAGTGCGGTGATTTTTTGGCCTAAATTGAGGAAGCCAGCGCCCTATTCCATAAGTAGTTAAGCTACCTAGCCCATTACCTAGTGTTGCCATAAAAAGAAGTAAAAAAATATCCGTACTTAGCCAAGTTCCTAACGCTAATTTGGGGATAGCTAATACAATAAATATTATCTCTGAATTACCTGGTAATACCGTCGCACTTAGAAATGCACTTGCAAACATTAACCATAAGGCATGAGTTTGCCAAAAATCGGTGAGTAATCCTAATAACCATTCCATCATTTTGTGGTTATAATTTGTTGAGTACGAATATCAAAAACATCCATTCCGGCACTTAAACCTGCTTTTACGCCCAAGTCTGCATCTTCAAAAACAATACAGTTTGTAGGATTAATCTTGATCAGCTCTGCACAACGTAAAAAAGTTTCTGGATGAGGTTTATGCGCTTTTACATCGTCTGCACTGACAATGGCATTAAAATAAGAGGCAATATCAAGTTTATCTATCAACATATCAATAATTTTTCGATGAGAGCCCGAGCCTAACGCAATCGGTTTTTTCTGATAGAAATGTTTTACAATATCAAATGTGGGAAGCAAGGTGGATTGTGATGGAATGAGCTGATAAGATAAAGCACGTTTTGCTGTAATAACTTCATCAAGACGTTCAAGTGGCATATTAGCCAATTTCATCATTTCCTCTGCAATGGTTCTTACGGTTGCCCCACCTAGGTTATACATGATTTGACTGTCAAATTCGTAGCCAAATTGTTTTCCCACCATTCCCCATGCTTTTGCGTGAACAGGCATAGTATCAATGAGGGTTCCATCCATATCAAAAATTAATCCTTCATATCGATCGAATATTGCATAATTAAACATTTTTACATCCTTACTTATTTTTAAATTTTTATCATTTTGCTATAAAATTGCGCTCTCTGCATTGTTTTATTTTCATAAAAAGCGGTAAATTAAAGCACAAATTTTGAACAAATAGAATTCAAATGAGATTGCTTAAGCAATTAGAATGTTAGAAAGTTCCTAGGCGAATTAATTAATCGATTATTGAATACTCATACGCTTGTTTTAGATTGCAATAGAACAATATTGTCCCTGACTGATAAGAAATGATTTCATTCTCATTGGTGAGCAAGGTTAAAGTTAACCTTGCTTTTGAATTTTATTGCGTTAATGTTTGTTTATAGGCATAAAGTGTATTGCTCATTAACATTGCAACGGTCATTGGCCCAACTCCACCTGGAACGGGGGTAATATAAGCCGCTTTTTCGGCTGCTTTGTCAAACTCTACATCGCCTACTAATTTTCCATCTACACGATTAATTCCGACATCAATGACGACCGCACTTTCTTTGATCCAATCGCCAGGAATTAAATTCGGCTTACCCACCGCGACGACAAGTATATCTGCTTGGCGAACATGACTTTCCAAATCTTTGGTGAATCGATGAGTCACAGTGACGGTTGCACCTGCTAATAATAATTCTAAAGACATTGGGCGGCCGACAATATTGGATGCACCTACAATTACCGCGTGTTTGCCATGTAAATCAATTCCTGTTGTTTCTAATAGTTTCATTACACCATAAGGTGTGCAGGCTCGTAATGTTGGAATTCGTTGACACAATCTTCCTACATTATAAGGATGGAAGCCATCCACGTCTTTTTTCGGATCAATATGTTCAATAATAGCTTCTGCATTGATTTGTTGAGGTAAGGGGAGTTGTACTAAGATACCATCAATTGTTTTGTCGTTATTGAGTTTATCGATAAGGGCTAATAATTCGGCTTGTGTAGTTGTTTCTGGTAAATCATAGGATTGGGAAAGTATGCCGATTTCTTCACAGCTTTTACGTTTACTTCCTACATAAATTTGTGATGCAGGATCTGCCCCAACGAGAATGACTGCAAGCCCTGGTGCACGTTTACCTTGAGCAATATAATGTTCAATCTCAGAGGCAACATCAGATTTGATTTTTTTTGAAAGGGTAGTACCAGAGATGATTTGTGCAGTCATTTAGTTGTCCTTTATATATGAAAAGAGAGAAAACGTTTGCTATTCTAACGGACAATGAATTTTTTACAACGGGAAATAGTGACATTTCCTAAATTGAAATAATTTTGAGCAATTAGCTTAAAAAATAAAAAAAGTCATTGACTGGTATCAAAACAAATCTATAATTGGTTCAGCTTATCGGCGAGTAGCGCAGCTTGGTAGCGCAACTGGTTTGGGACCAGTGGGTCGTAGGTTCAAATCCTATCTCGCCGACCACTTCTTTTATATTGTCTTGAAATTCTGTACAAAAGAAATCCTTTGAATGCGCCCTTAGCTCAGCTGGATAGAGCAACGCCCTTCTAAGGCGTGGGTCAAAGGTTCGAATCCTTTAGGGCGTGCCATTTATTTCTTCGATCTATTTTTTTATTCTCTTTTATTAATTTTCTTTGCTATTTAAGCAAGCTACAATACGCCCCCAAATTTTATTAATATAAATCAGAAAGAGAATTATTATGCCCTTTGCTATTGGTCAGCGCTGGTTGAGTGAAAGTGAAAACGCTTTAGGATTAGGTATCATTACCGCATTAGATCAACGAACTGTCACGATTTATTTCCCTGCTGCGGATGAAACGCGTATATATGCTGCTGCACAAGCGCCTTTAAGCCGAATTGTATTTAGCAAAGGTGAAAGATTATCCCATCAAGCTGGCTGGCAAGGTGAGATTTTAGACGTTCAAAATATGAACGGTTTGCTATTTTATTTAGTTAAAAATCCACAAGGTGAAGGTGTCATTGTGCAAGAGGGTGATATTTCATCGATTATTTCTTTTAGCCAAGCGAAAGAGCGTCTGTTTTCAGCGCAAATTGATCGCAGCAGTCATTTTGCATTGCGTTATCGCACGCTTTGTCATCAGCAAGCACAATTTAAATCGCCATTGCGTGGTTTACGCGGAACGCGTGCGGGTTTAATTCCTCATCAGCTTCATATTGCCGCTGAAGTCGGTAATCGAGTTAATCCTCGCGTGTTATTGGCAGACGAGGTTGGCTTAGGGAAAACCATTGAAGCAGGAATGATTTTGCAGAATCAACTTTTTGCTGAGAAAGTGCAACGTGTTCTTATTATCGTGCCAGAAACCTTGCAACATCAATGGCTGGTGGAAATGCTTCGTCGTTTTAATTTGCATTTTTCACTTTTTGATGAAGAACGTTGCAATGATTTTGATCTTGATGCCGTTAATCCATTTACAACGGAAAGCTTAATTATTTGTTCGCTGAATTGGTTAGAAACTCATCCAAATCGAGTAGAGCAGGCGCTCAATGCTCAATTTGACTGTTTAATTGTGGATGAGGCACATCACCTCGTGTGGTCTGAATCTTCACCAAGTGCGGCTTATTTATTAGTTGAACAGCTTGCTCACATCATTCCATCCGTCTTGTTACTCACGGCAACACCAGAACAACTTGGGCAAGAAAGTCATTTTGCTCGTTTGCGCTTACTGGATCCAGAACGTTTTTTTGATTATCAAACCTTTGTGAAAGAGCAGGAACGCTACCAACCTGTGGTTAATGCTGTTGAATCTTTGGTGGCAAATAAGGCATTAAGTGCGGTAGAAAAAAATCATATTTCTGATTTGTTGCTTGAACAAGATGTCGAGCCTCTTTTTAGAGCGATTGCATCAAATAATGATGAGGAACAACATCGTGCCCGTCAAGAACTGATTCAAGCCTTAATTGATCGTCATGGCACGGGGCGAATGTTATTCCGCAATACACGCCAAGGCGTGAAAGGTTTTCCGCACCGTGTTTACCACCAAATTACACTCTCTGAAGAGAATGATAAAATTGATTGGCTGATTGATTTCCTCAAACTACATCGCGATGAAAAAATTTTTGTTATTTGCCAGACAGCAGCCACGGCGATTCAGTTAGAACAAATTTTACGTGAACGTGAGGCGATTCGCGCCGCAGTGTTCCACGAAAACATGTCGATTATCGAACGTGATAGGGCCGCGGCTTATTTTGCGGATTTAGAAAACGGCGCACAGGTTTTACTGAGCTCGAGTATTGGCTCGGAAGGGCGTAATTTCCAATTTGCCGCAAATTTAGTGTTATTTGATTTACCGACCAATCCAGATTTATTGGAACAATGTATTGGCCGATTAGATCGTATTGGACAAAAACGTGATGTGCAAATTTATGTGCCTTGTGCGAAAAATTCGCCTCAAAGTCGTTTAGCGCGTTGGTACAATGATGGGCTGAATGCTTTTGAACAAACTTGTCCAATGGGAATGGCATTATTTGCCCAGTTTTCTGATAAATTGGAAAAAGTGCGGTCAATTTCTACCGCACTTTCAGAGAATGAATTTTCTGAATTATTAAAACAAACTAAAACTGTGCGGGAAAAACTCAAGATTGAGTTAGAAAAAGGTCGCGATCGTTTATTAGAGCTAAATTCTAATGGTGGAAAGAAAGCACAAGCGTTAGTGGATCAAATTGCTGATGAAGATAATTCGCCTGAGCTTGTGAATTTTGCTTTAAAATTATTCGATATTATTGGCGTAGAGCAAGAAGATCTTGGCGCAAATAGTATTGTGATTAGCCCAACTGGGACAATGCTTGTGCCCGATTTTCCGGGTTTAAAAGAAGAAGGTGTGACGGTTACCTTTGATCGTGAACTTGCCCTTGCTCGCGAAGAAATGGAGTTTCTGACTTGGGATCATCCTATGATTCGTCAAGGTATTGATTTTGTTGCTTCTGGTGATATTGGCAAAGCCGCAATGGCATTACTTGTGAATAAACAACTGCCCGCTGGAACCTTATTAATTGAATTGATTTACGTGGTGGAAAGCCAATCGCCAAAAGGATTACAGCTCAATCGTTTCTTGCCGCCAACGCCTATTCGTCTGCTGCTTGATAACAAAGGAAATAACATTGGTGAACAGGTTGCCTTTGAAACATTGCATAGCAAATTGAAACCACTTGGTAAAAATATTGCTAATCAAATGGTGAAAATGGCACGTGCCAATATTGAATCCTTGATCACGCGAGGAGATCAGCTCGTAAAATCTTTATCTGAACCGATTATTGCCGAAGCTAAAAATCAAGCAGATCAGCAATTAAGTGCAGAAATTAACCGTTTGCAGGCTTTGCGAGCAGTGAATAAAAATATTCGCCAAAGCGAAATTGATATTTTGGAACAACAACGAACACAATCATTGGACGAGCTTTCTAAAGCAAATTGGCGTTTGGATTGCTTGCGTGTCATTGTGACGAACAAGGAATAAAAATGGCATTGATTGAATACAATCCGCCTCTTGAACCTTATTTAGATATTATTTATCAAGATAATCATTTGTGCGTGGTGAACAAACCGAGCGGTTTGCTTTCTGTGCCAGGCAATCAACCACAATATTACGATAGTGCAATGAGTCGAGTAAAAGAAAAATTCGGCTTTTGTGAGCCTGCTCATCGTTTGGATATGGCAACGAGCGGCATCATTGTGTTTGCTTTAAGTAAGGTGGCGGATCGTGAATTAAAACGTCAATTTCGCGAACGTGAACCGAAAAAACATTATCAAGCGATTGTTTGGGGGCATTTGGAGAAAGATTATGGAGAGGTAAATTTTCCAATGATTTGTGATTGGGAAAATCGACCACGCCAACGTTTGGATTTTGTTTTAGGAAAAAGAGCGGTCACAAAATTCGAAGTTTTAGCACGTTTGCCCAATAACAGTACTCGCGTGAAACTGACGCCCGTGACAGGCCGATCTCATCAATTACGATTGCATATGCTAGCTTTAGGGCATCCAATTCTAGGCGATAAATTTTACTCTCATCCTCAGGCTAAAGCTATGTCGCCAAGATTATGCTTGCACGCAGAAGAATTGACGATTACTCACCCCATTACAGGCGAAACAATGACCTTTAACGCGAAGTCTGATTTTTAAATTTGCGCAGAAGTATGAGATCACGAATGAAAAACTTTTTAGCTCAACAGGGAAAAATCACGCTAATTCTCACCGCACTTTGTGCGCTTATTTATATTGCTCAACAGCTGGGTTTTGAAGACGATATTATGTATTTGATGCATTACCCCGCTTACGAAGAGCAAGATAGCGAAGCGTGGCGTTATATCTCACATACATTGGTACATTTATCTAATTTACATATTTTGTTTAATCTGTCTTGGTTTTTTATTTTCGGTGGAATGATTGAGCGCACTTTTGGTTCGGTCAAATTATTGATGTTGTATGTTGTAGCATCTGCCATAACAGGATATGTGCAAAATTATGTGTCTGGCCCCGCTTTTTTTGGGCTTTCTGGTGTTGTATATGCGGTTCTAGGCTATGTATTTATACGTGATAAATTGAATCATCATTTATTTGATCTGCCAGAAGGTTTTTTCACAATGTTATTGGCGGGGATCGCATTAGGTTTTATTAGCCCCTTATTTGGTGTTGAAATGGGAAATGCAGCGCATATTTTAGGCTTGATTGTTGGCTTGATTTGGGGATTTATCGATAGCAAATTACGTAAAAATTCGCTACAGTAGGTATATTCAATTTGGATAAGGGGTTCTCTATGAAGCAGTCGTTACGGCATCAACAAATTATTAAACTGGTGGAACAATCCGGCTATTTAAGCACGGAAGAACTGGTTGCTGCCTTAGATGTTAGCCCTCAAACGATTCGTCGTGATTTGAATATTTTGGCGGAGTTAGATTTAATCCGTCGTCATCACGGTGGTGCGGCATCACCATCTTCTGCTGAAAATTCTGATTACGTGGATCGTAAGCAATTCTTTTCATTACAAAAAAATAGTATTGCACAGGAAGTTGCGAAGTTGATTCCTAACGGTGCATCGTTGTTTATTGATATTGGTACGACGCCTGAGGCTGTCGCCAATGCATTGCTTGGCCACGAAAAACTCCGAATTGTGACGAACAATCTGAATGCCGCTCATCTTTTACGCCAAAATGAAAGTTTTGATATTGTCATGGCAGGCGGATCATTGCGAATGGATGGTGGAATTATTGGTGAAGCTACGGTAAATTTTATTTCTCAATTTCGCCTAGATTTTGGTATTTTAGGGATTAGCGCGATCGATGCAGATGGTTCACTATTGGATTATGATTACCACGAAGTACAAGTAAAACGAGCGATTATTGAAAGTTCACGTCAGACGTTATTAGTGACCGATCACTCTAAATTTACGCGCCAAGCGATTGTTCGATTGGGCGAATTAAGTGATGTAGAATATTTGTTTACGGATAAGGTCCCTAATAGTATTACCGATTATTTACACGATAAGAAAACAAAATTAGTTTTATGTTAGTTTTATCAGATATGACGAAAAACCCCGCTTAATTAGCAGGGTTTTTTTATATGTAATTAATGTATTTTTTCTACTTGACTAAATTCAAGTTCAACAGGTGTTGCGCGACCAAAGATAGATACTGAGACTTTTAAGCGACCTTTTTCATAATCTACTTCTTCTACTGTTCCGTTAAAGTCTGCGAATGGACCTTCAGTAACTCGAACCTCTTCACCAGGGTGATACTCATTACGATGGCGTGGTTTATCTGAACTTTGTTCTAATCGATTTAGAATAGCATCTGCTTCACGTTTAGAAATTGGCGCAGGTTTATCAGGTGTACCGCCAATGAATCCCATGACACGTGGCACACTTTTTACTAAGTGCCAAGTATCATCATTCATTTCCATTTCAACAAGGACATAGCCTGGGAAAAATTTACGCTCGCTTTTACGGCGTTTACCTGCAACATTCTCAACAACTTCTTCAGTTGGAACTAACACTTCACCAAATTGGTCTTCCATTTGTTGCTGTTTAATGTATTCACGCAAAGTTAAAGCCACTCGGCTTTCAAAACCAGAAAACGCCTGTAATACATACCAACGTTTTTTTGATACAGTTGTTTCTTCAGTCATTTTAGAATCTCAAATCAGTTAAGAAATTAATTACTGTGACAATAATCGAATCTGTCGCCCAGAAAAATAAGGATGCAATGATTGTTACCCCAATTACGATTAATGTAGTTTGACGCGCTTCTTGGCGACTTGGCCATACCACTTTTTGCGCTTCTATTTTTGAATCTTTAAAGAATGTACGAGCTTTTGTACCTTGATTAGTAATTGCTGCAAATGCAAAAGCAATCACTAACGCAATGACTACACCCACTACACGAATAGGTAATGAATATACTTTTTGGAAATAAACATTACCAATTGCAGCTGCCGCAAAAAAGACTGCGACTAAAATCCAAAGAAGGGTATTTAATCCTTTAGATTTACCTTCTACCACCGTCTCTGGTGCATTTTTCTTTTTATCAACAATTTCAGTTGCCATAAATTGAATCCGTTATTTACTTAGGAAAATAAGAATAAAGTTATAAGAACATGCGATTGTAGCATTTTCTTTTCGCCTTGCCTATTGAAAATCATCAAGCAAAATAGAAAACATAAGGAAAAACAACCGCACTTTTCTATTAAGAATGATATTCTAATTTTGGAGCAGTATTATCTACAATGGTACTTTCATCCACGACTACTTTACGTAAATTTTTGATAGATGGTAAATCATACATCGTATCAAGTAATACAGCCTCTACAATAGAACGCAAACCACGTGCGCCTGTTTTTCTTTCAAGCGCTTTCTTCGCCATTGCTTTTAAAGCTTCTGGAGTGAATTCTAACTCCACATTTTCAAGTCCAAATAAAGCTTGATATTGTTTAGTTAAGGCATTTTTAGGCTGTGTAAGAATTTGCACAAGAGCTTCTTCATCTAATTCACTTAGTGGAGAAATCATGGGTAAACGCCCAATAAATTCTGGAATTAAACCAAACTTCATTAAATCATCTGGTTCTACTTGACGGAATAATTCAGAAAGAGACTTTTCTTCTTCATCTTTTTCTACTTTCGCACTAAAACCGATGCTCGTACTTGTTTGTGTACGTTTACTGATAATTTTATCTAATCCCGCAAATGCGCCACCGCAGATAAAGAGAATTTTTGACGTATCCAATTTCACCATTTCTTGCTGCGGATGTTTACGCCCGCCTTGAGGTGGAATAGACGCTACAGTACCTTCAATGAGTTTTAACAATGCTTGTTGTACACCTTCACCTGATACATCTCGAGTAATTGATGCGCCTTCCGATTTACGACTAATTTTATCAATTTCATCAATATAGATAATGCCTTGCTCTGCTTTTTCAGTATTATACTCACAGTTTTGTAAAAGCTTTTGTAGGACATTTTCTACATCTTCACCGACGTAGCCAGCCTCAGTCAATGTTGTCGCGTCAGCCATTGCAAACGGCACATTTAAGCGACGAGCTAATGTTTGAGCAAGCAATGTTTTACCACTACCCGTTGGTCCAATAAGCAAGATATTACTTTTTCCGAGCTCAACATCGTTATTTTGATGATTAGTTCGTAAGCGTTTATAATGATTATAAACTGCGACAGAAAGCACTTTCTTCGCATAATCTTGGCCAATAACATAATCATCTAGATGAGCCCGAATTTCGTGAGGAGTGGGTAATTTCTCCTCATTTTCTGCCGCACTTTCGTCTACACTTTCATCATTACTTTCTTCAATCATTGAATGACACAGTTCAATACACTCATTACAAATATAGCCGTCTGTACCAGCAATTAATTTATCTACTTCGCCTTTTTCTTTTCCGCAAAAAGAGCAATGTAAATCTTTATCTTTGTCTGACATGTGTTTCCTTAACGTTTAATTAAAACTTCATCAACTAAACCATATGCTTTTGCTTCTTCAGCTGACATAAAGTTATCACGATCTGTATCTTTCTCAATTCGTTCGATACTTTGCCCAGTATGGAATGCTAGACGATCGTTTAAAGTGTGTTTAATTTTCAAAATTTCTTGTGCATGAATTTGAATATCCGATGCTTGACCACGGAAACCGCCCAACGGTTGGTGAATCATCACACGCGCATTTGGTAATGCTGCTCGTTTGCCAGCGGTTCCGCCAGCAAGCAAGAATGCGCCCATTGAGCATGCCTGACCGATACAAAGTGTTCGAATATCTGGCTTAATAAATTGCATTGTGTCGTAAATAGCCATACCTGCGGTCACAGAACCACCGGGAGAGTTGATATAGATATTGATATCTTTAGTTGGATCTTCAGACTCTAAAAAAAGCAGCTGAGCCACAATGAGATTAGCCATACGATCTTCAACTTCACCACTGAGGAAGATCACACGCTCTTTTAATAAACGGGAATAAATGTCGTATGAACGCTCGCCACGCGAAGTCTGTTCAACAACCATAGGAATTACACTCATTTTCTTACCTTTTTCACTAAAATTACTAATTATTTTACTCTAAATAACCTACAAATAAAAATGCGGTCGCTTTTGTTAAAAAGAGCGACCGCACTTTTACTCAATCATAACGATATTAATTAATCATTATGCCTGTGGATTCATAATTTCATCAAAAGAAGAAACTTTTTCAGTAACTTGTGCTTTAGCAAGTACCGCATCCACCGCTTGTTCTTCTAATACTACGTTACGAATATTGTTCATTAACTCTTCGTTTTTGCTATAGTATTCAACAACCTCAGCTGGTTGCTCATAAGCTGATGCTATATCTGCAATCATTGCTTTAGCGCGTTCTTCATCAGCTTTTAATTCATTAGATTTAATCACTTCAGAGAATAATAAACCTACTTGAACACGACGAGTTGCTTCCGCTTCGAATAATTCACGTGGTAACTGTGCAGCTTGTTGTGCATTGCCACCAAAACGTTGAGCCGCTTGATTGCGTAATACATTAATTTCTTCTTCTACAGCAGAAGCTGGCACTTCAATTGGATTTTGTTCAATTAAGCCATTGATTACTTGTTGTTTAACACGTGAAACTAATGCATTTTTCAATTCACGTTCCATATTCTTACGAATTTCTACACGTAAATCTGCAACAGATTTAGTATTCGGACCGAACTTAGCAACAAACTCATCTGTTAACTCAGGTAACACCATGTTTTCTACTTTTTTCAAAGTGATTGCAAATTTTGCCGCCTTACCTTTTAAGTTTTCTGCATGGTATTCAGCAGGGAAAGTTACATTAATATCAAATTGCTCACCTGCTTTATGGCCTACGATACCATCTTCAAAACCAGGAATCATACGACCTTGTCCCATAAATAATACGAAGTCAGATGCTTTACCGCCTTCAAACTCTTCGCCATCTACAGAACCAATAAAATCAATAGTTACGCGATCATCTGCTTTCGCTGCAGAGTCGGTTTCTGCCCAAGTTGCTTGTTGTTTACGTAACACATCAACCATTTTATCAATATCAGCTTCTGTGATTTCAACAGTTGGTTTTTCAACTTTAATATTCTCTAAACCTTGTAATTTAACTTCTGGATAAACTTCAAAAGTTGCGGTGAAAACTAGATCCTTACCCTCTTCAAAAGTTTCAATACCAAAAGTTGGGCGACCTGCGATATTAATCTTTTCTGCAATCACGGCATCAAAAAAATGACGTGGTAATAAATCGTTTAATACATCTTGACGGATTGATGCACCGAAGCGTTGTTCGATGATGTGTGAAGGAACATGACCCTTACGGAAACCATCTACACGCACATTTTTTGATGCACGTTTAAACTCTTCACGAACTGCTTTAGATAGAGTTTCAGCTGGAACGGTGATCGCTACACGGCGTTCTAAACCTTGAGTTGTTTCAATATTTAATGACATTTGTTACCTCAATTAATTTGCACTCGGTAAAAATCCACACCGAACACGTTTGTTAAATAAAATAGGACGCTCAATTATAACGAAAGAAATCTAAGCAGTCGATATGAGACAGATGAAAAGTTGTATTTTAATGGCTTTTTTATATATATGTTTTACGTGATAATTTGATCGTGAATTTACAAATTTGCTTGATTATTTCTAATGTGGTGAGTAAACTTGAAAAAGTTCAATATATTTTAAATATATTTATTTCTTAACGTTTAATAAAAAGGAAAGCAAATGATGAAAAAAACATTTCTCGCTTTAACAGTAGCGGCATTGGCTGCAAGTTCTGCACAAGCTTACAAATTCCAAATTCAAGAAACTGGTACTGATATTGATTTCAATGGCTCTTTACGTGTGAAATGGGAAAGTACCTCTAATACCACAGATACTTATGGTAGTACACCTAGTCAGAAAAAAGATCATATTAATCATGCTGTTTCTAATAATGGTTCACGTTTTGGTTTCAAAGTGAAACAAAAATTAACTGATGATTTCTATGCTTTAGGTCGTGTTGAGTGGCGTTTACGTGGAGAAGCTGATTCTCAACATGATTTTGATCATCTGTATACGCGTATCCTTTATGCAGGTTTTGGTTATAAGCATACGGAGAAACAATTTAGTGAATTAACTTATGGTAATATGCCAACTATCACTGATGAAGTAAAACGTACAGATTTAGCTAATACTTATAGCTTATCTGATGGTTTATTAGATAGCGCTGCTCGTCGTGCAACTCAATATACTTATACTTCAGAATATGAAAATGGTGATAAAGTAAGAGCAGGTATTTACTACGGTGGTGCTAGCAAACGTGGTGATACTAATCTAGATTTAAAAAATCCTCGTAAAAATGTTTGGGGTGTAGGTTCTATTTACGAGCACAAAATTAATGATATTCAAAGTGTAAGTTTTGGTGCAGGCTTTACGCGTGAAATTTCTGCGAATACAAACGCTAATAATTCATTTGCAACAAATGCTTATTCTTTAGGTGCATCTTACACATTTGTAAATACAACTTATGGTATTGATCTTGAACGTCAAGTTACTAACCATAAAGGTGGTTATGATAACAAAAATACCAAGAATGAAATTCGTACAATTGTTCTTCAAAAATTCAATAACCCATGGACCTATAATAATGATTTAAATGTATATGCGATGTATGCATATAAAACAGATAAGGATCATACTGGTTCTCGTACAGAAAAAACTAAAAATCAATTTATGGTGGGAACAGAGTACTACGTATATAAACAAGGTTCTATTAAGGTTAAACCATTTGTTGAATGGCAAGCAACACGAACCAAAACTCAAGAAAATGGTGTAGAAACTAGCAAAGCGCACGATTATAAAACTGTTGTAGGTTTACGTGCTTATTGGTAATCTAGGACTGTAATTGAGTGTGAGCGGGATATTGTAAAATATCCCGCTTTTATTTTATTGAATATTGACGAGAAAACCTAAGCTTGTAGAATCAATCATATTGGTAAATAAAGTGATCAGTTTATGGTAGAAACACTTTTTCAACGCATAAAGCATGAAGAGCTTTGCCCTCAATGTGGTTCGCCTTTGCAAATTAAACAAGGCAAAAAAGGGCTGTTTTTAGGTTGCTCTGCTTATCCTGAATGTGATTATTTGCGTCCTTTGCAACGATCGGAGCATAAAGTATTAAAAACACTTGATGAAATTTGCCCGAAGTGCGGTAATTTATTGCAGTTGAAACAAGGTAGTTTTGGGATGTTTATTGGTTGTAGCCATTATCCTGAATGCGATTTTGTGGTGCGAGAAGAATCTGAGACTGAGGAAAAAATTACTTGTCCTGAATGTAAAACGGGGCATTTGATTTCTCGTCGGGGTCGCCAAGGAAAAATTTTTTACGGTTGCAATAATTTCCCTAAATGTAAATTTTCTTTGCCTGCCAAGCCTTATGCCGTGCCTTGCCCAACGTGCCATTTCCCGCTTTCTTTGTTAAAAAGCGAAGATAGGGAAAAACAAATTTTCCAGTGTGCAAATAAAACTTGCCGTCATATTTTTGAGCAATAAAAGTAAAAGAGTAAAATGAATAGAGAACAAATTGCCGAGGCGCTTCGACAAAATCAAGTGGTTGCGTATCCCACTGAAGCTGTGTTTGGCTTGGGCTGTAATCCTCAAAGTGAAAGTGCGGTAAAAAAATTACTTAATTTAAAGCAACGCCCAGCAGAAAAAGGGCTGATTTTGGTGGCGCCTAGCTTAGATTTTTTCCGTCCTTTTGTCGATTTTGAGCAGATTAACGATGAACAGCTTTCTCGCCTGAAAGGTAAATATGAACGTCCCACTACTTGGATTGTGCCAGCAAAATCGACCATCCCGCATTTTCTCACGGGCAAATTTGATAGCATCGCAGTACGCTTGTGCGATCACCCTTCTGTGAAAGCCTTGTGTGAAATCACGGAGTTTGCATTAACTTCGACTAGCGCAAATCTGACTGGTGAGTCACCTTGCCGTACCGCCGATGAAGTGCGGTTACAATTCGGTGCAGATTTTCCAGTATTAGATGAAATGGTAGGCGGGGCGTTCAATCCATCCGAAATTCGAGACTTGCGTACAAATCAACTTTTTAGACAGGGATAATTTATGGATCTTTATGCTGTGTGGGGCAATCCGATTGCGCAAAGTAAATCCCCATTGATTCAAAATAAGTTAGCCGCGCAAACGCATCAAACAATGGAATACATTGCAAAATTAGGTGATATTGATTCTTTTGAACAACAGCTTTTAGCATTTTTTGAGGATGGCGCGAAAGGTTGCAATATTACTTCGCCTTTTAAAGAACGTGCCTACCAGTTGGCAGACGAATATAGCCAACGAGCAAAATTGGCGGAGGCCTGCAATACGCTAAAAAAACTCGATGATGGTAAACTTTATGCGGATAATACCGATGGGATTGGTTTGGTAACGGATTTACAACGTTTGAATTGGCTTCATCCAAATCAACGCATATTAATTCTAGGAGCAGGTGGAGCAACAAAAGGCGTATTATTGCCACTTTTACAAGCTCAACAAAATATCCTCCTTGCCAACCGCACTTTTTCGAAAGCCAAAGAATTAGCTGAAAGATTTCAGCCTTACGGCAATATTCAAGCTGCCTCAATGGATTCTATTCCGCTACAAACTTATGATTTGGTGATTAATGCGACTTCAGCTGGATTAAGTGGTGGAACTGCTCCAGTTGATACTGAAATTTTAAAATCGGGCTCGGCTTTTTACGATATGCAATATGCGAAAGTCATAGACACGCCATTTATCGCATTATGCAAAAGTTTGGGTTTAACCAACGTTAGCGATGGCTTCGGGATGTTGGTCGCGCAAGCAGCACATTCTTTCCATTTATGGCGAGGCGTAATGCCAGATTTTGTGGTGGTTTATGAACAGCTTAAAAAGGAGATGTTATGATTACTCGATGTCCTTGGGTTGGCGAACAACCTATTTATATTGATTATCATGACAAGGAATGGGGAAAGCCTGAATTCGATAGCCAAAAGCTATTTGAAAAAATTTGTTTGGAAGGGCAGCAAGCGGGGCTTTCGTGGATTACAGTTTTGAAAAAACGTGAATCTTACCGTGTAGCCTTTCATCAATTTGATCCGAAAAAAATCGTAAAAATGACCGCACTTGATATTGATGCTTGCATGCAAAATACAGGATTAATCCGCCATCGAGCCAAGTTAGAGGCCATTGTCAAAAATGCGAAAGCTTATTTGGTGATGGAAAAGTGCGGTGAAAATTTCAGTGATTTTGTTTGGTCATTTGTCAATCATAAACCGATTGTGAATGATGTGCCTGATTTGCGAACTGTACCTGTTAAAACAGAAATATCTAAAGCTCTTTCTAAAGCTTTAAAAAAACGTGGTTTCGTCTTTGTTGGCGAAACCACGTGCTATGCGTTTATGCAGTCTATGGGATTGGTGGACGATCATTTAAATGATTGCCCTTGCAAAACTCGCTAGTGTTTATGCTGATCGCGCTCCCATAAATCTGCGTATTTTACAAAGGTTGAATGCGCTGATAACACTGCTAATAAAAATCCTTGTTTGCCATCTAAAAAACCCGCTTTTAACAAATACATCTTCACAAAACAACCGAGCGCATGCGTGATTCCTTGCCAAAGTGTGGCTTTTTTTCCTTTAGCTTGGCGTTGATCTGCCCAGGCTTTTGCATAACCCGCTGATTTCACTAGATAATGATGAATGCTTTTATAAGTGAAATGTTCTAAATCCCCCGTTAATTTTTCTACTTTTGTCCCAGCTGGAAATTCGACTTTTTCATGTACAAGCGAATCGTTATATTGCGCATAGTTTGTGCGGTAGAGGCGAACCACATAATCGGGATACCAGCCTGAATGGCGAATTTCACGCCCAAATACCTCACTCACTCGTGGAATTTCATAAACGGTATTTTCTCGATCATTTTTAACTGCATTTAAGATAGCCTGTTGTAGCTTGGGCGTAACGCGTTCGTCAGCATCTAACCAGAGTACATAATCACTGGTTACATATTGTTGGGCTAATTGGCGTTGTTTACCAAAGCCCGGCCAGTTGCTATTTTCATAGAATTTTGCTCCATAATTAAGCGCAATTTCTTTGGTATTATCTGTGCTGCCAGAATCTAGAATGATAATTTCATCCACCCAATCTTTTACGGTATCTAAGCAATTCGCTAGGTCTTGTGCTTCATTTTTTACAATCATCGCAACGCTAATTGTAGGCATATTTTCAATCCTTTTTTTGCTATACTAGCCGAAATTTTTTCAAGTATAACCGAATTTCATTTATGTGGCGTTTTTTTTATACGAGCTTGATGTATCTGATTCAACCGTTGGTGCTGCTCTTTATGTGGCTACGCGGATTTAAGGCTCCGAATTACCGAAAAAGGCTTGGTGAGCGTTATGGTTTTTATGCCTCACTGACACCTCCTAAGGCTGGAGGTATCGTTATTCATGCGGCATCAGTGGGTGAGGTTATTGCTGCTACACCACTCGTGCAAAAACTCCAACAAAATTACCCGCACTTACCGATTACTTTCACTACGGTCACCCCTACGGGTTCTGATCGTGTCAAAGCGGCTTTTGGCGATAGCGTTTTCCATTGCTATTTGCCTTACGACATACCTTGCGCCATTAATCGTTTTATTGACTTTGTTCAGCCAAAACTTTGTATTGTGATTGAAACCGAACTTTGGCCAAATTTAATTCAACAATTTTATCGCCGAGACATTCCTTTTGTGGTGGCAAATGCCCGCTTGTCTGCTCGTTCAGCGCGCCGTTATGGAAAAATTAAACCGCATTTGCAAAATATGTTTTCACAAATTGATTTAATTGCACCTCAAGACAAAATTAGTAGCAATCGTTATTTGGATTTAGGTTATCGCAAAGATAAATTGAAGGTGACGGGCAATATTAAATATGATCTCTCCATCACTGATGAGTTACGTGAAAAGATTGATGCTTTACGAGCACTTTGGGTAAAAAATCGTCCAATTTGGATTGCGGCGAGTACCCATGAAGGCGAAGAGCAAATTATCTTACAAACACATCGCCAATTATTGGAAAAATACCCAAATTTATTGCTATTGCTCGTTCCGCGCCATCCAGAGCGTTTTAATATGGTGGCAGATTTACTTAAAAAAGAAAAATTCCAATTTATTCGCCGTTCGACAAATGAGTTACCAAATGAAAACACCCAAGTGATTTTAGGCGATAGCATGGGCGAACTGATGTTGATGTATGGTGTTTCAGATATTGCTTTTGTGGGTGGAAGTCTTGTGAAACATGGTGGACATAATCCACTGGAACCTCTTGCATTTAAAATGCCAGTGATTACCGGCAAGCATACTTTCAATTTCCCCGAGATATTTCGAATGCTGGTGGAAGTACAAGGTGTGCTGGAAGTTAATTCAACAGCAGATGCCTTAGAGCGCGCGGTAGAAGCCTTATTAAATTCAAAAGAGGCGAGCGAACGTTTAGGCAATGCTGGCTATGAAGTGCTGATGGAAAACCGTGGTGCATTACAGCGTTTGTTAGATTTATTAAAACCTTATTTGGAGCGTAATGTATGACGAGTGTGATTTATCCCGGTACTTTTGATCCGATTACGAACGGTCATTTAGACATTATTGAAAGAAGTGCGGTGATTTTTCCTCGTGTTTTAGTGGCGGTGGCGAATAGCCCAAGCAAGAAACCGCTATTTTCGTTGGATGAACGCGTAGAGCTTGTGCGTCAATCTGTTGCACATTTATCCAATGTGGAGGTTTTTGGCTTTTCTGATTTGCTGGCTAATGTGATTAAACAGCACAATATTTCCGCCATTATTCGCGGCGTACGCACAACAACAGATTTTGAATATGAACTTCAATTAGCTGCCCTTAATCGTTTACTCACAAAAGGCGTAGATAGTTTGTTTTTCCCACCCGCAGAAAAATGGGCATTTGTTTCTTCCACCATTGTGCGTGAAATTTATTTGCATGGTGGTGATGTCGCTGAGCTAGTTCCTGTACCTGTGTTCAATGCGTTAAAAGCACGATGATAAAAACCTTTATTTTTTTGACCGCACTAATCGCTTTATCTGGTTGTGGTTCCGTGGTTAAACTTATCGATCCAACAGAAAAATATACCGCCTATGCAGGGGCTGCTTATGATCTTGAAATGGCCCAACAATGGGGATTGCCAATCTTAGATTTGCCTCTCTCATTTTTATTAGACACCGTATTACTGCCCTATGCGTGGGCCCAATAATTCTTATGAAACTCAATCCTCAACAACAACAAGCCGTTGAATATGTGACAGGCCCTTGCCTTGTACTTGCTGGTGCAGGCTCAGGCAAAACTCGCGTAATCATTAATAAAATTGCCCATTTAATTGAAAAGTGCGGTTATTCTCCGAAACAAATTGCCGCTGTTACTTTCACCAACAAGGCCGCACGCGAGATGAAAGAGCGTGTGGCACATTCCATTGGCAAAGAGCAATCTAAAGGCTTGCTTGTATCCACTTTTCATACGCTCGGTTTTGACATTATTAAGCGTGAATATAAAGCGCTTGGCTTTAAATCAAATATGACCTTGTTTGACGAACACGATCAATTTGCGTTGTTAAAAGAGCTAACCGCAGATGTATTAAAAGAAGATAAGGATTTATTGCGTGAGTTAATTTCAGTGATTTCTAACTGGAAGAATGATTTGATTTCGCCAAAACAGGCATTTGCGTTGGCGCGTGATGCTAAATATCAAACTTTTGCAAAATGTTATGAGCGTTACGCCACACAAATTCTAGCTTACAATGCCCTTGATTTTGATGATTTAATTATGTTGCCGACATTGTTGTTCAAGCAAAATGAAGAAGTGCGGTCAAAATGGCAGGCAAAAATTCGTTATTTGTTGGTGGATGAATATCAAGACACCAACACCAGTCAATATGAACTGATTAAACTTTTAGTGGGTGATCGCGCTTGTTTCACTGTGGTGGGCGATGATGACCAATCTATTTATTCGTGGCGTGGCGCACGACCAGAAAATATGGTGCGTTTACGCGATGATTTCTCTCGTTTGCAAGTGATTAAGCTGGAGCAAAATTATCGTTCAACTCAACGCATTTTGCATTGCGCCAATATTTTGATTGATAACAATGAGCACGTGTTTGATAAGAAACTCTTTTCAGTTATTGGTGAAGGGGAAAAATTGCTTGTTATTGAGGCAAAAAATGAAGAACACGAAGCCGAGCGGATTGTCGCCGAGCTGATCGCCCATCGTTTTAGCCGTAAAACCAAATATAAAGATTATTCGATTTTGTATCGAGGCAATCATCAATCCCGATTACTCGAAAAAGTACTGATGCAAAACCGTATTCCTTACAAAATTTCGGGCGGTACTTCTTTTTTCTCCCGTGCAGAAATTAAAGATATGATGGCGTATTTACGCTTGGTGGTGAATCAAGATGATGATGCAGCATTCCTGCGTATTGTGAATACACCGAAGCGTGAAATTGGCACTGCGACGTTACAAAAACTTGGGGAGTTGGCTCAAGAAAAACACATTAGTTTGTTTGACGCTATTTTTGAGTTTGAACTTATTCAACGCATCACGCCAAAAGCCTATGATTCATTGCAAAAATTTGGCCGTTGGATTGTAGAGCTTAATGATGAAATTCAACGTTCTGAACCAGAACGTGCAGTACGTTCAATGTTATCTGCAATTCATTATGAAGAATATTTGTACGAATACGCGACAAGCCCTAAAGCGGCAGAAATGCAAAGTAAGAATGTCGCCACGTTATTTGACTGGGTTGCGGATATGTTAAAAGGCGATGAAATCAATGAGCCGATGAACCTTAATCAAGTGGTAACCCGCTTGACATTACGTGATATGTTAGAGCGAGGCGAAGACGATGACGAGAGCGATCAAGTTCAACTGATGACATTGCACGCATCTAAAGGATTGGAATTTCCTTATGTTTATTTGATCGGTATGGAAGAAGGCATTTTGCCCCACCAAACCAGCATTGATGAAGACAACGTGGAAGAAGAACGCCGATTGGCTTATGTGGGGATCACAAGAGCGCAAAAAGAACTCACTTTTTCCTTATGCCGTGAGCGCCGTCAATATGGTGAATTAGTTCGCCCAGAACCCAGCAGATTTTTAGCTGAATTACCCAATGACGATGTGTTATGGGAACGCGATAAACCAAAATTAACCACCGAGCAAAAACAAGAAAAAACACAAAACCAACTTGATCGATTAAGAGCGATTTTGAAAGGAGGCTAGAAAATGGCTTTAAATGAAAAAATAATGGGGAGAAAGTGCGGCTAAGTTTTAAAGTGTTTTTATCAACAATTTCGTACACTATACCATTGATGATGAAAAGAAAAGTAGCCGCCTCCTTTTTATTTTATTAGCACTGGTTGATTTCCATTTTTTTGAATGCTTATTTCAATCGGCTTTTTAATAATACTCAAGGCAGTAGAGGTAATCCTAGCTCCTTCAAAAATGCATTGTGCTTTTCTGTAGCTTCTCTAATTTTTAAATCCAAACCCACTAAGATCTTATGGTTAGCACCTAAATCAACCTCCTCCTCAATAGGGGTATTGTTGACATAGCGGGCAATATTCAGATTGTAGCCGTTATCTTCAATTTCCTGCATAGATACACGGCGGGAGTAGCCTTGTTCTTCTTTGCGGTATTGGTAACAGTCCACGATTTTATCGATATATTCGCCTGTCAGACGGTTTTGGCGTTTGCCTTTTTCAAAATAATCGGCGGAGTTGATAAACAAAACATCGTCTTCTTTTTTACAGTTTTTCAACACCAAAATGCAGACCGGAATGCCTGTTGAATAAAACAAATTGGCAGGCAGCCCGATAACGGCATCAATATTGCCGTCTTTGAGTAGTTTTGTGCGGATTTTTTCTTCCGCGCCTCCACGGAACAACACACCGTGCGGCAGAATGATAGCCATCGTGCCGCTATCGCTCAAGAAATGAAAACCGTGCAGCAAAAAGGCAAAATCTGCTGCAGATTTAGGGGCTAGCCCATAGTTTTTGAAGCGGAAATCGTTTGCCAAATCCTCCTTCGGCTCCCAGCGGTAACTAAACGGAGGATTGGCAACAACGGCGTCGAATTCTAGTTTCTTAGCAGGGTTCATTTCATTCAAAATATCCCAATCGTTGAGCAAGGAATCGCCGTGATGAATGGTAAATTCTGTATCCTTTACACCGTGCAGCAGCATATTCATCCGCGCCAGGTTGTAGGTGGTAATATTCTTTTCCTGTCCGTATATTTTACCGATATACCCATCCGCTTCCGCCATCTGATGACGCACATTCAGTAATAAAGATCCTGAACCACAGGCAAAGTCCAGCACATTGTCCAGCTTTTTCTTTTTGCCGCTGGCTGGGTTTTGGCTGTCGAGCGTAACAATCCGCGATAAAATTGTAGAAACCTGTTGAGGGGTATAAAACTCGCCGGCCTTCTTGCCAGAACCGGATGCGAACTGGGCAATTAAGTATTCATAAGCATCGCCCAAAGCATCGCTATTGGTAGAAAACTCATTGATGCCTTCAGCGATTTTCTTGATGACCTCGCTTAATCGCTTATTTCGTTCTTCGTAATTTTTGCCAAGCTTTTCCGAATTTAAATTAATTTCGGAAAATAAGCCGCTAAACGTACTTTCAAAAGACTCGTTTTCAATATATTTAAAGCCATCTTGCAAAGTATTTAATAATTTACTGCTTTGAATTCGTGCAAGCTCAGCAATACTGCCCCAAAGAAACTCGGGCTTAATCACATAATGTACTTTACGGCGCATCTGTTTTTCAAAATCAGCGACAGAGTCTGCATTTTCTTCATACCACACGGCAAGCGGTGTGCGCTTGTCTTCATCACCCAATTGCGGATAATCTCGCCCCAATTCCTTTTGTGCGGCAAGCTCGTAGTTGTCGGACAGATAACGTAAAAACAGAAATGACAGCATATAGTCGCGGAAATCGTCGGCATTCATCGCCCCGCGCAGTTGGTCGGCGATTGCCCATAGTGTTTTGCCGAGTTGGTTTAATTGTTCTTGGGTCATAATTGACTCTCTTTAAATAAATTGGGTAATAAATCTTGGTGGAACGGATATGTGTCCAATAATTTTCTCAAAACCATTACAAAGTTTTCTTTATTTTCAGGCAGCATCTCTTTTGGCTCAAAAACAGAATAACCGCCATGATTGAGTACTGGAATCAGACGTTCATAAAATTCAGCATCTTCTAGTTCTATACATTTTTTAAAGCCTGCCAACCCATGAAAATTTGCTGTTTTCTCCATAATATTGCGTAGAATATTGAAGTGATAAGGATATAGCGGTTCATCATTATCCAACGTATCTTTCAGCATTTTCAGCATGGCCACATGATACAAACTAGCAGTATCCCCTTCTAGTTTAATGAAATAGTATTTATCAGAAGTATTTTTGGATAGTAAATATCTCGGTGCTCGTTGTAATTCATTGCACAATACGTTAAAGAATAACCCGTGATGAGTAGAGATAATAAACTGAATAGGATCTTGAAGCCTGCCGTCTTTGTTATAGGATTTAAGTAATGTTGCTAAATTCTGAGCAACAGAAACGGCATAATTATCATCTAACGAAGAAATCGGATCATCAATATAGACATATTTCACCCATTCATAAGGCGAACCTTCTTCTTTGTCCAAGCTAAGTTGCAGGATGGCAAGAAAGAAACACCAAATGAAAAGATGCTCTTCTCCTCTAGATACTTTAATATTTTCATCTGGATTGTCAGGCAGGAAAAAAGAAACCTCCCATCTTTCAATTTCTTCTTTATCAGCCTCTTTTTTATGTTTCTCTTTAGTTATCCGAAAATCAAAATCTATATATTTTTGTAATAACGGACGAATACGGTTATCCAGTTCCAATTCCCAAATGCCCGCAAAAAACTTAGATGAATCATTCAATACCAATACTCGGTCAGTATCGTTGTCTAAATCGTTGTCCCAAAAAAATAAGTCTTCGGTAAAGGCATTAAAATACAACGTATCACGACTATTGCCTTGTTTCCCCAAATCTTTAAATGCCATTGATAAGCGTGTTTTCCCTGTGCCATTATGGGCAAAAATCAGGTGGCATTTGCTGTTTTGTTTTCTTAGTCGTCCCGCCAAGTCGTTTAAATCAACTAGGTCTTTGAACGGATCTTCGTTTTGCTGTGTGTTTTTGTTTACCATTGCGTTTTATTGGTTCTCAATTGGTTGAACCGACCATTTTCGTGATGCTGCAAAAATAGTCGCTGTTTCCTTATTGTATTTTAGGGAACAATTGTTGCATCAGTCCCTTCTTATGGTCTTTCAGACGGTCTATCTGTTCGTTTTCTTCTCTGATCAGTTTGTCCAGTGAAGACAGACAATCGGCTATGGCTTGTTGTTCTTTTGAAGAGGGAAGACAAATGCTTATATTTTCAAAAAAGTCTTGAACTGAAACATTTAGTAAACCATGATTTCTTGCCCCTTCCTGAGCTATTTGGCTGATTTCAGGATTTTGTAATCCTGTTTCGAAATAGTGTTCAAAAAATGAGCCGTATTCTAAGTGAAGCTCTTGAAGTCTAAAACAAATATAAAGAGTAGAAACAACACCTTTATCGTATAGTTTGAGTGGTTTAATCGCTCCCCAAGGATAGCCATTAGAATAACTTTTGTTATATGCAAAATCTCCTTTGTGCAATAAGTAATATCCTGTAATATTTTTTGCAGCAACAGATTTATTAAAAAACTCTAGTTGACTAATTAATCCATATTGTGCAGAAATAGTTAATACGTTTTGATTATTCTCTTTATTTTTTAAAGTTATTCTTTTGAATACATTACCTAATTTGACAACTTTCCAGCCTTCACAATCTTTAAATTGCGGAAATCTAAGTTTCGGATAAACTATTTGCTTGCTTGCTTGCTTGCTTGCTTGCTTGCTTGCTTGCTTGCTTGCTTGCTTGCTTGCTTGCAGGTCATTGTGGCTTGGGAATAACTGCTGCATCAAGCCTTTTTTATGCTGTTTTAAGGCGGCAAGTTTTTGTTCTCTTAAATTAATTAGTTCGTTGATTGATGAAAGGCAATCGGCGATTTTTTGTTGTTCTTTAATTTCTGGAAATGAAATTTCTATATTTTCTAACGTGGATTTATTAACAGATGGGACAGCGCCTGCAAAATAATTATTTAAATCTATAAGTTGGCTTAACTGATAAATAAAGTAATCATTTGCTTTGCCATTTGCTTTTAATGCTGCAATATTATTATCTATTAGGCATTCTGATTGAGTATAAGCTCGTCTATTTAGGCGTAATGCTTCCCCAATTTTTGCAAAAACAGTTGAGTTTTTAGGGATAATTTTTGCTTTTAATTTTGATACATCACTTTCATCCACATAATTTGCAGCTTTAGATAAATGTCCATTGGAATCAATAATAGATCTTGAAATATCACTAACTTTAAAAAAAGGATATTTTCCACTTTTTTTACCTTGTAATGCTTCTGGGAATACATTTCCTTGCAATACGTCACAAATAAACTTTAATTGTGTAACTTCCCACCCCAACGTCGTCTGAAACTTCGGAAACCGCAGTTTGGGCGTTACTCTTTTTTTGTTGTCTTGGTTATTCATTGTTTATCTCTGTCCTGTATTTATCCGACTGTAGGAAACAATTTCTGCATAAGACCCTTTTTATGCTGCTTCAAGCCTGCAATCGCCCGCTCTTCCAGTTCGATCAATTCGTCGATGGAAGACAGGCAATCGGCGATTTTTTGCTGTTCTTCAATTTTAGGCAATGCAATAGATAATGTGGAGGCTTGTTTATATGAGATAGATTTTCCATCTCGTAAACTATTATTCAGGCTATTCTGAATCTGTTGAATGAAGCTATCCTGTTTAAAATAAATTCGGAAAAAATAATTGTATATTTTTATCTTTGGATAAAGCACTACATAGGCGGGTGAAATAATTCCTTCATATTTCGAATACTCAAAACCACCTTCAAATGAGCGTAAGCTGATAACGAAATCTTCTGGCAAGACTAACTTATATCCACCCAAGTTTTTTCTGTCGCGAATAACAGATTTTTCCATCAATTCGTAAGGGATAACACCTTTATCTTGGGTCGCAGCTAAAACAGTTTTTCCTGGATTATTCTTTTTGCTTCTTTCAGCAAACAAATTCCCCAAAATATCTTTATTCCACTCCAACGTCGTCTGAAACTCCGGAAACCGCAGTTTTGGGGTAACACGTTCTTGTTTGTCGTCTTGTTTGTCCATGTTTGTTGTATTCATTGTCTGTGCTCTTTAAGTCTTTGCTTAGAAAATATTCAAATAACAGGTCATGACATACATCCTTCCACGTTTATTACCCGTTATTTTCTGCAAAATGCCCAACTTTTCAAATTCTTTTAACTGTGAATTGGCAGTTGATGACGATACGCCCAAGTTCTTTTCTACGTCTTGTGCGGTCTGTATCAGTTGTGTATAAAGCAGTTTCAGCAGGCTGTTTGCGGTTTCTGCCCGCTTACCCAAACTCATAACAACGGCATGCATTTCTTGTTGCAACGCTAGAATTTGACGGAAAACCTGACAGCCTTTTTTTGCCGTTTCTTCGACATCTTTTAAAAAGAATAAAATCCAATGTCTCAAATCATTCCGCAGGCGTACTGCCATCAATGCATCGTAATAGCTGGCCCGATTGCGCTCAAAAAAAATCTGATATATAGAAAGACGGTTTTTCCAATACGTCATGGCCAATTAAATACAAGGGGATCAGTAAACGCCCGACACGCCCATTGCCATCTAAAAATGGATGAATGGTTTCAAATTGGTAGTGGCTGATGGCGATACGGATAAGATGCGGCACAAATATGTCTTCATTGTGCCAAAACAGCTCCAAATCACCCATCAATTCAGGCACGTTCTCATAATGCGGCGGGATAAATGCTGCGTCCATTAAACTTGAACCGCCAATCC
This sequence comes from Haemophilus sp. SZY H36, assembly GCF_018829625.1. Taxonomy (NCBI): domain Bacteria; kingdom Pseudomonadati; phylum Pseudomonadota; class Gammaproteobacteria; order Pasteurellales; family Pasteurellaceae; genus Haemophilus; species Haemophilus sp. SZY H36. The sequence goes on along the minus strand of NZ_JAHKKA010000003.1, from coordinate 231,716 downwards.
AGTTTTGACTGCTGCGAAATTCACCGGGCAGTTTTTCTTTGCCCCTTGCTCCGCTGATTAAAGTATGGTGTGTTTCTTTAAGCAGGCGGTTGGACAGCGGCAGTGTTTTTAGCCCGTCAACTGCTTGGTTCATGGCTTTGATGTAATGTTGTACTTCACGCCAATCATCGCGTTTTTCAGGTTGGATTTGATCTTCGGGCATTAATGCTTCGTCAAGCTGAGTTTGCGTGCCTTCAATTTTGCTGGATGTTTGTGCTTCTTTGGTGATATGCATTTGAATAAATAAGTCAATATCAGGCACAATCAGTGACAAAGCATTCAGTTCGCCCAAGGCTTTGGTTGCCCGCTCCAGCATAAAGTTGATTGTGGGATCTTCCCACGATCACGGCTTGTTGATGAGCGTCGGCTCAAAACTCTTGTATTGGTAGCGTTTTTCCCATTTGCCTGCTTTGAAGGTTTCGATTTTTTGTGTGGCTGACATAAATTCACCTTGATTTTGTGTTTTCCTTAAAATAACACACTTACTTATTTTGAGAAAACGCATTTTCTCAAAATAATAAATGATGTTATTTCGAGAAAACAGCTTTTCTCGAAATAAGAGTTGTCGTTATTTCAAGAAATCGCACTTTTTACTCATAAGCCTTCAATCCTGAGATCTCTTTGCCTTTTGCCAAACCTTTCAGCAAGGGGACAAGGTCTTCCATCAGGGCAAGCTCTTTCAAACGACGTTCTTTCCAGCTTAAATCTAGCGGCTCAAGCAGGTCGGTCAGTTTTTCACCGTCGAAAATCATTCTGTCTATGATTTCGTTGATGAAGGCGGACAAGGTTTCGTTAGCGATGCCGTGTTTTGCAGAAAGTGCGGTTAGTTTTTCGTTTGTTTTTGCCTGACGGAATGCCTGATAGCCTGCTTTAACGTCTTTTTCGCTTAGGGCTTCGCCTGCTCTTAAGCTGTCGATGTAGGCAATGATGTCGTCTTTTTCGTCCATCAGGTCGCTGCTAGAGGCAATCAGTTCGACTAATTGCTTTCGGCTCATCTGCTGTTTCTTCGGCTTGGATGTGTTTTCAGCAATCAAGCGCATAATGTAGTCGTAATCAATGATGGCGGATGAAAATAGGACGAATTCAAAATCCAGTTGTTCGATTTCTTGAGGTAAAACAGTGTCTTTCTTACCAGTTTTTTCTTTATAGCGTTGCGCCATATCCAGATATACGCCTTTGAAAGCACGTTGGGTATCGGTGGGTAGAATGGCTTCTATTTCTTGCTTTTGTTCTTCGCTTAAATCGGTGTATTGCCCAAGCTGGGTTTTGTAACGTTGTACTTCTTTAAATAGGTTAAGAAAGCCTGCGCGGGCGTTGTCGCCTTTAAGGTTATAAACCTCGGATGGTTCGCATGCTACGCCTTGCGATGACATGAAGTCTTCAAGTTGAGTCATGGCGTTTTGCAGTTTGGTCATGACGATTTCTGCGGAATCGACTATCCAGATTTCTTTGGCGCGCTCTGTATCCTGCCCTGAAAAGCGTTTGATGGCTTCATCTACCTGCGCCTCTTGTCCGCGAAAATCGAGGATATTGCCGTAGGGCTTGCTTGCGTTCAAAACGCGGTTAGTGCGGGAAAAGGCTTGGATTAAGCCGTGGTACTTGAGATTTTTATCGACATAGAGCGTGTTCAAATATTTGCTGTCGAATCCGGTCAACAGCATATCGACGACGATGGTGATATCGATTTTGTTTTTGTGCGCATAGTCTTTGTCGGGATATTGGTGGTCTTTGATGCGTTTTTGAATATCCTGATAGTACACATCGAATTCACCGATGCTGTGGTTGGTACGGTATTGGTGGTTGTAGTCTTCGATAATAGCTTTTAAGGCTGCTTTTTTGCCTTCTGGGTCAGTTTGATTATCGAATTTTTCCTGTTGTAAATCTTCCTGCATTTGAACGATGTCGGATTGGTTTTTGTGGTCATCTTTCTGCATTGACTGTGCAGGCGGCGAGAAAACGCAGGCGATGTTCAACGGCTCAAATTCGGGATTGTCTGCTTGCAGCTTAGCTTGGGCAGACTTGAATAATTCGTAATATTCGATGGCATCGTTAATGGACGCGGTAGCAAAAATAGCGTTGAAGCGGCGCTCGCCGCCCGTTGCTGCATCGTGTTTGCTTAAAATGGAATCGACAATTGCCTGTTTGGTGGCAGGATGGGTGGCGGAAACGGGTTTATCACCTTCGGCTTTGTAATAATCGATATGGAATTTCAAGACATTGCCGTCGTCAATAGCATTGGTGATGGTGTAGGCGTGCAACTGCTGTTCAAAGATGTCTAAGGTCGTCTGAAGTGTAGCATCCGTGCCATCAATACGTTTGTAACTGGCATTTTCTTCAAAAATCGGTGTGCCAGTAAAGCCAAACATCTGAGCTTTCGGGAAGAAGTTTTTAATCGCTCGATGGTTGTCGCCGAATTGGCTTCTATGACATTCGTCAAAGATAAACACCATTCGTTTGTCTTTGAGTGTGCTTAATTGGTTGTGGTATTTGCTGTTTTCTTTGAGCGCCAAGCCGAGTTTCTGAATAGTAGTTACGATGACCTTGTCAGCGTAATCGTCGGACAGCAGACGGTTTACTAAAGTTTGGGTATTGGTGTTTTCTTCAACGCAGCCTTCTTGGAAACGGTTGAATTCCTCACGGGTTTGGCGATCAAGGTCTTTTCTATCTACAACAAACAGACATTTATCGACATCAGGATTGTCTTTGAGCAGAGTTGAGGCTTTAAAGGAAGTCAGCGTTTTACCGGAACCAGTAGTGTGCCAGATATAACCATTACCGCGACTTTGATGAATGCAATCCACAATCGCTTTAACAGCATAAATTTGGTAAGGACGCATTATTAACAGTTTTTGCTCATTGGCAACTAATACCATATAACGACTGATCATTCTGCCTAAGGTACATTTTTCTAAGAATTTATCGGCAAAGTCGTAGAGATGGTTGATTTTATTGTTGGCTTCGTCTGCAAAATGATAAACGGGCAAAAAGCGTTCGTCTGCAGCGAAGCTAAAGTGTTTGTTTGAGTTATTAGCAAAATAATAGGTACTGCTTTCATTACTGACAATAAAAAGCTGCATAAAGCATAAAAGACTGTTACCGTAGCCGTTTCCCGTATCATTTTTGTAGTCGATAATCTGCTCAATGGCTTTTATCGGCGGAATTTGCAGGGTTTTTAGCTCGATTTGTACCAACGGAAGCCCGTTAATTAACAAAATTACGTCGTACCGGTGATAGCTATTATCAGTATTGATGCGCAATTGGCTGATGACTTCGTAGTCGTTTTTACACCAGTCTTTGATATTAACCAGAGTATAGTAGAGTGGAGTCTCATCTTCACGAATGAAAGTATTGGTCTCGCGTAGGAGCTTCGCAGCAGAAAACACATCAGGTTTGATGATTTCCAGTTTTAAGCGTTCAAATTCGCTATCAGTTAAACGGACGCGGTTCAATTGCTCGAATTTTTGACGGAAATTTTTTTCGAGCGATTCTCGGTCATAAATATCGGGACGGTGGGTATATTTTAAATCAATAAGTTTTTGAATGAACTTGTGCTCGATGGCTGATTCGGTGTAGGTCATGATAAAGTTTCAATAATTATAATTTTAATTATTTTAACATAAAAATAGGGACTGACGTAGATTAGCAAGTATGCTAGTCATATAAAAATGAAGATAATTCATTGTAAATTAAAGAAATCTATACAAAATAAGCTCCTTGAATTTTTTGTACTAAAAGTTACAGCCCGAGCAGCGGATGATTTACTCGGTATCCAAGCCAATTCAGCGATTTTGTTTCACTGAAAAATTCGTGAAGTCATTAGCTATCATTTAGCCCTTGAAACCGATGAGGTTTTTGATGGTCAAATTAAGCTTGATGAAATCTATTTTGGCAGTCATCGTAAAGGAAAACGAGGCCGAGGCGCAGCAGGAAAAGTTACCGTATTTGGTTTGTTAAAGCGACAAGGAAAAGTATTTACGGTAGTGGTAGAAAATACCAAAACAGAGACATTAACGCCTGTTATTGTGAGGAAAATCAAGCCTGATAGCTGGGTTTATACCGATACTTATCGAAGCTATGATGCCCTTGACGTGAGCAAATTTCACCACGAACGAATCAATCATTCCGAACTATTTGCGGTGAAACAAAACCACATAAATGGAATAGAAAATTTCTGGAGTCAGGCGAAGAGAATCCTCCGAAAATATAATGGAATCGATCGAAAAAACTTTCCTTTATTCTTGAAGGAATGTGAATTTGGTTTAACTTTGGAGCACCAAAAGAACAGCTTAAAATATTGAGAAAATGGTGTGGTATTTAGGGCTAATCTACGTCAGTCTCTAATGAATTCATCGGCTTAAGACGTCTGCCGACATTCTTATGTAATGATGTGATTAAAAATCCACAAATAGAACAATACTTAGCAGACTACCAAGCACACTTAGAAAAAGTATTTGGTTGATAGAAAAATCCATCTTCAATACGAAGATGGATTTTTTGTTTATTTCGTTGAGATTGTTGTTATTTAACAACTTCCCCACAAATCATATTCATCAGAATTTGTGATGGTTACTTTAATCACGTCGCCGACTTTGACATTGATTCCGCTTAAATTATCTACGTAAACTAACCCATCAACTTCAGGGGCATCTGCTTTAGATCGGCCAACAATGCCTTCTTCGTCAATTTCATCCACTAATACATCAAGAGTTTTACCGATTTTTTGTTTTAAACGGTTTGCAGAAATTTCCTGTTGTAATTGCATGAAGCGGTGGAAACGTTCTTCTTTCACATCTTCTGGTACTTGGTCAGCCATCTCTGTTGCAGGTGCGCCTTCAACGGGGCTGAATTTGAAACAGCCGACGCGATCAAGTTGGGCTTCTTTTAAGAAATCGAGCAATAATTGGAAATCTTCTTCTGTTTCACCTGGGAAACCGACAATAAAGGTGGAGCGCAATGTTAAATCTGGGCAAATTTCACGCCATTGTTTAATGCGTTCTAAAGTGCGGTCAATACTGCCCGGTCTTTTCATTGCTTTTAAGATTTTCGGGCTGGCGTGTTGTAATGGAATGTCTAAATATGGCAAGAGCGTGCCGTCTGCCATTAATGGAATTAAATCATCCACATGCGGATAGGGATACACATAATGTAAGCGAACCCAAATGCCAAGTTTGCCAAGCTGTTTACAAAGCGTCATTAAATCATTTTTAATTGGCATGCCATTCCAGAAAGCCGTTTTTACACCACCCTCTTGGCGTTTTAAATCCATGGAATAAGCGGAAGTGTCTTGTGATACCACAAGTAATTCTTTTACGCCTGCTTCAGCTAAACGTTTTGCTTCATCCAAAACTTGCGTAATAGAACGGCTTTCTAAATCACCACGCATAGATGGAATAATACAGAACGTACAACGGTGATCACAGCCTTCAGAGATTTTCAAATAGGCATAATGTTTTGGTGTGAGTTTCACGCCTTGTTTTGGTACCAAACTCGTGTAAGGGTTATGTGTTGGTTTTGGCACGTATTTGTGAACTTGCGCCATCACTGTTTCATAACTATGTGGGCCGCTGACTTCCAAAACTTTAGGATGCACTTCACGAATTTGGTCTTCTTTTGCCCCCAAACAGCCAGTCACAATGACGCGTCCATTTTCTTCTAATGCTTCACCAATCGCTTCGAGTGATTCCTGCACAGCGCTATCAATAAAGCCACAAGTGTTCACAATCACTAAATCGACATTTTCATAGCTTGGCACAATGTTGTAACCGTCGGTGCGTAGCTCCGTTAAGATTCGTTCAGAATCTACTAAGTTTTTTGGGCAACCAAGGCTTACAAAGCCAATGCTTGGGGTTGAATTTTGCATAAAATAACCGTTCTTTCGCTCTATAAAATTTCAAACGCAAGATTTTACTCAATTTTCGCAAGAAAGGCGATAAATTAAAGGCTTGGAAGGGTAAAGATTTTAAGCTAAGTGATGTAGAATAGACGATTATGTCGGACTCATTTTTATCATTATGGAAAATTCATCTTTATTTTTAACCGCACTTTTCGATCCTTATCACTTAATTATTTTTAGCAAAATGCTATTGGCGATGGTGCTTGGCAGTGTTATTGGCTTAGAGCGTGAGCTTAAGCGCAAACCTGTGGGCGTGAAAACTTGCGCCATTATTGCCGTCACCACTTGTGTGCTAACGATTGTTTCGATTCAAGCCGCAGAGCATTATGCGCAAGTTTCAGAAAATATTCGTACGGATCCGATGCGCCTTGCGGCTCAAGTGATTAGTGGCATCGGATTTTTAGGTGCGGGTGTGATTTTGCATAAGAAAAATGATGCGATTTCAGGTTTAACCACTGCGGCAATTATTTGGGCTTCTGCGGGGATCGGTATTGCTGCTGGGGCGGGTTTCGTATTCGATGCTGTGATCGCAACGGTGATGATTTTGGTGTCTATTCGATTAAGTCCGTTGGTTCAACGTTGGGTACATCGTAAATCACAACGTCGTCGGACAAAATTCAATATTCTTGTCAATGGTGCGGAAAGTATTGGAAAAGTCACTCAATTGTTAGTAAACAATCAGTATCGTATTGAACATATACAGGTGAAAGATCAAAGTAGTGGTGAAGTGCGGTTACAAATTCGCTGTTTTTCCATTGATTCCACAATGTTGAAAGATGCGTATGCATTGTTGAAAGCGGAAGAAGGTGTGATAAGTGTCGAAGTAGATAATTAGAAAAAGAGCGGTCAAGTTAAATTTTCTTTTAAATTGACCGCTCTTTTTTATTTCTTATTTAATTTCTTTCGCAAAATGTAAATTTCCATGAAAAATACTTGATTTTGCTAACGCTATCTTGTAATTAATAATTCTATTCAAACACAATAAACTAAGGAAACAACAATGAAAAATGTAGGCTTTATCGGCTGGCGCGGAATGGTGGGTTCCGTATTAATGGATCGTATGTCGCAGGAAAATGATTTTGCGAATCTTAATCCCGTATTTTTTACAACTTCACAAGCAGGTCAAAAAGCTCCTGTATTTGGTGGCAAGGATGCAGGCGAACTTAAAAATGCATTCGATATTGAAGAACTCAAAAAATTAGACATTATCGTGACTTGCCAAGGTGGTGACTATACCAATGAAGTTTATCCAAAATTAAAAGCAACAGGTTGGGACGGGTATTGGGTTGATGCCGCTTCTGCACTACGTATGAAAGATGATGCAATTATCGTGCTTGATCCAGTAAATCAACACGTGATTTCTGAAGGCTTGAAAAAAGGCATTAAAACTTTCGTAGGTGGTAATTGTACGGTAAGCTTAATGCTTATGGCTATCGGTGGTTTATTTGAAAAAGATTTGGTGGAGTGGGTATCTGTCGCAACTTATCAAGCAGCTTCAGGTGCTGGCGCAAAAAATATGCGTGAATTACTTTCACAAATGGGCTTATTAGAACAAGCGGTTTCAAGTGAATTAAAAGATCCAGCTTCATCTATTTTAGATATTGAACGTAAAGTGACTGCAGAAATGCGCTCTGATAGTTTCCCAACCGATAACTTCGGCGCAGCATTAGGGGGGAGTTTAATCCCTTGGATTGACAAACTTCTTCCTGAAACAGGACAAACTAAAGAAGAATGGAAAGGCTATGCAGAAACCAACAAAATCTTAGGTTTAAGTGACAATCCAATTCCTGTTGATGGTTTATGCGTACGTATTGGTGCATTACGTTGCCACAGCCAAGCATTCACCATCAAACTGAAAAAAGACTTACCATTAGAAGAAATCGAACAAATTATTGCATCACATAATGAATGGGTGAAAGTGATTCCAAACGACAAAGAAACCACATTACGTGAATTAACCCCAGCGAAAGTAACAGGTACATTAAGCGTGCCAGTGGGGCGTTTACGTAAATTGGCTATGGGCCCTGAATATTTGGCTGCCTTTACTGTGGGCGACCAATTATTATGGGGGGCAGCAGAGCCAGTTCGCCGTATCTTAAAACAATTGGTAGCATAATTGGTAGAGTGCGTGAAGTAAAATCTCACGCACTTTTTCTTTCTTTTGTATGCGTTGATGTATCTCATCTAAAAACTTATGAATCGAGAATCCAACTTTACTCAATTTGCCTTTACCGAACTGTTACCTTTTTTCAATCAATTTCCAACGCAATATTTCACTGGCAAAAATAATGTTCAAATCGCTTATTGTCATTTAGTCCACGTAAAAAGTGCGGATAGAAAATTGATGATTTTAGTGAATGGTCGTGCTGAAAATATGTTGAAATGGTCAGAGCCAGCTTATGATTTTTATCATCAAGGCTATGATGTGTTGCTATTTGATCACCGAGGTCAAGGATATTCAACCCATTTGCTGAAGGATTCTGAAAAAGGGCATTTAGACGAATTTCGTTTCTATGTCGATGATATAGCGAAAATCATCGAAAAAGTAACCGCACTTTTCAGCTATTCAACGCAGCATTTGCTTGCTCATTCGATGGGCGCATTGATTGCAACGTATTATTTGGCAAATTGTGATCATCGCATTAATAAAGCAGTGCTTTCTTCGCCTTTTTACGGCATTCCTTTAAAGCACCCTATTAGAGATGAACTGATTATTGCCCTGATGAATATTTTAGGGCAAGGCGAGCGTTATGTTTTTGGTAAAGGATCTTATCAACAAGTCCACTTGGAAGACAATGAACTAAGTTTCTGTAAAACCAGAATGAAATGGATGAATCGTGTGAATCGTAAGAATCCAGCAATTCATCTTGGCGGACCAACGTTCCGTTGGGTACATTTGTGTTTAAATGCAATTAAACGCTTGCCGAAAGTTATTCCTAAGATTGAAATTCCAATCCTAATTTTACAAGCCGAAAAAGAAAAAATAGTAGATAACAAAAATCTTGAAAAATTAACCGCACTTTTTCCGAATGCTCAATGTAAAGTTGTATTGAATGCGAAACATGAGGTGTTATTTGAGCAAGATGAATTAAGACGGGAAACAATATCTAAGATTTTAGTATTTTTGAATAATGAGTAGATTTTTATTCAATAACATATTTAATGTGTAGATAAAATATTCAAACAGGTGTGTTTTTCAAAAAATGGTTTGACATATTTTCTAAAAAACGTATTATACCGCTCACACCGATTGTGGTGAGATGGCCGAGCAGGCTGAAGGCGCTCCCCTGCTAAGGGAGTATGGGGTTAAAAAGCTCCATCGAGGGTTCGAATCCCTCTCTCACCGCCATTGTTTGTTTTATTTATTCTGCACCCGTAGCTCAGCTGGATAGAGTACTCGGCTACGAACCGAGCGGTCAGAGGTTCGAATCCTCTCGGGTGCGCCATTTTAAAGCGACTCTATCTTATAAAATGGTTATGAATAATTAAAGCATCATCTGCGCACCCGTAGCTCAGCTGGATAGAGTACTCGGCTACGAACCGAGCGGTCAAAGGTTCGAATCCTTTCGGGTGCGCCATTTCATTTTATTCAAGTCTATTGATTTCCACTTGCTTTCTAATAATCACAGTATTTGTTATATTGTAATTATCAATTATTCGTAAAATTTTAAATTATGACAAGACAATCTTTACCTCGTGGTTTTAGTTTATTTACCTGGGGATTAGCTATTTTTTGTGCCCCTGTATTGTTATGTCCGATGGCTCTGTTGCTTTCCACGACATTTGAGAAAAATTCAAACTTAGAAACTTGGCAAGTTAATTTATTCTCAATATTTTTTTGGATTTACCCTATTATTCTTGCGGTGGTAGCTCGAATTTTATATCACCTACATCAGAGAAAGCCCAAATTGGCTCTTAAATTATTGGTATTAAGTGCGGTTATTTTTTATATAGCTTTAATTACGATTTGTAAAATCGGTTTATAAAAAAATCCTACGATAAAACGTAGGATTTTTTATGCTATTTTATTTTTTCTTTGTTGGTCGTTGCCAATCTTGAATATGACGCTGAGGAACTCGTGTAATCACTAATTCATTTTCACCTACATCGCGTGTAATTGTTGTCCCAGCACCAATAGTTGCGCCATTTGCGACTTTCACTGGCGCGACTAATTGTGTATCAGATCCCACAAACACATTATCACCGATGATCGTTTTAAATTTATTTGCACCATCGTAGTTACAGGTGATGACACCCGCACCAATATTACAATTTGAGCCGATTTCTGAATCGCCAACATAGGTCAGGTGATTTACTTTAGAGCCTTTACCTACGGTAGATTTTTTAATTTCTACAAAGTTACCGACATGCGTTTCAGCTGCAAGTTCTGCACCTGGGCGTAAACGAGAAAATGGACCAATTGCGGCTTTTTCTCCCACCACAGAATCTTCTAGCACAGAATAGGGTTTTATTTCTACATCATTGCCAATAACAACATTTTTTAATACGCAACCTGCGCCAATTTTTACGCGATCGCCGAGTTTAACACTACCTTCGATAATAACATTAACGTCGATTTCCACATCTTTTCCATGCTCTAATGTTCCACGTAGGTCAAAGCGAGCGGGATCGTAGATCATTACGCCTTCAAGTAATAATTTGGAGGCTTGTTTATTTTGGAAATAACGTTCAAGTGCGGCTAATTGTAAGCGATTATTTGCGCCTTCAACTTCCATGACATCTGTTGCTTGTACCGCAACAACTTGGCAATTATCCTGGTTTGCGAGAGCAATCAGATCCGTTAAGTAATATTCGCCTTGAGCATTATTATTGCCTACACGAGCTAGCCATTTTTTGAAACTTGCACCATCGGATACCATAACGCCAGTATTTACTTCTTTAATATTTAGTTGATCAGCATTTGCATCTTTTTGTTCTATAATTGCTACAACATTCCCATTTTCACGAATAATTCGTCCATAGCCTGTTGGGTTATCTAAATTTACGGTAAGCAATGCAATGCCATTTTCTGGTTTCGCTTCAATTAATTTTTCTAATGTTTCTTTAGTTATTAATGGTGCATCGCCGTAAAGTACAACAATATTTTCGTTATCTTTAAAGAAAGGTGCCGCTTGTTGAACTGCATGTGCTGTGCCAAGTTGTTCTGTTTGTAATACCCAATTTACTTGTTCATTTGCAAGATGGGTATGCATTAAGTCTCCACCGTGGCCATAGATCAAATGAATATTTTCTGCGCCTAATTGATGAGCTGTATCAATTACATGTTTTACCATTGGTTTACCAGCTATTTTATGTAGTACTTTTGGTAAATCGGAATACATGCGCGTTCCTTTTCCGGCTGCTAAAATTACCGCACTTAATGCTTTTGTAGTCATAGATTTTCTCTTTATTTATCAATAATAATAGGAGATATTTTATCGTAGAAAGGAGAAGATGATAAGTTTTTAAATGAAGGAAGTTACGGCTTTTTAGATAGGAAAAAACCGATAGTTTCCCATCGGTTTTCAGAATTTTAAAGTGGTTAAAATAGAAATTATTTAATTTCTACTTGTGCACCCGCTTCTTCTAATTCTTTCTTAAGTGCTTCAGCTTCTTCTTTAGAAACACCTTCTTTTAATGCTGCTGGAGCAGATTCAACTAAATCTTTAGCTTCTTTTAAGCCTAAACCAGTTGCACCACGTACTGCTTTGATTACTGCTACTTTGTTAGCACCAGCTGCTGCAAGAATTACGTCGAATTCAGTTTTTTCTTCTGCTGCCGCTGCGCCGCCTGCTGCTGGAGCTGCTGCTACTGCTGCCGCTGCTGAAACACCGAATTTTTCTTCCATCGCTGCGATTAATTCAACGATTTCAGTTACAGTTTTTGAAGCAATCGCTTCAATGATTTGTTCGTTAGTTAATGACATAACAATCAATTCCTAAAATAAATAAAGTTAGATGAAGTAAGAAACGCTTAATGATTAAGCTGCTTCTTGTAATTTGTCGCGTAATGCCGCGAAGGTGCGAGCAAGTTTGCCTGCTGCAGCTTCTTTCATTGTGCCCATTAAACGTGCAATCGCTTCTTCGTAAGTTGGTAATGTTGCCAAGAATTCAACATCTTGGATTTTACCTTCAAAGGCTGCACCTTTAATTTCAAACTTATCGTTTGCTTTAGCAAACTCTTTGAACAAACGAGCAGCTGCTCCCGGGTGTTCGTTAGAGAACGCGATAAGTGTTGGACCTACAAACGTATCTTTTAAGCATTCGTAATCTGTGCCTTCAACTGCGCGACGTAATAAAGTATTACGAACTACACGCATTGTAACGCCAGCTTCACGTGCTGATTTACGTAATTCAGTCATTTTCTCAACAGTTACACCGCGAGAATCCGCGATTACTGCTGAAAGTGCACCTTTGGCTGCTTCATTTACTTCAGCAACAATTGCTTGTTTGTCTTGAAGATTTAATGCCATTGGCTTTTAGCTCCTGAATACACTCCGATTGCTCGGAATTAATTTACCTAATCCTTAGACTAGGATGACTTCGGCGCCCAGAAGCAAGAAAAATTCTTATTCTGTTCACCATCTACGTAGGATAATTAAGATTACTCCCCTACGGTCTTGGATGGGGCTTGAATAGGTCAAGCACCAACCAGAAATTTGTTAGATTGACTAACACAGGCGCAGGATTATAGAGAAAAGCTATGTTCTTGTAAAGAATATTGTTGGAAAAAGAGCCAAATTCCTATGATAGCTTCTCTACTAATTCCACTGCAGCCCCAATATAAGTAGCGGGTGTTAATTTTTGTAAACGTAATTTTTCTTCTTGTGGAATATCCAACTTATCAATAAATTCACGCATAGCCTGTTCTGTCACTCGTTTACCTCGCGTTAATTCTTTTAATTTTTCGTAAGGTTTTTCTATTCCATAGCGGCGCATTACGGTTTGAATTGGTTCAGCCAAAACTTCCCAGTTTTGATTGAGTTCTTCTAATAAGTGCGGTTGATTTACTTCAAGTTTACTAATGCCTTTGCGTGTTGAAGCATAAGCGATCAAACAATAACCTAATCCTACGCCTAAGTTACGCAATACGGTTGAATCCGTTAAGTCACGCTGCCAGCGAGAAATTGGTAATTTTTGACCTAAATGGGTCATCACTGCATTGGCTAATCCTAGATTGCCCTCTGAGTTTTCAAAATCAATTGGATTGACTTTATGTGGCATGGTAGAAGAACCAATTTCGCCAGCAATAGTTCGTTGTTTAAAGTGATTTAATGCAATATATCCCCATAAATCTCGATCAAAATCAATGATAATGGTATTAAAGCGTACTACAGCATCAAAAAATTCAGCGATGTAATCGTGCGGTTCAATTTGTGTGGTATAAGGATTCCATTGAATACCTAATGAAGTGACAAATTCTTCGCTGAATTTATGCCAATCAATATTAGGATATGCCGATAAATGCGCATTGTAGTTACCTACCGCGCCATTGATTTTACCTAAGATTTCCGCGTTTTGGAGTTGTTTAAATTGACGTTTTAGACGGTAAACGACATTCGCCATTTCTTTGCCCACGGTGCTTGGTGAAGCTGGTTGGCCATGTGTGCGAGAAAGTAATGGAATCGTTTTATATTCTTCCGCAAGACGAGTGATTTCATCAATCAGTTTTTGCCATTCTGGTAAAATCACTTCATCACGAGCGGTGCTTAACATTAATGCGTGAGAGAGGTTGTTAATGTCTTCTGAGGTGCAAGCAAAGTGAATAAATTCGGAAACGTTCACTAGTTCCACTTCATTTTGAATTTTCTCTTTCAGAAAATACTCAACGGCTTTCACATCGTGATTAGTTGTGCGCTCAATTTCTTTAATACGTGCAGCATCTGTCTCATTAAAATTAGCCACAATTCCATCTAAAAAAGCATTCGCTTGCGTAGAAAATGGCGGCACTTCAGTAATTTCTGTCGTTGAAGCTAATTTTTGTAACCAACGAACTTCCACAGCTACACGGAATTTCATTAACCCGAATTCGCTAAAAATAGCGCGTAATGGAGTTACTTTATCTTGATAACGACCATCAAGAGGGGAAAGTGCGGTTAGTGTAGAGAGTTGCATAAATGTTTGCTCCAGAATTGTATTAATAAATAGAAGAATAAATCTGTTTGGCGATGGCAAGTAATTTTCTGCGGAAAAATAAAATTTGCCATTTTGTTCCGCCCATTTGTTTCCACAGCACAGCAGATCGAATGCCTGCAAGTAAAACCGCACGGATTTTATTTTGCACGAGTTCTTGTCGCAAATAATCAGGTGAGCCTAGAATGTGAATTTTTTTGCCCAATGGACTAATAACGTCGCTGTAAATATTTGCCATAATAGATAGCATTGTTTCGCTATCGCGAGCGTAATGAATTTCCTGTTCTTTTAGTCGAGAAATTCGATTGCCTAATGTTTGTTTAGCATCGGGATTTTTCGATAATTTTCCTTCTAATGCCAAAAGGCTTAACCAATAGCGAGTTAAATTTTGATCGCCTTGTGCATTGAGCTGGTGAATTAAGGTTTCTAGACCTAATTTTAAATGACGAACTTCGCCACCAAAAACATCTTCGATTCGTTGTGGTTGGGTAATGAAAAGGCTATTAAGTGCGGTTAAAAATGTATCTGAATCTGCTCGACTTTCTGTTGCAAGTTGATGAACCAATTTTGCTGATTGGCACACTCCAGCAAGGGCAAGAACAATATCGTGGTAGTTTTTCATTAGAAAATATTAGGAAAACGTTTTCGTTAAATATAGCATTTTTAACCTAGCTTTTGAACTCGAACATTAAAAAAGCCTAGAGTTTCTGGTATGATGTGCGAACAGTTTTAAGGTATTAAGGATTGATTATGGCAAAACCAATTGTTTTTAGTGGCGTGCAGCCTTCAGGTGAATTAACTATCGGAAATTATTTGGGCGCCTTGCGCAACTGGGTGAAAATGCAAGAAGATTATGAATGTATTTTCTGCGTAGTTGATTTACATGCGATCACTGTTCGTCAAGATCCTGTTGCCCTTCGCAAAGCAACGCTTGATGTGCTTGCACTTTATTTGGCATGCGGAATTGATCCAAATAAAAGTACTATTTTTGTTCAATCTCATGTTCCAGAACACACGCAATTAGGCTGGGTGTTAAACTGCTACACTTATTTCGGTGAAATGAGTCGAATGACGCAATTCAAAGATAAATCGGCGCGTTATGCAGAAAATATTAACGTAGGTTTGTTTGATTATCCTGTGTTAATGGCGGCGGATATTTTACTTTATCAAGCAAAAAGCGTGCCTGTTGGTGATGACCAAAAACAACACTTAGAAATTACGCGTGATATTGCAAATCGCTTTAATGCGCTCTATGGCAATATTTTCACTATTCCTGAAATTTTCATTGGAAAAGCAGGTGCGCGTATTATGTCATTGCAAGATCCTGAAAAGAAAATGTCAAAATCAGATGATAACCGCAACAATGTAGTGACACTTTTGGAAGATCCAAAATCTGTGGCGAAGAAAATCAAACGTGCCGTAACAGATTCAGATGAGCCGCCTGTTGTTCGTTATGACGTGGAAAATAAAGCGGGTGTATCCAATCTTTTAGATATTCTTTCTGCGGTTACGGATAAGCCAATTGCTGATCTTGAAAAAGAATTTGAAGGCAAAATGTACGGACATTTAAAAACAGCTGTAGCGGATGAAGTCTCAACCCTACTTGCTGGTTTACAAGAACGTTTCCATCAATATCGTAATGATGAGGTTTTATTAGATAATATCTTACGACAAGGTGCGCAAAAAGCTCGTGCAAAAGCACAAGAAACCTTGGCGAAAGTGTATGAGGCAGTAGGGTTTGTTGCTGCAAAATAATCTGAATAAAAGGGATAACATTATGGCAATTCAAACTGAAAAACCGATTGAATGTGTAGGTTGTAACACATTTGATATGAAATCACTTTTCGATAATCGTGATTGTAGTCAGGTTATTGAATATGTTTATGACAGTGAGGAACAAGCGCAAGAAGCGCTCGCATTTTTTACTCAGAAAGCGCGTGATGTAGAAAGTGAACCTTGTGAAATTCAATCTGAAATTACAAAAGTGGATGATGGTTATTTATTAAAGGCAGATTTCACTTTTTGTTGCCAAGCTGAATTGGTGATTTTTCAAATGCGTATTGCGTAAGAAAAATAGCTAAAAAATAAGCCGCACTTTTGCGGCTTATTTTGTTTTTTAGGATTCGTTTTCTACAAAGCTTAAGGCGGTTTCAACGACTTCAATTCCTGCGCCTTGTTTAAACGCATTTTCGCTTAAATAGCGTCGCCATTGACGAGCACCTTTGCAATTTTGAAATGCACCTAACATATGACGGACGATATGATTAAGGTGTATACCTTGGGTAAGTTGTTGCTCAATATAAGGAAGCATTGATTGTACCGCTTCATGGGCGGTAACAATTGGTGCGTTAGGATCAAATAAGGCTTGGTCAATTTGCCCAAGTAAACTTGGATTTTGATAGGCCTCTCGCCCAATCATCACGCCGTCCACATATTGCAAATGTTGTTTCATTTCTTCAATGGTTTTTATGCCACCGTTAATTGCAATAGTTAGTTGTGGAAAATCACGTTTTAGTTGATACACCCGGGCATAATCTAATGGTGGAATTTCTCGATTTTCTTTTGGGCTTAACCCCGAAAGCCATGCTTTTCGTGCGTGGATAATAAACTCTTGGCAACCTTTTCCTTGAACCTTTTCAATAAAATCACATAAAAATTCATAGCTCTCTAATTCATCAATGCCAATACGCGTTTTCACAGTGACTGGAATTTTGACCGCACTTTGCATTTGTTCTACACAGTCTGCTACCAAATCTGCTTTCGCCATTAAGCAAGCGCCAAACATTCCATTTTGTACGCGATCAGAAGGGCATCCTACATTAAGATTAATTTCGTGATAGCCTCGCTCCTCAGCAAGTTTTGCACAATATTTGAGTTGTTCAGGATCGCTTCCTCCTAGCTGTAACGCAACGGGATTTTCTTGTAAATCAAAATCCAAGTGGTCATATTTTGCGTGGATAATCGCAGGTGCGGTGACCATTTCAGTATAAAGTAACGCATGCTTTGAAAATTGGCGATGAAAATAACGACAATGGCGTGTTGTCCAATCTAACATTGGCGCAACAGAAAAACGGCCGCGGTAAAAGTGCGGTAGATTTTGAGGCATTTTTATTTCTCTTATTCGGTTTTGCTGCGTAATTCTTCGGCTTGGCGAGCTTGCATTTGCTGGCGAAAACGTCCTGCAGCAAAGTGGTAAAATGGTTTTGGGCTAAATTGGCGCGAGATTATGGATGCAATAATGCTAGAAATCAAGAGCCAAATGAGAACGGGTTGTGCACCTGTCATTTCCATCACAACAACGCTGGCGGTAACTGGTGATTGTGTGCCGCCAGCTAAAAATGCCGCCATACATAAAATCACCAAAAAACGTTGATCGACCATCCCTCCGCTGATATCCCACAGCATTGCGCCAATGCCTGCGCCTGTTGTCAGTGATGGGGTAAAGATACCACCAGCAATGCCATTCCAATAAGTGGTTACCGTTGCCAAAAGTTTAAGGATACCAATTTCAGGCTCTATAGCTTGCCCTTCTAAGGCGCGTGCAACAACCTCATAGCCAGTGCCATAGGTTTGTCCGTGAGTGTAACTGCCAAGTGCGGCAAGCACTAAACCCAATAATAAAGCAATATAAATAGGATGTTGGCGAACCCAGCCACGCCATTTTTCAGGCGATAATCCTGCGAGACCTTTTGCTAATAATCGTCCAAATATGCCACCTAGAATGCCACAAACCACCCCACAAATTGCAAGCCAAAGATAGAGATAAGAAACAGAAGTTGCCCCCTGATAACTTGGAAAATAAGGGCTGTTTCCTTGAATCGCGACAAGAATAAAACCTGCAGCCAATACCCCCATCAATACGCGTCGTTCCCAACGTAACATTACGCCACGTCCAAGTTCTTCAATCGCAAATATTACTCCAGCCAAAGGTGCATTAAAGGCTGCCGCAAGCCCACCTGCTGCACCTGTGGCAAGTAATTCATTGGTGCTTAATCCTTTAAACGCTAAATTATGTTTTCTACAATAATTTCCCCACGCCAGCATGACAGCTGCACCAACTTGTACTGATGGTCCCTCACGGCCAACCGATGCACCGATAAGCATAGCCAGAAAGGTAAGAGGAATTTTCCAAATAGTTTGGCTGAATTCAACTAATTTAGTTTTATAACTACTATGAGGAAGATTAATTGATGTAATGACTTGCGGAATACCGCTTCCTCCTACATAGGGAGTATATTTTTTCGTAAACCAAGTCAGGCAAGCCATACCTAGGGGTAACACAAACCAAACTGCAATAGGATATTTAGATGACCAGTGAGCGTTTAATTCTAGTCCAAGATCAGATAATTTAGCAAAGCCAAATGAAAAGAGTGAGACAAATGTCGCACCTATAATTAGGCAGATAAATTCTAAACTTTTGTGGGAAATTCTGTGTGTTTGGCGTAGCTTTTTATGGAAGAAATAGCGTAAGTGAAATTTGAGCGAGCGTAACATAATCATTGTAATTTAATACTAATTAAGTAGAAATTATAAAACTGTCATTTAGCTGGGGCAATTGGTTTGGCATTTTGAATAAAAGGTGCAGTGAATTTTGGAAGCGTTTTTGTACGCAACTAAAGATCCTTTCACGGATCCTTGGCGTTGTTTAATTATTGACAACAAACCTCGGAACGATTAAAATTCGCCGTCTATTTCTGTATGGAAGTAGATTTTTGAACAACATTCTATTATTGAATAACATTTAAACTGGAGCTTTTTTAATGGCAACTATCAACCAGCTAGTACGCAAACCGCGTGTGAAAAAGGTTGTAAAAAGCAACGTTCCTGCATTAGAGGCTTGCCCGCAGAAACGTGGTGTATGTACTCGTGTATATACTACAACTCCTAAAAAACCAAACTCAGCGTTACGTAAAGTATGTCGTATCCGCTTAACTAACGGTTTTGAAGTAACTTCTTATATCGGTGGTGAAGGTCACAACCTTCAAGAGCACAGTGTTGTATTAATCCGTGGTGGTCGTGTTAAAGACTTACCGGGTGTGCGTTACCACACAGTACGCGGTGCATTAGACTGCGCAGGCGTTAAAGATCGTAAACAAGGTCGTTCTAAATACGGCGTTAAACGCCCTAAAGCTTAATGGTTCTCCGTTAAGTAAGGCCAAACGTCTAAATTAGCAAAACAATTTAAACCATAAACTCCAGTCAAAAAGCGCTTTGCGCTGCAAATTTTCTCAAAGAGAAATATTGCTGATGGGTTTTGGATATCCTGAAGATTAAAATACGGAGAAATTCGCAATGCCACGTCGTCGTAGTGTTGAAGCACGCAAGATTCTTCCAGATCCGAAGTTCGGTTCAGAGTTACTTGCAAAATTTATTAATGTAATCATGGTAGACGGTAAAAAATCCGTTGCTGAATCAATCGTTTATGGTGCTTTAGAAACTTTAGCACAACGCACAGGTAAAGAGCCTTTAGAAGCGTTTGAAGTTGCACTTGAAAACGTACGTCCAACTGTTGAGGTTAAATCTCGTCGTGTTGGTGGTTCTACTTACCAAGTACCAGTTGAAGTGCGTCCTGTACGTCGTAACGCATTAGGTATGCGTTGGATCGTTGAAGCAGCACGTAAACGTGGTGATAAATCAATGGCTTTACGCCTTGCAAACGAATTATCTGATGCTTCAGATAATAAAGGTGCAGCAGTGAAAAAACGTGAAGATGTTCACCGCATGGCTGAAGCTAACAAAGCATTTGCTCACTACCGTTGGTAATAAGTTTTGAATTTAAAGGGCTTCATCATTGATGAAGCCTTACCCTTATATAAACTGATATTAAATAAACAAGGTTATAATAATGGCTCGTACAACCCCTATTGAAAGATATCGTAATATCGGTATCAGTGCGCATATTGATGCGGGTAAAACCACGACTACTGAGCGTATCTTATTCTATACTGGTGTTAGCCACAAAATCGGCGAAGTGCACGATGGTGCAGCAACGATGGACTGGATGGAACAAGAACAAGAGCGTGGTATTACCATTACCTCTGCGGCAACAACTGCATTCTGGTCTGGTATGTCGCAACAGTTCCAACAACACCGCATCAACGTTATCGATACTCCAGGACACGTAGACTTTACTGTTGAAGTAGAACGTTCTATGCGTGTTCTTGATGGTGCGGTAATGGTTTACTGTGCGGTTGGTGGTGTTCAACCACAATCTGAAACTGTATGGCGTCAAGCTAACAAATATCAAGTGCCACGTATTGCGTTCGTAAACAAGATGGACCGTACTGGTGCAAATTTCTTACGCGTAGTTGAGCAATTGAAAACTCGTTTAGGTGCTAACGCAGTTCCTCTTCAACTTCCAATTGGGGCAGAAGATAACTTCACCGGTGTTGTTGATTTGATCAAAATGAAAGCGATCAACTGGAACGAAGCTGACCAAGGTATGACCTTCACCTATGAAGATGTACCTGCAAATATGCAAGCAGACTGCGAAGAATGGCGTCAAAACCTTGTTGAAGCAGCGGCTGAAGCATCTGAAGAATTAATGGAAAAATACCTTGGCGGTGAAGATCTTTCTGAAGAAGAAATCAAACTTGCATTACGTCAACGTGTATTAGCAAACGAAATCATCTTAGTAACTTGTGGTTCTGCGTTCAAAAACAAAGGTGTTCAAGCTATGCTGGATGCCGTTGTTGAATACTTACCGGCACCAACTGATATTCCGGCGATCAAAGGTATCAACCTTGATGAAACTGAAGGTGAGCGTCACGCAAGCGATGAAGAACCATTCTCTTCATTAGCATTCAAAATTGCAACTGACCCATTCGTAGGTAACTTAACCTTCTTCCGTGTATATTCTGGTGTTATTAATTCTGGTGACACAGTATTAAACTCTGTACGTCAAAAACGCGAACGTTTTGGTCGTATCGTACAGATGCACGCTAACAAACGTGAAGAAATTAAAGAAGTTCGTGCAGGTGACATTGCAGCTGCTATCGGCTTAAAAGATGTAACTACTGGTGATACATTATGTGCAATTGAAGCACCAATAATCCTTGAGCGTATGGAATTCCCAGAGCCAGTAATCTCTGTTGCGGTAGAACCAAAAACTAAAGCTGACCAAGAAAAAATGGGCTTAGCATTAGGTCGTTTAGCACAAGAAGACCCTTCATTCCGTGTTCACACTGATGAAGAATCTGGTGAAACCATCATCTCTGGTATGGGTGAATTACACTTAGATATCATCGTTGACCGTATGAAACGTGAGTTCAAAGTGGAAGCTAACATCGGTAAACCACAAGTGTCTTACCGTGAAACTATCCGCACTCGTGTTAACGATGTGGAAGGTAAGCACGCAAAACAATCTGGTGGTCGCGGTCAATATGGTCACGTTGTTATCGACTTATATCCATTAGATCCAGAAGGTCCTGGTTACGAATTCGTAAATGAAATCAAAGGTGGTGTAATTCCTGGTGAATACATTCCTGCGGTTGATAAAGGTATTCAGGAACAGCTTAAATCTGGTCCATTAGCGGGCTACCCAGTAGTTGATCTTGGTGTACGTTTACACTTCGGTTCATACCATGATGTAGACTCATCTGAGTTAGCGTTTAAACTTGCTGCATCTTTAGCATTTAAAGCAGCATTCGCAAAAGCAAACCCAGTATTACTTGAGCCAATTATGAAAGTTGAAGTTGAAACTCCACCTGAATATGTTGGTGATGTAATTGGTGACTTAAGCCGTCGTCGTGCTATGGTGAACGGTCAAGAAGCGAATGAGTTCGTTGTTAAGATCGATGCTGAAGTTCCACTTTCAGAAATGTTCGGCTATGCAACAGACTTACGTTCACAAACTCAAGGTCGTGCATCTTACTCAATGGAACCGTTAAAATATGCTGAAGCGCCAACAAGTGTTGCAGCTGCAGTAATTGAAGCGCGTAAAAAATAATTTTTGTAAACCAGCGGTGTAAAACATGAGTGTTTTATACCGCACTTCTTAGGAAACATTAGCAATGTCTAAAGAAAAATTTGAACGTACAAAACCGCACGTAAACGTGGGTACAATCGGCCACGTTGACCACGGTAAAACAACTTTAACAGCAGCAATCACAACCGTATTATCTAAACACTACGGTGGTGCAGCTCGCGCATTTGACCAAATCGATAACGCGCCAGAAGAAAAAGCGCGTGGTATCACCATCAACACTTCACACGTTGAATACGATACAGCAACTCGTCACTACGCACACGTTGACTGTCCGGGACACGCCGACTATGTAAAAAACATGATTACTGGTGCGGCACAAATGGATGGTGCAATCTTAGTAGTAGCAGCAACTGATGGTCCTATGCCACAAACTCGTGAGCACATCTTATTAGGTCGCCAAGTAGGTGTTCCATACATCATCGTATTCTTAAACAAATGCGACATGGTAGATGACGAAGAGTTATTAGAATTAGTAGAAATGGAAGTTCGTGAACTTCTATCTCAATATGACTTCCCAGGTGACGATACTCCAATCGTACGTGGTTCTGCATTACAAGCATTAAACGGCGTAGCAGAATGGGAAGAAAAAATCCTTGAATTAGCAAACCACTTAGATACTTACATCCCAGAACCAGAACGTGCGATTGACCAACCGTTCCTTCTTCCAATCGAAGACGTGTTCTCAATCTCAGGTCGTGGTACAGTAGTAACAGGTCGTGTAGAACGTGGTATCATCCGTACTGGTGATGAAGTAGAAATCGTCGGTATCAAAGATACAGCGAAAACGACTGTAACGGGTGTTGAAATGTTCCGTAAATTACTTGACGAAGGTCGTGCAGGTGAAAACATCGGTGCATTATTACGTGGTACTAAACGTGAAGAAATCGAACGTGGTCAAGTATTAGCAAAACCAGGTTCAATCACACCACATACTGACTTCGAATCAGAAGTGTACGTATTATCAAAAGAAGAAGGTGGTCGTCATACTCCATTCTTCAAAGGTTATCGTCCACAATTCTATTTCCGTACAACTGACGTAACTGGTACAATTGAATTACCAGAAGGCGTGGAAATGGTAATGCCTGGTGATAACATCAAAATGACAGTAAGCTTAATCCACCCAATCGCGATGGACCAAGGTTTACGTTTCGCAATCCGTGAAGGTGGTCGTACGGTTGGTGCGGGCGTTGTAGCGAAAATCATCAAATAATAGATGTAGCGAAATAGTCTAAGAGACAAGTAAGAGAAGAGTGCGGTGAGTTTTCATCGCACTTTTTTGTTTATGAGTATTAGATATATATCTCTATAATATTTATAGTTATCAAGCTATATTTATCAGATTAGTATCTTATCTTTAATTGGTTAAATAGGTCTTTTATTTCATCTAATGGTAATGATCTAAATGCACCATTTTTTAAATTATTGATGGATAAATTGCCGATATTTACTCTTATTAGCCGTAAAGTGGGGAAACCAATATGGGCAGTCATTCTACGAACTTGACGATTACGCCCTTCACTAATTTTTATTTCTAGCCAACTTGTTGGAATATTTTTACGATCTCGGATCGGCGGGCTTCGTTCCCATAGGTTAGGTTCGGAGATATGGCGTACTTTAGCTGGGCTAGTTATGCCATCTTTAAGTTTTACGCCTTTTCTAAGTTGATCTAAAGTTTTTTCTTTGGGTATTCCTTCAATTTGTACCCAATAAGTTTTTTCTGTTTTAAATTGAGGATCTGCTAAGCGATGTTGTAGTTCGCCATTGTTAGTTAGAATCAATAATCCCTCACTATCTCTATCTAATCGTCCTGCTGCATAAACATTTGGAATAGAAATAAAATCTTTTAATGTGCGACGACCTTGCTCATCAGTAAATTGAGTAAGCACGTCAAAGGGTTTATTAAATACGATAACTTTCGTTTCTTTTAGTGAGATGAGTTTAAACTTTGACTTTTGCTTGAAAGTGCGGTGAAAATTATTCGAATTTTGTTTGATCTTATTTAAAGAGAAAGATGATGAATGTTTTTTCATTGCTTATTTCTCATACCAAATTCGGTTCACATAGAGAATTATTTTGCCAGAGGGCGTTTTTACATGGATTTCATCGTCAACGCTTTTACCGATTAAAGCACGCGCAACAGGAGAATCAATGGAGATCCAGTTTTTAGCAGGATCGAATTCATCACAACCGACTAGGCGATATTGCTTCACTTCTCCCTCTTCATTTTCTAGCTCAACCCACGCACCAAAAAACACTTTACCTTCTTGTTTTGGGCTGTAATCTACTATTTGTAGCACTTCTAGTCGTTTAGAAAGAAAACGTACTCGACGATCAATTTCACGTAAACGACGTTTTCCGTAAATATATTCTGCGTTTTCGCTACGATCGCCTAGCGCAGCGGCATCTGAGACTGCTTGAGTAACTTTTGGGCGTTCTTCTTTCCACAAAAACTTGAGTTCTTGATCAAGCTCATTCCAGCCTTGACGGGTAATATAATTTGATTTTGCCATAATAAAAATAAAAGAAAGTTTTTCGAATTATATTTGAGCCAACAGCCTAAAACCAGTATTCTATCCCCGTTTTTTCTCGAATCCTTTCATAACAAAGAAGTATGACAATGTTAAATCAACAAATTAGCCAAATTATTGCGGCAGAATTAACCGTTCAACCCCAACAAATCCTCGCTGCCATTCAATTACTAGATGATGGCAACACCATTCCATTTATTGCACGTTATCGTAAAGAAGCCACTGGTGGCTTAGATGACACCCAGCTTCGTCATTTTGAAACCCGTTTAATTTATTTACGTGAATTAGAAGATCGTCGTCAAACCATTTTGAAATCTATTGAAGAGCAAGGGAAATTGACTGATGAATTGCGTGACAAAATCCATGCGACACAAAGCAAAACCGAATTAGAAGATTTGTATTTACCATACAAACCAAAACGTCGCACCAAAGGCCAAATTGCGATTGAAGCGGGTCTGGAGCCATTGGCTGATTTACTTTGGAACGAGCCGAAAAATGACCCAGAATCAACCTCTCTTTCCTTTGTTAATGCTGATAAAGGCGTAACAGATACTAAAGTAGCACTTGATGGTGCACGTTATATTTTAATGGAGCGTTTTGCTGAAGATGCTGGGTTATTAGCGAAAGTTCGTGATTATTTAGCGAAAAATTCGGTTATCGTATCCAAAGTGATCGAAGGCAAAGAAACGGAAGGCGCAAAATTCCAAGATTATTTCGATCACCAAGAATTATTGAAAAATGTTCCTTCTCACCGTGCATTAGCCATGTTCCGTGGACGTAATGAGGGCATTTTACAATTAAGCTTAAATGCGGATCCTGATGCAGAAGAGGGAAGTCGTCAAAGTTATTGTGAAGAGATTATTCGTGATTATTTAGATGTACGTTTTACTGATCAGTCAGCAGATAAATGGCGTGAGCAAGTGATTGCGTGGACATGGAAAATCAAAGTTTCCTTGCATTTAGAAACGGAATTAATGGCAAGTTTACGTGAAAAAGCGGAGGAAGAGGCCATTGATGTTTTCGCTCGAAATCTGACCGCACTTTTAATGGCAGCCCCCGCTGGCGCAAAAAGTACTATGGGCTTGGACCCAGGATTGCGTACGGGAGTGAAAGTCGCGGTGGTGGATAACACAGGTAAATTATTAGATACCACCACCATTTATCCACACACAGGCCGTGAAGCCGAAGCGCAAGTGGCGATTTTCAGCTTAATCCGCAAACACAACGTAGAGTTAATTGCCATTGGTAATGGTACTGCTTCTCGTGAAACTGAACGTTTTGCGAAAGAGGTGATTAAAGAAATCAAAGAAAATAAACCGCAAACTGTTGTAGTGAGTGAAGCGGGGGCATCGGTTTATTCTGCTTCTGAATTTGCCGCAAATGAATTCCCGAATTTAGATGTATCTTTACGTGGTGCGGTCTCTATTGCGCGGCGTTTACAAGATCCATTAGCAGAATTAGTGAAAATCGAACCGAAAGCCATTGGTGTTGGGCAATATCAACATGATGTAAACCAAACCCAACTTGCGCGTAAACTTGATGCGGTGGTGGAAGACTGTGTAAACGCAGTGGGTGTGGATTTAAATACGGCATCCGCGCCATTGCTTGCTCGCGTAGCTGGTATGACAAAAACCTTAGCACAAAACATTGTGGAATACCGTGATGAAAATGGCCGTTTTGAAAGCCGTAGCGAATTGAAAAAAGTGCCGCGTTTAGGGCCAAAAGCCTTTGAGCAATGTGCGGGCTTTATGCGTATTGCAGGTGGGAAAAATCCACTTGATGCTTCAGGTGTCCATCCAGAAGCTTATCCAGTAGTGGAAAAAATCTTGCAAGCAACAGCACAATCTATCCAAGATTTAATGAGTAATGCGGGTGTGGTTCGTCAGCTTGATGCGAAACAATTCATTGATGAGCAATTTGGTTTACCGACCGTTCAAGATATTTTCAAAGAGTTGGAAAAACCGGGGCGCGATCCGCGTGGTGAATTTAAAACTGCGGTATTCGCAGAAGGCGTGGAAGAAATCACCGATTTGAAACCGGGTATGATTTTAGAAGGTACCGTCACCAATGTGACTAATTTCGGTGCATTTGTGGATATTGGTGTTCACCAAGACGGTTTAGTACATATTTCATCATTAAGCGATAAATTCGTAGAAGATCCACATCAAGTGGTGAAAACGGGCGATATCGTGAAAGTGAAAGTCTTAGAAGTGGATGTGCCGCGTAAACGTATTGCGTTAACGATGCGATTAGATGAAAGTGCGGTCAAAAATGACAGTAAATTTGACCGCACTTTATCTGCAAGACCTCGTGGAAATACCCAACGAGAGGAGCGTAGTTCAAGAGGTAATAATACGATGGGCAATGCCTTTGCTGATGCGCTAAAAAATTGGAAAAAATAACAAGTTATAGGGCGAGATTATTCGCCCTTTTTTTATATCTTTCCTTTCCCGAAAAGCATCGCCAAAACGGCGATTTTTTGCTATAATCCCGCCCAATTTTTATTTACAAAAGAATGAGATAAATTATGTCAGAAACGACCAATGATAACTATGGTGCATCGAGCATTAAAGTATTAAAAGGCCTTGATGCGGTGCGTAAACGTCCTGGTATGTATATCGGTGATACCGATGACGGTACTGGTTTGCACCATATGGTATTTGAAGTGGTGGATAATGCCATTGATGAAGCCCTCGCTGGCCATTGTTCCGATATTATCGTGACCATTCATGATGATAATTCTGTATCGGTGCAAGATGATGGGCGTGGTATTCCGGTGGATATTCACCCAGAAGAAGGTGTTTCTGCAGCAGAAGTTATCATGACCGTGCTTCACGCTGGCGGTAAATTTGACGATAACTCTTATAAAGTATCGGGCGGATTACACGGTGTGGGCGTATCAGTGGTGAATGCACTTTCTGATAAATTACAATTAACCATTCGTCGTCAAGGTCACGTTCATGAGCAATTCTATCATTTAGGTGAGCCACAAGCGCCATTAACAGTGATTGGCGACACAGAGGCAACGGGGACAACGGTTCGTTTCTGGCCAAGCTCGGATATTTTTGCTATCACAACCTTTGATTACAAAATCTTAGCAAAACGCTTACGCGAGCTTTCTTTCTTGAACTCAGGCGTATCTATTCGTTTGATTGATAAACGTGATGGCTCAGAAGATCATTTCCATTACGAAGGCGGCATTCAAGCATTCGTCGAATATTTGAACAAAAATAAAAACCCAATTCATCCAAAGCCATTTTATTTTACAGCTGAGAAAGATGGCATCGGGGTAGAAGTCGCGTTGCAGTGGAATGATGGTGTAAATGAAAACGTGTATTGCTTTACCAATAATATTCCTCAACGTGATGGCGGTACTCACCTAGCAGGTTTCCGTGGGGCTTTAACCCGTAGCTTAAATAGCTACATGGAAAACGAAGGTATGCTGAAAAAAGAAAAAGTGGCCACTTCAGGTGATGATGCTCGTGAAGGTTTGGTGGCGATTATTTCAGTTAAAGTGCCTGATCCAAAATTCTCATCGCAAACGAAAGACAAACTCGTGTCTTCAGAAGTTAAAAGTGCGGTGGAATCAGCGATGAATGAAAAAATGCAGGAATATTTATTGGAAAATCCTGCAGATGCAAAAATCATTGTAAACCAAATTATTATGGCTGCTCGTGCGCGCGAAGCAGCACGTAAAGCGCGTGAAATGACGCGCCGTAAAGGAGCATTAGATATTGCAGGTTTACCGGGTAAACTTGCAGACTGCCAAGAAAAAGATCCTGCACTTTCTGAACTTTACTTGGTGGAGGGGGACTCCGCGGGTGGTTCTGCAAAAGTTGGTCGTGATCGTAAAACTCAAGCAATTTTGCCATTGAAAGGTAAAATCTTAAACGTAGAAAAAGCACGTTTTGACAAAATGTTGTCTTCCCAAGAGGTGGGAACATTGATTACTGCCTTAGGTTGCGGTATCGGTCGTGATGAATATAACCCAGATAAATTACGCTATCATCATATCATTATCATGACTGATGCTGATGTGGATGGTTCTCACATTCGTACGCTGCTTTTAACATTCTTCTATCGTCAAATGCCTGAGCTTATTGAGCGTGGTTATGTTTACATTGCTCAGCCGCCACTTTACAAAGTGAAAAAAGGAAAACAAGAACGCTACATTAAAGATGCGGATGAAATGGAGCAATATGAATTAACGCTTGCGTTAGATGGCGCAGAATTACATATTAGCGCAAATGCACCAGCAATGAATGCCCTTGTATTTGAAAAATTGGTGGAAGAATATAATAGCGTACAAAAACTTATCGGTCGCTTAAGTCGCCATTATCCAACTCCTGTGTTGCAAGGATTAATTTATCAGTCGCCAATTTCTGTTGAAATGATGAAAGACGAAAGTGCGGTTGAAAATTGGGGTAAATCTTTTGTTGAACAACTGACTGCAAAAGAAACAGAAGCGCATCAATATTCAGTGCGTACACAATTTAACGCGGAACGCCAAGTATATGAAGCGGTGATTACGGTTCGTAAACACGGTATTGATACAGATTATTTCTTGAATTTTGATTTTGTTCACGGCAATGAATACGCGAAAATTGTTTCTCTTAATAAACAACTCAATGGTGTATTGGAAGAAGGCGCTTACGTTACACGAGGTGAAAAAGTTCAACCAGTGCGTAGTTTTGAACAAGCCGTTGAATGGCTAGTGAGAGAATCTCGTAAAGGCCTTGAAGTACAACGTTATAAAGGACTTGGTGAAATGAACGCAGATCAACTTTGGGAAACCACAATGGATCCAAATTCACGTCGTATGTTGAAGGTTTCTATTAAGGATGCCGTTGCTGCGGATCAACTCTTCACGACCTTAATGGGAGATGAAGTTGAGCCACGCCGTGAGTTCATTGAGTTGAATGCGTTACGTGCAAATTTAGATATTTAGTCGAAATATAGCAAGAAAAATAACCGTGCTTGTAAGATTAAGTGCGGTTATTTTTTTATTCAAAGTGATCTTGGTGTTTAAATTTCAGTAAATTACGTCTTTCTTGTTTGTTTGGGCGACGATCAGGATGGGGCATAGATAATGCATTATTTTTACGAGCCCATGCTATTTCTTCACGTTTTTTTAGGCTTGTTTCCGTTTCTCGGTAAAGTAATTGTGCATCAGGTGCGCCACGACGTTGATCACTTAATGCAAGTACTTCAACTTCTTTTTCTTCATTCCCTTGGCGTAATTTTATTAATGCCCCTAGTTCTACAATTTTACTAACTTTAGCACGTTGTCCATTGTAGTGTATTTTCCCCCCTTCAATCATGGTTTTAGCGATAGTACGAGTTTTGTAAAAACGTGCTGCCCATAACCATTTATCTAAGCGGACACCTTCTTTGCTAGCCATGAATTTACCTTTTGGATTAGGTTATTATTGAATAAGATAGTATCACAAATCTTATTTATTGCATTTTTATTAAATTAGGAAAGAGAAATACCGCTTAATTTAAATATTTTCTAATTGAATAAAATTAAGATTAAAAGTACTTGAAAAAATATGCGTTTTTTGCGATTTTTAAAGTGTTCTCTTTTTTTTACTTAAGGATGTAACATATGCATAACGAAAACTTAAAAGAATTGACCTTTCGAGGAATTATCCTCGGCGCATTGATTACAGTGATTTTCACTGCATCCAATGTGTATCTCGGTCTAAAAGTAGGGATGACATTTGCGTCATCTATTCCAGCGGCCGTCATTTCTATGGCAGTGCTCAAATTTTTCAAAGATTCTAGTATTCTTGAAAATAACATGGTGCAAACACAAGCATCTTCAGCAGGGACGCTTTCTTCTGTGATCTTCGTCTTACCAGGCTTATTAATGATGGGTTACTGGCAAGACTTCCCATTCTGGCAAACTATGTTGATTTGTGCTGCGGGTGGTACATTGGGCGTGTTATTCACCATTCCATTACGCCGTGCGATGGTGGTAAACAGTGATTTACCTTATCCTGAAGGTGTAGCTGCTGCAGAAATCTTAAAAGCAGGTAATCATGCAGATGGCGACAGCGGTGTGAAAGATATTGCTTATGGTGGTGTTTTAGCAGGATTAGTTGCATTTTTAACTAACGGTTTACGCGTGATGGCTGATGGTGCAAGCGCTTGGATTCAAACTGGTAAAGCGGCTTTCCAATTACCAATGGGCTTCTCACTTGCCTTGCTGGGTGCCGGTTATTTAATTGGTATCGTAGGCGGTATTGCGATGTTAATCGGTGTTATTTTGACTTGGGGTGTGGCTGTGCCATATTTCACGATGTCAGGTGATATCGCGGCAGACGCAAGCTTAATTGATGCTGCAATGGTGGTTTGGAAAACGAAAGTACGCTTTATTGGTGTGGGTACGATTGGTATCGCAGCGATTTGGACATTACTTATTTTAATGAAACCAATGATTGAAGGGATGGTACATTCTTTCCGTATGTTGAAAGGTGGACAGGCTGAATCTGAGCATCGCGTTGATATCGACCTTTCTCCAAAAACAATGATTTATATCTTAATCGCGACAGTTGTGTTAATTGTTATTTCATTACACCACTTTATCGCGGCTGCACCGATTTCACCTGAGCTTTCCATTTTATTAGTGGTAGTTTGTACTTTCTTAGCTGTATTTATCGGCTTCTTTGTGGCTGCAGCTTCTGGTTATATGGCGGGTTTAGTGGGTTCATCTTCAAGCCCAATTTCTGGTATCGGGATTATTTCTGTTATCGTGATTTCACTGGTATTGGTATCAATCGGTAATGCATCTGGCTTATTTGAAACCGTAGATGGTCAGAAATTTTTGACCGCACTTACACTCTTTACTGCATCAATTGTTTTAACCACCGCAACGATTTCTAATGATAACTTGCAAGATTTAAAAACCGGTTTATTAGTAGATGCGACACCTTGGCGTCAACAAGTAGCATTAATTATTGGCTGCTTTGTCGGTGCACTTGTTATCGCGCCAGTATTAGAAATCTTATATCACGCGTATGGTTTCAGCGGTGCGTTGCCACGTCCAGATATGGATCCTTCACAAGCGCTATCTGCACCACAAGCAACATTAATGACCACCATTTCTCAAGGTATTTTTACCAATAAATTGGAATGGACTTACATTTTAACTGGTGTGGTTTTGGGGGCTGTGTTAATTACGATTGATGCATTCTTGAAAAAAGTCAGCAACAAAGTCTTTGGCTTGCCAGTTATTGCCGTGGGGATTGGTATTTACTTACCACCGTCAATTAATATGCCTGTGATTGTCGGTGCATTCTTAGCATGGATCATGACTCGTCATATTGCAAAACTTGGTAACAAAGAAGTGTCTGCTAAAGCAGAACGTTTCGGTACGCTTTTCTCTGCAGGTTTAATTGTAGGTGAAAGCTTAATGGGTGTGATTTTAGCATTCATTATTGCGGCTTCTGTTACCACTGGCGGTTCTGAAGCGCCATTATCCTTAAATCTTGAAAACTGGGATACTATTGGCGAGTGGTTAGGTTTAATCGTATTTATCGTGGGCATTGTGATTTTTGCATCTCGCGTATTACGTGCGAAAAAATCTGATTAATCCTTAAATTTATTTTAGAATAGGCTACCTTTTGGATAGCCTATTTTTTTATTATGAAATCTTACTTAAAAACACTTATTTTTTTCCCTCTAATTTTACAAGTAATCGTCACCGCACTTTTGATTTGGTTCGATGATGATTCAAGTGGCGTTATCGTTCCTTTTTCTAGCTATGCTCTCACAGCATTTCTTCTTGCCACAATCCCCGCATTTTTAACCGCACTTTTAGCTGTAAAATTCCGTTACACACGTTATAACATTGCTTCGATTGTATTAGTTTCATCGATCATTTCATTTGTTTACTGCAATATGGCATCTTATTTTTATTTGT
This sequence comes from Haemophilus sp. SZY H36, assembly GCF_018829625.1. Lineage (NCBI taxonomy): Bacteria > Pseudomonadati > Pseudomonadota > Gammaproteobacteria > Pasteurellales > Pasteurellaceae > Haemophilus > Haemophilus sp. SZY H36. Next base: position 199,210 of record NZ_JAHKKA010000003.1, on the reverse strand, counting down.
TATTGCTCGGCGAACAAGAAACTTCCTTTTGGGGATGGTTGACCGAAGGGGGATTATCCCTCGGGCTAATAAGCACATGCGGAATGGTGTTTTATGCTCTATTTGTGATGCCGTGGTTGCTGCCAAAAACAAGAGAATAATTTTATGCTCATGCTAAACGAACACTTACTTAACCAAGTATTGCTGATTGCTTATCAAGCGGGTAAGCATTTGCAACAGTTTTATCAAAAACAGGTTCATGTTGAATTGAAAGAAGACAACACGCCTGTGACGGAAGCGGATCTTTTTGTGAGCCAATTTTTGACAGAAAAATTAACCGCACTTTTCCCTAATGTCCCTGTTCTTTCGGAAGAAAATTGTCATATTTCCTTTGAAGAACGTAAAAATTGGAAAGAATATTGGTTGATCGATCCTCTTGATGGCACACAACAATTTATTAATCGTACCGATCAATTTTCTGTGTTGATAACCTTAGTTCGTAAAAATAAGCCAGTATTAAGCGTTATTCATGCACCAATTTTATCGACGACTTATTATGCAATGCGTGATTTTGGCGCATTTAAAAAACAAGTGGATCAGGTAAAAAAACTCACTAAAACCACGATTAATTTTGACCGCCCTTTACGAATTGCGGTAGGTGCAACGACTTCACAAGAAAAAGTGAGATCGATTTTACCGAAGGATTTTCCTAGTGAATTTGTTGTGGTGGGTTCAAGTAGCTTAAAAAGCGGTTTAGTGGCTGAAGGTGCAGTAGATTGTTATGTTCGTTTAGGGCAAACTGGTGAATGGGATACCGCTGGCGCTGAAGTGTTACTAGGGGAAACTCATGGTGCCATTTTTGATTCTCATTTTGAGCCTTTAACCTATAACCAACGTGAAACCTTGATTAATCCGCATTTTGTCATGGTGGGCGATCAATCGCTCGATTGGCGTTCTATCTTTCAATTTAATTGATTGGTTCGATTGGTTTTTTTCTCTAGAATACGGCATTATTTTCGACATTACTCGGAATCTTATAAGGAATAATTATGCAAACTGATAATAACTGTATCGTCATTTTTGGCGCGTCTGGTGACTTAACTCACCGTAAACTCATTCCAGCTCTTTATAATCTCTATAAAATCGGGCGTTTGAGTGAAAACTTTTCCGTTCTAGGTGTTGCACGTTCTGACTTGAACGATGAAACTTTCCGCGAAAAAATGCGTGAGGCGTTAATCCATAATGAAGAAACAACACCAGAAACCTTAGATGCTTTCTGCTCCCATCTTTATTACCAAGCTGTGAATACTTCGGATGCTCAAGATTATGGCAAACTTGTTCCACGCTTAGACGAGCTTCACGATAAATATCAAACCTGTGGTAACACCCTTTACTATATGTCCACTCCGCCAAGCCTTTACGGCGTGATTCCTGAGTGTTTGGCGGCACATGGTTTAAATACGGAAGAATATGGCTGGAAACGTATTATTGTTGAAAAACCTTTTGGTTACGATGAAAAAACAGCGCAAGCGTTAGACGTACAAATCCATCGTTTCTTTGAAGAACACCAAATTTATCGTATCGACCATTATTTAGGTAAAGAAACCGTTCAAAACTTGCTCGTATTACGTTTCTCAAATGGTTGGTTTGAACCGCTTTGGAACCGTAATTTCATTGATTATGTGGAAATTACTGGTGCAGAATCTATAGGTGTGGAAGAGCGAGGTGGCTATTATGATGGTTCTGGCGCAATGCGCGATATGTTCCAAAACCATTTATTGCAAGTATTAGCGATGGTAGCAATGGAGCCGCCAGCGATTATTAATGCGAACTCCATGCGTGATGAAGTAGCAAAAGTGATGCATAGTTTGCGTCCATTAACTGCCGAAGATATGGAGCATAACCTTGTTTTAGGCCAATACACTGCGGCTGAAATTAACGGCAAAATGGAAAACGGCTATTTAGAAGAAAAAGGCGTACCGGCAGATTCTCGCACTGAAACCTACATCGCATTACGTTGTGAAATTGAAAACTGGCGTTGGGCTGGTGTGCCGTTCTATGTCCGTACGGGTAAACGCTTACCTGCTCGCGTAACTGAAATTGTGATCCATTTTAAAACTACGCCACATCCTGTATTCAGTCAAAATGCACCAGAGAATAAATTGATTATTCGTATTCAACCTGATGAAGCGATTTCAATGCGTTTTGGTTTGAAAAAACCAGGTGCAGGTTTTGAAGCAAAAGAAGTATCAATGGATTTCCGTTATGCCGATTTAGCAGGCGCACAAGTGCTGACCGCTTACGAGCGTTTATTGCTTGATGCGATGAAAGGCGATGCAACTTTGTTTGCGCGTACTGATGCTGTTCACGCTGCATGGAAATTTGTGCAACCGATTTTAGATTACAAAGCGAATGGTGGTCGTATTCATGAATATGAAGCTGGCACTTGGGGCCCTGTGGCTGCCGATAAATTAATCGCAAAACAAGGTAAGGTTTGGCGTAAACCAAGTGGATTAATGAAGAAAAAAGTTTAATTCATCTAATCTAGGGTGGGCTTTAGCCCACCTCTCTTAATATCGAACATAATAAATTGTGGGCTAAAGCCCAGCGGAAAATCAATGAACTATATCAGCTTCCCAACGGCTCAACACGCAGTCGATAAAATTGCACAAGAATTTGTGATTTATAGCCAATTAAATCATCCTGTGCATATTTCCCTTTCTGGTGGTTCAACACCTAAGTTATTATTTAAAACTCTAGCCAAATCACCTTATGCGGAACAAATTAACTGGAAAAATCTGCATTTTTGGTGGGGAGATGATCGTATGGTTCCGCCATCTAATCCTGAAAGCAACTATGGCGAAGTACAAAAACTTTTATTCGATCACATTCAAATCCCAGCAGAAAATATCCATCGAATTCGTGGTGAAAATGAACCGCACTTTGAGTTAAAACGCTTCGCAGAAGAATTAAGTGCGGTCATTCCAAACGGAGTTTTTGATTGGATTATTTTAGGTATGGGGACAGATGGCCATACTGCTTCTCTCTTCCCACATCAAACCAATTTTGATGATGAAAATCTAGCTGTCATTGCTAAGCACCCTGAAAGTGGTCAAATTCGCATTTCTAAAACAGCCAAGCTCATTGAACAAGCCAAACGCATTACCTATTTGGTCACTGGCGAAAGCAAAGCGAACATTTTAAAAGAAATCCAAACGACTCCTGCACAAAATCTGCCTTACCCTGCTGCCAAAATTAAAGCAAAAAATGGGGTGACGGAATGGTATTTGGATAAAGCGGCGGCTAAATTGCTATAACAAGTTGAGTATCAAATATCACCGGCTTGCAAAATGATAGACTACAAAGTGAATGAACCGATTTCAGTTAAACAATTTATTGAATTGCTAAATAAAACAACGCTCGGGGCACGCCGTCCGTTAGAGGATGAAAAACGTATCGCGACAATGTTGCACCATGCGGATTTATTAGTCACTGCTTGGGATGATAAACAATTAGTGGGCGTAGCACGTTCTGTGACGGATTTTGCCTATTGCTGTTATTTATCTGACTTAGCGGTTGATGAACAATATCAAAAGCAAGGTATTGGATTGCAATTGATTGAACACACTAAGCAAGCCTTACATCCACAAGCCAAAATCGTGCTGTTATCTGCTCCACAAGCCGTGAATTATTATCCGCATATTGGATTTACGCAGCATATGAGTGCATGGACGAAGAGTTAATTTATTAGCATTGTATGGATTAAAGTAAGATTAAAATATAGATACATCAGATGCGGAGTGACTTAATGTTGAATTTAGATAATAAAAAATTTGTTGCTGTTGAAAACACCGCAAATGGTGAAGTGAGTAGCCAAACCGAATTTCATTACCATCAACAAGGTAAAATGATTTGGGCCGAATATGGTGGCGGTGAAATTTTAAAAGGCTTCTTAATTGGGAAATGGATTGACGATATTCAAATTGAATTTACGTATCAACATTTAAATCAATCTCTAGAAAACCGTTTGGGGCGTTGTTGTACCACATTTTCTTTAGAAAAGAGTAATAAACTCATCGGCTATGAAAAATGGCAGTGGCTAGACACGTTAGAGCAAGGCAGCTCTTTAATTAGAGAAATTTAAAAGAAGTTTTGCTATAGAATATCAGAAACAAGGTATTATCTTGTAGTTTATTGAACACACTAAACAAGTCTTGCACCCACAAGCACAAAATTGTGCTTTTATCTGCTCCACAAGTGGTGGATTATTATCCGCATATTGGGTTTACGCAGCACATGAGTGCATGGACAAAGAGTTAAAAAACGCTTGGAAAAGTAATCGCACTTTTGCCGCAAGAAGATGGATTACTGATGATGCGAGCCATCGTGCGATAAGTCCCACTTAAATGGAGATAAAAGATGAAAAAACTTTTAATAATTGCCTTAGCAGCCGTGCTTGTTGCTTGTTCTTCCGGCATTAATATTGATGAGCTTATAATGAAAATGCCGAAAAATGACCACACTTTTGTGGTTCAGATTCCGGCAGCAAGCAATGCAGTTTCCAATACTATGATTGTTGGAATGATCAAAACTTCAGGCTCTCCGTCGGCCTCAAATATAATGCAGATTTTGGCGATGGATAATGCTAATGTCGGCGTGGCAGGCGATAGTCAAATAGTGAATAAAGCCACCGCACTTTATGCATTAGAACACGTGATGAAAGTCGGTAAAAATGTTGGTATCTATATGATGGGCGACAGTGAAAGCGATAAAGCCGATTTAGAAAAACCAGCAAACAGAAAAAATATTAAATTACATTATTTCATTAACCAAAAGTAATCTGTTTGATAGTGCACACTTCATAGCGTGTGTTTGTGGCAAAGGCACACGTTTCGAAACGTGTGCCATCGTGGGTTCAATTAATTAATGGCTTAATAGGATTATGAACTTAGAATCTAACACCATTGGTATTTTAGTCAGTTTTAGTAGCTTGGTTGCAACAATTATAACTGGTTGGATTGCTATTTGGATTTCTCAAAAGACTTTTTCTTATTCTCAAAAAAAACAAGATTTTGAGTATTTAAGTTATGCTATAGAAAATTTTGCCTCCATCTCAGAATGGAGGAGAATTAAACGACAATTATTTTTTAGAACAATATCTTATTTTAAAGGATTAGACGATAAACAGATAATATTATTAATAACCATATTAAAGAATGATAAGAATTCTGATTTGGTTAAGTTAAATATAATAACTAGAGGAATAAAAGAAAAATTAATAAAGTTATTATATAAAAACAACTCAACAGTAATAGAACCCATGTATAAAGATAAGTTCAGTTACCTATTATTTAGAAAATCTAGTTCTTATAAAATATTTTCTTGGCTTTTATTCCTTATTTGGTTGTTTTTCATACTTTGTATTAGTATTGAGATAAACCTTATATCTAAAAGTATAATAACTTTTCATTTATTGTCTTTACCTTTTGTATGGATTCCTGAGTACTATTTACTAAGAAGTATCGATAATAGAGAGCAAATAGATAAACTAGAGGCCTACTAATTTCGTTAATAAGAAGGTTGGATTTATCCGACCATCAACGTTTTTGATAGCGCGCGTCTTCTGACGCGTGCTGATAACTTACTAAATTTGTAAGGCTCGCGTCGGGAGACGCGCGCCAGCGTAAATAAAAAATAATTGAAAAAACGACTGCACTTTTTGCGTGTAGTCATGTGGTGCAACTTGTTGCACCAAAGTATTCAAATCGGTACAACAACCTGTACCCTACCAACAGGAGAAAACAATGTCAGTAAAAGGCGACATCGGTGTTATCGGCTTAGCCGTAATGGGGCAAAACCTCATTTTAAATATGAATGATCACGGCTTTAAAGTGGTGGCGTATAACCGCACCACGTCAAAAGTGGATGAATTTTTACAAGGTGCGGCAAAAGGCACCAATATTATTGGTGCATACTCTTTAGAAGATTTAGCCGCTAAATTAGAAAAACCGCGCAAAGTGATGTTAATGGTGCGCGCAGGTGATGTGGTGGATCAATTCATTGAGGCATTATTACCGCACTTAGAAGAAGGCGACATCATTATTGATGGTGGTAACTCAAACTACCCAGATACCAACCGTCGTGTAAAATCATTGGCTGAAAAAGGCATCCGCTTTATCGGTTCGGGTGTTTCGGGCGGTGAAGAAGGCGCGCGCCATGGGCCATCTATCATGCCAGGTGGTAACCACGAAGCATGGCAATATGTGAAACCAATCTTCCAAGCAATTTCAGCTAAAACAGAACAAGGCGAACCTTGCTGTGACTGGGTTGGCAGTGAAGGCGCTGGCCACTTTGTGAAAATGGTTCACAATGGTATTGAATACGGCGATATGCAATTAATCTGTGAGGCTTACCAATTCTTAAAAGAAGGTTTAGGCTTAAGCTATGAAGAAATGCAAGCCATCTTCGCAGAATGGAAAAAAACTGAACTTGATAGTTATTTAATCGATATCACCACCGACATTCTTGGTTATAAAGATGCAGATGGTGAGCCATTAGTTGAAAAAATCTTAGATACCGCTGGTCAAAAAGGGACAGGTAAATGGACGGGTATCAACGCATTAGATTTTGGTATTCCATTAACCTTAATCACTGAATCCGTCTTTGCTCGTTGTGTGTCTTCATTTAAAGATCAACGTGTTGCAGCAAATCAATTATTCAATAAAACAGTTGTTCCAGTTGAAGGTGACAAAAAAGTTTGGATTGAAGCTGTGCGTAAAGCATTATTGGCGTCAAAAATCATTTCTTACGCACAAGGATTTATGCTGATTCGTGAAGCCTCTGAACAATTTGGCTGGAACATCAACTACGGTGCAACCGCATTATTATGGCGTGAAGGTTGTATTATCCGTAGCCGTTTCTTAGGTAACATTCGTGATGCATATGAAGCAAATCCAGATTTAATCTTCTTAGGTTCAGATAGTTACTTCAAAGGCATTTTAGAAAACGCATTAAGCGACTGGCGTAAAGTGGTGGCAAAATCGATCGAAGTGGGTATCCCAATGCCTTGTATGGCATCTGCGATTACCTTCTTAGACGGTTACACTTCAGCCCGTTTACCGGCAAACTTATTGCAAGCACAACGTGACTACTTCGGCGCACATACTTATGAGCGTACTGATAAACCACGCGGTGAATTCTTCCACACCAACTGGACAGGTCGTGGTGGGAATACTGCCTCTACCACTTATGATGTGTAGTTAAAAATATTAATAAAAATTACCGCACTTTGAGATATTAAAGTGCGGTATTTTTTTATCTCTTTTTTGTTTATTTTGAGATATTTAAAAAGGCGATAAAAATATTGAAATTCCATCGCTTTTTATTATTTATTAAGCTTTAACTGGTATATCAGCTAATACATTTACTAATACATTCCAGTAGGTTGTGACAGTAGAAATCTGTACTTTCTCATCTGGTGAATGCGCATTACGGATAGTTGGTCCTAGAGAAATCATTTCGATATTAGGATAATGCTCTTTGAGTAATCCACATTCCAAACCCGCATGAATGACTTTAATATCAGGTTGTTTGCCTAACACTGCAGCATAATGTTTTTGGGTAAGATTTAATATGGAGGAATCATTGACTGGTTTCCAACCTGGATATGGTGCTGAAAATTCAGTTTTCGCACCCGCAAGGTTGGCAACAGAGGTTAATAATTCTGTTACATAATCTTTACCGCTTTCAATTAATGAACGTACTAAAATAGTTCCCTTCACACTGTGCTCTTCGGTCTTTAATACCCCAATGCTGAGTGAACTTTCGACAACATTTTTGATTACATCGCTATTACGAATGACGCCGTTAGGTAATGCGTTTAATAAATGAATGACTTTTTCTGTTGATTCTAAGGTAAAGATAGATTGTGGTTTTTCCGATGATTCTAAGAAAAGCTTAAGGTTAGGTTCAGCAATGAATAATTCTTCTTTTAATAAAATGTTTAGTTTTTCTACCTCACTTTCAAAAGCATGAGGTTCGCCATTGAAAACTAGAATCGCAACAGCTTCTCTAGGAATAGCGTTTCGAATTGAACCACCACGAATTTCTGCAAGCTGGAAAGGAGAAGTGTTTTGTGAAAGTTTCGCTAATACGCGAGCCATAACTTTGATTGCATTAGCTCGTCCAGTATGAATATCGCAACCTGAATGTCCACCACGCAAACCTTTCAATGTGAGTTGAATTGATTGTTCAAAAGTGTTGTTTTCCCATTGAATTGGTATTGATAAATTGGCATTAATTCCTCCGGCACAACCGATATAAATTTCTCCGACTTCTTCAGTGTCAGTATTGATAAGAATGTCCGATTGTAGCCAATTACGACGGAGGTGTAATGCACCGTCCATTCCTGTTTCTTCTGTCATGGTAAGAAGGACCTCAAGTGGTGGATGTGCGATATTATCGCTTTCAAGAACGGCTAATGTAGATGCTAAACCAATACCATTATCGGAACCAAGCGTTGTCCCTTTTGCTTTTACCCAATCACCATCAATATAAGGACGAATCGGATCTTTAGTGAAATCATGCGGATTACCTTCATTAGCCTGAGGCACCATATCCAAGTGGGCTTGCAATACAACAGGTGTGCGATTTTCCATACCTGCTGTTGCTGGTTTGCGAATTAATACATTACCCGCCTCGTCACGTTCTGCAAAAAAATGCTTTTCTTTTGCCCAGTTAACAATAAAGTTTGCAAGTGTATCTTCATGATGAGATGGATGTGGTATTGCACAAATTTGATCGAACCATTTCCATAGCAATTCAGGTTGAAGTGTTGTAATTTCAGACATAGTTTCTCCTTTTTATTGAAAAAGTTTGAGGAAATAATAGCATAAAATGCTATTTCAGGTTATCCTTACGCAATTTTTATTTATTGACAAAATTTAGGGTATTAAAATGAGTGAAAAATATGTGGTGACTTGGGATATGTTCCAAATGCATGCTCGTAAATTATCAGAGCGTTTACTTCCAGCATCCCAATGGAAAGGTATTATTGCCGTGAGTCGCGGTGGTTTATTCCCTGCTGCAGTATTAGCTCGCGAGTTAAGCATTCGCCACGTAGAAACCGTTTGTATTGCAAGTTATCATGACCACAATAATCAAGGTGAATTGCAGGTTCTTCACGCTGCACAGGTACCAAATGGCGGGGAAGGTTTCATCATAGTTGATGATCTAGTTGATACAGGTAATACGGCACGTGCAATCCGTGAAATGTATCCAAATGCAAAATTTGTGACAGTATTTGCAAAACCAGCAGGGGCAGAACTAGTTGATGATTATGTGATTGATATTCCTCAAAATACTTGGATTGAACAGCCTTGGGATTTAGGATTAATGTTTGTCCCGCCTCTTGCAAGAAAATAAGTTTATTCTTTAGACTTGAATGCGAAATCTCTTTGATTTCGCATTTTTTTATCTCTTAATTTACCTTTTGAGTTAATCCGTGTCATTTCGGAAACAGGATTATTTATGCTATTCTAAGCGCAATTTTAAAAGGAATCCTTATGTCTGAAATTAAACTTAATTACCATAAAACTCACTTTTTAACGAGTGCGCCGAATATTCGTTCTATTCCTGAAGATACGGGCATTGAAATTGCGTTTGCGGGTCGTTCAAATGCGGGAAAATCGACCGCACTTAATGCATTAACCAATCAAAAAAATTTGGCCCGTACCTCAAAAACACCAGGGCGCACACAACTCATTAACTTATTTGAAGTAGAACCAAATTGTAAATTGGTGGATTTACCAGGCTATGGCTACGCAGCTGTACCAGAGCAAATGAAAATCCAATGGCAAAAATCATTAGGTGAATATTTGCAAAAACGCGAATGTTTGGCGGGATTGGTTGTGCTGATGGATATTCGCCATCCGCTTAAGGACCTTGATCAACAAATGATTGAATGGGCGGTTTCAGCAGATTTACCAGTACTTTTATTGCTTACTAAAGCCGATAAATTGAGTCAAAGTGCACGTAGTAAACAAGTGAAAATGGTGCGCGAAGCGATTCTTCCATTCCAAGGTGATATTCAAGTAGAAGCCTTTTCTGCACAAAATAAAATTGGTATTGATAAACTTGCAGCGAAATTAGATTTTTGGTTTTCGCCACTTTTTGCGGAATAAAATGTAAATTTTGCGATCTAGATCGCAAGAAAAGCACATGATGAATGATTTCATTATGTGCTTTTTTTATAGTGCAAAAACTATTTTCATTTTTACCGCACTTTAAGGATTATCATGTCCCTTGCTATTGTTTACAGCCGTGCTTCTATGGGTGTGCAAGCACCGCTTGTCACCATTGAGGTGCATTTAAGCAACGGAAAACCAGGATTTACGCTTGTTGGTTTGCCCGAAAAAACGGTGAAAGAGGCACAAGATCGAGTGCGTAGCGCGTTAATGAATGCACAATTTAAATACCCAGCTAAACGAATTACCGTGAATCTCGCACCTGCAGATTTACCGAAAGAAGGTGGTCGATTTGATTTGCCTATTGCCATCGGAATTTTAGCTGCATCGGATCAGCTTGATGCAAGCCGTTTAAAGCAATTTGAATTTGTGGCTGAGCTTGCGCTGACGGGGCAATTACGTGGCGTTCACGGTGTAATTCCCGCTATTCTTGCTGCGCAAAAGTCAAAGCGAGAGTTAATTATCGCGAAACAAAATGCCAATGAAGCCTCGCTTGTGTCTGATCAAAATACTTATTTTGCGCAAACGCTTTTAGATGTGGTGCAATTTCTCAATGGTCAGGAAAAATTACCACTCGCCACTGAAATTGTGAAAGAAAGTGCGGTAAGTTTTTCGGGTAAAAATACATTAGATTTAACAGATATTATTGGACAACAGCATGCCAAACGAGCATTGACCATTGCCGCAGCTGGGCAGCATAATTTGCTCTTTCTTGGCCCACCGGGTACAGGAAAAACGATGTTAGCTAGTCGATTAACAGGACTTTTACCTGAAATGACAGATTTAGAAGCGATAGAAACGGCATCTGTAACGAGTTTAGTTCAAAACGAGTTAAATTTTCATAATTGGAAACAACGTCCTTTTCGCGCACCGCACCATAGTGCATCAATGCCTGCTTTAGTTGGAGGCGGAACGATCCCAAAACCTGGTGAAATATCCTTAGCAACAAATGGTGTACTTTTTCTTGATGAGCTTCCAGAATTTGAGCGAAAGGTGTTAGATGCACTACGTCAGCCTTTAGAAAGTGGTGAGATTATTATTTCTCGTGCTAATGCCAAAATCCAATTTCCAGCTCGTTTTCAATTAGTAGCAGCGATGAACCCAAGCCCGACGGGCCATTATACTGGAACACATAACCGCACTTCACCACAACAAATTATGCGTTATTTGAATCGACTTTCAGGACCATTTTTAGATCGTTTCGATTTGTCTATTGAAGTGCCTTTATTGCCACAAGGTAGCTTACAAAATACGGGCGATCGTGGCGAAACCAGTGCTCAAGTTCGTGAAAAAGTGTTAAAAGTACGTGAGATTCAAATGGAAAGAGCGGGAAAAATTAATGCTTATTTGAATAGTAAAGAGATTGAACGTGATTGCAAGTTAAGTGATAAAGATGCATTTTTCCTTGAAAATGCGCTGAATAAACTGGGGCTTTCTGTACGGGCTTACCATCGTATTTTGAAAGTTTCTCGAACCATTGCTGATTTGCAAGGAGAACAACAAATTTTTCAACCGCACTTGGCGGAGGCCTTGGGCTATCGAGCAATGGATCGTTTGCTGCAGAAATTGTCGAATATGTAAAAACGCGTGGTGAGAATACCACGCGTGAAAGGATTAGTAAGTGCTTTGGGTATCTTGCGTACCACTAATAATTGCGATGCCTGCACTTGCACCAATGCGAGTTGCACCCGCTTTAATCATTGCAAGTGCCGTTTCAGTATCGCGTACGCCGCCTGATGCTTTAACACCAATATTGCCAACCGTTTGTTTCATCAATGCAACATCTTCTACGGTCGATCCACCTTTATTGAAGCCTGTTGATGTTTTAACAAAAGCCACACCGATTTCTTTACAAATTTCACAGGCTTTCACTATCTCATCTTTAGTGAGCAAACAAGTTTCTAAAATCACTTTTAATGGCGTGCCATTACAAGCATTAAATACTGCTTGAATATCTTGTTTTACGGCATCCCATTTTTGCGATTTTATCCAACCTACATTAATTACCATATCAATTTCATTTGCACCTGCTTTAATGGATTCTTGTGTTTCAAATGTTTTGACAGAGGTTAAATTCGCCCCCAAAGGGAAGCCAACTACGGTGCAAATTTTTACATTTGATCCAGCAAGTTTTCCTTTAGCGAGTGGAATATAACCAGAATTGATACATACAGAATAAAATCCGTGTTCAATCGCTTCATGACAGAGTGTCAAAATATCTTGTTCATTTTTTTCTGCGGTAAGTGCGGTGTGATCGATATATTGAGCAAGTTGATTCGGTGTCATTATTTTCCTCCTTATTTATGTTTTACCTATTGTAGCAAAAATCCCTTGTTTTTGACTGTGCTTTTATGCTTGATTACAATCATCTCAATGCGGTAAGGAATAAAGAAAATGAAGATTAAAAAACTACTTAAGAATGGATTATCCCTCTTTTTAACTTTTATTGTGATGAGTAGCATACTGGATTTTGTTCGTCGCCCTGTAGTGCCTGAGGAAATAAATAAAATCACACTACAAGATCTTCAAGGGAACTCTTTTTCTCTTGAGAGCCTTGACCAAAATAAACCTACGCTGCTTTATTTTTGGGGAACTTGGTGTGGTTATTGTCGCTATACTTCGCCAGCAATTAATTCTTTAGCGAAAGAAGGCTATCAAGTTGTATCGGTGGCGTTACGTTCAGGTAATGAGGCGGACGTAAATGATTATTTAAGTAAAAATGACTACCACTTCACTACGGTTAACGATCCTAAAGGGGAATTTGCAGAACGATGGCAAATTAATGTAACGCCCACAATTGTGCTGTTGAGTAAAGGCAAAATGGATCTTGTTACGACCGGCCTCACGAGTTATTGGGGATTAAAAGTGCGGTTGTTTTTCGCAGAGTTTTTTGGCTAAGCAGTAGAAAATCTATTACAATACGCAGACTTATTTTAAAGAGGACAGAATTATGATTATCGTAACAGGTGGCGCAGGTTTTATTGGCAGCAATATTGTCAAAGCATTGAATGATTTAGGGCGCAAAGATATTTTAGTGGTCGATAACTTAAAAGATGGCACAAAATTTGCCAATTTAGTTGATTTAGACATTGCAGATTATTGTGATAAAGAAGATTTCATTGCTTCTATTATCGCGGGCGACGAATTTGGCGATATTGATGCAGTATTCCACGAGGGGGCATGTTCTGCGACTACGGAATGGGATGGCAAATACATTATGCACAACAACTACGAATATTCTAAAGAGTTGTTGCATTATTGCCTTGACCGCGAAATCCCTTTCTTTTATGCCTCAAGCGCAGCAACTTATGGTGATACCAAAGTGTTCCGTGAAGAACGTGAATTTGAAGGCCCGTTAAATGTGTATGGCTATTCTAAATTTTTGTTCGACCAATATGTGCGCAACATTTTGCCTGAAGCAAAATCGCCAGTATGTGGTTTCCGTTATTTCAATGTTTACGGGCCGCGTGAAAATCATAAAGGTTCTATGGCGAGTGTAGCATTCCACTTGAATAACCAAATCTTAAAAGGCGAAAATCCAAAATTATTTGCAGGCAGCGAACACTTCCGCCGTGATTTCGTTTATGTAGGCGATGTAGCTGCAGTGAATATTTGGTGTTGGCAAAATGGTATTTCAGGTATTTACAACCTTGGTACAGGAAATGCAGAAAGTTTCCGTGCGGTGGCTGATGCAGTAGTGAAATTCCACGGAAAAGGCGAGATTGAAACCATTCCATTCCCAGAACATTTGAAATCTCGTTATCAAGAATATACTCAAGCAGATTTAACTAAACTTCGTTCAACAGGATACGATAAAGCATTCAAAACAGTCGCCGAAGGCGTGGCTGAATATATGGCATGGTTGAATAGAAAATAAACCGTAGGTTTGCCTACTTCCCATCAACAAAGTGCGGTTAAAAAATCTCGGTATTTTTGACCGCACTTTTATCTGAAAGACAGAAAATGAATATTCTAATTATTGGCCCATCTTGGGTTGGCGATATGATGATGTCGCACAGTTTGTACCAGCAACTGAAAATTCAATATCCAAACTGCAATATTGATGTGATGGCACCGAATTGGTGTAAGCCTTTGCTTGCGCGTATGCCAGAGGTGCGTAAGGCGATTGAAATGCCATTAGGGCACGGAGCCTTTGAATTGGGAACGCGTTATCGTTTAGGGAAATCTTTGCGTGAACAATATGATATGGCGATTATTTTGCCTAATTCATTGAAATCTGCGTTTGTTCCTTTCTTCGCAAAAATTGCTCATCGTCGTGGTTGGAAAGGCGAAAGCCGTTATATTTTATTGAATGATTTACGAGCCAATAAAAAATATTATCCAATGATGGTGCAGCGTTATGTTGCATTGGCTTTTGAAAAAGATGCCGTACCAAAAGCTGATGATATTCCTGTCTTGAAACCCTATTTGACGGTTGAGCCAACGCGACAAGCTGAAACCTTAAAAAAATTTGAAAAACAAACCGCACTTTTAGGCGAGCGTCCAATTATTGGTTTTTGTCCCGGTGCAGAATTTGGCCCAGCAAAACGTTGGCCACATTATCATTATGCAAAATTAGCAGAAATGTTAATTACCCAAGGCTATGCGGTGGAGCTATTTGGTTCTGCTAAAGATGAACTAGTGGGCGAAGAAATTCGTCAAGCGCTGCCAGAAGAGTTGCGTGAGTTTTGTGTCAATTTAGCAGGAAAAACCAATTTAAATGAAGCAGTGGATTTAATTGCAAATTGTACGGCAGTCGTGACAAATGACAGTGGTTTAATGCATATTGCGGCAGCAGTTAATCGCCCATTGATTGCACTTTATGGACCAACTAGCCCGCAATATACGCCGCCGCTTTCGGATAAAGCAACGATTATTCGTTTAATTGAAGGTGGATTGATTAAAGTCCGTAAAGGCGATAAAGAGGGCGGTTATCATCAAAGTTTGATTGATATTACGCCAGAAATGGCATTAGAAAAATTAGAGGCATTATTAGCAAAATGACCCCTCTACGCATACATTTACAATTAATTGGAATGGTGATTTTATGGGGCGCCTCTTGGCCTTGGGGACGAGTGGTTGCCCAAGCTATGCCGACATTTGTTGCTTCAAGCGCGCGCTTTTTTTTCGCCATTATTCCACTCATTATTTGGCTATATGCGGCGAATCGTTTCAAATATGCTAAACAACTGCGACCTAATCAATGGGTGGGGTTATTGTTAACGGCTTTGCTTGGGATCTTTGGTTATTCGACTTTCTTTATTTGGGGTTTGAAATATGTTCCAGCAGGGCAAGGAACGATGGTCGTTGCCTCTAATCCCGTCTTTACGATGTTTTTTGCTATTTTATTATTTAAAGAAAAATGGAATCGCTGGGTTGTATTAGGGATGATTATTGCCATTAGCGGTTCTTTGTTAGCCATGACAAAATGGAATCCAACTAACCTCTTACAAAATTTTGGGTTCGGTCAAATGTTATTGCTTTGTGCTTTAGTTTGCTGGGTTGCTTATACTTTATTGGCTCGTAAAGTATTAATCGGAATTGATTCTCTCACTGCTACCACGATTTCTTCTACTTTTGGTTTTTTTATGCTGACGTTGGCAGCATTATGGACGGAAAGTGCGGAAGATTGGGCAAGCGTATTTCAATTAAATGGATCGCAATGGTTTAGTTTACTTGGTCTTGCATTTGGCTCAACGGTATTGGCTTATGCATGGTATTTTGATGGTGTGAAACACTTAGGGGCGGGCAATGCCTCGGCCTATATTATTCTTGTGCCGATTTTAGGCATTTTATTTTCAGCCGTTTGGTTGAATGAACAGGTGGATTCCTCCTTAATTATTGGGGGCATTTTAGCCGTATCTGGGCTTGGGATTATGCACTGGGGAAGAAGGTTAATTAAATGAAAGTATGCGTGATTAAGACTTCCTCTATGGGGGATATTATCCACACTTTGCCCGCCTTGACTGATGCACAAAAGGCGATCCCCAGTTTAAGCATTGATTGGGTGGTGGAAGAAAACTTTGCAGAAATTCCACGTTGGCATTCTGCCGTAAATCGCGTGATTCCTATTGCTTTTCGCCGTTGGCGTAAATCGCCTTTTTCCATTCAAACAAGAAATGAGTGGAAAAATTACCGCACTTTGTTGCAGGCTAAAAACTATGATGCGGTAATTGATGCGCAAGGACTCATTAAAAGTGCTTTATTTGCAACTCGTTTCGCTCAAGGTGTGAAACATGGCTATGATCGCCAAAGTATCCGAGAGCCGTTAGCGTCTTTTTTCTACGATAAAAAATATGCCATTTCTTATCAACAGCATGCTGTGGAACGAATTCGTCAGCTTTTTGCCCAAAGTTTAGGTTATGAATTACCTCAAGTTCAGGGTGACTATGATATTGCTCGTCATTTTCTTCATCAAACTTCAGAACAAAACTATGTGGTATTCATTCATTCTACAACTCGGGCAGATAAGCATTGGGAAGAATCAGAATGGCAAAAATTGATTGAAAAAATTACCGCACTTTCTGATTACGAAATTCGCTTGCCTTGGGGAAATGAACAAGAAAAAGCGCGAGCAGAGCGTTTGGCTCAAGTTGATTCTAAAGTGATTGTATTGCCGAAATTAACTTTAACGGAGCTTGCAAAACAGCTTGCGAGTGCAAAAGCCGTCGTGTCGGTGGATACAGGCTTGGCGCATTTAACTGCTGCTTTGGATAAGCCCAATATTACGCTTTATGGCGCAACGGATCCTAAATTGATTGGCTGTTATGGTAAAAATCAGCATTACTTATCGGCAAGTTCAATGAAAGAGATTTCAGCTGAACAAGTGTTATCACAATTGCTCCCTTTTATTTCATAAAAAATGCTCGCACTTGGCGAGCATTTTTATCTTTTATATTTTCTTAGTCTAAGGCTTTACCTTTTAATTCAGGGATTAAGAAAATTGTCGCTAACATATCAATTACGTAGATAATCGCAAGTAGGGCGATGGCAGTTTGGAAAGAGTAGGCGAGTACGACCGCGCCCACAACCACAGGTCCAAATCCTCCTACGGCACGACCAATATTGAAAAGTACGTTTTGTGCGGTTGCTCGAGCTTCTGTTGGGTAGGCTTCCGCCATTAATGCACCGTAACCGCCCATCATTCCGTTCACAAACATACCTAAAAATGCTCCAGCAAGAAGCATAATGTCAGGATCGGTAAGTTGTGAGTAAACCACGATACTTATCACTGCGCCTAATTGGAAAAGTAAGAAGCTTGGTTTGCGTCCGATGCGGTCAGCGAGTTGTCCGAAAATCCAAATTCCAGCCATCATGCCGCAGACGGTAACGGCTGTCCAAAGCCCAGATTTAGTTAAACTGAATCCAAGTTGTTTTGATAAGAAATTAGGTAGCCAAATCATAATGCCGTAATAACCGAAGTTTTGTACGGAGGTGAGCACAACGATACCAAGGCTAATTTTGCTCGTGGCTTTATCTTTAATAAGAAGCTGGAATGAACGTAATTTATCAGTAAAGCTAGATTGAGTTGAAAGTGCGGTTTGTTTTTGAGTGAAAATTTCAGGTTCGTGTAGATGAGAACGTAAGAACCAAGCGACAAATGCAGGGAAGATACCCACCAAGAACATTCCACGCCAGCCAATATGCGGGAGCAATAATGGTGTAAGTAATGCGGCACCTAACACACCTGCTTGCCAACCCAAGGCAACATAAGATGCTGCTTTCGCTCGGTGGCGTGCGGGCCATGCTTCTGCTGCTAGAGCCATCCCAATTCCAAATTCACCGCCTAAGCCAATGCCAGCAATTGTGCGATAAATCAGTAAATCCCAATAACCTTGTGCAATCGCACATAAACCAGTAAACACCGCAAAAAGAAGAATGGTCCAAGTAAGTACACGTACACGACCGTATTTATCGCTTAATGCACCAAATAAAATGCCGCCAAATACAGCACCAATAAGCGTCCATGTCACGAGAGAGCCACTCTGGGTGGGGGTTAGATTTAAGTCTGCGGAAATTGCACTCAGCATGAAACCTAAAATGAGAAGATCGAAACCGTCCATTGCATAGCCGACGGCAGAGCCAATTAAGGCTTTCCAGCCATAACTGTTTACTTTGTTTGTCATGATGTGTCCTTTTGTTACTCGCAGGTAACATTTAAAGTGAAAAGAGAGGTGATTAAAAATCGGTGCCTAGTTTACTGCATTGATGAAAAAATTCAATGAGCGTAACAAAAATAAGCAGAATAAAAAAACTGAATTTGAAGAAGAAAGAAAAGGGGAATGATTAGGGAATAAAATTAGGATGGCGGTGAGAAAGGGATTCGAACCCTTGATGCAGTTTCCCACATACACGCTTTCCAGGCGTGCTCCTTCAACCACTCGGACATCTCACCGTAAAAGGTGCGCAAACTATAAAGATTTGCTCCAGTTTAGTCAAGTTTTTTGCGCTAGAACATAAAAAACTTTTAAAAGTTTCGCTAGAATAACCGTACTTTATTTATCGTTTGTAGTTTTTTTATGCATATTAAAGCGTTATTTTCTAAAAATGTTTTTTTAGCCGTAAAACCCTTTAGCGCGCTGAAAGATTCTTTCCGTTTAGGTTATTCGAAAAAATCGCTGATTCGAGACATTATTTCAGGGTTGACCGTGGGGGTGATTGCAATTCCGCTTTCCATGGCTTTGGCTATTGCGAGTGGTGTGCCGCCACAACATGGTCTTTATACGGCAATTATTGCGGGTATCGTTATCGCGCTGACGGGTGGTTCTCGCTTTAATATATCTGGGCCTACAGCCGCTTTTGTTGTGATTCTATACCCTGTTACTCAACAATTTGGGCTAAGTGGTCTTTTGATGGCAACGTTGCTTTCTGGCCTCATTTTAGTTTTGATGGCGTTATTTCGTTTAGGGCGTTTAATTGAATATATTCCGTTGCCAGTCACCTTGGGGTTTACTTGCGGGATTGGTATTACTATTGGTACTTTGCAGATTAAGGATTTTTTGGGGCTTTCCATAGAAAAAATGCCGGCGCATTACCTTGCAAAAATCCAAACAATTTTTACCGCACTTCCTACGATAAATTGGGCTAATGCTTCGGTTGGAGCGGTAACACTATTAGTCCTGACTCAATGGCATAAATTGCGTTTGGCAGTGCCAGGGCATCTACCTGCCGTGATTATGGGGACGATTTTAGCTCTAGCATTACAGTATTTTGGTTTTGAGGTGGCGACGATTGGATCTGCATTCCAATATACTTTGCCTGATGGTTCCATTGGTCATGGGATTCCTAATGTATTGCCAGATTTTTCTCTGCCGTGGAATATTCCTGATGCGCAAGGTCAATTAATTCATTGGGATTTTAATAGCTTACAAGCTTTGTTACCTGCTGCTTTTTCAATGGCGGTATTGGGCGCAATCGAATCACTTCTTTGTGCAGTGATTTTAGATAACATGACTGATACTAAACATCACTCCAATAACGAGTTATTAGCGCAAGGCTTGGGGAATATCATTTCTCCGTTTTTTGGTGGGATTACGGCAACAGCTGCGATTGCTCGTTCTGCGGCTAATGTGAAATCAGGGGCGGTATCGCCAATATCGAGTGTCGTGCACGCAATACTTGTTTTATTCGCTTTACTTTTGTTTTCGCAAGCGCTTTCTTATTTGCCTTTGTCATCTATGGCTGCTTTGTTGTTGGTGGTGGCGTGGAATATGGCAAGTGTGCACGATATTATTTACCTTGCTCGCCGTTCAGGCAAAAATGAAATGGCGGTGTTGCTGACTTGTCTTATTTTGACTGTATTGTTTGATATGGTAATTGCGATTAGTGTCGGGGTGTTGCTTGCAAGTCTCTTGTTTATTCGGACGATTGCTGAGATGACAAAAGCCATTGAACACAATGCGCCTGAAGATTTAGATGATGTTTTGGTTTACCGAATTAGCGGTCCGCTTTTCTTTGCTGCTGCGGATAAATTATTTGCGGATTTGCATGATAGAACGGTTCATACCGATCATGAAATCCGACATATTGTGCTGCAATGTGATGCAGTGACCGTGCTTGATGCTGGTGGAATTCATGCGCTTACTCGATTTGTTCAACACATGTTGCCGCATCAACAACTTTACTTGTGCAATATGCAATTCCAGCCATTGAGAATGTTAGTTAAATCTAATTCTTCGCCAGATATTCAAAAAATTAATTTTGCGGCAGATTTAAACGAAACTTTCCATAAAATTCGTGACTTTGAAAAAACTACCCAATAATGAAAACTAAAGCGTGCTAGAATAGTGCGCTTTTTTATTACATCGTTCTAAACCATATCAAGGAATAATTATGCGTCCAAATAATCGAGAAAATAATCAACCCCGCCAAATTAAAATTACCCGTAACTACACCAAGCATGCTGAAGGTTCTGTGCTTGTTGAATTTGGTGATACCAAAGTGCTTTGTACTGCAACCGTGGAAGATGCTGTTCCGCGTTTCTTAAAAGGACAAGGGCAAGGTTGGGTCACGGCTGAATATGGAATGTTGCCACGTTCAACACATAGTCGCATGCAACGTGAGGCGGCTAAAGGTAAACAAGGTGGGCGCACAATGGAAATTCAACGTTTAATTGCCCGCTCTTTGCGCGCGATGGTGGATCTCAAAGCTCTTGGTGAACGTGCGATTACTTTAGATTGTGATGTTATTCAAGCGGATGGTGGCACACGAACTGCATCCATTACTGGTGCTGCAGTCGCATTATATGATGCGATCAATGGTTTAATTGAGAATGGTACGTTAAAAACTAATCCAATTAAAGGTTTAGTTTCGGCAATTTCTGTAGGGATTGTTGATGGTCAAGCTGTTTGTGATTTGGAATACGTAGAAGATTCTGCAGCGGAAACTGATATGAATGTTGTGATGATCGAAGATGGTCGAATGATTGAGGTGCAAGGCACTGCAGAAGGTGAGCCATTTAGCCATGAAGAATTATTAACATTATTAGATTTAGCGAAACAAGGCTGTAATCAAATTTTCATCGCTCAACGCGAAGCGCTAGGCTTATAAACACAGTTTATAGGGATTAAAAATGGAACAATATAAACGCGATTTTATCGAATTTGCTTTAAGCAGAAATGTATTGAAATTTGGAGAATTTACTTTGAAATCGGGGCGTAAAAGTCCGTATTTCTTCAATGCGGGTTTGTTTAATACGGGGGCAGATTTAGCGCGTTTAGGTGAGTTTTATGCTGCGGCAATTCAGGCAAGTGCGGTAGATTTTGATATTGTTTTTGGGCCCGCTTACAAAGGTATTCCAATTGGCACGTCAGTTTCGGTCGCGTTATTTAATCGTTATGGTATTGATAAGCCCGTGTGTTTTAATCGCAAAGAAATTAAAGATCACGGAGAGGGCGGTAATTTAATTGGTAGCCCATTGCAAGGAAAAATTTTGCTTGTGGATGACGTGATTACGGCTGGCACTGCGATCCGTGAATCTATGGAATTAATCAGTGCAAATAAGGCAGAGCTTGCGGCAGTATTGATCGCTCTAAACCGTAAAGAACGAGGAAAAGGTGAGCTTTCTGCAATTCAAGAAGTAGAACGTGATTATCAATGCCAAGTGCTATCAATTATTGATTTAGATGATTTGATGCAATTTATCGAACAAGATCCTCGATACAGTAGCCATTTGCCAGAAATGCGTGCTTATCGTGCTGAATTTGGCATATAAAACTTGAGAAATAAATTTTTGTCATCATTATAAATAGCATTATAAAAATAACCGCACTTTGACTTAACAGGGGAAAGAATGGGATTTATTGGAAAAATTATAGGCGTATTTTTAGGTTGGAAAGTAGGTGGATTTTTTGGTGCGATTGCTGGGCTCATTTTAGGTTCCATCGCAGATAAAAAATTGTATGAGCTTGGTTCGGTAAGTTCCAGTTTCTTTAAAAAGAAAACAACGCGTCAAGACTTGTTTATGCAAACCACCTTTGCGGTGCTAGGCCATTTAAGTAAATCGAAAGGGCGTGTAACAGAAGAAGATATCCAATTAGCTAATCAATTAATGATTCAGCTTAAATTGGATGATGCGGGGCGTAAATTAGCACAGGATGCGTTTCGTCGTGGTAAAGAATCTGATTTCCCGATTCGCCAAGTTATCCGTGAATTTCGCATTGGCTGTGGGCAACGTGCTGATTTATTACGAATGTTCTTACAAGTACAAGTTCAAGCGGCTTTTGCCGATTCAGAACTTCACGAAAATGAGAAAGAAGTGCTTTATGTGATCGCTGAAGAACTTGGTCTTTCTCGTATGCAATTTGAACAAATGATTGCGATGGAAATGGCTGCGCGGGCTTTTACTCAAGGAGGTTTCTATCAGCAATATCAACAAGGTGCATATCAAGGTGGCTACCAATATCAGCAACAAAATAGTGGTGGTTACCAACATGCTTCAGGTCCAACTTTAAACGATGCCTATAAAGTATTGGGTGTCACTGAGTCCGACGAGCAAAACACGGTTAAGCGCGCTTATCGTCGTTTAATGAATGAACACCATCCAGATAAACTCGTGGCGAAAGGTTTACCTCCAGAAATGATGGAAATGGCAAAAGAAAAAACTCAACAGATTCAAGCCGCTTACGATTTAATTTGTAAAGCAAAAGGCTGGAAATAGTGCGTGTTATTCTTGCGCCTATGCAAGGGGTTCTAGATCCCTTTGTGCGTCAACTTCTCACCGAAGTGAATGACTACGATTTATGTATAACAGAATTTGTGCGCGTAGTTGATCAACTTCTTCCTGAAAAAGTATTTTATCGTTTATGCCCTGAATTAAAAAATCAGGGCTTTACTTCTTCTGGCACGCCTGTGCGAGTGCAGTTGCTTGGGCAGCATCCAGAATGCCTTGCTGAAAATGCGATTCGAGCGATCGAGCTTGGTTCTCATGGCATTGATTTAAATTGTGGTTGCCCTTCTAAAACTGTGAATGGCAGCAATGGCGGTGCGGCATTATTGAAACAGCCTGAATTGATTTATCGTGCCACTCAAGCCTTACGCCAAGCCGTGTACAATGAGTTTCCTGTTAGTGTAAAAGTGCGGTTAGGCTGGGATGATATTTCTCAAGCCCTTGAAATCGCTGATGCGGTGGAGCAAGGGGGAGCAACCGAAATTACAGTTCATGGACGCACAAAAGCTGATGGTTATCGCGCTGATCGAATTAATTGGAAAAAAATTGGTGAAGTCCGAGAGCGTTTATCCATTCCTGTTATTGCTAACGGAGAAATTTGGCATTGGCAAGATGGGCAAGATTGCTTATCCCAAACAGGTTGTCAGGATTTAATGGTAGGACGAGGCGCGTTGAACATTCCGAATTTAAGTCATGTTCTGAAATCAAATGCAGAAAAAATGCCTTGGTGTGAGATTCAAAAAATCTTGCAAAAATATGCTAATGTTGAAAATGAATATGACAGTGGCTTTTATCATGTGGCACGAATTAAACAATGGTTACGTTATTTGAATAAGGAATATGATGAAGCGAACAAAGTGTTTGATAAGATTAAGACTTGCCAAACTGCTGAAGATTTGAAATTACGTTTAAATAATAAATAAAAAACCTGCTAATCAGCAGGTTTTCTTTTTCTAAATTATTTAAAAACTCACCGCACTTTTTAATTTTTTCAGTGCATTGGTTTCTAATTGACGGATACGTTCCGCAGAGACATTATATTTCGCTGCCAAGTCGTGCAATGTAGCTTTGTTATCATCTAACCAACGAGCTTTGATAATATCCTGACTACGCGCATCTAGACTTTGTAGCGCCGCACCTAATTGCTCGGTTGCTTGGCTTTCAAAGTTTTCATTTTCAAGCTCTGCTGCGAAATTAGAACTTTTATCTTCCAAATAAAGGGCGGGAGAATAAGTTTCTGTTTCTGCATCATCAGTAGGTAAATCAAAACCTACATCCGCACCGCTCATACGTGATTCCATTTCGATCACATCTTCTTTGGATACACCCAATTCATTTGCAACGAGATCAACTTCATTTTCATTGAACCAGCCTAAACGTTGTTTAGTTTTGCGTAGGTTGAAAAATAATTTACGTTGAGCTTTCGTGGTTGCGACTTTTACGATACGCCAGTTACGAAGAACATATTCGTGGATTTCAGCTTTAATCCAATGCACAGCGAATGACACCAAACGAACCCCAACTTCAGGGTTAAAACGTTTAACAGCCTTCATTAAGCCGATATTGCCTTCTTGGATTAGGTCAGCTTGAGGCAAACCATAGCCAGAATAGCCACGCGCAACATGGATCACGAAACGAAGATGCGACAAAATGAGTTTTTTCGCTGCATCTAAATCCTCGTGATAATACAAACGTTCTGCCAATTCCTTTTCTTCCTCTGCCGTCAGCATCGGATATTCATTTGCCGCACGAATATAACCTTCGATACTGCCTTGAGGAACTAACATCATTTGTGTTTCTTTATCCATCGTTTCCCTTCTTTATTTTGGCTTTTGCCAATCAATGAGCCTAGTTATAGCACAATAAGCTATCTTATTGAACCAATTTGTTAATAAGACAGGTTTTATCAATCAAAAGTTCAATTATTCTAAATAATTCTGATTAATTAGCAAAGTGGAATCAGGGTTAAATTAAGATTTTCATCAATGACTTTAAATAGTAAATCAATGTTCGGATGCTTGCCTGGATTCGCTTTTGCATCTTCGATGTGTTCTGCAAACCATTCAACGCCTTGTTGTGCGGAAGTGCGGTTTAATTTCCCGTTAAATTTTTCAGCCAATGCATTGTAAAGGCGAAGAGAACCTAATTTACCGGGTATGGCTGGAATGTTGTGGATAATCGTTTTACCATCCATCACATTTAAACCAGTTAAATGATCGATTTTGGGTAAGGTTTCTAAAATTTCTTTAAAGCTCATTTTGCTTTTCCTTAACTGTGTTTTCAATATTATTACGACATATAGAGTCGGGTATAAAGCGTTTCATGCTGGATAGCCCGAATATCATTCGCCAGCGTTGACGCACCAAGCCATTCTTCGTCGGGTTCAAGGCTTAATTCCACCGCCTGCACAAGAGAGCCTCGCAAGTCAAACAGAATATCTTGCCCATCCATTTGGCTGAGGGGAATTAGCTTTACGCCGTTAGTGATCGCACCGACTGCTGCGTTGTAGTAGAACGCATAGAGCGTGTCGGCTTTGGTTAACCCCATCGCTTGGGCGACCATTGCAAATACTATCGGAAAATAGCCCTGCACGCGTTTTTCGACAATCGCTTGTTGGTAAGTGGTGAGTAGCGTATGTGTTTCGTAGCGAATAAAAATTTTCAGCAAGCGTACACCGAGTTTGAAACTCCCTTCGCGACTTTCTCGTGCTATTTTGGTGGCAGAAAGTTGCCAATCCAGCTCACACAAGCGGTCGAAATTACCCTCACACATTGCATCGAATGCATGGGAAAGATACGCACCGTCGTTGTAAATCCAGTTCTGCAACAGCTGGGTTTGCACATATTCTTCGAGGGTCGCTTTGTTTTTTACTATACCTTGCTGGACAAAGGTTTCCAAGCCGTTGGAGTGATTAAATCCACCAATAGGTAAAGTGGGATCAACTAAGTGAAGCAACGCGCCTAAATCAGCAAGACTTCGGTTTAATGTTGGTGCCAATTTCCATCTCCGTGATGATGATAACCGTGATGATCGTGCGAATGCCCGTGCCATTGTGCAGAATTGGCCCTCAACGCTTGGCTTAAACGGCGTTCTGCTTTTTGTGGATTAAATCCCGCCGCTTGCAGCCACTCGAACATCGGCTTATCGTACGGCAATGTTACTTCATCACCATCTAAAAAGAGTGGCGAATGTTTATTACCGATCTCATAACAAGCCCGAGCCATTTCAGGCAAGGTTTTTGGTGATAATACAATCACTTCACTTGGTAAAATTTCAATCGCAATCACTAATTCATCGCTGATAAACACCACATCATCGTGTTTCAAGCGTTGCCCCTCTTTGAGCAAACGAAATGCTACTTCACGCCCCGTATTCGTCGTTTTACGCAGAATATTGCGCTCACTTTCATACCACTGCAATGCCACGCGTTCAATGGTTTGATGTGTAATTTTGCCTTCAGCTTGGAGGCTAGTTAAATCGCCCCAAATGGTATCCATAATGGGCAGAATAGGGTTGAGGATTTTCATTTTTGTATTACTTATTTTCTTCGCTAATTAAGGCTGCCAAATCTCCCCTCCCCCTCTTTGCTAAAGAGGGGATTTTCCTTATAAATTTGCTGTCATCTGACTAATTTATATTTACCATATCAAAGTAAAACAATGATATAAAATCTCACTCGTTTTGCCCCTCTTTAGCAAAGAGGGGGAGGGGAGATTTGGCAGAAGAAAATACGGAGAAATTAGATTATTTAGACCAGTTTCGTGACGCAAAAAATGGTTACAAAGTAGGCGTTGTCTCGCTTAAAACCTCATATTTTTCATTCATCTCTGCCGCCCAAGCGGTTAAATTTGGAAATTCTTTTGCAAGATCTAATCCAATTTTTTCTGCTCTAAACAAGAACCAATCAATGACTGCAACTGCCGTTAACGTTCCAATGTTTAATTCCGTGCCAAACGGTTTCAAGTCTTGCTCAAGTCTTACAAAACTTTGACGATTACGTTCAGTTAGTTGTTGATGGCGAGCTGTCCACCATTCACTTTCAGGGCGAAGCATTTTTTCAGCCATCATCGGCACGGTATTTTCCATAATGCCATCGGCTAAATTATGCAACGCTAACGCGGCCCAACGTGGCTTGCCGCTTTCTGGAATGAGTTTAGGCTCTACCTTGCCTTTTTGATCAAGATATTCACAAATCAGCAAACTGCCATAAAGCCAATTACCACAATTACGTTCTAACGCTGGCACTCTACCCAGAGGATTTGCCTGATTATGCGGAGAGCTTGCATCAAATGATGAACCAATTTTAATCAGTTCTGTTTTGTCTAAGAGTTGTTGATATTTCAACGTTACCAGCACTTTACGCACATACGGGCTAGTAGTGGAATACCAAAGTTTCATTGTAAATTCTCCTTAAAATTTGACCGTTCTTTTCTGCTTAGAACATAAAATATCGTTGTCCCAATGGCACCGTATCCACAGGTTCGCAAGTAATTAGCTCACCATCTACACGCACTTCGTAGCGTTCTGGATCCACCGTAATTTCAGGTGTTGCATTGTTGTGAACGAGATCTTTTTTACCCACGCTGCGGCAGCCTTTCACGGCAATGGTTTCTTTGTGTAAACCAAATTTCGCACGAATATCGGCTTTTTCAGCGGCTTGTGAAACGAAGAATACTGCAGTTTGTGCCGTTGCTAAGCCTTGTGCGCCGTACATTGGGCGGTAGAATACAGGTTGCGGCGTTGGAATTGAGGCATTAGGGTCCCCCATTTTGGCGTAGCTAATAAAGCCTTTTTTAATCACGACTTCGGGTTTTACGCCAAAGAACATCGGTTTCCATAACACGATATCCGCAATTTTACCCACTTCTAATGAACCGATATGATCCGCAATACCGTGTGCAATTGCTGGGTTGATGGTGTATTTCGCGATATAGCGTTTAATGCGGAAGTTATCGTTTCCTTCATTGCCTAACTCACCACGTTGCATTTTCATTTTATCTGCGGTTTGCCATGTACGAATAACGACCTCGCCAATACGTCCCATCGCCTGAGAGTCTGAACTCATAATTGAGAAAACGCCCATATCATGCAAAATATCTTCTGCCGCAATGGTTTCAGGGCGAATACGGCTATCGGCAAATGCGACATCTTCCGGTACGCGTTTATCTAAGTGATGGCAAACCATCAACATATCTAAGTGTTCATCAATGGTGTTTTTCGTAAATGGACGAGTCGGGTTGGTTGAAGCGGGTAAAACGTTTGGATACATTGCCGCTTTAATAATATCTGGCGCATGGCCACCACCAGCTCCTTCAGTGTGGAAAGTGTGAATCACACGTCCATCAATTGCTTTCATGGTATCTTCTAAAAAGCCACTTTCATTTAGCGTGTCAGTGTGAATTGCTACTTGAATATCCATTTCATCTGCTACTTTTAATGCAGAATCAATCACAGCAGGCGTTGCACCCCAGTCTTCATGGATTTTTAAACCTAATGCACCCGCTTCAATTTGTTCACGTAACGGTTCTAAAGTTGAACAGTTTCCTTTACCAAAAAAGCCTACGTTTACAGGCAATGCTTCTGCCGCTTGGAACATACGTTCCATATACCATGCACCAGGTGTACAAGTGGTCGCGTGTGTGCCGTCAGCCGGGCCTGTTCCGCCACCAATTAACGTAGTAACACCACTTTCAATCGCATGTTGTGCTTGTTGCGGACAAATAAAGTGAATGTGGGTATCGATACCGCCAGCGGTCGCAATTAAATGTGCACCGTTATGTACTTCTGTACTTGCGCCGATAATCATATTTGGCATGACGTTATCCATAGTGTCAGGGTTGCCTGCTTGTCCGATACCGACAATACGACCATCGCGAATACCAATGTCGGCTTTAATAATGCCTAATTTCGCATCAATGATCATCACGTTAGTGATCACAAAATCTAATACATTTGGATTATCACGAGTTACCGTACCACTTTGTGCCATGCCGTCGCGTACACTTTTACCGCCACCAAATTTACACTCATCGCCTTTGGTTAATAAATCTTGTTCAATGGTTGCCCATAAATTGGTATCGCCTAAACGGACTTTATCGCCAACGGTTGGGCCATAAGTTGCTACATATTGAGCTCTTGAAATTGTTAATGCCATCTTGCCCTACCTTATAATTTACCATCAATTTGATTATGGAAGCCGTAAATAGTTTGCGAGCCACCAAAAGCCACTAACTCGACTGATTTCACTTCACCAGGTTCAAAACGTACTGCGTTGCCAGATGGAACATTTAAGCGCATTCCGCGCGCTAAAGTGCGGTCAAATTTAAGGGCATTATTGGTTTCAAAAAAATGGTAATGCGAGCCAACTTGAATTGGGCGGTCGCCTGAATTGGTTACTTCGATTTTTACGGTTTTTCTACCGACATTGGCAATAATATTGCCTTCAGCTAATTGGTATTCGCCTGGAATCATAGTATTTAAATCCTTCTATCTTTTATCTAATCGGATTATGCACGGTAACAAGCTTTGTACCATCTGGGAAAGTGGCTTCAATCTGAACTTCATGAACCATTTCGGCTACACCCTCCATGACATCATCAACGGTTAAAAGCGTTGAACCATATTGCATCACTTCCGCTACACTCATTCCGTCTCTTGCCGCCTCTTGTAAATGGCTCGCAATATAAGCAATAGTTTCTGGATAATTTAATTTAACGCCACGTGCTTTGCGTTTTGCCGCCAACTCACCGGCTAAAAAGAGCATTAGTTTCTCTTGTTCTCTAGAGGTTAAATGCATATTGTTGTCCTTTATTTCAAATTTTTGATAGGTTGTTGGATTTTACGTAAAAATAGATAAATAAGAAAAGAATTTTAATAGAAACGTAGAATAAAGTAGCAAATAGTTTAGATATATGATGCGTAGAAATAATATTTTTATTAGGGGGCATATTGATAAGTGAGTCCATGCAAAAAAAGCTGTAATACATCTTTAAAGAGTTGTTGTTCTTTTCCTGAATAATGCTGTTGTAAGACGGAAGAATGAATCATTTCATCCATTTTTTGAATTAATACATCAATTAAAATTACAGGAAAATCATTACGTACGCTTTTACGTTGTTGTAGCGTACTAAAGAAATAGTGCATATAGTGGTATTTTTCCTGTGCCATTTGCCTAAAAAAGGCCTGTAAGGTTTCATCTTGATCATGGTTTAAGTCATGTAATACAGCAGCGGAGTATAGCGTGGCCATGGATTCTTGTTGCATCGTCAAAATCTGCTGGATCACCGTGGCTAAATCTGCCTCTGTGGCTAACAGTCTATCAAATTCCCGCCGCATATTATTTTTTTGTTCTTCAAAAATACTTTTCACTAAATCTTGCTTGGTGGGGAAATGTTTATAAAACGTTACTCGGCTCACCCCAGCTACCCGACAAATTTCTGCAACAGAGGTTAATTTCCAGCCTTGTTGATAAAACAGTTCAGTGGCAACCTGTTTCAAAAAAATATCTTTTTTCATGGTTCACTCCTTAAGGCTCAATAACATAGCCGAAAGCCTTTAATTGTCAAATATTAAATTTGAGAAAAATTCTTATTTACTTTCGTATTATAATTGTGTTAGGTTTACATTATTAATTAATTAATTTAAAAAGTGTAAACCTTAAGCCAAGATAAAGCCTAGGAGACCCCATGAACAAGTTATCCCCACGACTCAGCCTCATTAGCCTTTGCCTGATGAGTGCCTATTCCTTTTCAACTCATGCTGAAGAAAGTAAGCAGACTACAGTACTAGATGAAATCACTGTGACTGGTGAAAAATTCGAGCGTAGTCAATCCTCTACCGGTTCAAGCACCTCCGTGGTAACCTCCGAACAACTCAAACGAGAACCCAATTTACTGTCTGCGACCCAATTATTAAAACGCGATGTGAATATTTTAGACACCGGCTTGGGCAATGACTTACCTACTGTGCGTGGCGTTGACGGTTCTGGTCCGGCGGTCGGTGCGGTAGCATTTTTTGCTGGTTCACGTCCACGTTTAAATATGCAAATTGACGGTAGAACTTCTAGCTATAATGAACTAGCGTTTGGCACAAAATCTCTCTGGGATATGAAACAGGTGGAGATTTATCGTGGGGCGCAAAGCTATGCCCAAGGGCGTAACGCCATTGCCGGTGCGGTGGTCATGACCAGCAATGACCCAACGCAAGAATGGGAAGGCGCAGCGAAATTGAATATGGGAAATCATCGATTAACGCAAACAGCAGCCCTGATTTCAGGCCCTGTGGTGAAAGACGAATTAGCGTTTCGTTTAAGCGTAGATCATCAACAACGGGAAACTGCTGTAGATTTACCACATTACGATCCCGTCGGCAACCCGCGTTGGTTTAAAGCCACCAATACCCGCGTCAAATTACTCTGGACGCCGTCTGCGTTGCCAGATCTCTATAGCCGTTTAACGTTCAATCATTTAAACGCGCGAGCACCACAAAGTGAAACGGAATTACAACCTAATTCACCACGTTACACGCCGGAACGCCCGGTATTCCAAACACGCTCTGCTAGCACCATCTGGGACATTGGCTATCAACTCTCAGAGCGTTGGAAATGGGAAAATAAATTGGTTTACACCCACTTTATTCACGATAGAAAAACGACTTCGCCATTCAACACCGCATTGCCGCCAAATCGTCGAGGTGTTCCGGCTCGCGTTGATGGCAATGAATTCCAAATAGAACCCATTGTAAAATACGAAAGCGAAAAATACCGTGGTTTATTCGGTTTGTTCTATTTCAATGCGAAACAGGATGAAAGTGTTACGATGCTTAATGGACGCATTGCTCGCACGCCGATTACGACAAATTTTAATGATAAAACGAAAACTAAGGCGGCCTTTGGTGAAATTACCTTTACACCAGATATTCCGTTTGAATTGACGCTTTCTGCTCGCTATGAGCAGGAACATCATCAGCGTAAAGGCAAAAGTGCGATGTTTTCCATCAACCGGGATAAAAAATACAATGTCTTCCTGCCAAAAGCAGACATTGCATGGAAAATTAACGATGATCAACGCTTAGGCTTTAAAGTAGGCAAAGGTTATAATCCGGGCGGTGCCGGTGTGACTTTCGGTGTGCCGTACACCAGCTATGAATATGACGCGGAATATGTCTGGAACTACGAACTTTATCATCGTTGGACATCCACAGATAAACGCCTACGCATTAATAGCAACCTATTCTATAACGACTACAAAGACATGCAGTTACCGTTCACCCTTGGTCCGAATTCCATCGTGATCCGCAATGCCGATAAAGTCGTTACCTATGGTGCGGAAATCAATACCGAATGGCAAGCCACGGAGAAACTGGCACTCCACGCAGGCATCGGGATGTTAAAAACCGATATCAAACGTTATCCAAACAGCGGCATTGAAGGAAATAAACTCGCTCGTGCACCAAGTTTTAGTGGAAAAGTGGGGGCCAATTATCGTCTTCTTGACCATCTAGAAATTGGCACCAATTACAGCTACAACAGTAGTTATTATTCCACTGCCGACAACTTAGCCAATGGTAAAGTAGGGCATTATGACCAACTTGATGTTTATTTAGCGTACGACTTTAAGCATGCCAGAATCACGCTTTATGCCGACAACGTGCTTAACTCACGCAAAGATATCTTACTCGTACCGCGCTCTGGCGACATTACCCGTCAGCCGGAACGTCAAATTGGGCTTTCTACTGAGTTAAGATTTTAAGCAATGAGTCAGCAACACCAACAAATTTGCCAACCTGTTGCCGCGCAATTACGCGCCTCAATGTGGTTGGCAACCTTCGCGCAAGGCTTAAAAATCGGGATTTG
This sequence comes from Haemophilus sp. SZY H36, assembly GCF_018829625.1. NCBI lineage: Bacteria > Pseudomonadati > Pseudomonadota > Gammaproteobacteria > Pasteurellales > Pasteurellaceae > Haemophilus > Haemophilus sp. SZY H36. The sequence continues at coordinate 166,467 of NZ_JAHKKA010000003.1, read as the reverse complement.
GCTTTTGATGATCCACATTGTGTTCACCGTCAGCCAATCTCTTACGTTTCCTTATTGGCAGATTTTCGCGCTGCTTGTCACGTCCATTTTGTATTACACCTGCAAAATTAAAGCGCACGACAAATCTCATTATGCAGCCTTTGAATTGGAAAAAATGCTACGCCAACAGCTTGCGAAAAAAATTAGTCAATTATCGTTAGGCAAAGTCAATGAAATCGGTTCAGGCGGTTTAACCAAAGTACTGTGCGATGACGTAAACGAATTGCACACCTTTGTTGCCGATGCGCCCCCCCTTAAAGCGGAGGCTTATTCCACACCAATTTTCGTGTTGGCAGCATTATTTTGGTTAAATTGGCAAATGGCATTGGCTGTGGTGATTTTCCTAGTCGTGCTATTTACGATTCTGCAACGGTTAATGCAAAAAAGTCGATTGAATTATCGTGATTACGGTGCTGCCGTGAGCAGAATCAACAGCGCGATTATTGAATATATTCAAGGCATGAGCACGATTCGTACCTTTGATGCGGGACAAAGTTCATACAGTCGTTTTAGCACCGCATTGGAAAATTTTAATCAGGTCATCTTCGCTTTTTTAGCTAAAGTGGGCGCCCCAACACGTCTTGCCCGTTCGCTCTTTACGCCAATGCCGATCATGTTGTTTTTGATCGTGTTAGGCGTGTATTTACACTCACTTGCGCTGCTTTCCACCTTTGGCTTTTTTGCCTTTTTAGTGTTAGCCGCCGGCTTAATTGAAACCATGCATCCATACATGGGACTGTTTCATTTGTTGGAACGCTCCCGCGCTGCCATTGAACGCATTAACGAAATAAAAACGTTGGAAAATGCCACCGCACTTTTGCCGTTACAAACACCGAAGGGGTATGCTGTTCAATTTGAACAGGTCAATTTCAGCTATGATGCCGACAAAGCAACGCTGAAAAATATAGACTTCAGCGTGCCGCAAAATAGTTTTACTGCCATTATTGGCACTTCAGGCTCCGGCAAAACCACCTTACTCAATTTGCTGTTGCGCTTTTGGGATGTCGATAGCGGAAAAATCACCTTAGGTGGTGCGGATATTCGTCATATGGAACAGGATCAACTCATGAAGTATTGTTCGGTCGTATTTCAGGATAATTTCTTATTTTCTTGCTCTATTGCCGAAAACATCGCTTACGGCATAGAAAATGTGACGGAAGAAGCCATTATCAATGCCGCCAAACAAGCCCGTATTCATGACTTTATTATGACCTTGCCAGAGCAATATCAAACGAAAGTGGGTGAACGCGGACAATTATTGTCAGGCGGACAAAAACAACGTATCAGTATAGCCCGTGCCTTTTTACAAAATCGCCCGATTTTATTGCTAGACGAACCCACGGCTTTTTCCGATGCAAAAAACGAGGCGGATTTAATGCAGGCATTTCATGCGCTGATGCAAAATAAAACGGTGATCATGGTGGCGCATCGCCTGTCTAGCATTACCCAAGCCGATCAAATTATTTATTTAGAGAACGGCGAAATCATTGCTCAAGGCAATCACCAAGCCTTGTTGCAAACCAACGTCGCCTATCAAACCCTTTGGGCGGAATATCAACAGGCAAAATCTTGGACGATACATTAGAGAATGTTATGCAATCTTACTTTAATCCCGAAACTCAACGTGTAAAAAGCCTATGGCAAACTTATCACACCTTATTTGCCGCCGCTCAACAGCAACAAAGCGCATTCTTACGCTGTCTCGCTTTTGCAGCACTGTCTGCAATTTTATTCGGCGTGGCTATCGGCTTACTGTATCCGCTGCTTTTGGCATTAGAACAAACTGAAGCAGGACAAAGTGCAGTCATTTTTTGGAGTGTTTTGTGTGGCGTGCTTTTAATCGTCAGCCTCCTTTTCCGCATTTGGGCGGAATATTATGACACCAAAGGCGATTCATTTTTGGCGACATATCAATTAAGACGTCAACTGGGCGAAAAACTTCGCTGCGTATCTCTTGCTGTCCTCAGTAGATTTCGTGCAGGCGAACTCAGTTCCGTTGCCATCCAAAGTATTAATGAAGCTACGAATTACGCATTCAGTTTAATCAGTATTCTAATTTATGGCATCGTAACACCGGTGTCTGCCGCCCTTTGTCTTTGTTTCTTTGATTACCGCTTTGGGCTGCTGATCTTCATTATTTTTCCGCTTATCGTGCCACTTTATTTATGGCGAAGAAAAGCTTTTCGTCGTGGATTTAGTATTTTGGCAGAAGCTAATCAGCGACTTAAAGGCGAAACCATTGAGTTTGTGCAAGGTTTGGAAATTCTGAAATCAACAGGGCAAACTGAAAACAAACAACACATTTTCAACCGTGTGATTGAAGATGTGGCCAATATTCAACGCATCGGCACTAAAAAAGGCGAACGTCCGAATTTGATTATTACCTCAAGCATTCAATTAAGTCTTATTGCGGTATTAATTGTTGGCACATTTTGGGTGATTTCCGGTAGCGCTCATTGGGTATTGTTAGCCACAGTGCTGATTTTAATTGCGCGAATTTCAGATGTATTGAACTTCTTTGTGCAAATGTCTTCGCTCTTAGAAATTTTTGTGATTAGCTGTGAAAAATTTGAAAAACTGATGGCATTGCCTGAATTGGCGGAAAATCATGGCAGCAGATTACCCACAGATTATCGCATTCGGTATGAGCATGTCCGCTTTGGTTATAATGCTGAAAAAACCATCTTAAACGACATTAATCTAGACATAAAACCTAACAGCCTCAATGCTTTTGTGGGCACCAGCGGTTGCGGTAAAACAACATTACTTCGCTTGTTGTTGCGTTATGCTGATCCGCAATCAGGGCGAATTACGATCGGCGATATCGATATTCGGGATGTTAGCCAAGAACAGCTCATGCGCTTAATTTCTGTGGTGTTTCAAGACGTGTATTTATTCCAAGACAGTGTATTAAATAACATCCGAATGGCAAAACCCAATGCCACCGATGAAGAGGTGATTCACGCCTGTAAACTTGCCCAATGCCATGATTTTATTCAAGCATTACCACAAGGGTATCAAACGCAAGTTAATGAAATTGGAAGTAATTTTTCCGGCGGCGAAAAGCAACGACTTGCTATTGCCCGCGCGATTTTAAAAGACGCACCGATTCTCATTTTAGATGAACCGACAGCATCGTTGGATACCCGCAATGAGCTGGCAGTACAAAAAGCGCTGGATCAGCTGGTTAAAGACAAAACCGTGTTTATTATCGCTCACCGACTTTCCACCATTGTGGGCGCGCATTGCATTTATGTGTTGGAAAACGGCAGCATTGCCGAACAAGGCACGCATCAAACACTTTTAGAACAAAAAGGACGTTATGCAGCATTTTGGCAATGCCAACAAGGCAACATCACTCACTAAACAGGATTGGGCGATCCTTGCCACGACTGCCGGTTTTAAATTCTGCGTAGTAGCGTTTTATATGATTGCGCTCATCACCATGTTAAAAGAAATGGGGTTTGATCTTAAACAGATTAGTTGGTTCTATTTGCTTGGTGGAATGGAAATGGCGAAATTCATCGTTTCGCCGTTAATTGAACGCTATCGTCTCAAACGTATCGGGCAATTTCGAGGCTGGCTATGCCTTTCCTCGCTAATCATTTTTATTGCCTTATTTATGTTGCATTTCATCCAACCGCAACAAGATTTTGCACTGCTTATGGTGACGTGTGTGCTATTGAACCTAAGCAGTCTATTTTTTGGTTGTGCGGCGTTGGGGCTGACGTGTGCCATCCTGCCTTTTGAGCAACGTGGCTTTGGCGGCGTCATTCAAGTGATCGCAGGACGCCTGGGTAAAATGCTTGGCGGCGGTTTGGTGTTACTGATTTATCATCATTACGGCTGGCAAAGTGCGGTGGATTTAATCAGTGTTTTTGCGCTACTGTTGATTCTACAAATCAGCCTATATTCCGAACCTACAGTTGCCACTGAACCGCAAAATCCGCCATTGCGTTTTTTATTCACACGCTTTTTCCACTTTTGGCAACAACCGCACATCTCATTTCATTGGTTGATTTTATTGTTATTTGTGTTTATTCCCAGCGGCATGGTGGTCAGTAGTTTCATTCCACGTCTAAATGCATTGGGCTGGAGCAGCCAACACATTGGGTTATTACTTTCCGTATTCGAACCCCTTTGTGCTATCGCTTTTGCTCCACTCAGCGGTCTATTACTCAAAAAATATTCTCGGGCTTCCGTCACCCAATGGATATTATTTAGCCAAATCTTTGCCTTCTTCTTATTTATTTTATTTGAATATGTCGGCACGGGTTTTCCTTATCTTATTGCTGTACCAATCTTATTATTAAGTATTACTTACGCATTACTTGTGCCTTGCTTACTCGCCATGATTATGGACAAATCAACTAAAACATACGCTACGCTTGACAGTGCGTTACAATTTTCTATCGCGCTTTTAGGGGCCTATTTAGCTGGATTTATCTCTATCCGAATTGCAGGTACTTTTGGTTATTTAGCAGTTTATATTATTGCAACGTTTGTGGCTGCTGGAATAGAGTGTTTCTTTATATGCTCAAAAAAAAGTAAATGTAATGATGAATAGCCCGTATTTAGATTTCAATAAGTAAGTGCAAAATTTTTAATTTATCACACTTGAAAGTTAGAAATCGTTCCCTATATAAGAGATGCTTTACAAATTCTTTAAGAAGGAAATTAATCATGAATATTCGTCCTTTACACGATCGTGTAATTATTAAACGTGAAGAAGTCGAAACCCGTTCAGCAGGTGGTATCGTATTAACTGGTTCAGCGGCGACCAAATCAACCCGTGCGAAAGTATTAGCTGTGGGTAAAGGTCGTATTTTAGAAAATGGCACTGTTCAACCTTTAGATGTGAAAGTTGGCGATACCGTAATTTTCAATGACGGTTACGGTGTGAAAAGCGAAAAAATCGATGGTGAAGAAGTATTAATCATTTCTGAAAACGACATCTTAGCAATTGTAGAATAATTAGATAAGGGAAAAGAAAATGGCAGCAAAAGACGTAAAATTTGGTAACGATGCACGCGTAAAAATGCTTAAAGGCGTGAATGTATTAGCCGATGCAGTAAAAGTGACCCTTGGCCCTAAAGGTCGTAATGTAATTTTAGATAAATCATTTGGTGCACCAACTATCACTAAAGACGGTGTGTCTGTTGCTCGTGAAATCGAATTAGAAGATAAATTCGAAAACATGGGTGCACAAATGGTGAAAGAAGTGGCATCTAAAGCAAATGATGCTGCAGGTGACGGTACAACCACTGCAACTGTACTTGCGCAAGCTATCGTAAATGAAGGCTTGAAAGCAGTAGCGGCAGGCATGAATCCAATGGATTTAAAACGTGGTATCGATAAAGCAGTAAGTGCGGTTGTTTCTGAGCTTAAAAATTTATCTAAACCTTGTGAAACAGCGAAAGAAATTGAACAAGTAGGGACTATTTCTGCAAACTCTGACAGCATTGTAGGTCAATTAATCTCACAAGCGATGGAAAAAGTGGGTAAAGAAGGCGTGATTACCGTTGAAGATGGTACGGGTCTTGAAGATGAATTAGATGTGGTTGAAGGGATGCAATTCGATCGTGGTTACCTTTCTCCATATTTCATCAACAAACCAGAAACTGCAACGGTTGAATTAGATAATCCATATCTTCTTCTTGTTGATAAAAAAATCTCTAACATCCGTGAATTACTTCCAGTGTTAGAAGGTGTTGCGAAAGCAGGTAAACCGTTATTAATCATCGCTGAAGATGTGGAAGGTGAAGCGCTTGCAACCTTAGTGGTGAACACTATGCGCGGTATCGTGAAAGTTGCAGCCGTGAAAGCGCCAGGTTTTGGTGATCGTCGTAAAGCAATGTTACAAGATATTGCGATCTTAACTGCAGGTACTGTGATTTCTGAAGAAATCGGTATGGAACTTGAAAAAGCGACATTAGAAGATTTAGGTCAAGCAAAACGTGTTGTTATCAATAAAGATAACACAACCATTATTGATGGTATTGGTGATGAAGCACAAATCAAAGGTCGCGTAGCTCAAATTCGTCAACAAATCGAAGAATCAACTTCTGATTATGACAAAGAAAAACTTCAAGAACGCGTGGCTAAACTTGCTGGCGGTGTGGCAGTAATCAAAGTAGGCGCGGCAACTGAAGTTGAAATGAAAGAGAAAAAAGACCGTGTAGATGATGCGTTACACGCAACTCGTGCAGCGGTTGAAGAAGGTATCGTTGCGGGTGGTGGTGTTGCATTAGTTCGCGCAGCCGCGAAAGTAGCAGCAAGCCTAAAAGGTGACAACGAAGAACAAAATGTAGGTATCAAACTTGCGCTACGTGCGATGGAAGCACCTTTACGTCAAATCGTCACTAACGCAGGTGAAGAAGCATCTGTTGTGGCAAGTGCGGTTAAAAATGGAGAAGGAAACTTTGGTTATAACGCAGGTACAGAACAATACGGCGATATGATCGAAATGGGTATTTTAGATCCAACTAAAGTAACTCGTTCTGCGTTACAATTCGCAGCATCTGTAGCAGGCTTAATGATTACCACTGAATGTATGGTAACCGAGCTTCCAAAAGATGAAAAAGCTGACCTAGGCGCAGGCATGGGCGGTATGGGTGGAATGGGCGGAATGATGTAATTCGCTCATCATCAGGTAAAAAGTGCGGTCGTTTTTCCACAAGGAAAAGCGATCGCTTTTTTATTTACAAAGGTTTACACTAATTTCAAATTTACTCAGGAAATCTATTATGCTCATTTCTCATTCTGACCTTAACCAACAACTTAAATCTGCTGGAATCGGCTTTAATGCAACAGAACTACATGGTTTTTTAAGCGGTTTACTTTGTGGAGGCTTAAAAGATCAAAGTTGGCTACCGCTCTTATATCAATTCAGCAATGATAATCACGCTTACCCAACAGGATTAGTTCAACCCGTTACAGAACTTTATGAACAAATTAGTCAAACCTTATCAGATGTTGAAGGATTTACCTTTGAACTTGGTTTAACCGAAGATGAAAATGTCTTTGCCCAAGCGGATAGCTTATCTGACTGGGCAAACCAATTCTTACTAGGTCTTGGCTTAGCACAACCTGAATTAGCAAAAGAAAAAGGCGAAATTGGCGAAGCCGTAGATGATTTACAAGATATTTGCCAACTTGGTTATGATGAAGACGATAACGAAGAAGAACTCGCGGAAGCACTAGAAGAAATCATTGAATATGTTCGCACCATTGCTATGTTGTTCTATTCTCATTTCAACGAAGGAGAAATTGAGAGCAAACCTGTATTACATTAAGGAGATCTAGGATGGAATTGGCTTATATGGCTGAATTGCCTAAAGAAGAATTTGGGGAACGCCGCACACGAGTGTTCGCTCAAATGCAACCTAATTCAGCATTATTGCTTTTTTCTGAAATCGAAAAACGCCGTAATAATGATTGTACCTATCCTTTCCGTCAAGATAGCTATTTTTGGTATTTAACAGGCTTTAATGAACCGAATGCAGCACTGTTATTACTGAAAACAGAACAAGCTGAAAAAGCCATTATTTTTCTCCGTCCACGCGATCCGTTACTTGAAACGTGGAATGGTCGCCGATTGGGTGTTGAGCGAGCACCACAACAACTTAATGTAAATGAAGCCTATTCTATTGAAGAGTTCGCTACCGTACTGCCAAAAATACTAAACAACCTAACCGCACTTTACTATGTGCCAGAAATTCATACTTGGGGTGATAAATTAGTAACAGAAAGTGCGGTGAGTTTTAGCGAGATTTTAGATTGGCGACCAATGCTCAGCGAAATGCGTCTTATAAAATCGCCTAATGAAATCCGCTTAATGCAACAAGCGGGACAAATTACGGCACTTGCTCATATTAAAACGATGCAAACGACACGCCCAAATCGCTTTGAATATGAAATTGAAGGCGATATTTTGCATGAATTTAATCGCCATTGCGCAAGATTTCCTTCTTACAATTCCATTGTTGCAGGGGGAAATAACGCCTGTATTTTGCACTACACAGAAAATGATCGCCCACTAAATGATGGGGATTTAGTGCTCATTGACGCCGGCTGTGAGTTTGCCATGTATGCTGGCGATATTACCCGCACTTTTCCTGTAAATGGAAAATTTAGCCAGCCTCAACGTGAAATTTACGAGTTAGTTTTAAAAGCACAAAAACGTGCGATTGAATTGCTTGTACCGGGCAATTCTATTAAACAAGCCAATGATGAAGTCATTCGTATTAAAACCCAAGGATTAGTGGATTTAGGCATCTTAAACGGTGATGTCGATACACTCATTGAACAACAAGCTTATCGCCAATTTTATATGCATGGATTAGGACACTGGCTAGGTTTAGATGTACATGATGTGGGTAGCTATGGTCAGGATAAACAGCGGATACTCGAAATCGGCATGGTGATTACCGTTGAACCTGGTATTTATATTTCAGAAGATGCTGATGTGCCAGAGCAATACAAAGGCATTGGCGTGCGCATTGAGGACAATTTACTCATAACTGAACATGGTAATAAAATCCTAACCGCAGCTGCCCCTAAAGAAATTGCAGACATTGAAAATTTAATGAATTTTTAATAAAAATGTTTAAATTGTGATCTAGTACACAGTTTTTTATTGCTCAAAATGTTAGCATTAGAACCAGTTAAAAGCCGAACCAATCAGTTAAGGAGTCGATTATGTACAAACACGTTTTAGTGGCAGTAGATCTTTCCGAAGAGAGTCCAGTTTTACTTAAAAAAGCGGTTGGGGTTGCAAAACGCCATGAAGCAAAGCTTTCTATCATCCACGTTGATGTGAACTTCTCGGATCTTTACACTGGATTGATTGATGTGAATATGTCTTCGATGCAAGACAGAATTTCCACGGAAACACAAAAAGCCTTATTAGATTTAGCTGAAAGTGCGGATTATCCAATTTCAGAAAAATTGAGTGGCAGTGGTGATTTAGGACAAGTTCTAAGTGATGCCATCGAACAATATGATGTAGATTTATTAGTGACGGGACATCACCAAGATTTTTGGAGTAAGTTAATGTCTTCAACACGTCAAGTGATGAATACGATTAAAATTGATATGTTGGTTGTTCCGCTTAGAGATGAATAATTAACAAGAAATTGTTTTTTGAATAATCTGAAATAACTTAAATTTTAACCGCACTTCTCAAATAGCGTCGTGGAGTGCGGTTTTATTTTGGGGTTTTGGCAAAAAGCCTTTTTATAAATTTCAAAAATATGCAAAAATAGGGCGATTTAGTTTTTATTTTTATTATGGGTAACAAGGATTCTTTTTAATGAAAACAACAGCAGAAATAAGACAATCATTCCTTGATTTTTTCCATAGCAAAGGCCACCAAGTAGTTGAGAGTAGCTCACTTGTGCCGGAAAATGATCCGACTTTGCTTTTCACGAATGCTGGGATGAACCAATTTAAGGATGTATTCCTTGGAATGGATAAACGGCCTTATTCTAGAGCGACCACCGCGCAACGTTGCGTACGTGCTGGTGGTAAACATAACGACTTAGAAAATGTTGGTTATACCGCGCGTCATCATACTTTCTTTGAAATGCTCGGTAACTTCAGTTTTGGTGATTACTTTAAACACGATGCGATTAATTTTGCTTGGGAATATTTAACATCCCCACAATGGCTTGGTTTACCTAAAGAAAAACTATGGGTAACCGTGTATGAAAGCGATGACGAAGCCTACAACATCTGGAATAAAGAAGTCGGTGTTCCTGCTGAACGCATTATTCGCATTGGTGACAATAAAGGCGCACCTTACGCATCAGACAACTTCTGGGCAATGGGCGACACGGGGCCTTGCGGTCCTTGTACTGAAATTTTCTACGATCACGGTGATCATATTTGGGGCGGACCTCCAGGCTCACCAGAAGAAGATGGCGACCGTTATATTGAAATCTGGAACGTTGTGTTCATGCAATTCAACCGTTTAGCCGACGGCACAATGGAAAAATTACCACGCCCATCAGTTGATACAGGTATGGGCTTAGAGCGTATTTCTGCTGTATTACAACATGTTAACTCAAACTACGAGATTGATATTTTCAAAACATTAATCGCAAAAACGGCTGAAGTTGTAGGCACAACAGATTTAAGTAATAAATCATTACGTGTTATTGCTGACCATATTCGTTCTTGTGCATATTTAATCGCAGATGGCGTTATTCCATCAAACGAAGGCCGTGGTTATGTCTTACGTCGTATTATTCGCCGCGCAGTTCGTCACGGCCACTTATTAGGTGCCAAAGAAGCCTTTTTCTATAAACTCGTGCCAACTCTAATTGAAGTAATGGCAGAAGCAGGCAAAGACGTAAAAGCAAAACAAGTAAATGTTGAAAAACTATTACGTTTAGAAGAAGAACAATTTGCTCGCACTCTAGAGCGCGGCTTGAGCTTATTAGATGAAGCCCTTGCTCAAGTGAAAGATGGGGTTCTTTCAGGTGAAGTTGCATTCAAACTTTATGACACCTATGGTTTCCCATTGGATTTAACGGCTGATGTATGTCGTGAGCGCAATATCACTATTGATGAACAAGCGTTTGACCGTGAAATGGAAGCACAACGTACTCGTGCTCAAGCAGCGAGTCAGTTTGGTGTGGACTACAACAGCATTATTCGTGTAGATGGCGAAACCAAGTTTGAAGGCTATACTGAAGTCGAATCTCAAGCAAAAATTACCGCACTTTTCCATGATGGTAAATCTGTGGAAAGTATTGAAGCAGGTCAAAGTGCAGTCGTTATTTTAGAAAATACACCGTTTTATGCAGAATCAGGTGGCCAAATTGGCGATAGCGGACACTTAAGCGCACAAGGCATTACCTTTAATGTGAAAGATACCCAAAAATATGGGCAAGTATTTGGACACATTGGAGAATTAACGCAAGGAAGTTTGAAAGTAGGGCAATCAGTGAATGCTATTGTGGATGCAGAACGTCGCCACAGTACATCACTTAATCACTCAGCAACACACTTATTGCACGCGGCTTTACGTCAAGTTTTAGGTCAACATGTTGTGCAAAAAGGATCACTTGTTTCAGATAAAGCCTTGCGTTTTGACTTTGCACAGCCAGAAGCAATTACAAAAGAACAATTAACTCAAATTGAAACACTAGTAAACCAAAAAATCCGTGCTAACTTCCCTGTTCAAACGGATATTATGGACATTGATTCAGCAAAAGCTAAAGGGGCAATGGCACTCTTTGGCGAGAAATATGGTGATAACGTTCGCGTATTGACCATGGGCGACTTCTCAATTGAGCTTTGTGGTGGTATTCACGCAAAACGCACTGGGGATATCGGTCTATTTAAAATTATTACTGAAAGCGCAGTGGCTGCAGGCGTTCGTCGTATTGAAGCTGTAACTGGTGAAAATGCGATTGAATGGTTACATAATCAACAACGCATTCTGCTCCAAAGCGCAGACTTATTCAAATCAGATGTAAATACCTTAGTAGAAAAAATCCAACAACTTCAAGACAAAGCGAAGAAAGTGGAAAAAGAATTGCAAGGTCTAAAAGAAAAAGCCGCAATGCAGGCGGGTTCTGATTTTGTGAAAAGTGCGGTGAAAATCAACGGTGTTTCTGTTATCGCACAACAATTAGATGGCATAGAAACAAAGTCATTACGTGTGATGGTCGATGATTTAAAAAATCAACTCGGCTCAGGCGTAATCGCATTCGCATCGATCTTAGATGAAAAAGTCAACCTTGTCGTTGGTGTAACAAACGATTTAACTACCAAAGTAAAAGCTGGAGAGCTCGTTAATTTAATGGCTCAACAGGTCGGGGGTAAAGGCGGTGGTCGTCCGGATATGGCAATGGCAGGAGGCTCCCAACCAGAAAATGTAGCACAAGCAGTTAAAGTGGCGCAGGACTGGTTAAACAAAAATCTGTAGTACAAGCCGGTTGGTGGGATGCCAACCTTCCTTGATTGATAGGGATATCTAATAAATGCAAACTAAGGAGATAAAAGATGTTAATCTTGACTCGTAAAGTTGGCGAAAGTGTACTTATTGGAAATGATATTTCTATCACGATTTTGAGTGTACGTGGAAACCAAGTTAAACTCGGTGTAGAAGCGCCTAAAGAAGTATCCGTTCACCGAGAAGAAATTTACCAACGAATTAAACAGATGAAAGATGAACAATTAGACGGTTCATCATAATCGTAAATAATGGATTTAATATTATGAAAGCAATTATTCCTGTAGCAGGGTTAGGGACCCGCATGTTACCTGCAACAAAAGCAATTCCAAAAGAAATGCTTACATTAGTTGATAAACCATTAATTCAGTATGTTGTAAATGAATGTGTTGCAGCTGGCATAAAAGAAATTGTACTTGTCACGCATTCATCAAAAAATGCTATCGAAAACCATTTTGATACCTCTTTTGAACTAGAAACGATGCTAGAAAAACGCGTGAAACGTCAACTTCTAGAAGAGGTGCGTTCTATCTGTCCAAAAGATGTAACTATTATGCACGTTCGTCAAGGTAATGCTAAGGGCTTAGGTCATGCGGTTCTTTGTGGTCGTCCAGTAGTTGGTAATGAGCCTTTTGCTGTAGTATTACCCGATGTATTATTGGCTGATTTTAGCGCAAATCAGAAAAAAGAAAATCTTTCTGCAATGATTAAACGTTTTAAAGAAACAGGAGCCAGTCAGATAATGGTTGCACCGGTACCACAAGAAAATGTGAGTAGCTATGGTGTTGCAGACTGTGGCGGTGTAGCTCTTAATGGTGGTGAAAGTGCAAAAATTAATAACATTGTTGAAAAACCAGCCGTTGAAGAGGCACCATCGAACCTTGCTGTAGTGGGTCGTTATGTATTCTCTGCTGAAATCTGGGATTTATTGGAAAAAACTCCGGTAGGTGTTGGTGATGAAATCCAATTGACCGATGCTATTGATATGCTCATTGAAAAAGAAACTGTCGAAGCATTCCATATGACAGGTGAAACATTCGACTGTGGTGATAAAATTGGCTATATGGAAGCTTTCGTAGAATACGGTATTCGTCACGAAAAATTAGGTAAAGAATTCAAAACATTTATCAAAAATTTAGCAAAAACACTATAAATAGCTCTAATACAGATAAAATGGACAAAATGAAAGATTTTGTCCATTTTTGTTTTATTATTAATATAGAATGTTGATTTATGCATAAATATGCACAATAATAGAATAATTAATTAAAATAAAAAGGAAAGATTATGGCACTTTGGGGTGGACGTTTTACGCAGGCAGCGGATAAACGTTTTAAAGATTTTAATGACTCGTTACGTTTTGATTATCGTTTGGTAGAACAGGATATTCAAGGCTCGATTGGTTGGTCCAAAGCCTTGGTGAAAGTCAATGTATTAACTATCGAAGAACAGCATCAACTTGAGCAAGCACTTAATGAATTACTTATTGAAGTGCGGTCAAATCCGCAAGCAATTTTACAAGATGATGCTGAAGATATTCATAGTTGGGTTGAAAGTAAGCTAATCGATAAAGTAGGCAACCTTGGTAAAAAATTACATACTGGTCGTAGCCGTAACGATCAAGTGGCAGTAGATATAAAACTATGGTGCAAACAACGTGTGGTTGAATTACAAGAATCAGTACGTAATTTGCAACGTCACTTAATTCAAACTGCAGAAAACACACAACAAGCAGTAATGCCGGGCTATACCCATTTACAACGGGCTCAACCAATAACGTTTGCTCATTGGTGTATGGCATATGTGGAAATGTTCGACCGAGACTATTCACGTTTAACAGATGCGTATAATCGAATGAATACCTGTCCACTTGGTAGTGGTGCGTTGGCTGGTACGGCTTATGCTGTAGATCGTGATTCACTTGCGCACGAGCTTGGTTTTACTTTCGCGACTAGAAATAGCTTAGATAGCGTCTCTGACCGCGATCATATCGTAGAATTACTTTCCATCGCATCTCTCAGTATGGCGCACCTTTCCCGCTTTGCTGAAGATATGATTATCTTTAATAGCGGAGAGGCAAATTTCGTCGAGCTATCTGATCGCGTGACTTCCGGCTCATCATTAATGCCACAAAAGAAAAATCCTGATGCATGTGAGTTAATTCGAGGCAAAGCCGGCAGGGTGATTGGCTCATTAACAGGCATGCTAGTCACCTTAAAAGGCCTGCCACTTGCGTATAACAAAGATATGCAAGAAGACAAAGAAGGTATTTTTGATGCCTTAGATACTTGGCAAAACTGTGTGGACATGGCAACGTTCGTATTAGATGAATTGAAAGTAAATGTTGAACGTACTCGTGAAGCCGCGTTAAAAGGCTATTCAAACGCAACTGAATTAGCGGATTATTTAGTTTCTAAGGGCGTACCTTTCCGAGATTCTCATCATATTGTGGGTGAAACGGTTGTTTATGCGATTGATAAAGGGAAGGGATTAGAAGATCTCAGTATTCCTGAATTCCGTCAATTTAGTGACGTAGTGGGAGATGATGTTTACGAGATCCTTTCTCTCCAATCTTGCTTAGACAAACGTTGTGCAAAAGGTGGTGTATCGCCATTAAGAGTTGCTGAAGCGATTGCAGAAGCGAAAATACGTTTAGCTTAATTATAACGTTAAAGTGCGGTCAGAAATTATTTTATATTTCTGACCGTTTTTGAGTGCCTATAAATATTAATTTTCTAATTTATTTTTTAAGATATTAAGTGCACGTGCTCTATGTGAGATTCTTTTTTTCTCGATTGTATCCAGTTCACCGAACGTACAATTTTTTTCTGGGCTGAAAAATAAACTATCGTAACCAAAACCATTTTTACCTTTTTCTTCAAACTCAATGAGACCATGGCATTCACCTTCAGCGATGATTGGTGACGGATCATTTGGGTGTTTTAGATAAACGATACAGCTCACAAATTTTGCTTGTCGATTTTCTTTTGTGACATGAGAGAGTTCGGTTAATAATTTTTTGCGATTCTTTTCATCGTTACTATCCTCTCCAGCGTATCGCGCGGAATATAACCCTGGAGCCCCATTGAGCGCATAAACAACTAAACCAGAATCATCTGCGATAGCGGGTAACCCCGATTTTTCTGACGCATAGCGTGCTTTTAATAGTGCATTTTCTACAAAGGTTAAGCCTGTTTCTTCGGGGCTATTAATGCCTAAATCGCTTTGTGCGATTACTTCAAATCCAAGATTGGCTAATACATCAGACATTTCTTTCACTTTACCTTGGTTACCTGTAGCAAGTACGATTTTTTGTTTCATAGCTTATCCTTTATTCTTGAGGTTGATTATAGGCTGCAATTAAATCTGCCCAATTTTGTTTTGTAAATTGAATCTTCATTCTTTTAATTTCTTTTGTAAAAGAGCGGTGTAATCGATTCAAGTTGTCTGCTTTCCAACTATTTCCCGATCTTATAGTGCACTTATCGAAATCTAATAACCAACATTGTTTTCTATTTTTTATTTGTTGAACTAGAATGTTATGTACATTTAAATCTGTATGGCAAACCTGCTGATCATGTAATTGACGAATTAATTTTCCTATTTGAGTCCAGATTTCTTTTGGTAAAGGGGTTGCCTGTAATAGTAGGGATAAATCCCGAGCATTTTCAATTGTTTCTGTCAAAATATCCGCTTGATAGCAGATCCCCAATTTTCCCTTTTGAACTCGTGCAGCAATAGGTTTAGGAACGGGGAGCCCTGCCTCATATAAGTGTTGTAGTAAATAAAACTCAGCAAAACTACGGGTCTTCTTGAGAGAGGAGAAATAATAACGATCTTTGTTGAATTTTCCCCATAATCCACCGCGATAATAATGTCTCAGTGCGCAGTTTACGCCTAGATAATCTTCTGTTTGTAGAAAATAAGTTGTGCCTCGGCCTTTTGCCGTCCCAATAATTCTTTTTTGAGTTTGCCAGAATTTAGGTTTAAAGAAGTTACTTTTATCGTTAAAAGTGCGGTCAAAACTGAAGATAAAATATTCATTACCCTGTTGGAATGAGTGCATATTAGTGGAATTGGATGATAGAAAATGTCCTTATTCTACTTTAAAATACATCCAAATTAAATGAGAAAGGATTGCAAATGCCACTTTTCACTCGTGCTCCCAAATCACTTTGTATTCTCCGCCTTTCTGCTGTAGGAGATGTTTGTCATGCCCTTGCTGTCATACAACATATTCAGGCTTATTATCCTCAAACCCAAATTACTTGGGTTGTAGGTAAAACAGAATTCGGTTTATTAGAGGGGATTCCTAATATTACTCTGATTCCTTATGATAAGAAAACAGGTTGGAAAGGTCTTTTCTCATTATGGAAAACGTTAAAGAATCAACACTTTGATGCCTTGTTAAATATGCAAACTGCATTTCGTGCTTCTATTATTTCCTTAGGAATTAAAGCTAAATATAAAATTGGGTTTGGTAAAAAACGATCACGAGAGGGACAATGGTTATTTGTTAATCGTCAAGTAAATGATCCTGATTCACCTCATGTCTTAGATGGTTTCATGGCTTTTGCAGAATATATTGGTGTGCCAAAAGCTAAATTAACCTGGAAACTTGAGATATCTCCCCAGGAAAGTGAATATGCATATCAATTTATTGATCCTTCACGTAAAAATTTACTGATTTCTCCTTGCTCTAGTAAAGTAGAAAAAGATTGGCTCATTGAACGTTATGCCGAAGTTGCAAATATTGCAAATAAACGTAATATTCATGTTATTTTTTGTAGTTCCCCCTCAAAGCGTGAATTAGAAATGGTTGAAAAAATCATAGCACTTTGTGACTTTAAACCAACTAATGCCTCAGGTAAAACTAACTTGAAGCAACTTGCTGCCTTAATTTCTCAAGTAGATTTAGTTTTATCGCCTGATTCTGGCCCAGCACATATTGCAACGATTCAAAATACGCCTGTTATTGGTTTATATGCTTATCACAACCCATTACGTACGGGCCCTTATCATAATTTGTCTAATGTCGTCTCTGTTTATGAAGAGAATGCACAAAAAGAATTTGGAAAACCATCCTCTCTATTACCTTGGGTAACAAAACTAAAAGGAAAAGATTTAATGGCACAGATCCAAGTGGACTCTGTAATTAAAGAAATGAATAAGTTAGGGCTTTAAATTCAAGGATAAAAAAAAAGCCCTTTCAAAAGCTGAAAGGGCAAAAATATTTGGAGTCATACTATGAGTTGTTGAATTAACAAATCAGGTATGTGGCGTATTATAATAACAAAATACAAAAATGCAACATTTTTTTAACAAATAATTTTTTGTTATTTAATTATGTGGATTTCTTGTATTGCTATTGACTAAATTACGCATTAATAAGGCGTAGTCTAAGTTGATATCTTGTGGTACGTCTAAGAACACAAAATGCCCATCACCTAGTGCTGCATCAACCGCTTCATTTTTACGATTTAGCATTTTTTCAATTTTGAAATTTATATTCCCCTGAGGGGTCATCATTTCTACATCATCACCAAGTAGGAATTTGTTCTTCACCGCCACTTCAGCCATACCTTGTTCATTACGTTTACCAGTAAATTCACCGACAAACTGTTGACGATCAGAAATAGAATAACCGTATTCGTAATTTTGGTATTCATCGTGCGTATGACGACGTAAGAAACCTTCGGTATAACCACGATGAGCAAGGGATTCCAACGTATCCATTAAGCTTTCATCAAATGGTTTGCCTGCTGCCGCATCATCAATGGCTTTGCGGTAAACTTGTGCGGTTCTCGCGCAGTAATAGAATGATTTTGTACGACCTTCGATTTTTAAAGAATGCACACCAAGTGCGGTCAATTTTTCCACATGTTGTACTGCACGAAGATCTTTTGAGTTCATAAAGTAAGTGCCGTGCTCATCTTCAAATGCTGTCATTTGTTCATCTGGCTTTTGTGATTCGGTGTAAAGGAAGACTTTATCTGTTACCGCACCTTCACCCAAGGTTGGCGCGACATTTTTCACTTCAATTTGTTGAGCAGGATCGATTTTAGGCACAATGTTGCCGACTTCATCCGTAGTGCCTTCTTCCATTTTGTATTCCCAACGGCAAGCATTCGTGCAAGTGCCTTGGTTTGGATCGCGTTTGTTGATATAGCCAGAAAGCAAGCAACGACCAGAATACGCCATACATAATGCACCGTGTACGAAAATTTCGAGTTCGATATCTGGTACATGTTGGCGAATTTCGGCAATTTCATCTATTGAAAGTTCGCGAGATAAAATCACGCGAGTTAATCCCATTTGTTTCCAGAATTTGACAGTTGCCCAGTTTACCGCATTTGCTTGTACAGAAAGGTGAATATCAATATCTGGGAAATTTTCACGAACCAACATGATTAAGCCAGGGTCAGACATAATTAAGGCATCAGGGCCCATGTCGATGACAGGTTGTAAATCTTTGATAAAGGTTTTGAGTTTGGAATTATGCGGTGCAATGTTCACGACCACATAGAATTTTTTGCCAAGTGCATGGGCTTCGTCGATTCCGATTTTTAAATTGGCGTGATTAAATTCATTGTTACGTACGCGCAAGCTGTAACGTGGTTGGCCAGCATAAACGGCATCTGCGCCATAAGCAAAGGCGTAGCGCATATTTTTAAGGGAGCCGGCAGGGGAAAGTAATTCTGGTTTGAATGAGGATGTCATGATATGTTCTCTATCTGATTTCAAGTCAGGAATTTACACGAGGTAAATCATTAAAAGATAAAACTAGGGATTTTAGACATGTTAAGGAATATTCCGCACTTCTCTATATCAAAAAGTGCGGTTAATTTTAGCTTAGAATTTTATTTAGCTCTTGGCTAACTTCTTCCACTTTTTGTGTACCATCTAAACGGAAATATTGAGTATTCCCCGCTTTCGCTTCTGCTTGGTAATAATCAATTAATGGACTGGTTTGTTTATGATATACGGCTAAACGATCTAATACAGTTTCTGGTTTATCATCTGCACGAATAATTAAATCTTCACCCGTTACATCATCTTTACCTTCCACTTTTGGTGGATTATAAACAATGTGGTAAGAACGACCAGATGCTTGGTGTACACGACGGCCGCTCATACGTTCAACAATCACTTCGTCTGGCACATCGAATTCTAAAACAAAGTCAATTTTAACGCCTGAATCTTTCAATGCATCCGCTTGAGGAATAGTACGAGGGAAACCATCTAACAAGAAACCATTTGCGCAGTCAGGTTGAGCAATACGATCTTTTACAAGGGCAACGGTTAATTCATCTGGTACTAATTTACCTTCATCCATTAATGCTTTAGCTTGTTTGCCAAGTTCAGTCCCTGCTTTGATTGCAGCACGGAACATATCGCCAGTTGAAATTTGCGGGATACCAAATTTATTCATAATAAATTGTGCTTGAGTGCCTTTACCTGCACCCGGTGCACCTAAAAGAATAATTTTCATAAAAAATCTCCATTAATAAAAAACGTGATTAAGATACTGATAAAGCATAGTGCGGTCAAATTTTTTATAATTTTTACCGCACTTTTATAGTGAATTGGCCGTATTATTATCTTGATTCCAAGGCGCTACCCAAAATAAACAAAGCATGCCTGGAATCGCTAAAAATAAACAAAACCAAAAATACTGATAATACCCCACGGCTCCCACAACATAACCAGAAAGCATACCTAAAACTTTACTTGGCAAAGCTGAAAGACTCGTAAAAAGTGCAAGCTGTGTTGCGGTATAAAGAGGGTTACTCTCACGCGCCATAAAAGCCACAAAAGCCGCGGTACCAAGTCCAACGCCGATATATTCTGCTGCAATCACAACACCCAGTTTCCATAACTCGGCAGATGTAATAACATCAAAATGTCCGAAAGCGGCCAACCAAATAAACCCACCAATTGTCACCATTTGTACAAATCCAAATAGCCACAATGCACGGTTAATACCCAGTTTTAGCATGATCACACCACCAGCAAGTCCAGATAAAATGCTTGACCAAAGTGCGGTACTTTTTACAACAATGGCTATATCCTCTTTGCTAAACCCCATATCATAAATAAATTTGGTTTGTAGCGTTGTGGCAAAAGAATCCCCGAATTTATATAAAAACAAAAACAGTAAAAAACCGATAGCTTGAATAACGCCCTTACGCTGGAAAAATTCTTGTAATGGAATCCAAAATGCTTGATAGAAAGGCTGATTAGTTTGCTGCATGTCTATTTTTGGCTCTTTTGCTAAAAAGAGTGTCATGAAGATACCGGCTAACATACAAAGAGCGGTCCATAAAAATACCGTTTCCCAAGGATAAATCGCCGCCAAATAGAGCGATAATCCACCAGGAATTAATCCCGCAATTCGATAAGCATTAATATGAATAGTATTTCCCAAACCTAATTCATGATCACTCAAAATTTCACGACGATACGCATCTAACACGATATCTTGTGTGGCTGAAAAAAAAGCGATAAGCAAGGCAATATTTGCCACCGTGCTCAATTGTGTGAGCGGATCAAAAAGGCTAATGATGTAAAGTAAAATCAATAATGCCACTTGTGAAAGCAACATCCAGCTACGACGACGCCCTAAAAAACTTGGGAAATAACGATCCAATAATGGTGCCCACAAAAATTTCAATCCATAAGGCAACATCACACCAGTTACCGCACCAATAAGCTCAATTGAAAGATGTTTATCTGTTAGCCAAACAGGCAACATCTGCAATAACACAAATAATGGCAAACCAGAATTAAAACCTGTGAATACGCAAATCAACATCTTGCGTGTAAAAATTTGGGAAGAAAGGGAATTTGACATAAAGTGCGGTTAATTTTGGTTGTATTTTAGAAACTTTGCCTTTCAATTAAAGGATAAGTGCAAAAATTAGGGGGATTTTTAATCACATCCCCCAATGTTTAGCTTCTTCTTCCTAAAAAAGAAAAACAAATATTAGAGAATATTAATCTCTGTACCCTTTTGGATTATTTTTCTGCCAGTTCCACGTATCTTGCATCATTTTTTCAAGACCACGTTCTGCCACCCAACCAAGTTCTTTTGCAGCTAAACTAGGATCTGAATAGCATGTCGCAATATCACCAGGGCGGCGTTCTACAAGTTTATATGCAATGGTAATGTCGTTAGCTTTTTCAAAAGCTTTTACCATATCTAATACGGAATAACCATGGCCTGTACCAAGGTTATAAATATGTAAACCAGCATCATTTTCATGACGTTGAAGCGCTTTTAAATGCCCCACGGCTAAATCCACTACATGAATATAATCACGCACACCTGTTCCATCATGAGTGTCGTAATCACTACCAAATACAGAAAGTTGAGCTAGTTTACCGATGGCAACTTGGCTGATATAAGGCAACAAATTATTTGGAATGCCATTTGGATCTTCACCAATTAAGCCACTTTCATGCGCTCCAACTGGATTAAAATAACGCAAGATGGTCATGCTAAATCTTGGTTCCGCTTTTGCTGTATCACGTAAAATCTGCTCAACCATATATTTAGAGGTACCATAAGGATTGGTTGTACCGCCGACTTCACAATCTTCTGTAATTGGAATAATTTTTGGATCACCGTAAACTGTTGCAGATGAGCTAAATACAAAGTTCCAAACACCCGCTTTTTTCATTTCTTGAATTAATACAAGGGTGCCAGCTACATTGTTCATGTAATATTCTGTCGGCTTTTGAACACTTTCCCCTACGGCTTTTAACCCAGCAAAGTGAATAACAGAGCTAATTTCATTTTCTGCAAAGATTTTTTGTAACAAAGCACGATCTAAAATATCACCTTCATAAAACTTTGTTTCTTTGCCTGTAATTTGTTTTACACGCTCAAGGGATTTTGGCGATGAATTGCAAAGATTATCTAATACCACCACCTCTTTGCCAGCATTTAATAATTCTACAACCGTGTGAGAACCGATATAACCGGCACCACCTGTCACTAAAATGGCCATAATGATTTCCTTATTAATTATTGAGACTAAAAAATTATATCACTATTTTGTGTGATAAGAACGATGTCTTGTATGCCCTTGCGGTGGTACTGCACGTTTTAACCGATATGGTTTCGGCAGTTCAAGCAAGGCTTCTGTTTCATATTGGCTGACTGGGATAGAATGGCCTATATATTCTTCAATTGCGGGTAAATTCATCGCATATTCTTCGCAAGCAAAACTAATCGAAACGCCACTTTCCCCAGCTCGTCCAGTACGACCAATTCGGTGAACGTAATCTTCTCTATCATCAGGTAAATCATAATTGAAAACATGCGTCACATCAGAAATATGCAAGCCACGAGCAGCCACATCTGTTGCCACTAAAATATCCAAATCACCATCAGTAAATTGTTTTAATAACGATAAACGTTTTTTCTGTGCTACATCGCCAGTCAGTAAGCCGACACGATGCCCATCAGCCGCCAAATAACCCCAAATTTCTTCACAACGATGTTTAGTATTCGCAAACACAATACAACGCTCAGGCCACTCATCTTCCATTAAGGTTAAGAGAAGTGCCATTTTATCCTGATTAGATGGATAAAAAAGTTCTTCTTTGATTCGGTGCCCTGTTTTTTGTTCCGGTTCAATTTCAATATATTCAGGGTCATTCATATCTTCAAATGCTAATTCACGCACTTTATAAGAAAGTGTCGCTGAAAATAACATCGTTAAACGAGATTGCGGAGCGGGGCATTTACGTAATAAATAACGAATATCACGGATAAACCCAAGATCGAACATTCGATCCGCTTCATCTAGCACGACAACTTGAATTTCATCTAAACTAATTACGCCTTGTTTTACATAATCAATGACTCGCCCAGTCGTACCAATCAAAATATCGACGCCACGCTCAATCGCTTGTAGTTGTTTATCATAACCATCGCCACCATAGGCAAGTGCGGTCTTTAATCCACTAGCTTTTGCAAGAAATTCTGCGTCATTACTAATCTGCACCGCTAATTCTCGTGTAGGTGCTAAAATCAAAGCTCTTGGGTGACGATATTCAAGATTAGAATCTTGGTGAGTTAAAAGATGGTGAAAAGTAGACGTTAAAAAAGCCATTGTCTTGCCTGTACCAGTTTGAGCTTGTCCTGCAACATCTCGTCCATTTAAACTGATAGGCAAGGATAAAGCCTGAATTGGGGTACAAAAATCAAAGCCTTTTTTTGCCAAAGCATCTCGTACAATTGGATGTAGAGGAAGATCGGAGAATCGCTGTTGGCTTAAATAATCTTGTTGCATAAAAATCACATTTTAGAATAATAAAATTACGTTTAGCATAGCATGCTTAGGGAAAATCCTCAAAAAAGGACCGTACTTATAAAAATTAACCGATAGGGTTTCCTATCGGTTAATCTCTATTTAATGCTCCATTCGTCACTCACATTTGGATCCATTGCAAAATCTGCAGTATCACTTGGAATCGCTTTTTCTTCAGCCGCCCATTCGCCAAGATCGATTAACTGGCAACGTTTGCTACAAAAAGGTCGAAAAGTACTTTCATTTGTCCAAGGCACAGATTTTTGGCAAATTGGACAAGGTACTTCAATAATTTCGTCAGACATTTTTATGTTCCGCTTGTTGTAAATAAAACTGGTGCAATTCTAGCACCTTTTGCTGTAAGTGCGGTAAGTTTTGGGCCAGTTCAGCATCATTATTAATCACATCATCCGCCCATTTTAAACGCTCTTGTTGAGAAACTTGAGAATTCATAATTCGTTGAATTTGTTCAAAATTATTGTTATCTCGTTGCGATGAACGAGCAAGTTGAGTTTGTGGACTCACATCTACTACCAAAATACGATCACAAAGTGCGGTCAATTTATTTTCTATTAATAAAGGGACGACAAATAATATGTAAGGCGCAGTTTGTTCTGCTAATTGTTGTTTTATGCGTTCACGAATAGCGGGATGTAAAAGATTATTTAACCACAATTTATTTTCATCATGACTAAACACTCGCTCTCGTAAGGCCGCACGATTAAGTTCACCTTGTTCCGTTAAAATTTGAGCACCAAAATGTTCAACAATTTTAGATAATAAAGGGGAATCTTTCTCGACGACTTCTCTAGCAACCACATCTGCATCCACTAGAGGTACGCCAAGATCAGCAAATAAATTAGCAATCGTTGTTTTACCACTACCAATGCCACCAGTTAAGCCAACAATATAACTCATATGATTTCCCATAAAAAATTTCCAATATTATACAAAATAACGTTAGTAAAAATCAGTTCTCCAAGCCAATAGTTAGTGAACCATAACAAATTAATTTATCTACATTATCATGCTTTTATATATTGAAAAATAAAAGAAAAATATAACCATGGAAAAACGACAACCCAAAGAAATGCGCTAATGACAACAATAAATTTAAAACTAAAATGCAGCGTTTTATGACGAAAATGGTTCATGGCTAAATGAATTCCCATAAAACCACCTAAAAGACTTAGAAGAAAAAATGTTTTTTCAGGAATTCTCCACTCGTTACGCACTGCCCGAATTTTATCTCTCCACATAAAAAAATAAGCGGCGATATTGATCGCCGCTAACCATATAATCAACGAAAGAAAATAAATCATTTCGGATAAACTGGAAGACGTTTACAAATTGCTAATACTTTTTCTTTAGTTTCAGCAATCACTTGTTCTTCATTTTCTTTGCCTAAAGCATCTAAAACATCACACATCCAGCCAGCTAATTCACGCACATCATTTTCATTGAAACCACGGCGAGTCACAGATGGTGTACCTACACGAATACCTGAAGTAACAAATGGTTTTTGCGGATCGTTTGGTACAGCATTTTTATTCACTGTAATATTTGCTTTACCTAATGCTGCATCAGCTGCTTTACCAGTTAATCCTTGTTTGATGAAACTTACTAAGAACAAGTGGTTTTCAGTACCATTTGACACAACGTCATAACCACGTTGTTTAAATACTTCAACCATTGCTTTTGCATTTCTCAACACATTTGCTTGGTATTCTTTATATTGAGGCTCTAATGCTTCTTTAAAGCAAACTGCTTTTGCCGCAATAATATGAACTAATGGACCGCCTTGGTTTGCAGGGAATACGGATGATTGTAATTTTTTGTAAATTTCTTCATCACCGCAAGAAGAAAGGATTAAACCACCACGA
This sequence comes from Haemophilus sp. SZY H36, assembly GCF_018829625.1. NCBI lineage: Bacteria > Pseudomonadati > Pseudomonadota > Gammaproteobacteria > Pasteurellales > Pasteurellaceae > Haemophilus > Haemophilus sp. SZY H36. Next base: position 141,259 of record NZ_JAHKKA010000003.1, on the reverse strand, counting down.
GGACCGCCCAATGTCTTATGGGTTGTTGTTGTCACAACATGTGCATGAGGCAATGGATTTGGATATAAACCCGCTGCAATTAATCCCGCTACATGCGCCATATCCACAAATAAATACGCACCAACTTCATCTGCGATTTCACGCATTTTCGCCCAATCCACAACTTGTGAATAAGCCGAGAAACCCGCAACGATAAGTTTTGGCTTACATTCTAATGCTTTTTGACGAACATCTTCATAATCAATTAAGCCATCCGCAGTGATTCCATAAAGCACAGAGTTATAAATCTTGCCAGAGAAACTGACTTTTGCACCGTGAGTTAAGTGCCCACCGTGAGCCAAATCCATACCTAAAATAGTATCGCCCGCATTAATCAATGCACCATACACAGCTGCGTTTGCTTGTGAGCCAGAGTGCGGTTGAACATTCACGTAATCTGCACCAAATAATTCTTTCGCACGGTCAATTGCTAGCTGTTCCACAATGTCTGCATACTCACAACCACCGTAATAACGTTTACCTGGATAGCCTTCAGCGTATTTATTAGTGAATTGTGAACCTTGAGCTTGCATTACGCGCGGGCTGGCATAGTTTTCAGAAGCGATTAATTCAATATGTTCTTCTTGACGACGATTCTCATCTTGAATGGCTTGCCATAAAACCGGATCGTAATCAGCGATAGTCATATTTCTTGTAAACATTGTGTTCTCCTGTTATGTAATTTATGACAGATAGTTTAACTGTTTATGGATAAAAACTTAATTAAAATTTCATTCCTAAATTTTCATCACTTAAATGAAATTAATTCATCATGGAAAGTCATAATTTAATGGATATATTCTTGTTTACCATTAGATTCTATTTTCAGGTATCCTGCATCACCGGTAAGAATATTTCCATTAACTACTCCTTTATCACAAGTACCAATTGGATAGTTATATCCCATTATATTAATAAGAAGACTAGATAACTGATTATGAAATGAAACTTTACATGATGAGAAGCTATCTAACACCGTTTTTTGTATTTCTTCATTTGGGCTATATAGAACTAATGGAACAATATAATTATCTTCATCAAATGTACCTTGTTTATAAGTATCACCTTTTACATATTGACCATGATCAGATGTATAAGCAATGATCCAATCTTTAGAAGATTTACTAGATAAATAATGGTAAACCTCTGAGATAAAGTTATCAGTATTTAGAATAGTATTATCATAATTATCTGTTGCGTTATTTTTTCCAAACACTTTTTCTTTATTATCTAATAATGCCCCATAGGGAATGTGGCTTCCTCTATGATGTAAAACAATAAAATGATAACCATTATCTAAATTAATATTTTTAAAAGCAGGAAGTAATTTATTATCAGGCATTGAATCTCTTAAAGAATAGCCTTCATTATCTGGAAAACGAACATCATCAATCCAGGCACCACCTAAAAAATTGATCATATGCATGTCGTCCCTAGCTTGAGCTGAGTAAAAAAATGTTTGGAATCCCTGATCTTTTGCTAAATTAAATAAATTTGTATCACCTTTAGCTATTTGCTGCATTCCATTTGGATAAGGAATAGAATTAAAAAACATTGGTAAGGATATTGCTGTAAATAAACCTCCTGAATAAGTTTTTCCAACAATTGCTCCTTTTTCATTTTTTAACAAATTTAGAAATGGAGAGGTGTTTCTATCATATCCAAATACACTAAAATGGCTTGCTGATGCACTTTCTCCCATTATTAAAATAATGTTCTTAATTTTAGGTTTATTCGTCTTTTCAGGTTTACTTTTCAAGTAAATAGCGGTGTCTGACAATGAGAGTATCTCATATGGTAATAATCTTCCTACAAAATATCCAAAAGAAAAATAATTAGACTTTAGTCTTGAATAGGTTGTATTAGGCGAAATGAAACGTTCGTGAGATTTTGTTGTGTATGCTCGAACAAAAACATATATCATTGCAATGTAAAAAATAAAGTCAAATAACCAAGAGAATTTATATTCTTTTCTCTTTATAAAACTTAAGCTTAGAAAAAATAAAATTTCAAATACCCCAAATAAAAATGGAAAAATAAATTTATCTACCATTGTTATACCTGCATTTGTTACTTCATTGATTTCTTTAAATGCAAGCAAGTAACTAACAGGTCCGATCCAAGACTGGTACAGGGCATAATGTACATTGTTAAATAAAATGCTTATTGCAAATAAAGTACTAATTAGTATCTTTGTAAATTTATATTTTGAGTAAAGAAACAAGGTGACAAATAAATAATTGAAAATATAGCTTTCAATATATTTTTCTATGCTAGGTATATTAAATAATTTGCGATAAATTATTTCTAAGGAAAGTAGAATTGAAGAATATAATAATGTGATAAAAAATTGTCGCATGAATGATATGGTTCCGTAAAGTGATAAGAAAACTGTTACAGTGTATTACAAAAAATAGATAAATTACAATTGCTATATAATATTATTTCTCTATTAGACCTAGCAAATTTTCTAACTATTTTGCGTGTTCTCGTTCCACAGCTCTGTAACCAATGTCTCGACGATAAAAACATCCTGTCCATTGAATCTGCTCAGCCAATTTTAAGGCTTTCTGTTGTGCCTCAAATACGCTTTCACCTAATGCGGTCACACAAAGCACACGGCCACCGTTGGTGACTAACTTGCCCGCTTTAGCCTCTACGCCGGCCAAGAAAACTTTCTCATTTTCGACCGCACTTTGAGGCAAACCGCTGATTTCATCGCCTTTGCGATAATCTCCCGGATAACCTTCTGCTGCTAAGACGATACCTAAAGAAGCCTTCGGGTTCCATTGGGATTTCACTTCGTCTAATTTGCCATCACAGGCTTTAAGACAAAGTTCCACCAAATCCGATTCCAAACGCAACATAATCGGTTGAGTTTCCGGATCACCGAAACGGCAGTTAAATTCGATTACTTTCGGCTGACCATTCGGCATGATCATCAAACCGGCATACAAGAAACCGGTGTAAACATTGCCTTCTGCCGCCATGCCGTTGACCGTTGGATAGATCACTTCACGCATCACGCGCTCATGAATTTCAGGTGTCACCACAGGCGCAGGGGAATAGGCCCCCATGCCGCCGGTATTCAAGCCAGTGTCTTTTTCACCCACACGTTTGTGGTCTTGGCTGGTCGCCATAGGCTCAACATTTTTGCCATCCACCATGACGATAAAACTCGCTTCTTCGCCATCTAAAAATTCTTCAATGACCACCCGACTGCCGGCTTCACCAAAGGCATTGCCGGAAAGCATATCACGCACTGCGTCTTCGGCTTCTTGCAAGGTCATCGCCACAATCACGCCTTTGCCTGCCGCCAAGCCATCCGCTTTAACGACAATGGGGGCACCTTTTTCACGCAAGTAAGCCAATGCCAGTTCAACTTCGGTGAAGTTTTGATATTCTGCGGTTGGGATTTTATGACGCGCTAAGAAATCTTTAGTAAAGGCTTTGGAACCTTCCAATTGCGCCGCTGCTTGCGTTGGTCCGAAAATGTTTAAACCTACTGCACGGAACGCATCCACCACCCCAATCACGAGTGGTGCTTCTGGCCCTACAATCGTTAAACTAATGTGGTTATCTTGGGCAAATTTAACCAATGCAGGAATATCCGTTGCACTGATATTCACGTTCTCGACTTTTTGTTCTAACGCTGTCCCTGCATTGCCCGGTGCAACGAAAATTTTATCTGCCAATGGCGATTGCGCCGCTTTCCAAGCGAGGGCATGTTCACGACCGCCGTTTCCGATGATGAGGATGTTCATGTTGTAGTCCTTGTATCTTTTTGAATTTAATCCCCTCTTTAGCAAAGAGGGGTAGGGGAGATTTGGCAGAAGTTATTTCAACCTCATAGTACATTTAGCATCGTTTAAATCTCCCCCCATCCCCCTCTTTACAAAAGAGGGGGATAGTTAGATAAATTAATGTCTAAAATGCCGCATTCCGGTCAATACCATCACCATATTATGCTCATCTGCCGCATCAATCACTTCTTGATCACGCATTGAACCACCCGGATGAATCACACATTGAATGCCTACTTTCGCCGCCGCATCAATGCCATCACGGAATGGGAAGAACGCATCAGATGCCATCACACAACCGGCCACTTCCAAGCCTTCATCTTGCGCTTTAATACCGGCGATTTTAGCCGAATACACGCGACTCATTTGGCCTGCGCCAATGCCGATGGTTTGGTTATCTTTGGCATAAACAATGGCATTCGATTTCACAAATTTCGCTACTTTCCAGCAGAATAGTAAATCTTTCAATTCTTGTTCGGTCGGTTGACGCTTGCTGACCACTTTTAAATTATCCAAGCCCACCATACCTAAATCCGCATCTTGCACCAACAAGCCACCGTTCACACGTTTGAAATCTAAACGTTGGGTACGTGCTTGCCATTCTCCACATTCAAGCAAACGGACATTTTTCTTACGTTTCACCACTTCAACGGCTTCTGCAGACACTTTCGGTGCAATAATCACTTCTACAAATTGACGTTCTACAATTTCATTTGCGGTTTTTTCGTCTAATTCACGGTTAAAAGCAATGATGCCGCCAAAGGCTGAGGTTGGGTCTGTTTGATAGGCGCGATTGTAGGCGTCTAAAATATCTTTGCCTAAGGCCACGCCGCATGGATTGGCGTGTTTAACAATCACACAGGAAGGTTCATCAAATTCTTTTACACATTCAAGGGCTGCGTCGGTATCGGCAATATTATTGTAAGACAAAGCCTTACCTTGCAGTTGGTTTGCCGTTGCCACACTCGCTTCTTTTACATTGAGATCCACATAAAACGCCGCATTTTGATGGGCATTTTCGCCGTAACGCATGGTTTGCTTACGCACGAAGTTCAAATTTAAAGTCCGCGGGAATTGACCGCACTTCGCCTCTGCATCTTCTTCAGCAGCAACATGATAAGGTTTCACCAACTGACCGAAATAGTTCGCGATCATGGAATCGTATTGCGCAGTGTGTTCAAATGCTTTGATGGCAAGATCAAAACGGGTTTCAAGAGTTAAGCTGTTTTGATGTTGATCCATTTCGGCAAGAATGGCATCAAAATCCTGATTTTTCACGACAATCGCCACATCTTTATGGTTTTTCGCAGCAGAACGCACCATGGTTGGACCACCGATATCAATATTTTCCACGGCATCTTCTAACGTGCAATTTGACTTAGCCACGGTTGCGGCAAAAGGATATAAATTCACGACCACCATATCAATGCCTTCAATGCCATGTTGCTGCATGATAGCATCATCTGTACCACGACGACCAAGAATCCCACCATGCACTTTTGGATGTAAGGTTTTCACGCGACCGTCCATCATTTCAGGGAATCCCGTATAATCAGACACTTCAGTCACCGGCAAACCATGCTGCTCTAACAATTTTGCGGTACCGCCTGTGGAAAGTAGTTTTATACCACGCTGTACTAGGCCTTGAGCAAATTCTACGATACCGGCTTTATCAGAAACACTCAGTAAAGCCTGACGAATTGGACGATCTGTCATCACATTTTCCTTTCATTAAATGATTAAAAATAAGCGGAGTGAATTATATAGCAAACGTTTGCGTAAATATAGAAAGATTTTATTGATCATAAAATGAGAATATATAATAAAGAAAAATGCCATTTGATTTTTTCAAATGGCATTGTTTTTAGTTAAATAGCCGTCTTTGTTTACGACTTTTTTGTATTTGAGAAATAAATAATATTGTGAGTATTGCAATGTATACAACAAAAATAAATACGAGCCACTGAACCATGGTTAAATTTAAGAATGACCATTGGCTTTCATTACAAGAGCCAGTAGGATTAAAAATAGCAGGAAACCATTGATGAAATGGTAAGGTTTCTGGAAAGTTAGGGATAAACTCACATTGTTTCCAGGGGGCTGGATTCATTTGTAGATCCAAATGGCGCAGTGATACCAAAAGGCCTTTAATACTACTAAATAATCCGAGTATCAAGGCGATTAATCTCACAATAAATGATTTGGGTGCGAGAAGACCAATAGTGCCCGCAATAAATAATCCAATTATCGCTAAACGTTCATATACGCAAAGCACACAAGGCTGTAACCCCATTCCATATTGGAAATAAAGTGCGGTAGATTCCAAGGCTAAACTTGATAAAGCTAGCAAAAACCATGCGGAACGTTTTTCAGAAAATTGTTTTAATAATGTGAGCATTTTGTCTCCTTAAATCGGCAAAATTAAACCTAAGCTTGCCAACCAATCTGTAGTTGCAGGTAAAATAAATTCGATAGCAAATAAACCTACAAGCGACATAACAACAGTATAAGGCAAAGCCATATAAACCATTCTTCCGTAAGAAAGACGAATTAATGGGGCAAGGGATGAAGTCAATAAGAACAAGAATGCTGCTTGTCCATTTGGTGTTGCGACTGATGGTAAGTTTGTTCCAGTATTGATTGCCACAGAAAGCAATTCAAATTGATGAGGTAAAATTACGCCATTCGCTAATGCAGATTTTGCTTCGTTAATATAAACCGTTGCGACAAATACGTTATCAGAGATAGAAGATAACAATCCATTAAAGATATAGAAGAGAGCAAGCTGAGTATTTTCTTCAGAAGCAAGTACAAAATGAATAATAGGTGCGAATAGTTTTTGATCAATAATTACAGCAACCACAGAAAAGAAGACAACAAGTAGGGCTGTAAATGGCAAAGACTCTTGGAATGCTTTACCGATAGTGTGTTCGTCAGTCACACCTGTGAATGTTGTAGCAAAAATGATGATACTTAAACCAATTAAGCCTACCGCCGCAAGATGGAACGCCAATCCAAGAATTAACCAAATCGCGATTAACGTTTGAACACCTAATTTGATTTTGTCTTGTTTAGACATTTTTTCTGAATTAGTGCGGTCTAAATCTGACAAGATTTTCCATACATCTTCAGGTAATTTTTCACCATAACCGAATAATTTGAATTTTTCGACTAAGAAGCAAGTGAGCAATCCACAGATAAATACTGGAACAGTAACTGGTGACATGCGGAAGAAAAATTCGATAAAGTTCCATTTGGCTTGTTCTGCAATAATTAAGTTTTGTGGTTCACCCACCATTGTCATTACGCCACCAAGTGCAGTTCCGACGCCAGCATGCATCATTAAACTACGTAAGAATGCTCGAAATTTTTCTAAGGTTTCATGATGTTTTGCATCAATTTTAGCATCATCAGAAATATCCACTGCATCCATTAAACCATTTCCTGATGCGACTTTATGGTATACCCCATAAAATCCCATTGCGACACTAATAATGACCGCAACTACGGTCAATGCGTCAAGAAAAGCGGATAAAAAGGCTGCGCTAAAGCAAAATGCGAGAGAAAGTGCAATTTTAGAGCGAATTTTAACGAGTAATTTAGTAAATACATAAAGCAGTAATTGCTTCATAAAGAAAATACCCGCAACCATAAACATTAATAGTAAAATTACTTCAAAATTAGACATAATCTCAGCTTTTACATGCTCTACGTTTGTCATGCCTATAATAATAGCTTCAATAGCTAATAAACCACCGGGTTGAAGGGGGTAGCATTTCAATGCCATGCCTAACGTGAAAATAAATTCAGCGACTAATAGCCAGCCTGCTAGAAAAGGGCTGATGAAAAAGAAAATAATCGGATTAATAATGAGAAAAGCAACAATGGCAAGTTTATACCAATCCGGACTTGAACCAAGAAAGTTTTTCATAAAAGCTTGAATGTTTGTCATAGGGGACTCCACTATTTTTTATCATGCGGACATTGTAATATATCCGTCTTTAAAGGATAATAAAAACTAGCTATTTTTTCATAAAATTGCATCTTTTTTTATTTTTATCTGATTTTTAAGTGTAATGCAAAACGATAATGACATTTTAAAAGCGCAAAGTCCTGCGGCTTTGGCTGAAGAGTATATTGTAAAAAGTATTTGGCAGGATATTTTTCCCGCAGGGAGTAATTTGCCTTCAGAACGAGATCTTGCTGATAAAATAGGGGTAACTCGTACAACATTACGTGAAGTGTTGCAACGTTTGGCGAGAGATGGCTGGTTAACAATTCAGCATGGTAAACCGACGAAAGTAAATAATATTTGGGATACGGCTGGACCAAATATTATCGAGACATTGATTAGTTTGGATATGCGTTCAGCACCAATGATTATTGATAATATGCTATCTTTACGTAGTAAAATGTCTGAATTTTATATTTATGAGGCTGTTAAAAATTCTCCAGAGCAATCTGCCGCACTTTTTGCATCACTAGAGCAATTGGAGAATACTGCTCAAGATTACACAGAATTTGACTATACTTTGTTTCGTCAATTTACTGTGGTAGCTAATAAGCCTTTTTATCGATTAGTATTCAATAGTTTAAAGGGCGTTTATCAACGAATTGGTTTACTCTTCTTTAAAGAAGAAAAGCACAGAGAACTTACTAAACAATTCTACTTAGAAATGCAGCAAATTTGTCAGATAGGTAACGCTGATGCTGTGGTAGATTGTATTCGTAAACATAATGTTCGCTCTATCACTTACTGGCATACTATTTTAGAGCGGTTACCTCAAAATCTATCTGATTAATCTATAGGGAATGAGAGGCTTAAAATAGCCCACGTGTAAATTTATTTCTTTTTCATGTGAAAGATATTATTCCCGTCTCCTATTAACATTTTAGAATACTATGCGCATACCTAGAATCTATCACCCTGAATCACTAGAATATCAAACGCAATGTCAACTTTCTGAAGATGCTGCCAATCATGTTGGTCGTGTATTGAGAATGGTAGAAGGTGAGCAACTTGAACTTTTTGATGGTTCAAACCATATTTATCCAGCAATAATCACAGAATCCAATAAGAAATCGGTAAAAGTTAATATCTTAGGGAGAGAACTTTCTGATAAAGAATCCAATTTAAAAATCCATTTAGGTCAAGTTATTTCACGAGGTGAACGGATGGAATTCACCATTCAAAAATCTGTGGAATTGGGAGTAAATGTGATTACGCCACTGTGGTCTGAACGTTGTGGCGTGAAGTTAGATGGCGAACGGATGGATAAAAAAATTCAACAGTGGCAAAAAATTGTCATTGCTGCTTGTGAACAATGTGGTCGTAATGTGGTTCCAGAAATTCGTCCTCTAATGAAATTACAGGATTGGTGTGCAGAAGATGATGGGGCGATTAAATTAAATCTACATCCTAGAGCACAACATAGTATAAAAACGTTACCAATGATTCCAAAAGATGGGGTACGTTTGTTAATTGGTTCAGAAGGCGGGTTATCAGAACAAGAAATAGTGCAAACACAACAGAAAGGTTTTACTGAAATTTTATTAGGAAAGCGTGTATTACGTACCGAGACTGCTTCACTAGCAGCGATCAGTGCATTACAAATTTATTTTGGAGATTTAGGAGAATGATGGAACTGCAAGGGAAGTTTCTCATCGCAATGCCTCATTTAGATGATTATTTTAATCGAACTGTGGTGTTTATGTGTGAACATAACGAACAAGGTTCTATGGGATTAGTAATCAATCAGCCTACGGATTTAAGTATTGCAGAACTTTATTTAAAGCTTAATTTTATGATGAAAAATGACCGCGCTTTTGGTAATGAAATGGTCGTTGCTGGCGGTCCGATACATTCAGAACGTGGTTTTATTTTACATAAAAATACACTTAATCATTTTCAACATACTTACAAGGTTACTGATACGCTTTCTATGACGACATCTGCTGATGTTGTAGAAACCTTTGGGTCTACATTCGCTCCAGAAAAATATTTAGTTGCGCTAGGATGTGCAAGTTGGTCTGCAGGACAGTTAGAAAAAGAAATTATTGATAATGCCTGGTTAGTTGCACCAGCTAGTGAACAAATTTTGTTTGATACACCTTATGAAGAACGCTATATAGTGGCCAATCAATCTCTTGGTATTCATCCTCATAATTTTGTGATGGCTCAAGTGGGGCATAGTTAATGGGGATCACTGTACTTGCCTTTGATTTTGGTACAAAAAGTATTGGTTGCGCGGTTGGACAAAGTATAACTGGAACGGCTCAAGCACTTCCAGCATTTAAAGCACAGGATGGGATCCCTAATTGGAGCGCTATTGAAAACTGTCTAAAGGAATGGAAGCCTGATGTACTTGTTGTTGGTTTGCCACTTAATATGGATGGTACCATTCAAGACTTAACACTACGAGCGAAAAAATTTGCTAACCGGTTGCATGGGCGTTTTGGTATTACTGTTGAGTTACAAGATGAACGTCTTACAACAATGGAAGCGCGTAGTGAGATATTTGAACGTGGTGGTTTCAGATCGCTTAAAAAGGATAAGGTCGATGGTATTTCTGCTTGCTTGATTTTAGAAAGTTGGTTTGAGGGTTGTTCGGCTAGGTAAAGGCTATCATTCATCTTAAGAAATGAATAATAGCCTTTGACATTATTCTATATTACCGCAAAATCGATATCCTTCTCCATGCACTGTCATGATGATTTCATCGGTATTTGAATATTCCTCAAAATGTTTCCGAATTCGGCGAATTGTAACATCTACAGTGCGATCTTGTGGTTTAAATGCTCTACCTGTCATTTTACGCAGAAGTTCTTCTCGAGTTAGCAACTTACCTGGGTTTTCACAGAAATAAAGCATTGCGCGAAATTCACTGCGTGGCAATTTTAGTTCTTGGTTTTCTGGGGTAATGAGATTATGGCTATTTAAATCTAATACCCAACCATTGAAGCGATAAAATTCTTTTCCCGATGTATTTTCCTTTTCTTGGTGAGGCAGAGTACGGTGTAGTAAGTTACGAGCCCTAATAGTAAGTTCGCGGGGATTAAATGGTTTGGTTAAGTAATCGTCCGCACCTATTTCTAATCCTAAAATTTTATCAACTTCATTATCTCGTCCCGTTAAAAATATAAGTGGTAAATTAATATTTTCACGCAATTCACGGGCAAGTAATAAACCATTTTTTCCAGGTAAGTTAATATCCATTACCACAAGATTAATCGTGTAGTGTGCAAGAATATGATGCATTTCTGCGCCATCTTGAGCCTCAAGAACATCATACCCTTCAGCTTCAAAAATCCCTTTAAGCGTATTACGGGTCACGATTTCATCTTCAACAATGAGAATTTTTGGGGTAGCCATTTTCCATCCTTATACTTATTTTGGCGTATGCTATCGTGGTTATCATTCTAACGATGTAACATTGTTGTAACAACAGAAAAATGCACTGATTTTTTCATTAGGTTTTGTTTTTGTGATCTACATCATAGTTTTATGCTTTCAAATTTCTTTATGTTAAAATTTTAGGCAATTTTCTCCTTTTCTAGTTTATTTTATGAAAAAATTTATCCTTTTTTTTATATTTATTTTTACCACATTTGTAGCTAATGCAGGATTGTTTGATAAAAAACAATCATTTTTAAATGTAGATGATGCATTTGCATTTTCTGCTACATTATCTCCAGATAAAACCCAACTCCAGATTCATTGGGATATCGTGAAAGGATATTATCTTTATCAAGATAAAATCAGTGGTAGATTTGTTGATAAATCAAAATTGTTGGTAGCTCGTTTTCTACAACAATCAGAACGACATCAGGATCCTTATTTTGGTGAAGTGAGTGTCTTTACCCAACCCATAGATGGCACTTTTATCGGTGATTTTTCCCATGCTGATGATAAAGTGGAAATATCTTATCAAGGTTGTACAGAAGGTTTTTGTTATCCACCAGAAAGTAAAGTTTTACGGCTTGGTGATCTTGTTATTTCTAATGCAAAAGCTATAGAAAATAATACGGAAGAACCAGTGCTTTTATCAGAACAAGATCGTTTGGCTGATAGCTTATTTCATAGTAAATGGGCAATTTGGGGATTCTTTTTATTAGGCGTAGGGCTTGCTTTTACGCCTTGTGTGTTGCCTATGTTGCCTTTACTTTCAGCAATTGTTATTGGTCAACAACAAAGAAGTATGTCGCGAGCATTTATTTTAACATTCCTTTATGTACAAGGGATGGCGTTGACTTATACTTTATTAGGTCTTGCTGTTGCAGCAATTGGCTTACCGTTCCAAATTGCCTTACAACATCCTTATGTCATGGTAGGGCTTTCTATTTTATTTGTTGTTCTTGCCCTTTCTATGTTTGGGGTGTTTACCCTTCAATTGCCGAATAGTTTACAAAATAAACTTAATACATGGAGTCAGAAACAAACGTCAGGGGCTTTTGGTGGCGCCTTCGCTATGGGGATGATAGCCGGCCTTGTTGCTTCACCTTGTACTTCAGCCCCGCTTTCAGGTGCTTTACTTTATGTGGCGCAAAGTGGTGATTTATTCACAGGTGCGGCAACCCTTTATTTGCTCGCTCTTGGTATGGGCGTGCCGCTAATGTTAATCACATTATTTGGTAATAAAATTTTGCCAAAATCAGGTGAGTGGATGAACACAGTGAAACAAACATTCGGCTTTGTTATGTTAGCATTACCTGTGTTTTTGCTTTCTCGTATTTTGCCTGAAGTATGGGAGCCACGCTTATGGGCTGGATTAGCGACAGCATTCTTTATTTGGTTTGCGTTGCAGATGCCTAAGAGTGGTTTTGGCTATGCCATTAAAATTATTAGTTTTGCTTTGGCTATGGTTTCCGTACAACCTTTGCAAAATTGGATTTGGCAAACTCAAACTACAACACAAAGTGCGGTAGAAAATAAGCCTGTTTCTCAGGTTAAATTTAAGCAAATTAAAAATATTGAAGAACTTGACCGCACTTTAGCGGAAAATCCGCATTCGATCGCGATGTTGGATTTATACGCGGATTGGTGTGTGGCTTGTAAAGAATTTGAAAAGCTGACTTTTTCAGATCCAAAAGTGCAACAGCAATTTCAAAATATCTTATTGTTACAAGTGAATATGACAAAGAATAGCCCTGAAAATAAAGCATTAATGGAACGCTTTAATGTGATGGGATTACCCACAATTTTATTTTTTGATGAGCAAAATAATGAGATTCAAGGAAGTAGAGTAACCGGCTTTATGGATGCCGATTCTTTTTCTAATTGGATTGGAAAGCTACTTTAGTTATTTTTTACTTTTGGTAAAAAGTATTTTTCAATTTTAATTATTGTTTAACTATTCGTTAAATATTAATATGGCGCTGTTTTAATTCATCTTTAAACAAAAGGAAAGCAAATGAACAATATTGAAAAATATCGCCCTTATGTATTAGCGCTATTACGCATCACTGCTGCTTACATGTTTATCTTACATGGCACAGCAAAATTTTGGGAGTTTCCAATTTCTATGACTGGTGGGAATGGCCCGGTCGGTGATTCAATGATGATTGTAGGTGGCGTGATTGAAATTATCGGCTCAATCTTATTAATTTTAGGATTATTTACGCGCCCAGCTGCGTTTATTTTATCTGGCCAAATGGCTTTTGCGTATTTCTTTATGCATGTGGCTGGCAAAGGGAATTTATTATTCCCAATTGCAAATGGCGGTGAGCTTGCGTTACTTTATTCTATTATATTTTTGTACTTTGTTTTTTCTGGTGCGGGCGCTTTATCATTAGATAGCAGACTTTATAGAAAGTAGTTTAGTTTCATAATTTTAATCCTTATTTCGCCCACCTAAAGTGAGCTTTTTTAATAAAGCACCTAGATATGTATCTAGGTGCTTTGTTGTTAGAAATAATATAAATATGTCAGTAGGTATAGATTTCTGAATCAACAAAGAAATAGGCTATTTCACGTTTAGCACTTTCTATGCTGTCAGAACCGTGAACTGAATTTTCGCGTTGACTTAGTGCAAATTCTTTACGAATTGTACCTTCTTCTGCTGTTTCTGGATTCGTATTGCCAATTAAAGTGCGGTAATCTTTAATTGCATTTTCTTTTTCTAATACAGAAACTAAAATTGGTGCTGATATCATATAATTAATAAGTGGTTCAAAAAATACTTTCCCTTGATGTTCAGCATAGAAACCTTCAGCTTGCTCACGCGTTAAATGTATCATCTTTGTAGCAATAATCTTAAAACCAGCCTGTTCGAAACGTGCCAAAATAGCACCTATAAGATGGCGATTAACTGCATCAGGTTTAATAATAGAAAGTGTTCTTTCCGTCATAAGTAAATCCTTATTCTTTTGATTTTAACAATAATAAATTTGCAAGTGTTTGTATACCAATACCTGTAGCGCCCACACCCCATAAATCGCTACCTGATTTACGATAAGTTGCTGCACAATCAATGTGTAACCAGTTCTTCTTATAATTTTTTATAAAATAAGAGAGAAAAGCTGTTGCTGTGCTTGCACCTGCTCCAACCGGGACACTACCAATATTAGCAATGTCTGCAAATGATGAGCTGATTTGTGAACGATGGAAATCTTCAAACGGTAAACGCCAGAAAGGTTCATTTTCATCTTGAGCAGATTGGAATAGCTTTGCTACTAAGTTCTCATCCATTGAAAGTGCTGCATGATAATCATTACCTAATGCAACTTTTGCCGCTCCCGTTAATGTTGCACAGTCAATAATAAATTTGGGGTGCTGATTATCAGCTTCAATTAACCCATCCGCTAGGACAAGACGGCCTTCAGCATCTGTATTTAATACTTCAGCGGTAATGCCATTTCTATAAGTGATAATATCTCCCAATTTAAAGGCATGACTACTCACTAGGTTTTCGGCACAACATAAGTAAAGTTTTACACGTTGATTTAACCCTCGTGTAATTGCTAATCCTAAAGCACCAGTTAATAATGCTGCTCCCCCCATGTCGGTACGCATAGTACTCATTCCATCACTTGGCTTTAGGCTGTAACCACCACTGTCAAAAGTAATCCCTTTCCCAACTAAACAGGCTAATATTGGCGCATTAGGATCATTTGTTGGGTTAAAATCAAGTTGTAACATAGCTGGTGGATTTGCTGCCCCCTTACCAACCGTCCAGATACCATGATATCCTTGTTGTTCAAGTTCTTCCCCTGAAACGATCTGGAAACTTACCGCACTTTTTTTATTATAAATATCTGATTGATTTAAGATAAATTCGGCTGCATGCTCGGCCAATTTTACAGGCGTTAAGTTTTGTGCTGGTTCATTAATGATTTCACGTACAAAATCACTGCATTCAATACGTGCTAATAGTTCATCTTGTGGTTCGTCATCAAGATGAGGAAATTCAATTGAATAATCTTGTTTTGCGGTATAAAAGCCTTGGTAAAATGCCCAGCAAGATTCTAATGCCCAATTATCACCTAAAAGCTCAACTTCTTGAATGCCTATGTTACGTAACTTACGTGCAGCCTGTTGTATTAAAGTACGGTCTGTTTTTTCATTGTTTTGTAAATGAATAGTCGCTTGTTTATCGTTAAAACTGAGAATTGTTTTTTCCCCCCAAACAGCATTAGCTTGTTGGTATGAAAGTATAATTTCCACTTTGTCCTCCATATAAAAGAAAATGAGGGGGAACACTATACCAGTTTTATTCTTGATTTCATAAAGTAATAGTCTGATTTTGGGAGTATTTATGAATAAATTCAGGTAAAATAGCTCATCTTAGTAATTAGGTTGACGTTGCGATGACTTCATTTTTTCATAAAAAATATATTACTTTTTGTATTAATGTATTTGTTGGGCTATTTTTTACAACGGTTTTGATATTCAAGAAGGGATATAGCTATGTTCCCATAACTTTAGGTGCTGTTAGTGTTATTTATGTTATTATTTATTTTATAAAATCAAAGATACATGATGAATTATCTAAAATAGATAAAATTTTCATCTTTTCCTTATTATATTATTTTATTAGTTTTTTACTTTCTGTTTTTATTAATCAGGATAGTTTTAGAGAAATTGACAACCCAAGTCGAGTTTTATTATTCATTCCTTTATTCATTTTATTTCGACATTTCCCATTAAAGATTGATACGATCTTGTATGCTATTCCGACAGGGGCAATTATAACAGGGTGCGTGGCATTATTTCAGAAATTTTATTTGGGATATGATAAGCCTTTTCCTGAAATTATGCATATTCAGGTTGGGGATATAGCTATTTCATTAGCGACATTTAGTTTAGTGATCACAATACATTTTTTCATAAAACAATATTATAAATCTGTATTAATAGGATTGGCTGGAGTTATTCTTGCGATGAGTACAAGCGCATTATCCGGTGCGCGTGGTGGCTGGGTAGGATTTCCAATTATACTGATTATTCTTTTATTACTATATCGTCAATTTCTTAGTAAGAAACTGATAATAGCTTTTTTTGCTATTATGGGTGGATCTTTTATTCTTCTTGTAATGAACCCTAAATTTAATATGACGAAGCGTTATTATGCGGCTGAGTCTGATATTAAGTTATATCTAGAAAAAAATGATAAAAGTACATCGTTGGGGGCTAGGTTTGACATGTGGGAGAATGCATTTGTAGCCATTAAAGAATCGCCTATCTTTGGTCATGGGAGCAGAGGTTACGAACTATTCAGAAATAAACAGATAGAATCAGGTAGTATGGCGAAAACGACCTTGCAGTTTAATAGCTTGCATAATCAATTTTTAGAATCTTGGGTTAAACGGGGACTATTAGGTTTTATAGGATTGATAGTTATATTATTTGTGCCTTTTATTTATTTTATGAAAAATTGTCAACAACAAAATTTAGAAATAAAATGTGTCGCAATTTTAGGTGTTATGCATCTATTATCTCATTTATTCTATTTTATGAGCCAGTCATTTCTTGCGCATAATTCGGGATCGTTATTTTATTTCTTCGTTTGTATTATTTTTTATAGTTTAATTAGATCTTCTCGTTCTTCTTCCTATTAAAAAGAGAAAGAGTTAAAAATAGAAAGTCAGTTCCATGATTAAGAACGCTACTTTTTTATTAATTTACTGGAAATTCTTCAATGACAACAGGAAGTTGTAAGATTTTGCCTAATCGTAGAATGGTGACGAGAACTTTTGAATTAGGTTTTGTATTTGCGATAATTTGCATCATTTCTCGGGCTGAAATGCCTTCTTGATTATTTAATTTCAAAATGACATCACCTAATTGAATTCCTGCTTTTGCTGCTGGGCTATTCGGGCTTACTCCAGTGATGACTATGCCTTCTTCACTACTTGAACTGATGTCGCTTTGCACACCAAAATAACCTCGGATAACACGCCCATCTCGAATGATTTTCTGTAAAACATCATTTGCAATATCCATTGGAATGGCAAAATTTAGTCCTTCTGCTATTTCATTAGCGGTTTTCCCAATACTAAGGGTGCTGATTCCAACCAATTCCCCTGCAGAATTAATTAATGCACCACCTGAGTTGCCGCGGTTAATTGAAGCATCGGTTTGGATGAAGTTTTGTCTGCCAACAGAATCACCTACGGCATTACGTCCCACTGCGCTAATAATACCTTGAGACACGCTTTGCCCTAAGTTATAGGGATTACCGATTGCTAATACCACATCACCAACGTGAGCTTGACGAGCTGAATTTTGTGGAATGGTTGAAAGATTATTTGCACGAATTTTGAGAACAGCGAGATCGGTGAGATTATCTGAACCAACAAGACTGGCCTCAAAAATATTTCCGTTTTGTAACGCTACTACAATTTGATCCGCATTTTGGATAACGTGTTTATTCGTCAGAATATAGCCATCTTTACTCATAATTACGCCAGAACCTAAGTTATTCACTTGTAGCTGATCATTATCATTAATGCTGGCGGAAGAAAAAGAGCGGTTATAAACATTCACTACTGCTGGAGAGGCAATACGCACCGCATTTTTGAACGATACAATATCGTCTGAAGTGAAGATATTGCTGTTATTCAGTCTTGGAACTGCAAACAAAATCACGCCAGCAGCCGCCAAGCCCCAAAGTGCGGAATGGAAAAGTTTTTTAAGCATTTAGATTCCTTTCGGTGTGTAAGTTAATTTTATATCGTCACCGATTTGTTCTAATTCATTGAGTTGCCATAATGGTGCATCGGCAAGTTTAGTTAAATTCGGTAATTGGCATAGACCACGAGCATTGTCGCCAAGTAATTTGGGCGCAATGTAAATAATCAATTCATCCACTAATTTCGCATCAATTAAACTACCCGCTAGATTTGCTCCAGCTTCTACCCAAAGCATATTTATTTGGCGTTTTCCCAGTTCTCGCATTAATTCTTTTAGTAAATTTTCTTTTGGAAGCATAATTTGTTCGCAGAAATCAGGAAAACCTGTTAAATCTCGTGTTTCACTAGAAACTAACCAAACGGGAGAATGCGTTAAAAAAAGTTTATGAGTCGGCTGAATGCGATGTTGTGAATCTAAAATGACACGCACAGGCTGACGAAGATCTTCTTTTTTATATTCTGTTTTAAGATTTTCAGGGAATTCATTCCAGCGTACATTAAGGCTAGGATCATCTGCAACGACTGTCGCAGAAGTGGATAAAAGTGCGGATGATTTTGCTCGCATTTTTTGTACGTCCGAACGAGAATCAGGGCCCGTAATCCATTTACTTTCTCCACTTGCCATTGCTGTTCGTCCATCTAAACTCATTGCAAGTTTGAGCTGAACAAAAGGCATACCTTGACGCATTCGTTTTAAAAAGCCTTTATTTATTTTTTCAGCTTGATCGTTTAATAAATTCACCGCACTTTCGACGCCTGCATCAGACAACATTTTCAATCCTTTCCCCGCTACTTGGGGATTTGGGTCTTGCATCGCAGCAATGACTTTCACTACGCCAGCCTCGATTAATCCTAATGCGCAAGGCGGTGTGCGACCATAATGAGAGCAGGGCTCTAAGGTGACGTAAGCGGTTGCTCCTTTGGCATTTTCACCAGCTTGAGCTAAGGCAACGCGTTCAGCATGAGGTTGTCCAGCCTTAAAATGAAAGCCTTCCCCCACAATTTCACCATTTTTTACCAATACGCATCCTACCGATGGATTCGGAGTGGTGGTATATTGTCCTTTGGCGGCTAAATCCAAGGCGCGTTGCATAAATTTGCGATCTTGCGCGGAAAATTCGCTCATGGTTAATCCTTTAAGTTCTCAATTTCTTTGGTGAATTGATTAATGTTATCAAAACTCAAATAGACTGATGCAAAACGAATATAAGCCACTTTATCGAGTTTTTTTAATTCATTCATCGCGAGTTTTCCAACCAGTTTACTTGGCACTTCACGTTCACCCGTCGCACGTAATTGAAAAATTATATGGTTAATTGCTTGTTCAACATCATCTGCACTTACAGGGCGTTTTTCTAACGCATGCTGAATACCACTGCGTAATTTATCTTCATTAAACGGTTCTCGAGTGCCGTCAGTTTTAATAATTTTTGGTACGATTAATTCGGCTGTTTCAAAGGTAGTAAAACGCTCATGACAATGACCGCACTCACGACGGCGACGAACTTGATAGCCATCCGATACCAAACGGCTATCAATTACCTTGGTTTCTTCTGTAAAACAAAATGGACAGCGCATAGACAATTCTCCGTAAAAAGGGCCGTTATCTTAGCAAAAAATCGGTTCTTTGACGATTAGCTTTATGCCTTTCTTGTCTTCTTTTGTACGAATAATAAGCCAAACCAATCTTTTGTTTGTTTTAATAATTTTTCGATATTTCCAGTTTGTTCAAATCTTGAGGTTTGCGCCAATACGCGTGACCAATATGGATCTGCTTGAGCGCCGTAATTGCTGTCTTCGCCCAGTTCCTGAAGTTTTGTAGAAATATTGTCAAAATCTACCGCACTTTCATCGTCCACAATAAAATCATTCACATTTCTTACCGTTGGCACCAATTGGATTTCTATTTGACTTTGTAAATAATCTTTTACGTAAGTTTCTAATTGAGCGAGAGCGGTTTTGCGCTCAATAGGCGGTAATTCGATAACTTGATCTTGCGTAATTAATTTTGGTGGTACCGCATTTTCTTGTGTAACACATTGAATCAAATAATAAATCCAAGGACGGATACAATAGCGATCTTTGTATTTCGCAAAATGCCATTGAATCACCTGTGAATCATCGCCAAATAAAGGCTCCATATAACCAAATAGACGAATTTCTTGATTTTCATTGTGCCAATTTACGGATAAATTGAAATCGACGGAAGCATGTTTGGCTTCACCAAGATCCGCTATTTTCTTTTTAAATTCCAAAACATTGTCTCGAATATTTTCAGCATAAACTTTTCCAAATTCGGCTCGAGGTAACACGCCTTTTACTTCTGCTTGTCTAAAATAATCAGAAAAATTTTGTTCATCAAGGTAGATTAAGTCATTATTGAGCGCGTAATTATCGAATCCACTTAAGGTGAAATTTTCACTGTCGGCAATACGATCATCTTCATCACGGAAATAGACACCGAGTTGTTTTTCAAAGAAAAATTTCACTGGATTTTCCACAAAGCTGACTAAACGATCCAGTTCAATTTCTTCTATTTTTTCTGGGTTTTCTGTCATAGTGACGGCAAATTCTGAATTGCTAGCTGTTGCGTCAAATTGTGCTATTGGCAACCATTTTGTCGCAAAAGAGCGGGTAAATTTCTCGTTATATTTGAAATTATCTGGGCTAAATGCCGTCATGGGATGCTCAATCACCGTAAGGGTATTTTCGCTTTGACCTTGATTAATATAATCCACGAGTTGACTTACCAATACAGAAGGTTCTTTCGGTTGATTATCTGTAATGGAACGGCCAACATAGCTGATATAGCAATAATCACGTGCTGCCAATAAGGCTTCTAAGAACAAATAGCGATCATCATCACGGCGAACACGGTCGCCTTTTTGATGGTGATATTGCATTAAATCAAAACTGTTTGGTGTTTGTGTTCTAGGGTAATCCGCATCATTCATTCCAAGTAAACAAACTACCTTGAATGGCACTGAACGCATTGGTAATAAGGTGCAGAAGTTTACTTTTCCTGCAAGGAATTTGAGGCTATTTGGCGCATCTTCCAATTTCATTGTGATGACATCGGCAATCACGTCTGCTTGCAATTCTTCAGTAAAATGGAGCGTTTTTAGATGCTCAGCTAATTCATTAATTTTCTCTTGAATATAGAAAATCGTGTCGCTTGTGTCTTCATTTTGCACGAAGAAATCTGATAAAAGCGCGGTTAAAATTTCTTGCCATTTTTCGATGGAATGTGCTTGTTGCAGCGTTTCATGCAACGCTGAAAGTGGGGTGAAAAAGTGAGATAAATTTCCAGCAAGTTCACCCTTTAAGCCATAGCTGCTGTTTAACCCTAGGCTATCTTGCCAAATACCGTGTTCTTCACGCATCGCATAACCTAACATCATTCGTTCTAATCCAGCCTGCCAAGAATTGAAATTGATACCATCTTGATTTTTTTGCAAACCGAAACGAATCCCTGAATCCGCCACCCATTCTCGCACTAATGGCAAATCAGCAAGAGAAATATTAAATCGTTCTCGCATCGCAGGAATATCCAGCAACGCTAAGACGTCCTCTGCACTAAAATTGCTTTCTTTTAAGCGCAATAAAGTTAAGTAACTTGATACCAACACATCACTTTCTGAAAGTTTATTATCCGAAAGTGAAAATGGAATTTGTGGCGCATCCCCATTTTTTTGCCCGAAAACTGCCTGAATATAAGGTGTATATTGGTTTATATCTGCCACCATAACAACCACATCTTTTGGCGTAAGGTTAGGATCTTGATTAAATAAATCTAATAAATAATCGTGCAATATTTCCACTTCACGCATAGCACTGTGGCAAGAATGTAGGGTTAAAGTACGGTCATTTTTTGCGATATTTAGCGGTTTATTTTCTAAATGCAGAATTTGAGACTGCAATTGCCCAAGCAAACTGTTCGATTTAATTTCTTGATAAGCATTGACGGGATAAGTTGGAATATGTTCTTCATCTCGCACCAAGGTGTAAAGAAAATCTCGCCCCATTTTTCCCCAAGCAGCCAGTAACGGATTGCCTACTTGAAGGTTTTCTTTTTGATAAGTGACATCAAACTGAGCGTTTTCTAGTTGAGAAAGTTGATCCTCGGAAAACAGCGGTTGATTTTTATCTTGTTTATTGAATTGATAACGCTTGCGAGAACGCAAATAATCAAGGCGTAAATCGCTAATATCTCCCCAATACTCTTGGCATGGATTATTAAAAAATAAATGAATATCCACTTCTGATGACATCGCTTGCAAAATATTGAGATAAGCAGTTGGAAGTGCTGGAATACCAAAAATAAATATGCGTGAAGGTAATTTTTTCGGTGCTTTCTTATCGGCAAGCAAGGCTAAGAACTGATTATGCAAAGCCGCTCGATGTGTGGCATCCCCAACATCTGATTTAACATCGACGACCAATGCACGCCATAACTCACCTTGCCATTTTGTATTGCTTTGAATTTGCTCAAACAAAGTATCGTTTAGGTTAGGTTGCTGTTTTTGTATTTGAACAGTGATTTGTTCATCTTCGCCTTTTTCCCAAGCAAAAATCCATTCTGGTCGATAAACTAAATATTGGTCAAATAAATCGGCAATTTTGCTGCTGAGTTGATAAAGTTTGTATTGTTCAGAATGAGGCGATGATGCTAAATAATTGCGTAAAGGTGAAAAACTTTCTTTCTCGAGAAAAGTCGGGATTAATCGCATTAATCGCCATGTCATTGAATCTTTATCAAAAGGATTTTCCAGTGCCGTTGCGGGTAAGTTTTGAGCATAAAGTTGCCAAATAAAACTTGCTGGCATAGGAAATTTGAGGTTCGCTGAAATGCCTGTTTCTTTCGCTAATTCAATTTGCAGCCATTGCGCCATACCCGGGCTTTGCACCAAGATAATATCTTGCTGAAAAGGATCTTCTGGAGGTAACGATTTGAATAAGGAAGAAAGAATTTCTTTTTGTTTTTCGAGTTGATTAGAGTAGTAAACAATGAACACAATGGCGACCTTTTGAGGATTTGATTTAGAAAAAGACAAGCCCCATTTTACTTAGTTTTTATCGAAATTTCACCCATAGGATAACGCACAATGACTCGTTCGTTTTGACATTGAACGCGAAAAGTTAAGCCATTTTGTGGTATTAATTGTTCACAAGCTAACCCTAAAAATTGGCGTTGAGCTTGATTCTCCGCAATCTGTATCGCCTGAAAATCTTGATAAGTTTTCACCGCACTTTTTCTTTGGCTTGCCGTCCATTGATTGAAAGCAATAAATAAAACGCTAAATAAAGCCAAGGAAAATAATAGGGTAGTGAGCGACATGCCTTTATTCATCTGGAACATTAAAATCACTCCAACCTTTTTCAGCCAACTGCCATTGGCTATATTGTTGCACTAAGGTTGTTACAACCGGTTTGCCATAGGCTAAAGTTACCCCATCTAAAGTTAAATTCCCGTTGGTGATCACCGCGCCACTAATCCTTCCTTTGCCCGTTAGTTTTAAATCTCCCTCCGCAATTAATACGGCAGACACGATGCCATTAATTTCAACTTCCGCTTGTGAATCTGAAAACCAATAAAGTTTAGGTATTTTGTTAGCATTTAAAATTTTGGGTGGGGAAGAAAAGCGCGGTCGAAAATCCGTTAGTTTTTCTATGTGAATAAAATCTTTCAATGCACCTTGATTATCGCCTCTTGTGGGCGATTTTTTAAATAGACTCATTCTTTCACACCAAAGAAAATATTGAATTGCATCGGTGGCGCCATCAAGCGTGATGCTGATTTGCTTTACACTTTCATTATTATTTAACGGTAAATCAAGGCAGGCGGTTTGTTTTTTCTCCTCTGTTATTTTTTGCAGTTGTAATGTTCTTTCTACATAGTATTTTCGTTGATTTTGTTGTGCACGAAAAAAACTTAAATGGCTGTCATCCAATAATAAGATTACGGTTAATAAACCTGAAATAAAAATCAGAATAGTCAGCGTGATAATGCCTTTGTGTGTAGCCATTATTTTTGATTCCAGAGCGCAACGACAAGGGATGTTTCGTAACTGATATTTGGGGTTTGTTTTAAATTTCCTTTTAGTTTGATTTCTAATCCTTTGCCTTCGATTAACCAATTAAATTGTAGGGTAGTGACTTCGTATTCATTGTTATCTAATAAATCTGTCCAACCGCCTCCAGCGTTGCAAGCCGATTGTTGAAAAGCTCGTTTACAAGTTTCTGCTGTGCAATTAGTAGGAATAACACTTTGATAAGTCAGTTTGGTTTTTATCATTTTATTACTTACTTTATAACCGAATAATTCTTCTGTACTGTTTTTAGATATATTTTTCCCATTTTTCATACAGGTTTTAGGCGAATCTTTGCCAATACAACCATTTTTATTTAAATCATAAAAGAACAACACGCAGCTATTAAGTGGGGCGTTATCTTCTTGGCTAATGAAAATGGCAGTGCCTTGTTCATCTAATTCAAATAAAGATAAATTGCTTTCTGTTCCTTTTGTATTTAATGCTCTAAATCCCAATCGCCGAAGATCTTTACCGATTAGCTGTAATATTCGTTGTAATTCTGCTTGTAGTTTTAAATGCAATAACATGTGTTGATTTTGAGTTTGTATTTGCACATAAAAATGCGAAATACTTAGCAATAATAAAGATGATAACGCCAGCGAAATCATCAGTGCTAATAGGGTTTGCCCTTTTAATAATGTTTTCATGATTGATTGCATGCACTAGCCGCTTGATTGGTTTTCAAACGAATACTGCCAACATTGAAAAATGAAAATAATGTACGTTCATTTTCCGCTTGTAGAATAAAGCAACGGGTGACACTGGTATTACGAGCACCATAAAACCTCGTGATTTCTTTGGGATAAATATAATGGCTTTGAATCATCGTTTTTTTAGGAAAATAAGGATAGTAAAAATGAGCATAGGCCTCTTTCGGGCAGTTTGTTGGGTTTAAACAATCACAAGTTTGATCATTTTTTACTTGTGCCGTTAAGCACCATTGTTGTGTCGCAAGGTTACGATTGATAAGTAAAAACCACACTTCCGATGAATTTTCTGCCCGAGCCTGAATTTGGCGTAGAAATAAATACAGACGATGTTGCTCTTTGGCTAAAATCGTTTTAGGTGAATCCGTTTGCCATAATGGCGCGGCAAAACTCAGCGCAATGCTGATAATGGCTAACCCAATCAATAATTCTACTAATGTCACACCTTTCTGCATAAAACGCTCCAATTTTCTACCGCACTTTAATGGCAAATAATTAATGGAAAAATCACTTCATGCTATTTTTGCGATCTGTATCGCAAACTTTTCCTGAAACCCTATAAAAACCATTGTTTTATAATTTTCAACTGGTTATTTTGGCAAATCTCGCTATAATGGCGCGGAATTTTTCTGTTCTTTAAAATCTGGTGGAAATATGAATCCAATGTTAAATATCGCAATTCGTGCGGCACGAAAAGCGGGCAATGTGATTGCTAAAAATTATGAACGCCGTGATGCTATCGAAAGCACACAAAAAGGTATTAATGATTATGTGACAAACGTTGATAAAGCGGCAGAAGCAGAAATCATTGAAATTATTCGTAAATCTTATCCTGACCACACCATCATCAGCGAAGAAACAGGTGCGCTTGAAGGCAAAGATAGTGATGTACAATGGGTGATTGATCCACTAGATGGTACCCGCAATTTTATGACGGGCCTTCCTCATTTTGCCGTGTCTATCGCAATTCGTGTAAAAAATCGTACTGAAGTTGGTGTTGTTTACGATCCAATCCGCAATGAATTATTTACCGCTGTGCGTGGTGAAGGCGCAAAATTAAATGAAGTACGTTTACGTGTAGATAGTAAATGTGAAATTCAAGGTTCAATTTTAGCGACTGGTTTCCCATTCAAACAACCAAAATTAATGCCAACTCAATTTGCAATGATGAATGCCTTAATTGAAGATGCCGCGGATTTCCGTCGCACTGGTTCTGCAGCATTGGATTTATGCTATGTGGCGTCAAACCGTATTGATGGCTATTTTGAAATGGGCTTAAAAGCATGGGATTGTGCTGCTGGCGATTTAATCGTGCGTGAAGCGGGTGGCTTAGTTTGTGATTTTGATGCTGGTAACGGCTACTTACGTAGCGGTAATATTATTGCAGCACCAGCGAGAGTATTAAAAGAAATGTTGAATAAAATTAGACCGTGTTTAGGTGAGAGTTTTAACGGTTAATTGTTTTATAAATAGCGCCATTTAATAATGGCGCTATTTTTACCCTTTAAAGTTTGGAATGTAAAAATTCTGAGATAAAAAAAGCAAGGTGATTTACCTTGCTTTATTAATTTGGTGGGATAATCTCACTTGAATTAACATTGTAACAAATTGATTTATAATAACTTTATTTTGGTTATATATGTTCGGTGTTACTATTGGTGTTACTAAAAAACAAAATGGTAGATAATCTATAATACTCAAAGCATTGATACTTTGCTCTTTAACCCAATTATAGCATGATGAGAGAAAAATATCTAAATAGGTAAAATATAACACCGTATGCCTGTTTTTTAATCAAAATTTTTTAAAAATTTCCTCAATAAAAACATTAGTTAAATATGAGGATGAATTAGCTCACTCTTCCATACTATAAAGCGAAATATTTACTTAAAAAAATACTTGCTGGCAACCAGAAAGAGGTATAGGATGGTTACATTAAATTTTAGCTAGAGCAAAAAATAAGGATTTCTTATTAATATATGAAATGGAGGCTATACGCCTTATCAAAAAGTGATGATATAGATCATTTTTTTTAAACGAAACAATATAAGGGTATTACTAGCTAAATAGTAATACCCTTTTTATATATGAGGACTTTACCATGGATCGAATAATCAGGGTAAAAGAATTTTTAACTATATTAGGAGTATCTAAAAGTACATTCTATATTTGGCAGGATAAAAACTCTGCTTATTATAAACCTAATTTTCCTAAAAAAGTTAGCCTAGGAGCTAACTCCGTAGGCTACTTTGAATCCGATGTAAATCGGTACTTAAACAACATTAAAAACCTAAATGAGGTGATCTATGCTTAAAACAGTAGATGATAATATTTTTTCAATTATTAATAGAAAATTACCGTTAGAGAAATGTTTTAAGAAATTAACTAGTAATGCTAGAAATGTCTTATACACATTAATCACAAAAAGTAAAAATGAAAATAAAGAAATAAGGATAACTACATTCAATTCAGAATCCGTTTTTAATTTAAAAAGAGATTTATTTATTAAAGCTCTAAATGAATTGATAAAGGTAGATTATTTGAAAAAAACTGAAAGAAATAACGTATATATATTAACAATTTAGATTATATTGAAGCCACTTAGTAGTGGCTTTTTTATGGAGATTTTTATGGAAAAAGAAAAAATAAATTCTCCAGATAATTGGAGTGACTGGAGATTAAAAAGTAATGAGATTGATTACAATATAGATGATAATAGCTATCTACTTTCTAGACGTAACTATTTACTAGATAACGTAATCAACGATAGCAGTTACAAATTTAAGAATAATATAGATAGCTACTCAAATAGACAAGTTTTAGCTTGGGGCTGTGGATCAGGGAAAACTACAAATTTAAAGGTATTCTGTGCTAATACAGATAAGTCTACTTTAATTATTGTTAAAACAAATGAAGAAATTAAAAGGCTTGTATTTGATGTTAAAGCATTAAATCCTAAACAGTCCATTTGTGGAATTTATAAAGGGAGCGATACATTAAAAGAATTAGAATGTAATATTTATGCTTTGTCAAAATATAGAATAGTAGTAACTAATAACTGGAGGACTTTATATGAATCAAACAATATATTCATTAACTATGATGATCCCATAAAGAAAGAGATAACAAAGAGAGAATTAGTTATCTTTGATGAATTCCAGACCCCTTATATGGATATAGTAGTAAAACATGAGAAATTATTAGTAGAACTTTGTAAGAGAGAGTTGATATACGGAAAAGAGATAAGGCTAAACAAGGAGACAATTAAGAATATAATAAATTTTGACAAAAATATATTTAAGGAATTATTTAATAATTTACCTGATATAAAAAATGAAAAACTATATCATGAAAGATTTAGCTGGCTATTCAATAAACTTATAGTATCTTTAGGAGATCTATCTAATACAGATATATCATCAGACATTACTATACATCAAGATATTAATGATTTCATAGATAATAATACAAAATTAATTATTTTAGATGCTACAGCAGACTTTTTATTTGAAGGTAGTAATAATTGGAATATCGAAAAGTACAATCAAAGTAAGGTATTTATCAATGATAATATCTATTATGATACATTGTTATCAATGCGAAGGACAAGAAAAAGTGAAAATAAACATAAGGAAGATCTTATTTCAGATATAAAAAAACTAGAAAGATACATTTCTACTATCAATAGTAATAAACATCTTATCGTAACCTGGAAAAACACACACCACATAGAAAATTTAACTAGCTTCATAAAAGAAAACATCAGTAAAGACTTAAAAAACAAATGTGAGGTAATTCATTATAATTCAGGGAAATGTAGAGCCACCAATGAATTTATTGATTGTGATTCAATTATTTTTTTTGGCGAATGGTTTAATAATGCATTTCATGCAGAAAGACTTTCTGAAGTATTAAATACTAAACTAGAATCTAAAGATCTAGTAAAATCAGAAATAGTTCAAGCAATTTTTAGAACTCAAGCAAGAATAGGAAAGTCAGTATCTATAGCATTTTTCTACAATTATAATAAGAAATTATTAGATGGATACGATTCATTTGAAGAAAGTATTAATAGTATATTGAATATAGAAGATAGTGATTTTAAAAGAATGGCTACAATGAGAAGAATCTTAAATATAATGGAAACTGAATTGAATAAGAATACACTAAAAAAAGTAAAAAAATTCATTTGTAAAATAAATATTTTAGATTTACAAAATGAAATTATAGAAATTAAAATTAGCCTTAAAGAATTAAATGATATTGTTGATCATAAATTTAAATCTAGGAGAGATGTTATACCACTTCAAAATGCTCTCATGAAATACCTTAATATACATTTAACTTTATAAAATAAAAGCCTAATAGGGAGTTAATCTATTAGGCTTTATTTTTTATTGAATAGTTACATAAAAATCTTTTCCATTATCACTACTTTCAATTTTATAACGTATAGGTGCTTTTATACCACTGTTATATTGATTTCTATAAGCTTCTATTGCTTGTTCATGTTCTCTAACCATTTTATCTAACTGTTCTTTAGTTTCAGATAAATATTTATCCCTTTCTTGTTGATAATAAATTTTTACTCTATTAATATCTTGAGGGTAAGATTCTTCTAAAATACTAAGATTATCTTCAATATTCTTAACCTTATCATCCCTTTCTTGATTGAATCTATTTTTATGATGATTATAATTATTAGAAAGTTCCTTTTTGTTACGTTCTAAAGATTCAGACACTTCTTTATCACTTGCTCCTGCTCTTTTATAGTTTTTAGCATCTAATTCGATTTGACTAGACATTTTTTTATAATGATTTTCATTTTCTAGTAATTTTTGTTCTGAATCAGAAATAGCTTTATTTTTATCTGAAGAAAGACTGTTCTTTTTACTAGAATATTCATTTTCTAATTCAGATAGCTGTTCTTTTTCTCTTTTATCCATTTTTAATGAAAATTCATTAAATGCATTTTTTAGCATTATTTCTTTTTTTTCATATTCAGCTTGTTGCTCATTTCTTATATCATTTAAAACAGATTGAATATCTTGCTCACTTATCTTTCCTTCCAAATTAGCTACACATAGATAGTTATCTAACTCTTTATCATGCTTATTTGTTCTAATATCATTTAACTTGAAGGAGATTTTATCATAAACTCTTACCCAAGAAGATGTATTTGGATTACTTAATTCTTCCTTAACAATATCAAAAACAACTTTTTTAGCATCATTACTAGAACAATTTGGAGTCTCTTGTTTACAAGCACTAATTATCAGTGCAGATAATAATAGTGGGATACTATATGCTTTTTTCATATTTAACACCTTTTATTAAAAGAATTATTGATTAATATAATCAGAGGGTTCAAATCCTCTATCTTGTAATTCATTAAACATTAACTTATCTAAAATTGGAAGAATCAAATTATAATAAAACTCTCGTTTAGACCATAATGGATCTTGCTGATATTGCTCTGAGATTTTAATAGCATTAAACATAATTACTACAACTAGTTGAGCTATCCATTTATTTTTTACTCCATGCTGTTCTAAATATTTGAATGCTTTGTCCCCATTTGAAACATAACCTGTATTTGTTAGAGTAACTAATGTATTTCCATTTACTAATTGTTCTATATAAATCAGTTTAGCTAATTCATATAATCTTACAATATTTGCACCTTTAGTAAGGTAATCTGACTTTTCAAATAAAGCAGAATCTTGAGCCATATTCCCAGTAGTTTGCATCTCAATACTTGAACTATTTTCTTCACTCGATGAATAACGTGCTTGATTAAAACATTTTTCTTCTTCAACCTTACTTAAATTAGAAGCTATGCATTCTTGAGTAGTATAACCATCATATTTATTTTCTGCATATGCACGGTTAAAAAATAAGAAAGGAATAAATATAGACAAAATAGTCTTAGGAATATTAAAATCTTTCATTTTTTCTCCCAAAATTAGATAATATTAATTTGATAAAATTTAAGTAGTTCTACCTATATGAAGAAAAACACTTGATTTTGCATGAAGTTATGCTAATTTTCAGCATTCTATTTTATAATTTGTTGCATTCCACCAACAAATAGGGTATAAGCGAGCTACTTTTTGTTGGTGGAGTAAAAGGTTTTTTTATGAGTGTAAATGACAAAATTAGAACAATTAGAGAAACAAGAAATTGGTCTCAAGAAGATATGGCTGAGAAAATGAACATGTCTAAGAACGGCTATGCAAAAATTGAACGTGGAGAAACTAAGCTCAATCTTCATAAATTGGAGCAAATTGCCAATATCTTTAATATTGATGTTTTAGAACTAATCAAAAATGATGATAAGAATGTATTGTTCTTTATGAATGATCATAATACTAACTACTACGGTTCAAATGAGAATTTGACATCAGAAATTGATCTATTAAAGCTAACTATTTCACATAAAGATGAGCTATTGAAACAAAGAGATCTAGTGATTGAACAAAAAGATAGCGAGATTTCAGCATTGAAAGAGATTATTTCTTTGCTTAAATCAAAATAGACACTATCTATAATATACTTATTTTATCTAAATTTATTTAAGTATCAAAAAACGCTGTATAACCTATCTAAATCACTGCTATCAGCATTATTTCTGACAAGATGAGTTACCCTACGAGTTTTTTTATCTTTGCTGCTATAAGCGTCTCTCGCATTATATTGACTATATATTCTATATCTAAGTGATTTCCTATTTTTAAGATCCCATATTATTAGAATTCTATTAATTAATAAAAATTATAGATCAAGGGCTGATGATTCTCATCATCAGCCTTAGCTCTCTATATAGATCTATAATGATAATCTTCTTCAAAAATAAACGTAGCTAAGAGATCTTAATATATAGTAAAAGCTACAATTTGTATTTGTAGCTTTTACATAGGTAAGTAATCATATCTATCAAGATAGATACTCATTAAGTGTTTTTAACTAATTTATAAATAAATTTAGTTGTTTTTTTTATTATTAATAGAGGCAGGTCAAAAAAAAACAACTCCGTTTAATGGTAATTTCTCCTAAAAAATTTAAGATTGAGAACATTTCTCAATATAATCTCCCCACATTTGCATAATATCCCTTCTTTGCTCTAAGTAATTAGCATGATTATAGGCTAAGCTAACTTGACCTCCTGTTTTATGTGCTAGACAAACTTCAGCATGCTCGTGTTGAACACCTTGCTCTGCCAAAAAAGTTCTCGCTAATCCTCTAAATCCGTGAGCAGTTTGCTGACCTTCATAACCCATTTTTTTTAGAGCCATATTAACAGTAGATGAACTCATTGTTTTATTCAAATCACTTCTATGAGTAAACAAATATTTAGTATGACCTGTCATTGGTCTTAGTTGTTCTATCAATGCCATTACTTGAGATGATAATGGTACAGTATGTAAAAATCTCGCTTTCATTCTTTCAGCAGGAATAGTCCACTCTTTTTTATCAAAATCAAATTCATTCCATGCAGCATTACTTGCTTCACTAGGTCGAACCATTGTTAATAATTGGAATAAGATTAATAACTTAGTTTTCTTTTTAATATTAGCACTATGTATTCTTTTTATAAGGGTAGGAATTTCTTCACTGCTTACTCTAGGGTTATTTCTTTGACGAACGGACTTGAATGTAGAGCTAATTTTTAGACAAGTGTTACTTTCAATTAACCCACTATTAACAGCAAAATTTAAGATTTCATTTAGATGACCACATAGTCTATTAACCATATCTGGAGATCCATTTTCCTCTACTTTCTTTAACATTGGGACTACTAACGAAGGCTGAATTTCTTTAATAGAATATTTACCTATCAAAGGCAAAAGATGAAGCTCTAAGTTTCGCCAATATTTATTGATCGTTTTCTCTTCAACTTCTGAACTTTTTTTCCCTTTCCAAAGTTCTGCAACTTTCTCAAAAGAACTTTGAGTATCCATAAGCTGCTTTCTTTCTAGTTCTTCTCTATGTTTTTTAGGATCAATTTGTTGAGCTAATAATTTACGACAATTATCTCTTAGCATTCTAGCTTCAGCTAAGCTAACTATCGGATATGTACCTAGTCCTAAATTAGTCCTTGTACCAAGAATAGGTCGTGTATAGTTAAATAGCCATAATTTAGAGCCGTTAGGCTTAATTCTTAGTGAAAGCCCATGACCATCGCATAAGATATACTCTTTTTCTTTTGGTTTAGCTTTTTTTATCTCCGTATCTGTTAAGGGAATAGCTCTTCTTGCCATTAGATACCTCCAAAATGAAGTAACACTAAAATCTTAGAAATTTATTTTATAAATCATTAAGTTATAAGTGATTTAGTAACACTATATGAGTCTATCATAGCATGGTGTTACTATTAGTGTTACTAAAATTTGTGGATTTAGTCAGTTTCTATCGGACTTGTTAGAATAACAAAAAAGCCTTGATACATTATATATCAAGGCTTTATCGGACTATATCATACTATATAGAATTAGAATTTGGTGGAGATAATCGGGATCGAACCGACGACCTCTTGAATGCCATTCAAGCGCTCTCCCAACTGAGCTATATCCCCATAAAAGACAGCAACATGATAAAATTTGACTATGTGGCTGTCAATACGATTTTATTATGCGTTTGTTATCCGATTAAATATTAAGCGTTTTGTGCATGAATAAAATCAATAGCACGCTGAATACGCGGAAGTACGCGATCTCTACCGATACCGACTAGGGTAACATCCATTGATGGAGATTGACCAGAACCTGTCACAGCGACACGTAATGGCATGCCAACTTTACCCATGCCCACTTCTAGTTCAGCAGCCGTTTGCTCAATCGCTTCGTGAGTAGAATGTAAATCCCAGCTAGAAAGTGCGGTTAATTTTTCTTTTACTTTTGCAAGTGCTTCGGCAGCGTTGCCTTTGAAATGTTTTTTTGCTGCTGCTTCATCAAAGGTTTCAAATTCTTCAAAGAAGTAGCGGCTTGAACTAGCCATTTCTTTTAAGGTTTTGCAACGTTCCGCAAGCATGGTGACTATTTCAGTTAATGCTGGGCCATTGCTTGTATCAATACCTTGATCCTTGTAATGCCATTCAAGGTGTTTAGCCACGTATTCTGGCGGTAATTCACGGATATAATGTTGATTTAACCACTGTAATTTTTCAGTATTAAATGCGCTAGCTGATTTGCTGACGTGATCTAATTCGAAATAGTTGATCATTTCTTCGCGACTGAAAATTTCTTGGTCGCCATGTCCCCAACCTAAACGAACAAGATAGTTGATTAAAGCTTCTGGTAAGTAGCCATCATCTCGATATTGCATTACGCTCACTGCGCCATGTCGTTTAGAGAGTTTTTGGCCATCATCTCCATTAATCATGGAAACGTGCGCATAGGTTGGAATTGGAGCACCAATCGCTTTTAAAATATTGATTTGACGTGGTGTGTTGTTGATATGATCTTCGCCACGTACCACATGAGTAATGCCCATGTCCCAGTCATCCACAACTACGCAGAAGTTATAAGTTGGTGAACCGTCTGTACGACGAATAATAAGATCATCAAGCTCACTGTTGCTGATTTCAATACGGCCACGTACGGCATCATCAAATACTACCGAGCCTTCAGTTGGATTTTTAAAACGTACAACGTGGGGTTCATCAGGTGAATGGCTGTGATCGTGTAAGCAGTGACGGTCATAACGTGGTTTTTCTTTATTTTGTTCTTGAGTATGACGAAGTTCTTCTAAGCGATCTTTAGTACAATAGCAACGATATGCTAAGCCTTGTTCAATCATTTCATCGATCACTTGGTTATAACGATCAAAGCGTTTAGTTTGGTAATAAGGGCCATGCTCCCACGGAAGATTTAACCATTCCATTCCTTCAATAATTGCAGCAGTTGCTTCAGGTGTTGAACGCTCTAAATCTGTGTCTTCAATTCGTAATACAAATTCGCCGTTATTATGTTTTGCGTATAACCAAGAATAAAGTGCGGTACGTGCGCCACCTACATGTAAATAACCTGTAGGGCTAGGAGCAAAACGAGTACGCACTTTTACATTTGGGTCTAAATTAAAAGGAGCATCTAGTTTCATTTTTATAACCTATCTTCAATAAAATATTAGTCGTTATTCTACTACGACTTGTTTTACTTCTAAATAAAAAAGCGGATTTTATGCTTATTTTTACAACAATTAAACAAAATTTAATAAAAAGGTATTGACTGAAAATGCATTCTCCCTATAATGCCAACCCACAGCATTAAGGGCGATTAGCTCAGTTGGGAGAGCACCTCCCTTACAAGGAGGGGGTCACTGGTTCGAGACCGGTATCGCCCACCACTTCTCTAAAAAGTGTTCTTAATGTTACTAAGTTTGACCTAGCGGGCGATTAGCTCAGTTGGGAGAGCACCTCCCTTACAAGGAGGGGGTCACTGGTTCGAGACCGGTATCGCCCACCACTTTTTTAAAGTGTCCTTTCCGCTCAAACTTTCCCTTTATATTTAAACGCTTTCTAGTGGGCGATTAGCTCAGTTGGGAGAGCACCTCCCTTACAAGGAGGGGGTCACTGGTTCGAGACCGGTATCGCCCACCACTTAAAAGTGTTTAAATAAACCGAAAATTTAAGGTTTTGCCTTAATATTATCGGGCGATTAGCTCAGTTGGGAGAGCACCTCCCTTACAAGGAGGGGGTCACTGGTTCGAGACCGGTATCGCCCACCACTTTATTTTCAAATTATCTAAATAATTTTCTTTTCCCGTTCAATCTATTACGTTTACGTGATAAAGTGGGCAGACATTGTCATGTCTCATTTTAGTCTGTTATGCATCATAGGGAAAATTCATGATCGCTTATATTTTCTTAGCTTTATTCACGATTGCGGCAGTGATTTTTATCGTAAACTCTCATTATCGTTGGACTTATTTCTTTGCTATTACGCTTTTTACTTTTTTATTTGGTGGCATGCTTATGGTTTCTGGCCAATGGCAACGAGCTTTAAATTTTTCATCTGTGCTTTTTGTGGTACTGATGTTATTTCACCGTTTAAAAATTCATTATTACAAACAGCCTTTGTTAATTTCAGATTTCTTTCTTGTGGTGGATTGGCGAAATTGGGAAACCTTAATTCATTATAAAGGTGCATTGTTTGGCGTTATTGGGCTACTGGCGTTATTAGGTTATGCGATTTTTGGTTTTAATGATGTCGAGTCTTTAGGGCTATTAGGTAACAGCATGGGGGCGTTATTGTTTATCGTTAGCTTTAGCTTGATGTGGCATTATTCTAAAAGGCCAAGTGCGGTGCAAGTTTGGTTAGATTCTTTGCCCGATGATGGTCGTGATGTGTTTTTAAATTTACCAATGTCTTGCCGCGGTATTTTTTTCAAAGTGCCAAATTTTGATGGCAATAGCCAAAATTTTATTGAAAAAATGATCGCACTTTCATCTGATCCAAACAACCAATCTGAAACAAAACCTGATATTGTTGTGACATTAATGGAATCCACGTTGAACCCTCATCAATTTGCTTTTAGTCAGCAATCTATTCCAGCACTTTCCATGTTTGAACCCCAAAATGATACAGTATTTGCTTCGCCGTTGCGTGTGCATACTTTTGCTGGAGCAACTTGGAAATCAGAATTTGCTTTTTTAGCCGGCGTGCCTTCGACCGATTTTGGTGCGTTAGCAAGTGGCGTTTTTTATTCTGTTGTACCGCACTTGCAATCAGGTTTAGTGAAAAATCTAAAAGCACAAGGATATTTTTGTGTTGCCTTGTCGCCTTTTACAAAAGGTAATTACAATGCGAAATCTGCTTATGATCATTTCGGTTTTGATTTGATGTTGCAGCCACAAGATCTTGGTTATCCTGCGCCTATTAGTAAAAATCTTTGGGATATTAGTAGTGAAGAAATGATGAAGTACACCAGAATAATTTTGGAAAAGCAGCATCCTGAATTAGAAAATGTAGATCAGCCGATGTTTGTTTATGTGTTGACTATGCGAGAACATGGTCCATATGAATTGGGCATGGAAAATACATTTAATCTTCAAATGCCTAATTTAGGAGCTAAAAGTATTTCTGCATTGAATGACTATACTCAACGTATTGTCGCATTGAATGATGCGATTGAAGGGATGAATAGCTATTTACATGAACGTAAAAAGCCTTTTGTTCTAGGTTATTTCGGTGATCACCAAGTGGCATTTGATAATGTTATCCCTCTGAAGAAAGGGGATTATGTCCAGCCTGATTATGTGACACAATTTGTTGTAAGAAGTAATTGTGCGAGTCAATTTAAGCAAGAGCAACGTTTTTTAGATCTCGCTTTTGCCGGAGGCGTCTTGATGAATGTAGCTGGATTATCAGCAGAAGATGAATTTATGAAAGCGAATATGGCAATGTGTAAACTAAGTCACGGAAAATTGGAGGATTCTTCTAATCCTGCATTCGTGAACGACTATCGTCATTATCTCTATCAAACCTTAAAGATTGCAAAATAGCTAAATAAAAAAGACCGATATTGATAATCGGTCTTTCTATTTTTATTCTTTTAACTCTCCTAATACTTCAGATAATTGCGCCCCGACTAACACAACTAGCCAGCTAATCTGAATCCACAACAGCATAATTGGCAATGTTGCCATTGCGCCATAGATTAGTTGATAAGAAGGGAATGTAGTGATATACCAAGTAAAGGCTTGTTTACCGAGTGTAAAGAAAATCGCGGCAATAAGCGCACCACAAGCAGAATATCTTGTATCCACTTTCTTATTTGGCACGATGGTATAAATCAATG
Organism: Haemophilus sp. SZY H36; assembly: GCF_018829625.1. Classification (NCBI taxonomy): domain Bacteria; kingdom Pseudomonadati; phylum Pseudomonadota; class Gammaproteobacteria; order Pasteurellales; family Pasteurellaceae; genus Haemophilus; species Haemophilus sp. SZY H36. Next base: position 103,690 of record NZ_JAHKKA010000003.1, on the reverse strand, counting down.
TGAAAATAAACCATGTGAAAAAGAAAGGGAGTAAACTGAGCAATTTCACACCGAGCGAAAGTGTTTCTGATTGTTCAAACATCACTTTTATATAAGAGCTAATCCCTATACTTGTACCTATAAGGAGAGGTCCAAAAGTCAGAATCATCCAGTAAATCGCGAAAGAGGTAAAAATAGGGCGAATACTGGTATCATGCCAAATGCTGTTAAGGGTTCGGTCGATGTTATTAATTAGCATCAATGCAACGGCAATTAAACTTACAATTCCCACCGCACTCATTTTCTTTGAGTTTGAGACGAATTGATCGATATATTCGCCTACCATATCACTCGCTGATGGCGCAAAATTGGTGAAAATCATTTCTTTCAATTCTCCTGTTACTTCATTGAATACAGGAAAGGCAGAGAATATAGAAAAAATCACCATCACCATTGGCACGATAGCAAGCATCGTGCTGTAAGTTAGTGCGCCAGCAGCTTGGTTGAGTTTATTTTCTGAAAAACGTTTCCAAAAGATCTGGCTAAATTGTTTCAATGAAATCATAAAAATCCCCCACAGCAATGTTTAAATTTTTTACCAGAACCACATACACAAGGTTGTTTCATTGTAGGCAAGGATACGGTCGGATCAATAAAATACCAACGGTTTTCAATTTTCACAAAAATTGACCGCTCTTGATGGGTTAGTTCTTCCTCTTCGCCTTGAAAAATAGCTTTAAATTCCACCGCACTTTGAGTTTTTGTGAGGTTTTCTGTTTTTAAGATTTCTAATCCTAGCCATGTAGTATTGTCAGCCCATTCTTGCAATAGATGAGTTTCTAATAAAGTTTGTTGGCTTGGCACAGTTGTTGCAACAATATAAGGTATATTTTTTAAAACATAAGCCGTATAACGTGAACGCATGAGTTGTTCTGCCGTTTCGGGGAATGCTTGTCTCAAATGAAATTTGCCACAACAATCTGCGTAATGATGACCAGATTGACATGGGCAGCCTTCTGAAAGTGCGGTTGAAATTTCTGACATATTTATCCCTGTTGTTTGAATTTCGATACTTGTGATCGAATTGATCGTTTAAAGGCTTCAGCTAATACTTCAATATCTAATGCTGCTTCCAGCTCAACTTCATTTTCGGGTGCAGATAACAAGCGATTTAAATGACGAATTGTTACTTGCGGATAAGGGCGCGCGAGCAATTTCAATTCATCACCTTGTCTAATTTCTCCCGTTTCAATGACGCGAACATACCATCCACTGAGCCCAGTTTGATAAACAATATCGCGAGTTTCTTCGTTTTCCGTATTTTTTGATAAACGCTCACAAGGTTTACGTGGCTGAGACACTTCTAAAATGGTTGAGCCGATTTGATAACGATCACCAATGCAAACATTGTCTTCATTCAAGCCTGAAACGACAAAATTTTCTCCGTATGTAGCAGTTTCCATATAAGAAAAATCTTTATTTAATAAAGCATTTAATTCATTAAAAGAATCTGCCGACATAAAAAATAGCGCCTTATCCACACCACCATGATGTTTTTTCAAACCCACGTCGTTTCCTTCTGCACCAAGAGAATGAATTTTTACCGATGGTACGGTTTTCTTACGAATTGCGCTTTCGTATACGCTTCCATCTGAAAAGGTTAGGGGTTCAACTTGTCCCACTTTTATAACTAAAATTTTTGCATCCATTTTGATTTTTTATTGTTCTAGAAAAAATTTTCGTGGAATTATAACCGAAAACGTTTAACTTTTTGACCGCACTTCTTTTTTTACTTATTATTCGTTACAACAAAAAACAAAAGGATATTCATTTATGCAATACGATCTCTCTCGCTCAGAACAAGGTAAAATCCTAGGCATCACGGCCAAAATGGCTAACCGCCATGGCCTTATTGCTGGCGCAACAGGTACGGGTAAAACTGTCACATTACGTAAAATGGCAGAGGCCTTCAGTGATGATGGGGTACCGGTATTTTTAGTAGACGTAAAGGGCGATCTTTCTGGCTTAGTAAAGAGCGGTCAATTTCAGGGCAAAATTGCTGAACGAATTGAGCAGTTCGGGTTAGGCAATGAAAGTTATCTCAATGGCTATCCTGTTTCTTTTTGGGATGTTTTTGGCCAAACTGGCATTCCTCTCAGAACAACTATTTCTGAAATGGGCCCGTTGTTGCTTTCTCGTTTATTGAATTTAAATGCTACGCAAGAAGGATTATTAAACCTGGTATTTCGTGTGGCAGATGATAAAGGTTTATTGCTCATTGATTTAAAAGATCTTCGTGCAATGCTGAAATATGTTGCAGAGAATGCGAAAACCTTCCAAGTTGAGTATGGCAATGTTTCGACTGCAAGTGTTGGTGCAATCCAACGAGCATTACTGACACTTGAAAATGAAGGCGCAACGAATTTATTTGGTGAGCCAGCATTGAATCTAGATGATTGGATGCAAACTCGCGATGGGCGAGGGGTGATTAATGTACTCAATTCTGAAAAATTGATTAATTCCCCAAGAATGTATAGCGCATTTCTATTATGGTTGATGGCAGAACTCTTTGAACAACTGCCAGAAGTGGGAGATCCTGAGAAACCTAAATTTGTCATGTTTTTTGATGAAGCACACTTATTGTTTGATGGTGCGCCGAGCGTACTAGTGGAAAAAGTAGAACAGGTTGTGCGTTTGATTCGTTCTAAAGGTGTGGGAATCTATTTTGTCACGCAGAATCCACTTGATTTGCCAGATACCGTATTAGGGCAGTTAGGTAACCGTGTTCAACACGCTCTTCGTGCATTTACTCCTCGCGATCAAAAAGCTGTAAAATCAGCTGCAGAAACTTTCCGAGCAAACCCTTCTGTGAATGTCGTCGAGACCATTTCAACCCTTGGAGTGGGACAAGCATTGGTATCATTTTTAGATGAAAAAGGCATGCCAACGCCAGTTGAAATTGCCTATATCTATCCGCCAAAAAGTCAGCTTTCACCATTAACGACAGACGAACGTAATGCTTGGGTGAAAGATGATGATCTTTATGCGTATTATAAAGAATATGTAGATAATGAATCTGCCTTTGAAGTATTAACTGCTCAAGCGGATTTATCTGCGGTACAACAAAAACAAGCAGAGCAAGCCCAAGCGGAAGAAGAAAACGGCTTCTTAGGTAGTTTGAGCCGAATGATTTTTGGTACGCAAAAGCGCGGTGAAAAATTATCGCCAACTGAACAAATTGTAAATAGTGTTGCGCAGTCTGTAGGGCGAAATATTCGAAATCAAATTACCAAGCAAATTATGAGAGGAATAATGGGGGCATTGAAAAAATAGGTTGATGATGAATGAAATGTGAGGGTTTCCGTTTAGAAGATACGTATCTAAATTACTTTAAATAAAAGATAATTGATTAAGTTTTTGAAATCCTCGCTTTTTCTTGGTTCTATATTTTATTAGATTTTTTATTACCATCATCTTTATGATTCAATGCGATAAATATTAAATTTTTCACTGATTTTACAAGCGTCATGTATTAATTTCTTTGTTCCCAAGAATTAATTTTTTCGCTAGAATGCAGTCAATTTTTGACTTAATAAAGGATAACATTATGTTTGGAAAAGGCGGTTTAGGCGGCTTAATGAAACAAGCCCAACAAATGCAAGAAAAAATGCAAAAAATGCAGGAAGAAATCGCGCAACTAGAAGTAACGGGTGAATCTGGTGCAGGTTTAGTGAAAATCACAATTAATGGTGCACATAACTGCCGTCGCATTGACATTGATCCGTCTTTAATGGAAGACGATAAAGAAATGTTAGAAGATTTAATCGCGGCCGCTTTTAACGATGCGGTACGTCGTGCAGAAGAATTACAAAAAGAAAAAATGGCATCGGTTACTGCTGGAATGCCATTACCTCCAGGAATGAAGTTTCCATTTTAATTTGTTGGATAAAAGACAGAGGTGCTAAATGAAAAAACTATTTATTGCAATTGTCTCATTTTTCTTTTTTACTTTTAGTAAAGATGTGATCACTGTGGAACAGTTTAAGGCAGATCAAACACTATTAGAAAAATATCTCTATCAATGTAAGAATGGTGAAATTCATCCAAATGATCTCATTTGTTTAAATGCTAAAAAAGCAAAGCGTCATCTATTATTAGATGCCGAAAGAGCTCGTCTTTCAGCAAAATAATTTAAATTATGGTATATGATACCTCATATACCATTTTATATTTTCCCATCATAAACACTATGCAAAGCAGTCCACTTTTAGAACTCCTTATTGAAAACTTACGTTGTCTTCCAGGCGTAGGGCCTAAATCTGCGCAACGTATGGCTTATCATCTTTTACAACGTAATCGTAGCGGTGGAATGAATTTAGCTCGAGCACTCACAGAAGCTATGTCTAAAATTGGACATTGTTCACAATGTCGAGACTTTACGGAAGAAGATACTTGCAACATTTGCAATAATCCACGCCGTCAAAATTCAGGTTTGCTTTGTGTCGTTGAAATGCCCGCAGATATTCAAGCTATTGAGCAAACTGGACAATTTTCAGGACGTTATTTTGTTTTAATGGGACACTTATCACCACTTGATGGTATTGGTCCTCGTGAAATTGGCTTAGATTTACTGCAAAAACGTTTAGTAGAAGAATCTTTCCACGAGGTGATTCTTGCAACAAACCCAACAGTGGAAGGTGATGCAACAGCAAACTACATCGCTGAAATGTGCCGCCAACATAATATCAAAGTGAGTCGTATCGCTCATGGAATTCCTGTCGGTGGTGAACTGGAAACTGTGGACGGCACAACACTGACTCACTCTTTTCTAGGTCGTCGTCAAATCGACTAATCTTCTCATACTATTATGCGTTTATTTATCGCCGAAAAACCAAGCTTAGCTCGCGCTATTGCTGATGTGCTCCCCAAACCCCATCAACGTGGAGAGGGTTTTATAAAATGTGGCGATAATGATGTGGTAACTTGGTGTGTAGGGCATCTACTCGAGCAAGCAGAACCCGATGCCTATGATCCTAAATTCAAACAATGGCGTTTAGAACATCTCCCTATCATTCCTGAAAAATGGCAACTTTTACCGCGAAAAGAAGTAAAAAAACAGCTTTCTGTGGTGGAAAAACTGATTCATCAAGCGGATACACTTGTTAATGCAGGAGACCCAGATAGAGAAGGACAATTACTTGTAGATGAAGTGTTCAGTTATGCTAATTTATCTGCCGAAAAACGCGATAAAATTTTACGCTGCTTGATTAGCGATCTGAATCCAAGTGCGGTAGAAAAAGCGGTTAAAAAATTACAACCAAACCGTAACTTTATTCCTCTAGCCACATCTGCACTCGCACGAGCCCGCGCCGATTGGCTTTATGGCATCAATATGACAAGAGCCTATACTATTCGTGGCCGACAAGCTGGCTATGATGGCGTGCTTTCTGTTGGCCGAGTGCAAACCCCAGTGCTAGGTTTAATTGTACGTCGAGATTTGGAAATTGAACATTTCCAACCCAAAGACTTTTTTGAAGTACTAGCTTGGATTAATCCAGAGAATAAAGAAGAAAAAACTCAGGAGAAATCAACCGCACTTTTCAGTGCCTTATGGCAACCAAGCAAAGCTTGTGAAGATTACCAAGATGATGACGGCAGGGTGCTCTCTAAAGGATTAGCAGAAAATGTTGTAAAACGTATTACAAATCAACCAGCAGAAGTAACTGAATACAAAGACGTTCGTGAAAAAGAAACGGTGCCCTTGCCTTATTCCCTTTCTGCGTTACAAATTGATGCAGCAAAGCGATTCGGTATGTCAGCTCAAACCGTATTAGATACGTGCCAACGCCTATATGAAACTCATCGTTTAATTACCTATCCACGTTCTGATTGTCGCTATTTACCCGAAGAACATTTTGCCGAACGACACAATGTACTAAATGCAATTTCAACCCATTGTGAAGCTTATCAAGTCTTACCAAATGTCATTTCAACTGAACAGCGAAATCGCTGTTGGAATGATAAAAAAGTAGAAGCTCACCATGCAATCATTCCAACGGCTAAAAATCGTTCAGTAAATCTAACACAAGAAGAACGTAATATTTACAACCTTATCGCTCGCCAATATTTAATGCAATTTTGTCCTGATGCAGAATATCGTAAAAGCAAAATCACATTGAATATTGCTGGTGGTACTTTTATAGCCCAAGCGCGAAATTTACAAACGGCTGGGTGGAAAGAATTATTAGGCAAAGAAGACGATACAGAAAATCAAGAACCCTTATTACCAATAGTAAAGAAAGGACAAATTTTGCATTGTGAACGCGGAGAGGTAATTAGTAAAAAAACTCAGCCGGCAAGGCCTTTCACTGATGCAACTTTGCTTTCAGCAATGACGGGGATTGCACGATTTGTACAGGATAAAGAACTCAAAAAAATTCTGCGAGAAACAGATGGATTGGGCACAGAGGCTACTCGCGCTGGCATCATTGAGTTACTTTTTAAACGCGGTTTTTTAACTAAAAAAGGGCGAAATATTCATAGCACAGAAACTGGAAGAATTTTAATTCAGGCATTACCAGATATTGCCACCCAACCAGATATGACTGCCCATTGGGAATCACAACTCACAGACATTAGTCAAAAACAAGCAACCTATCAGCAATTTATGCATAACTTGAATCAAATGTTGCCTGATTTAGTCCGTTTTGTAGATCTTAATGCATTAAGACAATTAAGCCGCATTAAAATGATCAAATCCAATAGAACAAAACCTAAAAGTGCGGTAAAAAAATTGAGTAAATCAAACGGTCAAACTGATTAAAGTTAAACCAATTAATATTTTTTTTATGCAAAGCACTTGCGAGAAAATTGAATTTTCTATAACATTCACGACCAGTTTTCTTGCAAAATTGCAAATTAGAGAGAAAAAATGTATCAAGTTCTTTTATTTATTTATGTTGTTGTCGCGATTGCCTTGATCGGGTTTATTCTCGTTCAACAAGGTAAAGGAGCGAACGCTGGCGCATCTTTTGGTGGTGGCGCATCAGGTACAATGTTTGGCTCTGCTGGTGCAGGTAACTTTTTAACACGTACTAGCGCAATTTTAGCAACCGCATTTTTTGTTATTGCTCTTGTTTTAGGTAACATGAATTCACATAAAGGCAATATTCAAAAAGGTGCTTTCGACGATTTATCACAAGCTGCAGAGCAAGTTCAGCAACAACAAACAGCTCCAGCGAAAGAAAATAAAAATAGCGACATTCCACAATAAAATAGGATTAGCATAAAAATTAACGCTCTGGTGGTGGAATTGGTAGACACGCTATCTTGAGGGGGTAGTGACCACAGGTCGTGCGAGTTCAAGTCTCGCCCAGAGCACCATTTGACTAAACAAAACCCCGCGAAACTAATCGCGGGGTTTTGTTTTATCCAGCTCTCACAAGGGTTTATAGCACTTTTACCCCTCATATCTAATCGTCTTTAATCGCTGTTTTTAGTAACACCAACTTATTCGATGTTACTATATCTATTATCTTGTATTACTGCGTTAGGGAAGAAATCTTATGTCTAGAACCAAAAAACCTTTAACAGATACAGAAATCAGAAAAGTAAAGCCAAAAGAAAAAGAATATTCATTATCTGATGGAAATGGCCTTATTCTAAGAGTTAAGCCAAACGGCTCTAAAATTTGGCTATTTAACTACTATTATCCAGTTACAAAAAAAGAACAAATGCTGGCATTGGAATGTATCCCCAAATCCAATTAGCAGATGCTCGTGCTAAACGTGAAGAATATCGTGCGTTACTTGCGAAAGTTATCGATCCACAAGAAGAAAAAACCGCATCCAACAAGAATATGAAAACCGTTTAAAAGATACTTTCCGTTCTGTTGCAAAAAGTTACTTTAATGGTATCTACAAAGAAAAAGCTAAAAATCCAGAAACACGAGAAAAGAATTGGGAAAGATTGAAAAATCATATCTTCCCTTATATTGGCGATAAGCATGTATCAGAAATAAAAGTGAAAGAGTTAGCTAGCATTTATGAAAAAATAGCAGATAGAAGTAACACGCTCAAAAAATACATCAGCTTGTCGGTGCAATTATGGATCATACACTAAAAAGAAATTATATAGGGCATCATTTGACTAAACAAAACCAGCGATAACTAATCGTGTTTTTTCCGTTTTTTACAAAGCTTTATCATAGTTTTTACAAGAGTAATTCAACTGCTTCAAGTATTTATAACCATATATTTTATAACTATTTTTTAACCAAGCCTTATAATCTCATCATTGTTTAAATTTCCTAGTTACAAAAATGCCTAAAATTCCTAAATCTATAAGTCTCACGGTGAGCAAAAATATTGAGCTAAAAGTATAAGAATAACTAAGCATATAACTTAAAAATATGGTTGTAAACGTAGAAGTTAACAGGGGAACGCAAGAGTGTAAAAGATAAAAACTTGGTAAGGTGAGTATTTATAAGGTCTTATTGAATGAAGATGAAAGAATAAATAAGAGGAGAAAATTTGAGTTGGTCCCCCCTACCGGACTTGAACCAGTGACCAAGCGATTATGAGTCGCCTGCTCTAACCGACTGAGCTAAGGGGGGGAGGTGTGGTGATTATAGAGAAATAATCACTTGAAGTCTATAAAAGAAGGGATGATTGATGAAAAATCAATCATCCCTTTTAGCATTATTGAAGCACTGAAATATCAGCTACTTGTAAGAACAAACCTTGCAACGTGTTTAAAATCGCTAAGCGGTTTTGGCGTAATGCTGGATCTTCAGCATTTACCATTACGTTATCAAAGAAACTGTCTACCGGTGCACGTAAGTTCGCTAATTTATCCAATACTGCCGTGTAATCACCTTTTGCAATAAGCGGTTGTACTTCAGCGCGTAATGCAAGTACGGCTTCAGCAAGGGCTTTTTCTGCAGGCTCTACGCAAGCGGTCAAATTGATCTCACCAATTGCAGCATCCGCTTTCGCTAAAATATTGCTTACACGTTTATTTGCTGCTGCTAACGCTTCTGCTGAATCTAAAGTACGGAAATGTGATACCGCACGCACGCGCGCATCAAAATCAGCAGGGCGAGTTGGATGACGCGCCAATACCGCTTGAATTACATCCACTGCAATACCTTCATCTTGATACCATGCACGGAAACGACCAAGCATGAAGTCCACCACATCAGCAACCACGTTTTGATTTGTGAGTTTATCACCGAAAAGTGCGGCTGATTTTTTCACTAAATCTTCTAAATCTAGTGGTAAATTTTTCTCTACGATAATACGTAACGCTCCTAATGCCGCACGACGCAATGCAAATGGGTCTGCGCTACCTTTTGGTGCTTGGCCAATACCGAAGATACCCGTTAAGGTGTCAAATTTATCCGCTAAAGCAACCGCACTTGCCACCAAAGATTTAGGTAATTCATCACCCGCAAAGCGTGGCATATATTGTTCGTTTAACGCTACTGCCACTTCTTCATCTTCACCATCATGGCGGGCATAGTGCATACCCATTACACCTTGCGTATCGGTGAATTCGAATACCATGTTGGTCATCAAGTCACATTTTGACAGTAATCCTGCACGTTTTGCTTTTGCTTCGTCTGCACCGATTTGTTTTGCAATTTCGCCTGCAAGTTGTTCAATGCGGTCAGTTTTGTCTTTCAATGTACCGAGTTGTTGTTGGAACAACACGGTTTCTAAACGAGGTAAACGATCAACCAGTTTTTGTTTTAAGTCAGTTTTGAAGAAGAATTCCGCATCGGTTAAACGTGGGCGAACTACTTTTTCGTTCCCTTCGATAATCGCGGTTGGATCTTCTGGGTTGATGTTCGAGACAAAAATAAAGTGCGGTAATAATTTACCGTCTTTGTCATAAATCGGGAAATATTTTTGGTCGCCTTTCATGGTGTAAACCAAGGCTTCCGCTGGCACTGCTAAGAAGCGCTCTTCAAATTTTGCCGCTAAAACGTTTGGATATTCCACCAACGAAGTCACTTCTTCAAGCAAGCTTTCTTCAATATCAGCCACGCCGCCAAGTGCGGTTGCTTTTGCTTGAGATTTTGCCAAAATTTCTGCTTTACGCTCATTGAAGTCCGCTACCACAGAACCTTTTTCACGCAATAATTGCGGATATTGGTCTGCATGTTGAATTTCAAATTCTTTCTCACCTAAGAAACGGTGTCCGCGAATGGTACGAGCGCTTGCCACACCTAAAATTTCGCCTTCAATTAACTCACCACCCAATAACATAGTCACAGTGTGAACTGGACGGATAAATTGCACGGTTTTATCTGCCCAACGCATTGGTTTTGGAATTGGCAATTTTGCTAATGCATTTGCCACAATGTCGTTCAGTAAGTTTTTAGTCGGCTGACCTTCAATTTTTGCACGATGAACAAGCCATTCACCTTTATCAGTTGCGATGCGTTCTGCTTGATCAACGGTAATACCACAACCACGCGCCCAGCCTTCAGCCGCTTTGGTTGGTTTACCTTCCGCATCAAAGGCGGCTGACACTGCAGGTCCGCGTTTTTCGATTTCTTTGCTCGGTTGCTGTGTGGCTAAGTTCAACACCTTCACCGCCAAACGACGCGGCGCCGCAAACCATTCAATTTTGTCGAATGATAAGCCCGCTTGGTTTAATTCCGCCTCAACGTTATCTGCAAAAGAGGTTGCTAATGCTTTGAGAGCTTTTGGTGGCAGCTCTTCTGTGCCGATTTCTACTAGGAAGTTTTGGGTTGTCATTTTGTTTCTCTTATCTAAAAACTATTTATCAAATTTCGAATAATATAAAGTATGACCACAAGTTTGACATACATGAGCTATCGCTACTGGCTTATCATGCTCGCCCGCATGTGGGGTAAATCTTTGTATAATTCCGATATCTTTGGAACCACATTGATTACATTCAACCCTACCATTTTGCACTAAATGTGGATATTTACTTTTGTATTTCTCAAACGTATTTTCTTTCGTATATTTTATAAATTCTGAATTTTTCTTTCCTAATTTATAAATTACAAAAATAAATATTAAAAAGAATAGTATAAAAGGTATAGGAATACCTAGAAAATCCACCTTACGTTCTCCGTTCTTCACTTCTGCCAAATCTCCCCTAACCCCTCTTTGCTAAAGAGGGGATTGGATCTTTGTAGAGTTAAATATTTATGTTTTACTTTAACATTTTTTTGAAGGCAAATAATTTAATCTTTATTGAAATTAAAATGTAAATAAGTCAGTTACTATCAATTTACTCAAGAATTCCCCCTCTTTAGCAAAGAGGGGGAGGGGAGATTTGGCAGAGGTTAATCCAACCTCATACTCAATCAGCCCTTACATTCTCCAAAAACAAATAAATCTGCTCGACTACCGCTTCAATTTCACGTATGACTTCATCATTGCTAAACCGCATTACCGTAAAACCCAGTGAATTTAATTCTGCATCTCGCAATGCGTCTTTTTCCTGATAATCAGGCTCATAGTGCTGACTACCGTCCAATTCGATAATCAGCTTTGCTTTCGCACAATAAAAATCAACGATATAACTTAAAAGTGGCTTTTGTCGATTAAATCGAAATCCTAATAATTGATCTCGATTGATGCGTTGCCATAATTTTCTTTCCGCATCCGTTTGATCTACTCGCAATTTCTGCGAATTCTCTTTTAAGTATTTTTCATAAGGTTGCATGAAAACTATTTCTTACCGTTTTTAATACTCTCCCTTAACACCTGTTGAAAACGCTCATAATCACAAAAACCATGTTCATCTTTTTCACAGCCTTTGAGGGTTAATGCTGTTTGGTTTGGTGGTGTCGCTAAACTTAATGGAGTGATATTAATCAGCTGTTCAGTGGTTTGATAAACATAATCCAACTTAAATTTGAGTTTGCCACTTGGTTTGTGTTTCCACACTTCAAATAGTAACTTGCCACCGATTGGGATATTTTCCAATGAATCATTCAATTCATAAGGTTCAACACCTAGTGCTGCCAGCAGAGCGACGATATTAGAATCGTGTCCAACCAATAAGTTAATTTTGTTTTCACTGTTTAGCTGTTGCTGAATAAATGCTAACAACGGATATGAGACATTTTGTGCTAACGCTTCGTTATTTTTAAATAAAGTGCGGTAATATTCGTTTTTAATTTCGTTAATCGCACGCCATTTTTCTTGGCTATCCACACGGCCGTTTGCGATTTCTGAAGCAGGCTTACCCACATAATGCGCGAGCAATAATGCACTGACAATTTTCTTTCCTTTGCTGATAGAGCCAGTAATTTTGACTGACTTGCCGTCTTTAATACTGTATTCACCGACTTTTCCACCTAAATCACACTCGCCTTTTTGTAAGCAGTTTGGTGAATTTTTATAATCGATGATTTCACTCAATAGCGTATAATTTGGCGCTAATTTTTGCTGTAAAGCGGTTAAATCAACGTTATTTTTTGCAGATTCAATCAAGGCTTTGCTTGGATTATGCGCTTGCGTTTTAAAAATCGGATCTTTTTCTGAACCAATTTTACCGTGATGTTGCAGTTGAACATTACAGCCCGCAAATGCACCAGAAACAATCGCTTGCCCTGTTGCAATGGTGCGTTGCATACCATTTGCATAAGCAAAAATGCCTTCGCCCGATGCACAACGTTCTGTTGTTAGTAACCCTTTATCTGCAAGCCATTGACCTAAATACTGTCCGAAATAGGTTTCTAGCACCGTCCCTTTTGCAGTGAGATAGCCAGATGGTACATTCCATTTTGCCCATTCATATGGGGAATATTTCGCCATTTCTTGCGGATCTTTTTCTACTGGTGAACGCAATCCGTGTCGGCTGAAAATCAATACTTTCTCTAATTCATAATCAGAACTTGAGGAAGTTTGACCATTTTCTGTTGCCAACACGCTACCTGCTAAAGCTGAGCCAAGCAAAAGTGCGGTGAATTTTAGGGTTATTTTTTTCATATTCGAGACCTAATCATTTAATGTTGAAATTGAGCTATAAAAATTCAAGGCATATTTGGTGCCGTAAACTAACACCATAAATACTGCAACAATATTGACTACCGCAAAAAAGATTAGTTGTTTACTGTTGCTCTCCACCCAGAGCATTTTAAATAATGCGAGCGTACCAATATTTTCATCAAGTTCGCTCTCTCCGCTTAGTGTTCTTAAGGTTTTCAGCATCTCGCGTACAAAAGCGACAGTATTTATTGCCATGACGCTGAGTGCAATAAATCCAGAAGCGAGGCATAAAAGCAGCACTGGAACATCACTCCACCCCCAATGTACCCAATCCAGCTCAGAAAACATAAATAATGCCAGTGATAAAAATAACACTGCAGGCGTTAAATTTCGTAGAAACATTAAATAGTCATCGCCAATTTTAAATAAAAATTGTAAAAAACTGACCTTCTTCATTACTTACTAATATTCCAACTTGTCTTTGTTTTCATTAAACGCACTTTGCCATCTTTGGAGACATATCCGCCTTTTACCACATCTAAAATCGTATTTTCAGGCAAATCAGAAGCAAACACTTCAACCTGTTGCTTATCTTCCGAAAGAATGCCATAAACCGCTTGGGTTTTATTCGCAGGATCGTCTAGCTTAATATCCGCCACATCAAACACTTGTACACAGGCTTTTTTTAAATAAGAATAAGACTGTCCTGCATTTGGTAAGCAACCGTGAGCATCGGTTTGACCGCCCACAGTTGGCATTTCAGCTTGCGGTTGAGCATTGCTACAAGCGGTCAAAATCATGGTGGAAGTTGCAAGAGCTAACGTTTTTTTCATCACTTTAGAAAATCTCTTTTAATTTGGATTCATCTAAAACAACATCGCCATTTGGTAATAACAACGCAGGAATACCTAAATAGCCATTTGCTTTCGAGTTATCAAATTCTGCATTGCTATCGCGTAAACGAATGAATTGTTTGAGATTAGGTAATGAAGTCATAATTTCTACTTCATCGTAATCCACGCCTAATCGATCCAACTCCGCGACAAATGTTGCGGTATCTGGGCATGTTTCTGCATAAAAAAGAATGGGTTTGCTCATTTTACTCTCCTAAAGTGCGGTCAAATTTCACCGCACTTTTTTGAATTACCTTTAAGTGTTATTTTTTACAACCTGGGAAACCTAAGGCCTCACGGCTTGCATAATAAGCTTCAGCCACGCCTTTAGTTAAGGCACGAATCCGTAAAATATAGCGTTGGCGTTCGGTGACCGAAATTGCTTTACGTGCATCTAACAAGTTAAAGCTGTGTGCTGCTTTCAAAATGCGCTCATAAGCTGGCAATGGTAACGGTTTTTCTAAGGCTAATAACTCTTGTGCCTCTTTTTCGTATTGATCGAAGCAGTAGAATAAGAAATCTGTGTTTGCGTGTTCAAAGTTATAGGTTGATTGCTCAACTTCATTTTGATGGAAAACATCGCCATAAGTGGTTTTGCCTAATGGGCCGTCAGACCAAACTAAGTCATATACAGAATCTACGCCTTGAATGTACATTGCCAAACGCTCTAAACCGTAGGTCACTTCACCTGTTACAGGTTTACATTCTAATCCGCCCACTTGTTGGAAATAGGTAAATTGAGTCACTTCCATGCCGTTTAGCCACACTTCCCAGCCCAAGCCCCATGCGCCTAAGGTTGGGTTTTCCCAGTTATCTTCTACGAAACGAATGTCGTTTTTGGTCGGATCGAAACCAAGCATTTCAAGGGAACCTAAATAAAGTTCTTGAATGTTATCTGGAGAAGGTTTGATCACCACTTGGAACTGGTAGTAGTGTTGTAAACGGTTTGGGTTTTCGCCATATCGACCATCTGTCGGGCGGCGTGAAGGTTGCACATAAGCAAATGCCATCGGCTCTGGACCTAATGCGCGTAATGCGGTCATTGGGTGAGAGGTACCTGCGCCCACTTCCATATCAAAAGGTTGCACAATGGTGCAGCCTTGGTTTGCCCAATATTCTTGCAGGGCTAAAATCATACCCTGGAATGTTTTTACGTTAAATTTTGTACTCATAATCGTTGATCTAATGTGATTAAAAATGCCCGCATTATACTTGAAAGCGCAAAGAGGATAAAGGCGAAAAAGTGCGGTCAAAAAACGAATTTTTTTACAAAATAAACAGAATTTGTAAAGTAAATAAAAATTCTCAACTAGGAAATGAATTTCTATTGTGCCAAAATAGCGTACTTTTTAAAAAGAGGAACCAACTTAATGAAAACTAACTTAATTACTACCGCACTTTTATTGAGTGCATCGGCTTTTGTGCAAGCTGAAACTAAAACCGAGCTTGAGCCGATCAATGTGTATTCGGCTTACGCAACGCCTGTAAACCAAGATCAAACTGCATCATCAGTCACCGTATTAACAGAAAAAGATTTTGCACAGCGTAATGCGACTTATGTGAGTGATGTATTGAAAACTGTGCCGGGTGTGGCAATGGGAATCAGTGGAGGGCGTGGTGCAGCAACAAGCCTTTTCTTACGAGGTGCAAACTCAAAACATACAGCTGTGATTATCGATGGCATTCGAGTCAATCCTGTTGATACTAATTTTAATTTTGGTGGTTTAGCATTAAGCAACATTGAACAAATCGAAGTGTTACGTGGCGAACAATCTGCACTTTGGGGCAGTGATGCCATGGGTGGCGTTGTTTATATCACCACAAAAAGCGGATTATATAAAGACAAAGAATTTAACGTTGATTTTGACTTAGGCACAGGTTCACATCGCACTCGTGATGGCTCTGTTACCCTTTCTGGTCAGCATCATGGTCTTTACTATGCTCTTCATGGCGATAGCCATCGTACGCAAGGGATTTCTGCGCGTAGCGAACGCGTATTTAATTATACGAGCGTATCGGGCGGTAAAAGCATAAACGTGCCGGCAACTGAAAAGGATGGCTTCCACCGTGATAATGTATCTATGCGTTTAGGTTTTGATGATGGTAAAAAAGGTGTTGATTTTCTTGCCTCACATTCATCTCAAACCGTTCATTTTGATAATAGTGCAGAGCACGAAAGAAAATTTGATGACAATACCCGTACACGCGAAACTCACTATAAATTAAGCGGTTATTTTGGTAATGCAGAAGATTTATTCGTGCATAAAGCGGCGGTAAGTCACGTTAAAATGGATGCTGATACTGCACAGGCTTCCGCTATTGGTAAAACAGAATACGACAGCAAAAAGTTGAATACGAACTATCAACTTGATATTAACTTCGACCGTGAAGGTGAAGTCAAACAAGCCGTCAGCGTATTAGCAGATTACCAAAATACGAAATATATTGCTTCCGCTTACAATTTTGCTGAGAAAAAATTAACCGAGAAAAGTGTTGCCACAGAGTACCGTTTATTTACTGAATCTGACCATAGTCTCTCTGTAAGCGGTCGTTATACAGATAACAGCTTATTTGAAAATGCATTCACGGCTCGCCTTGCTGGAGCTTATCGTTTATCACAAAATTTAAAAGCACACGCAAGTATTGGTAAAGCAATCCACAATCCAACATTTATTGATGTTTATGGATGGGGTAATTCTACCAGTTGGGCTGCAAACCCAAATTTAAAACCAGAAAAAAGCTTAGGTGGTGAATTAGGTTTATTAGTTGAAAGCAATGACAAACGTCATAGCTTAGATACCACACTCTTTGCCCGTAATGTAGATAATTTCCTTTCTGCAGTCCCAGTTAGAGGTTCTACAGCTTATCGCACAATCAATCGTGACGGTAAAACCAAAATCAAAGGCGTAGAAGTGGCGTATAACGGTAAATTTACCGAGCAGTTGTCAGGTTACGCGAACTATACTTACACTTATATTAAATCTGAAAATGATCAATACGGTTCAAACTATGTTCGTCGTCCGAAACACACAGGAAACCTTGGTTTAGCTTATCAAATCACGGAAAAATTAGGTTCTGACGTGAATGTTTCTTATGTGGGTAAACGTCTTGATTCCGGCGATTTCAAAATGCCATCTTACACTTTGGCAAACTTTGGCGTGAACTATAAAGTAGCAGATAGCTTGACAATTTATGCGAACCTTAACAACGTATTCAATAAAAAATACGAAAACATTGTAGGCTATGGCCAAGACGGACGTAATGTTTACGTTGGGTTGAAAGGATCGTTCTAATTATTACCCACTAATAAGGGCGTGCTTAGCACGCCTTTTTACATTCTTGATGGCGTAGCGTATCATTATCTATATGCAAAAAACTCGTTTGATTTTAACCGCACTTTTCTTGCCCTTGACTTCGCATGCGTCGGAGCAATTTGTCTCGCTCACACTTTGTAGCGATCGTCTTTTGTCGGAAATTGCACGCCCTGAGCAAATCGCTGCTCAGTCGCCTTATTCTAAAAATCCCTTGATGATGTTGGATAAACTCAATGTGGATAAGCCAATCCTTGAGCCACAACTCACCGCATTATTGCCCTATCTCGATAAAACGTTTCTTATCAATGAAACCTTTTATCCACAACTTGTAGAAGATTTGAAAAAACTCGGGGCAAAAATTGAACCAATTAATGACACGCCACAAACGGCAGAAGAATTATTTGGGCTAATATTGCACTTGGGTAAACTCACAAGTAACGAAATGCAGGCAGAATCTTTGGTTGAAAAACTTAAATTACAAGATTCTCGCCTCAATCTATCACTCACTGACACATTAATACTTTCAGATACCGGCATTGTAGAAACTTATACGCCACAGTATCCAACTTTACTTAATTTACTAGGCTTAACCCCGCTAAAAACACCGCTTACGGCACAAAATTTTTCTCTTGAAAAAGTGTTACGAGCAGAACCCAATGTGTTGATTGAAATCAGCGACCAACAAAGCTATAACGAGCAAGCGGAATTACTTAAACATCCGCTTTTGCAAAATCTTTTTAAAAATCGACCGCACTTTCGTATTCCAATGAAATATACTTATTGCTTTGATCACGGCGTGTGGCAAGGGGCGGGGAAGATTTATCAACAGTTAAAGTAATATGGCTGACAAATCTCCCCTAACCCCTCTTTACTAAAGAGGGGAATTATTATGGTGATAATTTATAATTTTGATATTTATTTTAATTATTCATGCATAAAAATTGTAACTATATCGCCCTAGGTTAATTTAATAATGAAATCCCCCTCTTTAGCAAAGAGGGGCTAGGGGAGATTTGATAAAATCAAATTAACAAATGATATTTGGATTACATAGGAAATTGATCATTGACCAAAACACTAAAATTAAATACCGCACTTTTCTTAGCGTTGCTGTTGATTAGCAGCTTTGCGATTTATCATCAGCTCGGCGATTTTGCTCATCTCAAAAATGCCGATGGTGTGCTCACGGATATGCGCTCGCTCGTATTGCTTGATATTCGCCTACCGCGACTCGGATTAGCCATTTTAACTGGCGCAAGCCTTGCTTTAGCGGGTAATGCAATGCAGGGGATATTTCAAAATCCACTAGCAAGCCCTGGATTATTGGGAAGTAGTGCGGGGGCAACCACCACCAGTGTCTTTTTACTTTACTATTTTTCCGTACCCTTAAGTTTATTGTTAATTGGCGGTGTGACTGGCGCGTTATCTAGTTTTTTATTAGTTTATTTGATCGCTAAAAATCATGGTACAACGGCGATGATTTTAAGTGGTTTAGCCGTCAATATGTTGCTCTCTGCTACTGTTGCATTGCTACTTTCTAACGCTGAAAGCCCATGGGCTTTAGCTGAACTGTACCGCTGGCTACAAGGTTCTCTTGTGTGGGCAAAACTTGATACGCTACTCATTTCATTTCCAATCGTATTATTGGGATTGTTCTGTTTATATCGTGAACGCCGCTATATTGACTTGCTCACCTTCGGTGAAGAAACCGCAAGCACAATGGGCGTGAATCCTAAACGTAGCTTTTTCGTCACGACCTTTGGCGTGGCATTATTAGTTGGTGCAACAATTCCGCAAACAGGCACTATCGGTTTTGTTGGCTTAATCGCACCGCACTTTTCTCGCCTATTGCTAAAAAAACTCCCTTCACAACTTTACATCACCAGTGCATTACTTGGCGCATTATTGCTACTTATTGCAGATCTTTGCGTGCAATATATTCCAATCTTCTCACATATTTATATTGGCACGCTCATCGCAATCATTGGCGCACCTTGCTTAATTTGGATTTTAATTACGGAGCAACGCAAGTTGGCAAGATAATGATTAGAATCGAAAATCTTTCCCAGCCTTATGGCTTAAACAACATCAGCTGCATGCTTCCTAAAGGAAAACTTATCGGCATTATGGGCGCAAACGGTGCGGGCAAATCGACTTTGCTCAAAACGATTGCAGGAATTTTACCTATTGCAAAGGGTGAAATTTATTTTGGAAACAGCCCGTTAAGCAAAATGAGTACAGCTGAAAAAAGCCTGCAACTCGCTTATCTGGCGCAAGATACCAATATCCATTGGGATTTATCAGTTTATGATGTCATTGCGCTCGGCTTAAATTCGCCATTATCCTCAGTAAAAGAGCGGTCAAAAATCACAGAGATTTCACAAAAATTTTCGATAGCACATTTGCTTAATAAATCCTTTCAGAAACTATCAGGCGGAGAAAAAGCACGAGTGCAACTCGCTCGTTGTTGCATCAAAAATGCACCGCTATTGCTTGCTGATGAACCTATCGCTCCCCTTGATCCCTATTACCAAATAGACATGATGGAACAATTAAAATCGCTGACACCACAGCATACTTGCGTTGTAGCGATCCATCATTTATCTCTTGCCTATAAATACTGTGATGAAGTGATTTTGCTTGATAAAGGCAAAATTATTGCAACTGGCAAAACACAAGCGGTGCTAAATTCAGCGAATCTTGCACAAGCCTTTGATATAAGCGTGAAATTTGATGTAGAAAAAAGAGAGATTTATGGAATAGAGAAATTGGAAACCTAATTCCAATTTCTCATTTTGCTGAAAGTAAAAGTTATTTTCGAGAAAAATCAACCGCCCTTACAAATCAACCAAGGAACTTGCTTGCCTTGTTGATTCTTGTAGTAAATTGAACTTTGAGATCGCGCGATTAAATCCACATAACTTCCTTGAATCGGATCATACGAACGATAAACCACTTCAAATTTTGTACCGCGCGCATTCAGTGTCAGTGTGTATGAATGATCAAAAGGCACCGCCTTGCCATTATCTAACTGGAAATAAAACCCGAAGTTATCTTTCATACGGCTTTCACGCGACAGAGGGAAATAAGTCGTTAAATGAGAAATTCCCCCAGTTTCTTTATTATTACAACGATAATGATATGGCTTGTAATTAACAGAATTATTTAACTCAACTTGACTAATATTGTTCTTTAAAAATCGAGATTTAACCGTCTTCTTCGGCTGATGTGTTGTAGTACAAGCAAATAAACTCACAAGAGCCCCGACAAACAATGCTATCTTTAATTTATTCATAAATACAAAATTCCGAGAAATAAGAAAGCGCGTATGATAGCGGAAATTGGGGATTGTGCAAGGGATTGGAATGAGACTAAAAAACCGCAATAAAAACTGGAAATGTAATTCCAAATACACACAAAAAAATAAAATATGGAAATTAACTTCCAATTGACGCTCAAGATTTCCAACAGCTTATTCAAGAAAAAATACCGTCTTCTCCAGCTAAAGCCTACTTTCTGATTGATGAAATTCAGTTTGTGGAAGGTTGGCAAAAAAGGCGTGAATTATGCTAATCGCTTAGAAAATATCGTGTTTATTGAATTGCTAAGACGGGGTTATAGCGTAGATGTGGGCAAACTCGACAGCAAATAAATTGATTTTATCGCCCGAAAAGCCGATGAAATTTTATATGTGCAAGTCGCCTTTGAAATCCCTGAAAATACTCACGAAACAGATAATCTTTTGCATATTAAAGATAACTATAAAAAGATCTTAATTACGGGGAAATATTATGAACAAACAGATATTGATGGAATTGAAGTGATTTATGTGGTGGATTGGTTGCTGCAATAAATATAAAAAGGCTGAAAAATTTTACCGCACTTTTTTTGTTTAACGCTTATGCTGGCGCGCGTTTCCTAACGCTTGCCTTAGAAAGTAAATAAAAGTTTTTGAAGTATTTTTTGGTGAAATTGGGCGTATGCAAGGAAGCGTGTACCAACAGATTGTGCTAATAAGGAAAGATAGCGCCAGCATCCACGCTGGTGCTGTTTAATCAAAACATTGAGAATTTTACCCATAAGCCGTTGGCAGAACCAATGTTCAAAATTCTTTGGATTTTTTGAACGCACTTTTAGATGAGAGGCACAAGCGAGGACGCTTGCGCCATCAAGGGGGATACAAAATATCAATTGAGGTAATTGAATATTTTATGAATTTCACAATCGTCTAGATTGCTATTCTTTTTCGTATCAAATTTTAATTCTTTGTCTTTTTTTGTTATTCCAATGACATTTAGGTAATCATTATACATTAATTCTATATATTGGAATCCTTGCCCTACAGAATTTATTTTGTTTTTAGATGACAATTGAATGAGTGTTTCTAGTATTATATCTAGGTAGCTATGAATATGTTCTATTAATGTGGATGTGTATGATGGAGTATTTCCTGTGTGAACAATTAAATTTCGTGCTCTATATATTCTTCTTATTTGCCATTGTAAACGTTCAGTATGGTTTATAATTGTATTTGAAATTTTTTCCTTTGATAGTAATAAATTATTAAAGTGTTTTAATCTGTCATTTAATAGATGGAAATCTTTTATTTCAATCATTAAATTATTTAGTTTTTCTGATAGATTATTATTGGATAGTAAATTTACTATTTTAAACTGCAGATCGTCTCCAGGTATATCTTTCAATAATTTTCTAACCTTATATACATCCCATCTCACAAGATCTTTTATTAATTTGTTAATTAAAGATTTTAGATAATACATATTAAGAAAAGGAATAATGGAATCTACAATATGTTGAATGTTAGCATTGTCTTTGTTTTTTGTATCTGCTGGTACTAAAGATTCTAGAGATATCCATAGATTTAATAATTGATTTTCATGAGAACTAGAATGAATAGCTATTGAATGTAATCTCACACTATTGATAAACTTGTTGAAGGAATCTTCAGTTAGTTTAAATGATTTTAAGAACTCTTGGAGCTTTGACTCTGCCTTAGCTTTTTTTAGATCTATGCACTTATGCATAGATTTTATTGGTTCATTTATTATCGTTATAGAATTATTTTCATCCATTACTATAAATTTTTTTTGACATGCTATATTCTGCTTATGATGAAATATATTAATTAGGTTTGATAATTCAATTATGCTATTTTCTGTTTTGTTTCTTGCAGAAAAAGGATCCAGTTCTTTTCTATTTATAGAATAAAAATTTTCATTACTTGCTATTTTCATGAAATTTCTATCTTGCTTTATTTCTTCTGGGATATTATTTCTATCATATTTATAAAGGAGAGATTCTTCCTTATTATTAGAGGGTATGCACATGGACAGCATTTTATCGGCTATAAAAAATACTTCATAGTTATGATGTTCAAGATTGAAAATTTCAAAAAGTTTAACTATATCTTCTATATCATTAAATTTTTCATCACCATTACCAAAGAAATTTAAAACCTCTTTTCTTATATAATTCGAATTATACCCACGATATATCAGAAATGTTATGTAGCTTCTTGTAGCACTTCTTATTTCTTTAAATTCTTCCTGTTCATTTTTAAGTAGTTCTATAATTTTTAACTCAAGTTTTTTCTTATAATCAATTTGATTGACTAAATTGTATATTATGGCAAGAGTATTTTTTATAACACCATAATTTTTTCTTATTTGAGGGTCCTTTAGAATAGTATTTATTTCTTTTCTAGAGACAGTAATCATTTCATTAGCAATTTTATCTTTTTCTAGATTTGTTACTAGTTCATCAAGAACATGTGAAATGTTTGGTGGTTGTATATTCCCTTTTTCAATTTCACTTATAACTTCAAAAGCTTCTTCTATTAGAGAATGCAGATTTAAAATAGATGGTTTATAAGTATCTAATGTATAATCAAATAGCATTTCTTCTAATATTTGATAGAAGAAGATAAAATTTTTATTGTTTGTTAGCTCAGTAAACTTGTATAGACTTCTGAATTTCATTTTACTTTTTCCTTAGTAAGTTAATTATCAAAAAAATTTACTTCATTGCAACCCCCAACCACTTCATCATCTCTCTCTCATCCCAACCTTTACGTTTGGCATAATCTTGAGCTTGGTCTTCATCGATTCGACCTAAAGTGAAATAGTTACTTGCAGGGTGGGTGAAGTACCAACCGCAGACGGAAGCTGCCGGCCACATGGCGTAGCTTTCGGTGAGTTTCATGCCGATGCGTTGTTCCACTTCTAATAAATCCCAAATCAAGGCTTTTTCGGTATGTTCCGGGCAGCTTGGATATCCTGGAGCAGGGCGGATGCCGACGTAGTTTTCATTGATTAAGCCTTGGTTATCGAATTCTTCTTGCGTGTAGCCCCAAATGCGCGTGCGTAGCTCAAAGTGAAGGTATTCTGCCATAGCTTCGGCGAGGCGGTCGCCCACGGCTTGTAGCAAGATGGCATTGTAGTCATCGCCTGCGGCTTTGTAGCCTTCCACTAAATCCATTTCTTCAATGCCGGCACACACGG
This sequence comes from Haemophilus sp. SZY H36, assembly GCF_018829625.1. Lineage (NCBI taxonomy): Bacteria > Pseudomonadati > Pseudomonadota > Gammaproteobacteria > Pasteurellales > Pasteurellaceae > Haemophilus > Haemophilus sp. SZY H36. Next base: position 80,003 of record NZ_JAHKKA010000003.1, on the reverse strand, counting down.
CGAACATGCCAAACCAGTCTTTTTTACCGCTTTCGCGATCCGCGATAAAGTCGCTTAAGCAGAAGTTAAATGGGCTCTTACTGTTTTTACCACGTTCCGTTTGTTGGCGTAAGCCGTAAGCGGTGCCAATGGTTTGTGAGCGTTCTTCATTAGAGAATAGCACCACATCATCGCCTACACGTTCGGCAGGGAAGATACCTAAAATACCGCTTGGGTTGAGTTTGTGGTTTTGCTCTAATTCATCCAATACCACTTGTGCATCGTTCCACACTCTGCGTGCTTCTTCGCCGCCTTCCGGATAATCAAAGGCATCCGGATAGCCACCCATCAATCCCCAAATACGGAAGAATGGTGACCAGTCGATGAATTTGCGCAGCTCGGCAATCGGCACGTTTTTAAATTCCACAATGCCAGTTTGGTTTGGTTTTGGCGGCACATAATCCGCCCATTCGCCGCTAAAGCCATCGAAACGATTGGCGCGAGCTTCTTCAATGCTAAGTTGTTTACGCAACGGTTTACGGTTGGCAAAAGATTGTTGGATTTTCTCGTAATCCTTTTTGAACTGTTCCCACAATGCTGCACGCCCTTCAGGGTTCATTAAGGTGGCACATACTGTTACCGCGCGTGAAGCGTTCGAGGTATAGAACACGCCGTGTTGTTTATATTTTGGATACAGTTTAATGGCAGTATGTTCTTTGGAGGTGGTTGCGCCGCCAATCAACACAGGCAAACTCAAACCTAAACGCGTCATTTCACCAAGGAAGTATTCCATTTCATCAAGGGATGGCGTAATCAAACCGCTTAAGCCGATAATGTCGGCTTTTTCATCAATTGCCGTTTGAATGATTTTATCCGCCGGCACCATTACGCCTAAGTCAATCACTTCAAAGTTATTACATTGCAACACCACGCTCACGATGTTTTTACCAATATCGTGCACGTCGCCTTTCACGGTGGCGATCACCACTTTACCGTTGCTTGAGCCTTTTTGTTTAGTGGCGTTGATAAACGGCTCTAAATACGCCACTGATTGTTTCATCACGCGCGCGGATTTCACCACTTGTGGGAGGAACATTTTACCGTCGCCAAACAAATCGCCCACCACATCCATACCTGCCATGAGCGGACCTTCGATCACTTCCAACGGCGTTGGCAATTTTTGGCGAGCTTCTTCGGTGTCTTCGATGATGTGCGTGGTAATGCCTTTCACGAGGGCATGTTTTAAACGTTCTTCCACCGGCCACGTACGCCATTCGGCGACAGAATCCACCGCACTTTCATCGTTGCCTTGATTGCGATATTTTTCCGCAATATCCAGTAAACGTTCTGTGCCATCTGGTGTGCGGTTTAAGACAGCGTCTTCAATTACATTGCGTAATTCCGGATCCAGATCATCGTAAATCGCGAGCTGTCCTGCGTTCACGATCCCCATATCCATGCCTTGTTTGATGGCGTGATAGAGGAAGACCGCGTGAATAGCCTCACGCATGACGTTATTACCACGGAAAGAGAAGGACACGTTTGACACTCCGCCCGAAATTTTGGCATGTGGCAAGCTGCGTTTAATACGTCCCGTGGCGTTGATGAAATCTACACCGTAGTTGTTGTGTTCTTCAATTCCGGTGCCGATGGCGAAAATATTCGGGTCGAAAATAATGTCTTCTGGCGGGAAGCCTACTTGGTTGACTAAGATGTTATAAGCACGGGTACAGATTTCGACTTTACGCTCTTCGGTATCAGCCTGCCCTACTTCATCAAATGCCATCACCACAACGGCTGCACCGTATTTACGCACCAATTTAGCCTGATGGATAAATTTTTCCTCGCCTTCTTTTAAAGATATAGAGTTAACGATTGGTTTACCTTGTACTGATTGCAAACCTGCCTCGATCACTTCCCATTTAGACGAGTCAATCATCACTGGCACTTTCGCAGCATCGGGTTCCGTCGCCATAATGTTGAGGAAACGGGTCATGCATTTTTTGCCGTCGAGTAAGGCTTCGTCCATGTTCACGTCAATCACTTGCGCGCCGTTTTCCACTTGGTCGATGGCAATTTCAATGGCTTCGGCAAATTTATCTTCTTTAATTAAGCGCTTAAATTTCGCCGAACCCGTTACGTTATTGCGTTCGCCGACGTTCACGAACAGGCTTTCATTGTCAATATTGAGTGGTTCTAAACCAGACAAACGCATTGCAGTTTTGATTTGTGGCAATTTACGTGGTGGAATATTTTCTACCGCTGCAGCAAAGGCTTTAATGTGTTCCGGTGTGGTGCCGCAACAACCACCAATAATGTTTACAAAACCACTTTCTGCCCACTCTTTTAAGTGAGCAGCCATCTCTTCTGCCCCTAAATCATAACCACCAAAAGCATTTGGCAAGCCCGCATTCGGATGCACAGAAACATAGGTTTCACTGATTTTTGAAAGTTGTTCTACATATTGGCGTAATTCTTTTGGACCTAAAGCACAGTTCAAACCGAAAGTGAGCGGTTTTGCATGACGGAGGGAGTTATAGAAAGCCTCAGTAGTTTGCCCAGAAAGGGTACGCCCTGAAGCATCGGTAATGGTACCAGAAATCATGATTGGCAATTCTACGCCTAATTCTTCGAATACGCTTTCAATAGCAAAAACTGCCGCTTTAGCGTTAAGCGTGTCGAAAATGGTTTCGATCATAATTAAATCCGCACCACCTTCAATTAAGCCTTTTGTTGCTTGGGCATAAGCATCCACCAACTCCATAAAAGTCACATTACGGAAACCGGGATCATTTACATCGGGTGAAATGGAGGCTGTACGGTTTGTTGGCCCTAACACGCCCGCGACAAAGCGAGGTTTTTCTGGCGTGCTATATTTATCGGCAGCCAAACGAGCTAATTTTGCGCCAACAAAATTGAGTTCATAAGCGATAGATTGCAAGTCGTAATCAGCTTGCGCAATCGTAGTTGAACTAAAAGTATTGGTTTCAATAATATCTGCACCCGCTGCTAAATATTTCTCATGAATAGCGGAAATTAGCAGTGGTTGAGTCAATGTCAGTAAATCATTATTACCGCGTAAATCGACCGCACTTTCCTTAAACTTCTCGCCTCTAAAATCGGCTTCCTTTAGTTTATATTTTTGGATCATCGTCCCCATCGCACCGTCTAAAATGAGAATACGATTTTCTAGAGCTTGTTTAAGTTGAGCGGTTTTATTCACCATAATTATTTTGTTCCGTAAATCTTAATAAATAACGAGGAAATAATAGGTGTAAGGGCTAGGGGTGTCAAATGTTAGAAGGAAAGTGCGGTTGGAAAATAAAATATTTTTTATATAAGAAAAATAAAAAGTTTATGCAAAATGGTTGAATTATTGCTCAAAAATCCGTTAGCATAGTGGCGTATTAGTTTATCTAATATGTTAAGTTTAACTATTATTAACTAGAGGATCTCTTCATGAAGAAACTTATCGCAGTTGCGGTGCTTTCTGCATGTGGCTCGTTAGCTCATGCAAACACCAACATTCCAAACTACAATACAGACGCCCATCTTTACGAATTCACGCAAACCTACGATTTAGTTGTGCCAAAAGGCTCGCAAGGACAAACCAATTTATGGGTTCCATTGCCATTTAATGGAGAATACCAACAAGTGAAATCGATTCACTTTGAAGGTAATTACATGAATGCCTATGTAACAGAAAATAATAAATACGGTGCGAAAACCTTATTTGCCACTTGGGATAAAGATGCACAAAAACGTGATTTAAAAGTCACTATAGTCATTGAAACAAAAGACCGTGAACCGATGGTGAAAGGTGCTTTAGAGAATTATACTCCTCCAAAAGATATTCAGTATTCCGTGGATGTACAAGAGTACTTAAAAGCTACTCAACACATTAAAACTGATGGCATTGTGAAAGAATTTGCTGACAAAATCGTAGGTAAAGAAACCAATCCATTGAAAAAAGCAGAACTTATTCACCATTGGATCGTAAAAAATATGGAACGTGATAATTCTGTATTAGGTTGTGGCGACGGCGATGTAGAAAAAATTCTTACCACTGGCGTATTAAAAGGTAAATGTACCGATATTAACTCTGTATTTGTGGCGCTTGCTCGTGCGGCAGGCATCCCAGCCCGTGAAATTTTTGGTATTCGCTTAGGTGCGGCAGAGAAAATGGGCAAATATTCCAAAGGTGCTTTTGGTAGTGCAAATGAACAAGGCATCGCAAACGTAAGTGGCGGTCAGCACTGCCGTGCTGAATTCTACCTAGCAGGGTTTGGATGGGTACCAGTTGATTCCGCAGACGTTGCTAAAATGCGTTTAGCAGAGAAAAAATCTGTTGAAGATAAAGATACACAAGCCGTAGCAAAATATTTGTTTGGTAACTGGGAAGCAAACTGGGTCGGATTTAATCATGCCCGTGATTTCGATTTATATCCACAACCAGAACTGGCTCCAATCAATAACTTCGGCTATCCGTATGCTGAAGTGGGTGGCGATCCGTTAAATTCCTTTGATCCAAAAGAATTTAAATATGACTACGTCTCTAAAAAACTCTAATAAATCCTTTTGGGTTGCCATAGCCACCGCACTTAGTGCCGCGGTGGCTTCAACGTTGTGCTGCATCGCACCATTAATCTATTTAGTGTTCGGCGTATCATCTACTTGGTTGATTGGCTTAGGCGAATATGATTATTTGCGTATTCCCATGCTCATTATTTCATTATGCGCCTTTGCCTATGGATTTTGGCTGTTGATGTTTTCCAAAAAAATTATTTGTAGCAAATATATTTCCCGTAAAAAACTCATCGTTTTATATTGGATTGTATTTATCGTGATGATTTTTTTCTTAACATATCCAACAATTTTGCCTTGGATTTTAGAATTAGCTAATTAGGAATAAAAATGAAGAAATTATGTACCGCACTTTTGCTTTCGCTGTTTGCAATTCCTTTCGCCCATGCAAATGAAACCAAACAAATTGTGCTAAAAGTAAAAGAAATGAATTGCCAGCTTTGTGCTTACTTAGTCAATAAAGAGCTACGTAATATTGATGGCGTTATATCAACAAAAGCATCTATTAAAGATGGGTTAGTGACGGTTGTGGAAGAGCCAAAAGTCACAAACCAACAATTATTCGATGCGATTCATAAGCTGAAATATACTGCTGAAGTCGTGAATTAAATGCTAAATATCTAGCAAAAAAAAGTGCGGTGAAAATTCACCGCACTTTTCGTTTCGAACAATCGAATTATTTAATCACGCCACATGCCATACGTGGGCCGCCACCACCAAGTGGAGCAGGATGATCGGAGTGATTATCACCACCAGCGTGGATCATAATAGAGTGACCGCGAACATCATCTAAATGTTTAAGGCGTGGTGCTAAAACAGGGTTAGTTGCAGTGCCATCATGTAATACAGTTAATGCAGGTAAATCACCTAAGTGAGCATCATCTTGCCATGGGTAACCATGTTGTTTTGCACCTTTAGGATCCCAGTGACCACCAGCACCTAAACCAGCTGTCAATTTACCCTCTTTTTCTTTTGGCTCACAACTTGGGTTTTCATGGATGTGGAAACCATGTAAGCCTTCGCTTAATCCTTGTAAATTAGGGGTAAACACAAGACCATAGTTAGATTCAGTAATCGTAACGGTACCCACATCTTTGTTACCGTTTACTGGATCAAGTTGTTGCACTTTCACTTCAATAGAAGCACCTTTTGGTGCCATATTGTGATCATGATTATGCTCATGTGCTTGCGCCACACCAACTGAACATACCGCACTAACCGCTAGTGCTAATAAGGTTTTCATATTCATTGCAATCTCCTTTATTGCAGTAAAAACTCATGACTATTTTAGTCAATTTCGTTTAAAAAGCCGACAAGTTTTTACGAAAATTTCACATTATTTTAAACATCCACGTACAATCAATACACCAACATTTCGAGCTTGCGCGACAGCTTTCGGTTTACTCAGTTTAATTTTTAATCCTTGAAGTTGATAACGTGACTCAAGCAAATCCGCCACTTCATAAGCCACTCGCTCAATCAACAAGAAAGGTTTGCTTTCCACATAATCAATTATCACTTGGCTCACTTCAGCATAATTCAAACAATATGCAACATCATCCGTTTCCGCAGCTTGCTTACAATCCCAAGCCATTTCCAAATCAAACACAAGTTTTTGCTTAATTTGCTGTTCCCAATCATATACACCGATTTGTGCAAAAACAGTCAATTCTTCAATAAAAACACGATCCATAAGATTTCCTCTAAAATTATTGTAGGCGTATGCTATCAACTTTGGGTAGAATAACGAATAATTTTTCTTGCTTGAGTACAAAATGAGCCTTTTTGCCCTTTTTTATATGCTTTGTGCCTATCTTTTAGGCTCTATTTCCAGTGCTATTCTAATTTGTCGTATCGCAGGCTTACCTGATCCTCGTCAAAATGGCTCAAACAATCCAGGGGCGACAAACGTGCTACGTATCGGAGGCCGCTGGTCTGCTCTCGCCGTACTGATTATTGATATTTTAAAAGGCATGACGCCAGTATGGGTTGGTTACTATTTAGGTCTCACACAATTTGAATTAGGCATGGTAGCTCTAGGCGCTTGCTTGGGGCACATTTTCCCCATTTTCTTCCAATTCAAAGGCGGCAAAGGCGTCGCAACCGCTTTCGGTGCGATTGCTCCAATTTCTTGGGCTGTTGCAGGCTCTACATTAGGCACTTGGGTCCTCGTTTTTCTTATCAGCGGTTACTCTTCATTAAGTGCGGTTATTTCTGCTTTACTTGTGCCTTTTTATGTGTGGTGGTTTAAACCTGAATTTACTTTTCCCGTTGCACTGGTATGTTGCCTATTAATTTATCGTCATCACGATAACGTTCAACGTTTATGGCGCGGTCAGGAAGATAAAGTTTGGAGTCAATTAAAAAAGAAGTAAGAAAATAACCGCACTTTTATCTATAAATTGATGTTATTTCATTGGAGTTGCTGTGCATACTAAACATTCTGTTTCTACACGTATTGCTAAATATTTATTTATTATCCTTATTGTTTCTGGTGTTATTAGCTCACTAAGTTTAGCAATTATGAGTAGCAATAAGTATGATGCTGAAGCGATTAATATTTCAGGTTCATTGCGCATGCAAAGCTATCGTTTGCTCTATGAAATGCAATCTCAACCCTCAACAGTCGAGGCTAATTTACGGCATTATAATATTAGCCTCCATTCATCTGCATTATTAGAAATTCAACGTCAATTTTTTACTCCAGATGCAGTCAAACAATCCTACCATACCATTTTACAGCGTTGGGCATTAATGGAAAAATATGCCCAACAGAAAAATGTAAAAAGTTATAGCGAACAATTAACGGATTATGTCGCAGATGTTGATCGTTTTGTGTTTGAATTACAGCGTTTTAGTGAGCAAAAATGGATCCTTGGCGTATTTGTACTTTGTTTAGCTATGTTATTAATTTTGGTCATGGTTTCCTATTTGATTTGGTACACTCATCGTGAGGTAGTGAAACCTTTAGAGCTAATGACAAAAGCAAGTATGCAAGTGCAGATGCGTCAGTTTAATCATATTTCATTAGATACAACAAAACAGAATGAATTGGGCACATTGGCACATGTTTTTACACAAATGTCGATGGAATTAGGTCAACTTTATTCTCGTTTAGAAGATGCCGTAAATGAAAAAACACAAAAATTACGCCAAACCAACCGCTCTTTGACAAACCTTTATCAAAGTTCACAGATTCTTAATGCGAATTCTATTAATGATAAAATTTTAAGCCAAGTATTAGATCTCATACGTGTGAGTGAGCATTTGCAATATATCAAAATAGAAGTTATGGGGGCGGAGCATTGGAATATTGCTTTTGGAGAGCAGGATTCTCATCGTACTTTACAACTCGAAGTGCTATCGGTAGATAATGAAGATTTAGGCGTACTTTCTTGGCAATCAGGATTGCCTTGTCCCGACCCTAGAATGATGCAGAATTTGGCACAAATGCTTGCACGAGCTTTGTACTTCCATAAAAGTTTGCGTCAGCAAGAACAGCTTTTGTTGATGGAAGAACGTTCTATTATTGCAAGAGAACTGCATGATTCTTTAGCTCAAGTATTATCGTTTCTGCAAATTCAACTTACGTTGCTTAAACATAATTTAAGGAAAGAAGAACCACACGCAAGAGAAAAAAGCTTGGGGATTATTGCTGATTTTGAACAAGCACTTTCAGGTGGTTATGCACAATTGCGTGAACTTTTAGCAACATTCCGATTAACGATTCAAGAAGCTAACTTACAACTGGCTTTGGAGCAAGTGATTGATTCTTTACGTGCTCAAACTAGTATGAAAATGAGTGTGAATAGTCATTTGCCTTCACAAAGTTTAAATCCTCAGCAGTTAGTACATGTGTTGCAAATCGTACGTGAAGCAACAACAAATGCAATAAAACATTCTAAAGGTTCTGCTATTGAAATTCATGCCCTGATTAACTCTGAGGGAGAGTATGAAATTTCTGTGCTAGATAATGGCATCGGTATTCTTAATCTTGAAGAGCCCGAAGGACATTATGGTTTGAATATTATGACAGAACGTTGTTGTCAATTGAATGCAGAATTAGATATTCGACGTCGAGAAGAGGGGGGGACTCAGGTAAAAATTACTTTACCTCATACCCTAGTTTAAACGTAGAGTGAATTTAAGAATTCATACACTTTTGATAATTCATGCACGAGTAGCAAAGCATAAGTGCATCCTAAAATGGTATTTTAAATGCAAAATTTACAACCTTTTCATACTTTTCATATTTCTGTTCAAGCCCATGAAATTATTGATGCGCATAGTGTGGCACAATTGCAAGAAGCTTGGGATCATGCAAAAGCAATGAATCTCCCCATACTTTTTCTTGGTCAAGGAAGCAATATGCTATTTTTAGCAGACTTCAGTGGTATTGTTGTGCTTAATCGATTAATGGGGATTACACATAAACAAGATACTGACTTTCATTATCTTCATGTAAATGGTGGCGAAAATTGGCATCATTTGGTGGAATGGAGTGTAAATGAAGGTATCTATGGTTTGGAAAATCTTGCACTCATTCCAGGTTGTGCAGGTTCAGCACCGATCCAAAATATTGGTGCTTATGGCGTAGAATTTAAAGATATATGCCATTATGTAGAGGTGTTAAATTTAAGTACTCATGAAATATTTCGATTAACAGTTGAAGAATGTGAATTCGGTTATCGAGACAGTATCTTTAAACACCATTATCAGTCTGGCTATGTGATCACTGCGATAGGATTGAAATTAAACAAAAACTGGCAGCCAGTGCTAAAATATGGCTCTTTAACTGAGTTTGATTCTCTGAAAGTTACGGCAAAACAAATTTTTGATGAAATATGTCAAATTCGTCAAAGTAAATTGCCTAACCCAGATGAATTTGGTAATGCAGGAAGTTTCTTTAAAAATCCCGTAGTGAGTGCAGAGCATTTTGCGGAAATCAAAAAATATCACGAAAATTTACCGCACTTTCCACAATCTGATGGCTCAATCAAACTTGCAGCTGGATGGCTAATCGATCAATGTCAATTAAAAGGTTATCAAATTGGTGGAGCAGCAGTACATGAAAAACAAGCACTGGTGTTGATTAATAAGGGCGGAGCTACTGGTGAAGATGTGGCAAATCTAGCTCGTCATGTGCGTCATACTGTAGAAAGTAAATTTGGTGTATTTTTACAGCCAGAAGTCCGTTTTATAAGCGCTGAAGGAGAGGTTGATTCTGTTTCAGTAATTCGTTAACAATCATTAATTTTATTTCAAGACATATTAATCAAATCAGGAACATTATGCGTAACTACATTAAAATTGGCGTGGCTGGCCCTGTTGGCGCGGGCAAAACCGCCTTAATTGAAAAACTCACTCGCGAAATGGCGAGTAAATATAGCGTGGCAGTCATTACTAACGATATTTATACCCAAGAAGATGCGGAATTTTTAACTAAAAATAGTTTACTTCCGCCAGAGCGAATTATGGGGGTCGAGACAGGTGGTTGCCCACATACGGCAATTCGAGAAGATGCTTCAATGAATTTAGAAGCGGTCGATGAAATGGTGGCGCGTTTTCCTGATGTGGAAATTGTTTTTATTGAATCAGGCGGTGATAACTTATCGGCAACTTTTAGCCCCGATTTAGCCGACGTGACTATTTTCGTGATTGACGTGGCTCAAGGCGAGAAAATCCCACGCAAAGGTGGGCCAGGTATCACTCGTTCAGATTTGCTAGTGATTAACAAAACTGACCTTGCACCATTTGTTGGCGCGGATTTAAGCATTATGGAACGTGATGCGCGTCGTATGCGTAATGGTCAGCCGTTTATTTTCACTAATTTGATGAAAAAAGAAAATCTCGATGGCGTGATTGGTTGGATTGAAAAATATGCGTTGTTGAAGAACGTAGAAGAACCTAAGGCATTAGTAAGATAAAGAATCATCCCCTCTCCTTTAAAGAGGGGAGTTTTTTACAAATTGAAAAGATTATGAATAGTACCCTCAAATTTTCAACCAAACTTTCCTCAAACGGCAAAACTCAACTTAATGAATACTTTGTGACGCCACCTTTTAAAGTAATGACGTTATCTGCTTATGCCGATTCTTGGGAAAATGGACTTAGCGCAATGCAAATGTCTTCTTCGCCAGGGTTATTAGCAGGGGATCGAGTTGATATTCAAATAACGCTCGAAAAATCTACCGCACTTTCTTTAAATACGCAGGCATTTACTCGAGTTCAGGCAATGAATGAGGATGATTTTGCCGAGCAAAATACATTGATTCAACTTGCCGAGAAAAGTCGTTTATTTTATTTACCTCATCCGTTGGTTTTGCATAAGAATTCTGCTCTTAAGCAAAAAACGTTAATCAATATTCAACCTGAGAGTACGCTAATTTATGGTGAAATTGTAGCTATTGGGCGAGTGGCAAATGATGAACGTTTTGAATTTCGCCAATTTTCTTCTCATTTAAGAGTTCAGCTTGTGCAAGAAAATGGGAAAGTTAAACCGCTGATGTTAGATTGTATTCAGTGGTTACCGGCTAAAATGAATTTAACAGCGTTAAGCCAAATGGAAGGTTTTTCACATCAGGGATCATTGGTTTACATTAACTTACAAAAAACATCTAGAGAAATTAAGCAGATAGTACAACAGCTTCAACAGCAAGAAACGGATAAATCCTTACTTCTTGGTATATCTCAGTTGAATGAAGGTGGGGTGATAGTGCGTGTGTTAGGGCATAGGGCAGAGCAAATTCAGAAACTGTTTGAGAAAATTGGTGAGCATTTAAAAGCTGCGTAAGATTGATAGAAAACTTATTTTCCCCTAAAAAAACTAATCCGAAAAATGAAAATATGTCTTGAGAGCATTTCTTGAAAATGTGATCTTGGTCAAGTTTTTTCTCCTTAAAATTTCTATAATGGCGTCAAATTAACTAACCAGAAAAGGTGATTCAAATGACTCAATTTAGAAAAGAAGTAGATTTACTCGGCGAACGTGATGTACCAGCAGAAGCGTACTGGGGTATTCATACATTAAGAGCGGTAGAAAATTTCAATATTTCTAACGTAACTATTTCTGACGTGCCTGAGTTTGTACGTGGCATGGTAATGGTGAAAAAAGCAACTGCTTTAGCCAATGGTGAACTAGGTGCAATTCCAAGTGATATTGCAAAAGCGATAGTGGCTGCTTGTGATGAAATTCTTACCACTGGAAAATGCTTGGATCAATTCCCATCAGACGTATATCAAGGTGGTGCAGGTACTTCTGTCAATATGAATACCAATGAAGTGGTTGCTAACCTTGCGCTTGAAAAAATCGGCCATAAAAAAGGAGAATATAACGTGATTAACCCGATGGACCACGTTAACGCAAGCCAATCAACCAATGATGCATATCCTACAGGTTTCCGTATCGCAGTGTACAACAGCATCTTAAAATTGATCGATAAAATTCAATATTTACACGACGGTTTTGATAATAAAGCAAAAGAGTTTGCGAACATCTTAAAAATGGGGCGTACTCAATTGCAAGATGCCGTGCCAATGACTGTTGGTCAAGAATTCAAAGCTTTCGCCGTATTACTTGAAGAAGAAGTGCGTAACTTAAAACGTACAGCAGATTTACTCCTTGAAGTAAACCTTGGTGCGACAGCAATCGGTACTGGTTTAAATACGCCACAAGGCTATACAAAATTAGTTGTAAAACACCTTGCTGAGGTAACTGGATTAGCTTGCGTACCAGCAGAAAACTTAATTGAAGCAACATCTGACTGTGGCGCTTATGTAATGGTTCACGGTGCGTTAAAACGTACTGCAGTGAAACTTTCTAAAGTATGTAATGACTTACGTTTGCTTTCTTCTGGTCCACGTGCTGGTATTAAAGAAATTAATTTACCTGAATTACAAGCGGGATCTTCTATCATGCCGGCAAAAGTAAACCCAGTTGTTCCAGAAGTGGTGAACCAAGTATGCTTTAAAGTAATTGGTAACGATACCACTGTGACCTTTGCATCTGAAGCAGGTCAATTACAATTAAACGTAATGGAACCAGTGATTGGTCAAGCAATGTTCGAATCTATTGATATTTTAACGAATGCTTGTGTGAACTTACGCGATAAATGTGTGGATGGAATCACTGTAAACAAAGAAATTTGTGAAAACTACGTGTTTAATTCAATCGGTATCGTGACTTACTTAAATCCATTTATCGGTCACCACAACGGAGACTTAGTGGGTAAAATCTGTGCGCAAACAGGCAAAGGCGTACGTGAAGTTGTGTTAGAAAAAGGTTTATTAACAGAAGAACAATTAGATGACATTCTTTCTGTAGAAAACTTAATGAACCCAACTTACAAAGCGAAATTAAATAAATAATCTTGATCTAAATCATCTGGCATTTAAGTCATTAAAGCTCGGTGATTAGCAAATATGATAAAGGGAACTTAACGTTCCCTTATTTTTTAAAAATATAACCTAAAGAATCATTTTTACCAATTTATCCGCTTTAATTCGTGCAAATTTTTTCAAAAGTTTTTGCACTGGTTCTGGGTATTGATTCAATTCTTCTAATTCAGTGTAATGTTTTAATACTTTTGTATGTTGGCGAATTTGGTTTTGCTCTTTTTCCACTTGGGCTAAAAGCTGTTGTTGCGGATCGTAAATTAATAAGCCATTTTCTGCATCCAAACGCCAAGCGCGAGGGTTAAGATTATTGCCCGTAAGTAAAATATAGCGGTCATCTACCCACACACCTTTTAAGTGGTAGGTATTATCGCCATCACGCCATAAACGCACCACAAGCTGACCATTTTCAATTTGAGTCTCAAATTTTTCACAGAAACGGCGAAGATTACTTTCATAAAGATAAGGTAACGCTCCTGCCATTTTGAATGGTTGTTCTGGTGGGATATAAAAATCGTTTGCGACTTTATCGCCAACAATAATTTCTACTCGTTTACCGTTTTCCAATAACGTTGCTATTTTATGTTGCAATGTGCGTGGGAAATTAAAGTATGGCGTACAAATCACCAATTTTTCTTGTACTTGCAAGAATAAATCTTCAATCACTTGATTTAATTCATTGCCTGATGCGCCTAAGCCAAAGAGCGGCGATACGCTTAAAACATTCGGTAATTTCACCGCACTTTTTAATGAATATTCACCATTTTGAGCAAGGTCTTTACGATAAGCACGAATATTGCCACGGATCTCTTTGGTACGAGGTCTGTTGGTGACATCAAGTGGATAAACAGCACTGAAATCTAACAAGTAATCATTAATGAAATTCACCATCGAATCAGCTAATTCTGAATGAGTGATTTTTTGATAGCGGTCGTAACGATATTTTTCAAATTGATAAAGATAGACATTATTAATGCTTGCACCGCTATACAGCACCGTATCATCAAATATAAAGCCTTTAACGTGCAATACACCAAAAACTTCTCGCGTGTTAATTGGCACGCCAAAGAACATATTTGGATCATCAGGTAACTGATAAGTTTGGCGTTGTTCGCAATACCAATCTGCATTGGTGGCAGATTTTTCCGCACCTAATAAATTGCGTTGTGCGCGATGCCAATCTATGAGAATTTTTACATCCAAGTGTGGATTTTCTTGCTTCACGCGATAAATTTCATCAAGGATTTCCTGCCCCGCTTCATCTTTTTGCCAATAAAGTGCGGTGACATAAATACGTTTTTTTGCGTTTCTGATTAATTCAATAATTTGAGTTTTAAATTCAGCCGGGCTACCCAAAAATTCAATTTGCTCAGCTTGCAAGGCAAGGAATGGCAAATTATTTAAATTTTGTTCAGCTCGTTTTGTTTTATTGATTAACATAATCCATCTCGTGATTAAAGACTAGTGCGTTAGTTTACAATATTTCACGCGCTTATTAATAGAAAAAAGGCTTTTTTTCGTTATAATGCTCACAAATTTTAGCATTTTATGGCTAAAAAATATTCATTTTTATTCAGGGAAACCCTATGAACGACAAACGCAAACCGTCTTTTCAATCCGCCGGCAGATCCTTTCAAGAACGCTCAGTAGGTGAAAAATACAGAGAAAAACCAACTCAAAATCGACCGCACTCTAATGATAAATTTAATGGAAAGAGAAACGAAAAATCTCGTTTTTCTCGTGATAAACAAGAAATGAAAGAAACTAAAATTACGCAACTCTCTTTATCTCGTGCGCCATCAAATAAAAATGCAGAACAACCTAAGGTTCAAGTGACGATAAAAAGTACCGGTACGGTTTATAAAATAAAAGAAAAGAAAACTGGTGCGCTTTCTCCTAGAGCACCTGAAAAAATTAAGAAAAATCGTGCGGAAGAAATGAAGGTTTATGGTGAAAATGCCTGTTTAGCTTTATTTGCAGAACGCCCTGAAAGTATTGTTAGATTGTGGGCAACCGTACAAATGTCACACAAAATTGGCGAGGTATTGAGTTATTTAGCCGAAAACAAGAAGGCTTATCACGTTGTAGATAGTGAAGAATTAGCTCGAGTGAGTGGAACGGAACATCATGGTGGCATTTGCTTATTGGTGAAGAAACCGCGTGCTTTCACGTTGCAAGGGTATTTGGATATTCCTCGTGAAGAGGATTGTTTAGTGCTATTAGACAACGTGAATAATGCGCAAAATATTGGTGGGGTATTGCGTACTTGTGCTTATTTTGGCGTGAAAAATATTGTCGCCGATAATGTGGAAAATCTGTATTCGGCAGCCTCAATGCGCGTAGCAGAAGGCGGTGCTGAATATATTCGTGTGTTAGAAACAGATTATATTGATTCAGCTTTGATGCAATTGCGTAAATCGGGCTATCAAATTATTCACGTATCGCACAATAAACAAGGCGAGCCGTTGGATAAAGTGCGGTTAAAAAATAAAGTGGTTTTTGTGCTAAGTGAAAGTTCTACGGAAAGTTTAGCGACTCCAGAAGACACACAAGTGCGTTTAACGCTCGCAAGTCCAATTAAATCAGGCTTAAATATTGCAGTGAATGCGGGTGTGTTGTTAGCGAAGTGGTATTTTAGATAGTGTATGATTAAAGGGGAAAATGATTTCCCCTTTAAAATTTTAAATAAAAGTCTTTAGTCAATTCAATAAACGCTTCAGTGTATTGATTATCCGCATCATAAATCACCAATTGATCTTGTGTTAAAACTTCAGGCTGTTTGGCAAAGGTAAGTAGCATTCTCTGGGGCGTTTTCTCCATTTTTGTAATGACATTCGTTTGTTTTATACAAAAAAGTGCGGTAGATTTTATAAGTGTTTTGCCTGCATCATAAGGTAAAACAAAACTTATTTTCCCATTTTCCGCTAAGTGCATTGCAGCCCATTCTAACCAATTTAAGTGGCTTTGCTTGGTATAACGAGCCAATTCTCTTTCCTCATTTTTGCAAGCAATACCTTGTTCAAAATAAGGTGGATTTGCCACGATTAAATCAAAGGTTTGTTCCGTAGTTTGTAAAAAATGTTGTATATCCGTTTGAATAAGTTGAATGCGGTTTGACCACACTGAATCATTGATGTTTTCTTGCGCTTGTTTTGCTGCAATGGGATCCAACTCCACCGCTTGAATTTGGCAGTTTTCTTCTGTTCGTTGTGCCAACATTAAAGCCAATAATCCAGTGCCACTGCCCATATCTAAAATATTTTTACAATGTTTTACATCAGCCCAAGCACCTAGCAAAATGCCATCAGTGCCGACTTTCATCGCACAAGAATCTTGGTTGATATGGAATTGTTTGAAGGTAAATCCACTCATAAATTTTTCGTAAATTGACCGCACTTTTAGGTGCTTTTCGGGTATAATTCGCGCCAATTTTAACAAAGAACCGCACAATAATGAATTTATCTCAATTTGAACAATTCGATCTTTCTCCTGAGCTTTTAAAGGCGCTTGAGAAAAAAGGTTATTCCCGCCCAACAGCTATTCAAATGGAAGCCATTCCAGCCGCAATGGAAGAGCGTGATGTATTAGGTTCTGCACCAACGGGAACAGGGAAAACGGCTGCTTTTTTATTACCTGCGCTACAACATTTATTGGATTATCCGCGTCGTAAACCAGGTCCGCCGCGTATTTTGGTATTAACGCCAACCCGTGAACTGGCAATGCAAGTGGCAGAACAAGCGGAAGAATTAGCGCAGTTCACCCATTTAAATATTGCGACCATTACAGGTGGTGTGGCGTATCAAAATCACGGTGATGTGTTCAATACCAATCAGGATTTGGTGGTGGCTACGCCTGGTCGTTTATTGCAATATATTAAGGAAGAAAATTTTGATTGCCGTTCGGTTGAAATGCTGATTTTTGATGAAGCCGATAGAATGTTACAAATGGGGTTTGGGCAAGATGCGGAAAAAATCGCGGCTGAAACCCGTTGGAGAAAACAAACCTTGTTGTTTTCTGCAACCTTGGAAGGGGAGTTGTTGGTCGATTTCGCAGAGCGTTTGTTGAATGATCCTGTTAAAGTGGATGCAGAACCAAGCCGTCGAGAGAGAAAAAAAATTAATCAATGGTATTATCACGCAGACAGCAATGAACACAAAATCAAATTGCTCGCGCGTTTTATTGAAACTGAAGAAGTGACGCGTGGAATTGTGTTTGTTCGTCGTCGTGAAGATGCGCGTGAACTTTCAGAAACATTGCGTAAACGAGGTATTCGTTCCGCGTATTTAGAAGGCGAAATGGCACAAACTCAACGTAACAATGCGATTGATAAATTGAAATCAGGTATTGTGACAGTATTGGTTGCAACGGATGTGGCTGCGCGTGGTATTGATATTGACGATGTAAGCCATGTTATGAATTTTGATTTGCCGTACAGTGCGGATACTTATTTGCATCGAATTGGACGAACAGCGCGAGCAGGTAAAAAGGGCACGGCGGTCTCTTTTGTCGAAGCCCATGATTATAAGTTACTGGGTAAAATCAAACGCTATACCGAGGAAATTTTAAAGGCGCGCATTTTAGAAGGTTTAGAACCTCGCACTAAGCCACCAAAAGACGGTGAAGTGAAATCTGTAAGCAAAAAACAAAAGGCACGTATTAAAGAAAAACGTGAAGAAAAGAAAAAAACAGAGGCGAAGAAAAAAGTGAAATTACGTCATAAGGATACGAAAAATATCGGCAAACGACGTAAGCCGAGCAATCCTATATTTTATCAATGATGTTTTTATTAAAATGGCGTATGTTTATTCACATCACATACGCCTTATTTTTTAATTGAGTTTTATTTTAAGAAGAATTGTCCTTTGGCTAATTTGTAGATGGTCATTAATACGAGTAAGCCAATCATAAGGTTAGAGAATACAAAGGCAAAAATTGAGATATCTTGTAATACGTCGCCGTGAAAAAAGGCAATTGAGCTATTTGCCATAGACGCTAATCCGAATGAGAATCCCCATAATCCAATATTCAAGCCTTTTTCCATAATCCAAGGTAATAACCGTAATAAGAAAAAGAGTTGTAGAAAGCCATATCCCCAAAGAATTTTGACGAATGTATCAATTTCCCCTTTATTTAGAGATAAATATGCAGCAGCCCCTACAAACGCTGGAGCAAGAATGATTCCCATCGTAGCTCGAAATGGTGGTTCAAGTGATGAAATTCGTAGGTGTTGAAGCAATACGGGTTCAAAAATGATCCATGCTATTAGACCTGCACCAAAAAATAAATACCCTAAATCGTGATAGCCAAGTAAGGCAAGAGAGCTTGCACTCGTGAAGTTGGCTGCAACAGCAGGTAAATAAAAAGGCGGGCGAGTAGATTTTTGTTCAAATACACCACCTTGCCATAGCTCACTAATGCGTAAGGACGAGAAAAGTAATTGACCAATAGTGCCAAGCCAAATCATTACTTCCGCAAGCCATGGAGTCCAGCGATAAGTAATATCGCCTATAAGCATTGTGGTGATAGGTATGAGTGCAATGAAAGAAAAACGTACTGGGCAATGATATTCTGAGCGAACTTCATCACTGTAATAACGAAGTTTATAGGCATACATTAGAATAAATAGAATCCAAATTGCACTTGCTATGATGCCAATTACATCACTTATAGTGCGAGCTACAGGAAAGTGATTTTCTAAGTGCAACCAAGCTAGAGATAATGCTGCCAGTCCAAGAGGAATACCGAAATAACCCGTAGGAAGCGGGAATGTTTTTGTTGAATTCATAATATAGTCCTTGTATTAATAAATTTTTTATTATATTACTTCGTATCTTAAGTAATCACTTTGCTTAGAATCTCAAATTATTGTATTTTTGATTAAATAAGTATTATTTAAATGGTACTGGTTTACCGAATATTCGTCTTTTAATTCGCCCCAATTCATTGATCACTTTTTCTAATGGGGTTGTTTTGGTTTGATTAGCATGAACGGTTTCTCTACCATCTTGTAAGCTACTCTTAAATTTACTTTCACCATTTATAATTAAATCTTGGATACAGACAGCGGGATAGAGTTGCATAACTTTATATTCTCTTTGATTTAAGAGTTTATCAAAAATAAGCGTGTCTATTGCTAGAACAAGTTGTCTATTTTGGATTTTATTCAATAAATATCGAGCACCTTTAGCTGTGATGGTATACCCGCCCATACCAGTATGTTTATACTTTAATTGAAATATATTTCGTTGACATTTTATTTTATACATACTGCCGAGCATAATTTTACCGTACAAGGTTTCTAGTTTAAGAATATCGGTATCTTTGGGGATGTAATCGATTTCAAGTAATTCTTTTGCATTTTCCCCCAAATAAATATCATCTTCAAAAATATTAATATAATCTAAATTATTTTCTAAAACGAAATTCCATAAAACGATATGGCTTAGTGCACAAGCTATCTCACCGTCACATAAAGTTGCTTTTGATGAACGATCAAAGGTGATATTGAATTTTTTAGCCGTTTCTTCAATAAGTTCAGGCGTGATAGCATCAAAAAATGCGAAAGGAATATTCTGCTTACCAAATTCTTCTGTAATATGTTTTCGGCGTTTTTGTTCAGTAGTTAAACTAATGACATAATTGTGCTGTGCTGTGCTGTGCTGTGCTGTGCTGTGCTGTGCATAAAAGTTACCCAAATAAATAAAATGTGGAATGGTATAAGATAAAAGTGCGGTGAAAAATCATAGAAATTTTCACCGCACTTCTTCATTTTAAATATTATGTGCTAAACGATACTCAACCAAATCTTCGATGGTAAGCACAGAATAACCAAATTTCTTTGCAAATTCTACAATCTCAGGGGCGCGAGCCATTGTGCCGTCGTCATTCGTGATTTCACAAATCACACCTGCTTCTTTAAATCCAGCTAGACGTGCTAAATCAACGGAAGCTTCAGTATGTCCGCGGCGGGTAAGTACGCCACCATTTGCTGCACGAAGTGGAAAGACATGACCGGGACGATGTAAATCTGTCGGAATAGCATTATCCGCAATAGCTGTTTGAATAGTTGTGACTCGGTCTGCGGCAGATACGCCTGTAGAAACACCTTTCGCAGCTTCAATCGTCACAGTGAAAGCTGTTTTGTTTACGCTATTATTATGTTCTACCATTGGCGGTAAATCGAGTTGTTGGCAACGTTCATCGGTAATGCATAAACAAACTATACCACTTCCATAACGAATTAATTTTGCCATTTGTTCTGGCGTGATGGTTTCTGCTGGGAAAATTAAATCACCTTCATTTTCACGATCTTCATCATCTAAAACTAATACGCCAGTTCCATTTTTGAAGGCATTAATTGCGTTAAGTACGCGTTCTTCAGCAGTGTTGCCGAATGGAGATAAAATTGACTGATTCATAGTAATTTCCTAATTTGAGATTTCAATTAAATACCAGAATCAGGGCTGAGAAATGCAAATAAAATGAACGATTTGGGAACCCAACTCGTTTTATTCTCTTTCATCCAGACTTTACTGTCGGCTTTGGAATTTCACCAAATCTGCTGACTTTAAAAGTGAAAATCAGGACAATTTAGCTGGAAAAATTTGCCAAAAATTGACCGCACTTTTAAACGCTCGTGGGCTTTACCACCGGTAGGGAATTTCACCCTGCCCTGAGAATGCGCACTAAGTATAGCGCAAAATACCTAGGCACTAAATCAGAACGTGAAAAATATTTTCATTTAGCCTACAATAAACGTACTCAATTCTTACGCTATCAAGAGCCGATTATGTCAAAAGCAAAAGAGAAAAGAGTCGGTGTCATTTTCGGGAAATTTTATCCCGTGCACACAGGCCATATAAATATGATTTATGAAGCGTTCAGTAAAGTAGATGAACTACACGTTATCGTGTGTAGTGATACGGAGCGCGATTTGAAATTATTTTACGATAGTAAAATGAAACGCATGCCAACCGTGCAAGATCGTTTGCGTTGGATGCAGCAAATTTTCAAATATCAAAAAAATCAGATTTTTATTCATCATTTGGTTGAAGACGGTATTCCGAGTTATCCAAATGGCTGGCAATCTTGGAGCGAAGCGGTTAAAACCCTATTTCATGAAAAACATTTTGAACCTTCAATCGTATTTAGTAGCGAACCTCAAGATAAAGCACCTTACGAGAAATACTTAGGTTTAGAAGTTTCGTTAGTCGATCCTGACCGCACTTTCTTTAATGTGTCTGCAACTAAAATTCGTACGACTCCATTCCAATATTGGAAATTTATTCCGAAAGAAGTTCGCCCTTTCTTTGCCAAAACGGTGGCGATTTTAGGTGGAGAAAGCAGCGGTAAAAGTGTGCTTGTGAATAAGTTAGCTGCCGTATTTAATACCACGTCTGCATGGGAATACGGCCGTGAATTTGTATTTGAAAAGCTAGGTGGCAATGAGCAGGCCATGCAATATTCTGACTATCCGCAAATGGCTCTTGGTCATCAACGATACATTGATTATGCAGTGCGCCATGCACATAAAATTGCATTTATTGATACGGATTTCATCACCACGCAAGCGTTCTGCATTCAGTACGAAGGAAAAGCCCATCCATTTTTAGATTCGATGATTAAAGAATATCCATTCGATGTCACTATTTTGCTTAAAAATAATACTGAATGGGTGGATGATGGCTTGCGCAGTTTAGGTTCACAAAAGCAACGCCAACAATTTCAACAACTACTCAAAAAACTGTTAGATAAATATAAAGTCCCTTACATAGAAATTGAATCGCCAAGTTATCTTGATCGCTATAACCAAGTGAAAGCAGTCATTGAGAAAGTGTTAAATGAAGAAGAAATCAGTGAATTGCAAAATAGTCCATTTGTTATAAAAGGAAAACATCAATGATCTTATTTGCCGGTGATCCACACGGAAGCTACGATCATATTTACCCTTTTGTGAGAGAACAGGAAAATGTCGCACTCATAATTTTAGGCGATTTACAACTCACCACAACAGATGAGCTGGATAAACTTGCACAACATTGTGATATTTGGTTTATTCATGGAAATCATGATAGCAAAACAATTAGTGCTTTTGATGCGATTTGGGGTTCTGAATGGCAATCACGGAATTTACACAATCGCGTAGTTGATATTCAAGGCACCCGCATTGCAGGATTAGGCGGTGTATTCCGAGGGCAAATTTGGATGCCGCCAAATCGCCCCATGTTTTTTGATCCTATTCATTATTGTCAATATAGCCCACAAGAGAAAATCTGGCGAGGCGGTGTGCCTTTACGTCATCGCACGTCAATTTTCCCATCGGATATTGAAATCTTAGAAAACCAACAAGCGGATGTGTTGATTTGTCACGAAGCCCCTAAGCCACATCCGATGGGTTTCCAAGTGATTAATGATTTGGCAATGAAGATGGGTGTTAAGCAAGTATTCCACGGTCATCATCACGAAAACTTTACTTATCGAACAAAGTATCCCTACAAAATCACGAATGTAGGTTTCCGCAGTCTTGCTGATGCAGATGGAAATTATTTGCTACAAACTATCGACGATCGTGAAAAATAAATCTATTCCAAAACAAAAGCCGATTCAAATGAATCGGCTTTTTTACATTCAAAGTGCGGTATTATTCCGCATTGTTTTTCGATTTAATAATGGCATAAACCACACCTGTTGATAAAGCACCAATCGCAATTGCACCAAGATATTTCAACGGCTCAGATACAAATGGAATGACAAATAATCCGCCGTGTGGAGCTTGTAATGTAATATTTAAGCCCATAGAAATCGCACCAGCCACTGCACCACCAATCACAGAGCTAATAATGACACGAATTGGATCTGCTGCCACAAATGGTAATGCACCTTCGGAAATAAAACATAAACCAAGAACGAATGATGCTTTCCCCGCATCGCGTTGGCTAACAGTGAATTTATTGCGAGCAATCCAAGTCGCCACTGTCATACCAATTGGTGGAACCATACCCGCGGCCATTGCCGCAGCCATTGGCGTATAAACTTGGGATGCAATCAATCCAACAGAAAAGGTGTATGCTGCTTTATTTACCGGCCCGCCCATATCGATACACATCATTGCACCAATAATTGCGCCTAACACAATCGCATTCACTTCGCCCATTGAAGTAAGCCAATTACTTAGCTCTTTCATAATTTCAGCTACTGGTGGATTAATGAGGTAAATCATCGTCAAACCAACAATCATCGAACCCAAGAGCGGTAAAATTAAAATCGGTTTTAATGAAGTCAGGCTTGCTGGCAATCGAATAATCACATTCAGCCCTTTCACTACATAGCCCGCTAAGAAACCCGCAATAATACCGCCAAGAATCCCTGCACCCGCTTCACTTGCCAGCATCCCCGCAATCAAACCAACTGCAAGCCCTGGACGATCAGCGATAGAAAATGCAACATAACCGGCAAACACGGCAATCATTAACTTGAACGCCACACCACTACCGATATTCATCAACATATTGGGAAGATCTTGAAAAACTCCTGTATTTTCAATTACATTAAAACTGAACATAAACGAAATCGCGATCAACAACCCACCCGCAACCACTAACGGTAACATATGAGAAACGCCAGTCATTAAGTGTTTGTACACACCTTTTTTCTCACGGCTTTCTTCTTTTGAGCCAGCATTATTTCTGCCATCAAAAACTTTGGCCTCTTTAAATGCTTTATCAAATTCTTGCTCGGTTTTCTTCAAGGCTAATCCTGTTGAAGTGCGATACATTGGTTTACCTTTAAATTTATCTAAAGACACATCAATATCTGCTGCAACAAATACCAAATCAGCCGCCGCGACTTCTTCTGCAGTAATTTCATTGCCAGCCCCAACTTGACCACGGGTTTCAACTTTTACATTCCAACCTTGTTTTTTCGCATAGGCTTCAATCGCTTCGGCTGACATAAACGTATGTGCAACGCCAGTTGGACAAGCAGTTACCGCAACAATATTTTTTACACCAGAAACACCTGTAAAATTCACCGCACTTTTCGGAGCAACATAATCTGCTCCATTGGCTAAGGCATTTGCCAGCGTGACTTCAGGAGAAATCATGGCGATAGCTTCGCCGATAATAAAGACTTTTTTACCAACTAACGCAGGGTTATTGGGTAATACAGAACCAAATACGAGAACAAGATCTGCTTCGGCTGGTGTTTCTACAATAGAGACATTTGCTTTTTGCGCAGCTACTCGAAAAACTTCATGTAATAAATAGGCTTTCGCATCGCCTACATTAGCTGATTGGGTTAAAAATAACTTCATACTATCCTTCAATCATCGTTATTTGTACTTTTTCTAAAATGGGCTCAAGTAAATTCAAATCACTCACACCGACATTACTTTGAGACACCGCAAAAGCGGACACAGCCGTAGCAAAAGCTAAGGTTTCAGCTTTCGATAAACCTTTTTCAAAACCATAAATTAAGCCTGCTACCATTGAATCGCCTGCCCCAACAGTACTCACTACATTTTCACATTTTGGCGGTTCGGCTTTGAGCACGCTTTCATTATTAATCCATAAAGAACCTTTGGCTCCCATTGAAATAATCACGTTTTCAATACCTTCCGCTTTGAGTTGCTGTGCAGCAGCAATAATTTCTTCAAGACGATTTAATGGATGACCAACCCAAGCCTCAAGTTCTCGATGATTGGGTTTTACTAGCCAAGGTTTCGCTTTTAATCCAGCGGTAAGCGCAGCATTGCTACTATCAAGCACCACTTTTACGCCAGCTTGGTGAAGCTGACTCAACCAATCAGCAAATAATTCAGGAGATACACCTAGAGGTAAACTGCCACAAACTGCGACAATGTCATAATTTAAACAATAAGCCAAAGAATCCGTCACAAATTGTTGCCAAACTTGTGGGCTTATTTGATATCCCAAGAAATTTAAATCTGTCACATCTGCTTCAGTTTCGGTAATTTTTACATTGATACGAGTTTTGCCATCCACACGGTTGAATTTATCTTCCAAACCGTGCTTATTAAACATTTGCTCGAAATCAGCTGAATTATCCTCGCCCAAGAAACCGCCTACTGAAACATCAACGCCTAAATCTTTTAGTACTTTTGCGACATTAATGCCTTTCCCCGCAGGAAATAAGCCAAGGGTTTCTACGGTATTTACTTCACCAAGTTGGATATGAGTTAAACGCCCGACTAAATCATAGGCGGAATTTAAAGTAATTGTTACAACGCTTGCCATACTATTCCCCTAAACCCGATTCAATCACAGCACCGATTCCATCAATAGCCTGTTGCGCTTCATCGCCCGTTGCAACAAAACGTAAACGAGTCCCTTTTACTACGCCTAATGCCACAATTTTCATTAAGCTTTTAGCACTCACTAATTGAGAATTACGATCAAGATTCTGAACCGCTACAGAGGCATTATATTTTTTCACTTCGTTTACCAACACTGCACTTGGGCGAGCGTGCAAACCGTGTTCATTCTTAATTACAAACACTGCCTCAATAGCATTTGCCGGCAAGTTATTATCTTCTGTTACCTCTGGTGCGTGAATTTGCTCCCCCATAATTTCAATGGTATCTGGTTCAGATGGCGGCACGGCAGAAACATTCTCACCCAAGCCGTCGGCAATCACTTTGCCCAATGCTTCAATAGCTTGTTTTGCATCTTCCCCTTCTGCCACAAAACGTAAACGATGCCCTTGTATTACACCAAGTGCAACAATCTTCATCAAACTTTTTGCACTGACGACTTCACTTTCACGAGTAAGATTTTGCACGGTAATTTTCGAAGTGAATTTTTTCACTTCATTAACCAAATTCGCACTTGGACGCGCATGTAAACCATGTTCATTACGAATCGTAAAGGTTCCTACAACAGCACCTTCTACAGATTGAGTTTCAACATCACACTCTGAACCCAAAAGTGCGGTCAAAATTTCTGTTGAATTACCATTGAGTAAGGTTGTTTGGACATCGTCATCTAATAAACGCGCTAAAGTTGGATTAATTTGATCACTGATAGCTGAAACGGTTATCACGCCTTTTACAGCTTTGCCATTGTGGCTAAAAATCGTTTTGGCACGACTAAATGCCAAGGCATTTTTCACATTCCCTACGACAGAATCGGTTACCCATAACCCTTTGCCAAGTGGTAATGCCGCATTATTAATCACCTCAGAAATAAAGCGATTTTCTACCGCACTTTGCATCTGTAATTGCCCCGCATTAATCGCGACTAAAGTTAATAAACTTTGGGTATCTACATCTACACTGATATTGGCAGCAGGAATTTCAAATGGCTCAATTGTCTCGCCCATTAAAATCGCACGAAATTCAGCAACATCCGTTATTTTTGCTAATTTCGCTGCGGTATCTTCATCACTCAAAACGTGAGTAAGTTGACGTAATAAGGACAAATGCTCATCAGATCGCGCCGCAATACCAATCACGACATAAGCAATATTTCCTTCTCCCCATTCTATGCCTTGAGGAAATTGAAACACTTGCACGCCCGTTTTCTTTACCATCGAACGAGTATCCAAGGTGCCATGAGGAATAGCGATGCCATTGCCTAAAAAGGTTGAGGTTTGCAACTCGCGCGCTAGCATTCCTTGCAAGTAACCATTTTCCACATTGTCTGCTTGAACTAATGCGGACGCTGCGATTTCAATCGCTTGTTGTTTATCAGCTGCGTTAGCATTTAAATGAATGTTGCTTTCCGAAAGTTCTAACATTCTTGCTCCTTAATAATTTAAAAATAAAGCTGCTGGTGAAATAAATCGACCAGCAGCTTGTTGAAAAACAATTATTTAGATGTGCAGGCTTTCAGCAGTGCTTCACTACCTTGCGCAATATATTCATCATTTTCACCGCGCTCTTTGCCTTTTTGCAAATCACGCATCGCATCATAAATACCTTGAGTTATGCTTTGCGAATCCACTTTTTCCCAACAATTTGCGTTCAAACGTTTAATGTTCGCTTGCAATGCTTCCGCATGTAACACGCCGCTATAATAAGCATATACATCAGAATCATGGCCGCCTGTATAAAGTTTATCCTGAATTTGTTTAACAGGAACTAAAATACGGCCTAGATACCAGTCATTCGCACCACTTGCAAAATTATCTACAAAGAAATTTTCATTCACGCGACCTTTATATGTCGCTATAGTCGCTTCATAAGCAGCCGCATAAGATTTTTGATCGATTTTATCCTTATCTAAATCAATCACTTTTTTATCGTTCCCCATAAATGGAATGTAGTTGGTAACCGATGACCAAGAAGAACAACCTGCCAACATTAACGTAAAAAATAAAACAGAGATTTTTTTAAACATAGTCATACCTGATTAAAGTTAATAAAACGCCGCCATTATACTGGCTGAAGGGGATTAAAGAAAGGGCGGTAATTATTCCGCCTCTTTTACTAAAGACACCAAAATCTGATCGATTTTAAAGTTTTCCGTATCAATCACTTCAAACTTGTATTTTCCGTAAACCACAGAATCGGTTTTTTTCGGGATTTTACGTAGCATATACATCATAAAGCCACTGATGGTTTCGTAATTTTCTTCATCTGGGAAAGATTCAATATCTAATACTCGTGTCACATCTTCTAATGGCGTTGCGCCATCAATAAGCCATGAGTTTTCATCACGACTCACAATATATTCTTCTTCGTTAGAAACTAATTCCCCCATAACAATACTCATGACATCATTTAGCGTAACAATACCCACTACGAGGGCATATTCATTTACAATAATCGCAAAATCTTCACCGGTAGATTTAAACAATTCTAATACTTCGTAAAGAGAAAGCGTATCCGGCACAAATAATGCTTTACGGAGTAGTTTGGAATCTGTGAGCACCACATTTTCATTCTGCAAATACATGGTGAGCAACGTATGGGATTCTACATAACCTAAGATTTTGTCGAGGCTATTGTCACAAATCACGATTTTAGAATGAGAATCACGAGAAAGCGTATCCATGACTTCTTGGCGAGAAAAAGTACGGTCTAAATACACGATATTTTCACGGGTTGTCATAGTGGAAGTCACTGTACGCGCTTGCATATCGAAAATATTTTCGATGAGATAATGCTCTTGAGTTTTTAATACGCCAGCTTCTGCGCCTGCTTCTACTACGGCGAAAATATCTTCAGACGTCATACCATCTTCACGCACAGTGGAAATACGAAATAAGCGGAAAAATACATTAGCAAGCGTATCAAAAAACCATACAAGCGGCTTAAACACAAACATACTGAAATTCATAATGCCGACAACACGCAACGCCACCATTTCAGGATAAGTAATAGCAATACGTTTTGGAATAAGATCAGCAAATAAGATAAAGAAACAAGTAACCAATACAAACGCAATGGTAGAAGCAGTTGGCTCAATCCAATCGCCCACAAAAGAGCGGCTTAAAATTTCCGCGATATAAGGGCTTAGTGCGCTTTCACCAATTCCCCCACCAAGAATCGCCACCATATTCAAACCAATTTGAACCACGGTAATAAAACGACCAGGATGCTCTTGTAATTTAAGTACTTGAAGCGCACGCACATCCCCTTCATTCGCAAGGGTTTGTAGTTTCAATTTACGCGAACCCGCCAGTGAAATCTCTGCAGAAGAAACAACCGCACTAATTAGAATTAAGGCAATAATCGCCAAAATAGTATGAAATAATTCCATAATCATTACTCAAAAATATGAAAGAAAACGACCGCACTTTGCGGCCGTTCAGGATATTACTCTTCGCTGTCAAACCAGCCGCGAACAAATTGAATAGACAAGAATAAAGTAGCTAACAGGAATGCATAGAAAATCCAAGAAACGATTGGATGACTTGGCGTGTCATCAGCAGTAATTTCTTTAATTGAGGTTGCATTGCGATATTCATCCATCATCGTAATACGCCAACCATAGTATTTAATTTGCACAAGTTTGTTGTCATTACCCAAAGCCTGCGCTTCAGCCTGTAAATTGGCTGAGCCAAATTTGAAGTAGAACGGAAAACCCCAACGTGTATCTTCATTGCGATACACCATAATTTTTCCATCGTCATTTTGCGTATTGATGTAATACACATCACGTGTTGGGCCATCAGCTGGATTCGATTTTGTGATTGGCCCATCTTTATCAACGCGTTTTACTTCTACGCCAGTAACACGTGTCACATCGTAATGAGGGAACACATAATTCACCACAGAAAACATAAAACCGTGGAATAAAAAAACAACAATAAATAAGAAATATTTAAAAAACTTTCGCATACTTTTCCCTTGTCAGAACTGTGCATTTATTCTACACGAATTTTAAATAAACGCTCGAAATTTTGCGTGGTGATTCTAGCAAACGACTCAGCCGAAACACCCTTTAATGTTGCCACATATTCACATACTTCTCTCGTATAAGCCGGTTGGTTTTCTTTTCCTCGATAAGGTACTGGCGCAAGATAAGGAGAATCCGTTTCAACCAATAAGCGATCCGTTGGCACATAACGAACAACCTCACGAATCGCTTCGGCATTTTTAAAGGTGACAATGCCAGAACAAGAAATATAAAAACCTAAATCCAACGCTTTTTTCGCAAATTCCATGCTTTCCGTAAAACAATGAATAACGCCACCGCACTTTTCAGCATGGTGCTGGCGTAACATTGCAATGGTGTCATCGCCAGCAGAACGAGTATGAATAATTACTGGCTTATCTAACTGGTTTGCAATATCGATTTGGCTACCAAACACTGCTTGTTGCTCCGCCTTATTGTCCGCGCTGTAATAATAATCTAATCCAATTTCGCCAATCGCAATCACTTTTGGATCTTGTGCTAAACGCAATAAACGTTCTGCGTCATAAGGTTCCTCTTCAAAATCCAGTGGGTGAACACCACAAGCAAGCGAGACATTATTAAATTCGCGTAAAGATTCATAAGCCTGCTCAAAACGGCTTAAGGTTACACCAATTGCGAGCAAATGTTTCACACCACGCGCGCGCGCTTTTTCCACCACATCTGCGATGTTTTTATGTAAATTTTCATAATCCAATGCATCTAAATGGCAGTGGGAGTCAACAATGAACATAATTATTTTTCCTTATACCTAAGGCTTGAACGCCATAGACGATATATCTTTAATTTATTGCGTTTCAAATACTTCTGTGACTAATCTGGTCAAGCTATCTAATAGCATCAATTCAACATTCACACCATTAATTGTAAGCAAATCTGACCGCACTTTTTGCATAATTTTGATTGCTTGTAATAAACCAAGAGCGGTTTGCTCATCGCTGAATTGTTCGATACCGCGGCCAAGATCGGCAACTTGTCGATGACTATCAATTTCAAGTTTATGTTTTAAACAATCGGAAAGAAAAGCCAAAATCCAATCCACTTGCTGAACATAGCGTTCTTTATCAAACAACGGAAGCAATTCTAATGGTGAACGTCGGCGATAGAACACCCAAAATTGACGTAAGAAGTTTTTACGCTGTTCAATAAGCTCTTGTTGTAAAGTCTCTAATGCTAAAAGCGGACGCCCAAGATTCATCGCAAGTGCGGTCAAAATTTCCTGATTTTCAGCCGCACTTTCTGATTTCAACCAATCAAGAGCCATTTGTTCATTAGGCACGGACAGATTCCACACTTGGCAACGACTGTAAATGGTTGCTAATAAACTTGCTGAACTATCCGTCTGAAGTAAAAAATAAGTATTTGGACGAGGCTCTTCTAATGTTTTCAATAACGCATTAGCAGCCGCTTCCGTTAAACGTTCCGCACCTTGCACATACACCACTTTATTACCGTTTTGTTGTGCATGTTGAGCAACTATTTCATTAATGTCGCGTACTTGATTGACGCCAATATCCTTACCATCAATAGGGCTCAATTCATGATAATCTGGATGACTATGAGCTTGCATTAAATAGCAAGAATGGCATTGACCACAAGGTTTATCACCTTTAGCCACACACATTATTTTCTGTGCAAGCGCATCAAATAAATTTTCTACACCTAAACCAGAATCAGTTTTAATCAGCACAGCATGATGCCCCAAACCTTCGTCAAAGGTTTGAGCAATTTGATGATAAATTGGCATTAACCAAGGGTAAAGTGCGGTCATTTTTCGTGTAATTTCCACCAATTTTTAACCGCACTTTCAATATCAGCTTGAACAAGTTCAATACTCTGCTCAGCATTAATCACTACTGCTTTTGGATTATCTTGTACTAACGCTAAATAGCGTGCTCGAGTGCGATGGAAAAAATCTAAATCCATTTGTTCAATACGATCTAACTTGCCACGTCCACGGGCTCGCGCTAAACCAACAATTGGATCTATATCCAAATAAATTGTGAGATCTGGCTCAAAATCTCCTAATACAGTTTCTTTCAAGGTGAGCATAAAATGCGGGTCTAATTGACGTCCACCACCTTGATACGCTTGAGATGACATATCATGGCGATCACCCACCACCCATTTTCCTTGCATTAAAGCAGGCTTAATCACGTTATCCACCAACTGAATACGTGCCGCATAAAGCATTAATAACTCTGCTTTATCTGTCACAGGTTCTTCGGTTTCATGTTTAATTAAATGGCGTAATTTCTCTGCCAACGGGGTTCCACCAGGCTCGCGTGTAAATACGACATCTTGAATACCAAGTTCATGCAAGACTCGCACAACAGACTGATGAGCGGAGCTTTTCCCCGCACCTTCCAAGCCTTCAATGACAATAAATTTTCCTTTCATATTTTCTTCCGCACTTTTATTTGGCATTTTTCTGGCTGCGATACCAACGTAAATATTCTTGTACTGCTTTATTATGTTCATTCAAATTTCGGGTAAATTTGTGTCCACCAGAACCATCTGCCACAAAATAATAAAAATCTGTTTTTTCAGGGTTCGCAACAGCCTGTAACGAGCTTTCACTTGGCATAGCAATTGGCGTCGGTGGCAATCCATCAATCACATAAGTATTATAAGGCGTTGACATTTCTAAATCTTTTTTACGAATATTACCACTGTAATTCTCACCCATACCATAAATTACCGTTGGATCCGTTTGTAATTTCATTTTTGCCTTCAAACGGTTGATAAATACAGAGGCCACTTTTGCTCTCTCAGTAGCAATGCCCGTTTCTTTTTCTACGATAGAAGCCAGAATCAACATTTCATAAGGATTCGCTAAAGGTAAATCCTCATCACGCTCGTTCCATGCCTTATTTAACGCCTTTTTCATTCGCTCAGCGGATCGCTTAAGTAGCTCTAAGTCTGTCGATTTAGGTGTATAGTTGTAAGTATCAGGATAAAGCCAACCTTCCACATTTTTTAGTTCAAGATTTCTACCAACATCTGGCAAATCAAGTAATGTGAAAATTTCCTCGTTACTCTTATCTTTCACGCTTTGCACCAAGTGCGATGCATTTTCAAGATCTTTTCGCCAATCCTTGAAGGTTTTTCCTTCAATCCATTTTACATTGAACTGCACTTCCTTACCTGAATTAAGCAAATCCAGTAAATCTTGCACAGTTTTAACATTCTCAAGAGAATAAGTCCCTGCTTTTATTTTATTTAGCTCAGGTTTCAACTTCAGCAAATAAGGTAATAATCTCCCATCATCAATTAACTTTTCTTGCTCAAAAAGTGCGGCTAATTTTGAACCAGTTGTGCCACGTTCAATAGTTAAAAGTTGATCTGCCTGCACATTTAGCGGAGTTTTTACAAATTCAGTAATTTTGTAATAACCAAAACTAACCACACTCGTTAAAATCAAAATTAAAAGTAAAATCGCAATTAAAAATTTCTTCATAAGATATAAGAAAGAGAAAATAAAAAACAA
The DNA here is from genome assembly GCF_018829625.1 of Haemophilus sp. SZY H36. Taxonomy (NCBI): domain Bacteria; kingdom Pseudomonadati; phylum Pseudomonadota; class Gammaproteobacteria; order Pasteurellales; family Pasteurellaceae; genus Haemophilus; species Haemophilus sp. SZY H36. The sequence continues at coordinate 47,177 of NZ_JAHKKA010000003.1, read as the reverse complement.
AAAACAACAAAAGGGGCAATTAAGCCCCTTTCTTTTAAATATTAAATCATTTATTAAAATATTGGATATCTGCTTTTTTACGCAATGCCTTAACCCAATCTTTTGTTGCATCTTGCAACTGAGAGTTTACTAAATGTTCATAGGCTTTTTGTGCGTAGGCCTCAGCAGTAAGATCGCCGTCTCTCATCCCTGTCACTTCCAAAATGTGCCAGCCAAACTCTGTTTTAAACGGTGCAGAAATTACTCCTTGTTTACTTTGTACAACAGTTTGTGCAAACTGTGGCGCATAAGTTTCAGGGAATGCATAACCTAAACTGCCGCCATTTGCGCCGGATAAATAATCTTTTGAATATTTTAACGCTGCATCTGAGAAAGAAATTTTTCCAGCAAGAATATCTGAGCGAATTTTTGTAAGTTCTGCTTTGGCTTGTGCATCATTTAGCATTGGATTTAGTTTAAGCAAAATATGACGAACTTCATATTCTTTTCCTGTTATTTTCTGTGCAGAACCTTTTTCTTTTGCTTCCTCTAACATTTTTTGTCCAAGGGCCCAAGCTTCACTACGTGCTTGTTCAACATCCACGCTTTCATGAATTGCTTTATTTCGAATTGCATCGCGGGTCATCGTTTGTAATTGGTTTTCCCAGGCTTTTCTGACATCTTTTGCGATACGCTGGCGAAATTCATTTAGTGAGGAACCTTCATTACTTAGCGCAATAGCGAACTGCCCTAAGGTTAAATTGTTTGCTGCAGCAATATGATTAAGCTGTTGCTCTACAGCTGCATTTAATGCTTTAGGGTCAATTGAAGGGGCTTTCACATCTTGCATTGCTTGATGAAGCAAAATGTCATCAATGATTTTATCTAAAGCAACTTGGCGATCTCCACTTTTTCCTATATTCGCTTGAATCTGGCTTTCAAGGACTGGAACGCCATTCACCATTGCTACAACACGTTCTTCGGCTTTTACAACAGAAGCTAAAACAATGGTGCTAATAGTGGCTAAAAACAATGATTTAAATGTAGATTTTTTCATTTCTGTTTTATCAAAAAGTATCAACAATGCTCTTTAGATTATCAGTTATAAAGAAGGTTCACAAGTGACAGTAATTATTTCCCAATAATAGCAACTTCATAGCAACCATCATATTTTTCAGTGCGAACTTGTACTAATTCCTCGCGACTTGTTGGGACATTTTTTCCTACATAGTCAGCCCTAATTGGTAGTTCTCGATGTCCACGATCGATAAAAATGACTAACTCAATTTTTGCTGCTCTACCAAAATCAGTGAGTGCATCCATTGCTGCTCGAATGGTTCGACCAGTAAAAAGTACATCATCGACAAGAATTACTGTTTTGTCTTGAATATTCAAATATTGTGAGGAGCCACTGTATACAGGCATTTTATCCTCTTGATCTACTAAGGTTAGATCGTCTCGGTAAAAGGTAATATCCAGTTCCATAGATGGTAATTTATTACCACTTAATTTTTCTACTCTATGCTGTAATAATGCGGCAATTTCAGCCCCGCGGCGTTTGATTCCAACAATCACTACATTATCGAGAGATTGGTGTTTTTCAATGATTTCATGGGAAATGCGTGAAATTGTACGAGAAAAACGATCGTGATCGATAATAATTTTTTCCATCTTGTCCAGCTTAATAAAAGATTTTCTAGGGGCTAGAGTATAAAGAAAAAGTAGTTAAAAAGCGATTGTATTTACACCCTTTTTCTTATTGTTCCGTTATACTATTAAACAGATAGATTATTGATTAGGAGGCGAGACAATGCATTATTCTATTCAGGATTTTATTCAACTTATTGCTCAATTGCGTAATCCAAATGGCGGATGTCCTTGGGATTTAAAACAAAATTATGAATCCATGATTCCTTGCTTAACGGAAGAAACTTACGAAGTAATCGAAGCGATTGAGAAGAAAGACATACCAAATTTACGCGAAGAATTAGGGGATTTATTGTTACAAGTCGTTTTCTTCAGCCAGCTTGCTACGGAAGATAAATACTTTACTTTTGACGATGTATTGCAAGATGTAGCTGAAAAAATTGTGCGCCGTCATCCTCACGTGTTTGGTGATGCAAAAGCGGGGGACGAAACAGAAGCCCTTTCCCGTTGGAACGAAATGAAAGCCAAAGAAAAACAAGGTAAAAGTGAAGAAACTTCTATTTTAGATAATGTACCTCGTGCTTTGCCTTCCCTTACAAGAGCGGAAAAATTACAAAAACGTTGTTCAAAAGTAGGGTTTGATTGGGAAGAAATTTCCCCTGTATTTGACAAAGTGCAGGAAGAATTAGAAGAAGTTCAAGCTGAAATTAACCGCACTTCGATTGAGCAAAATAAAGTGGAAGAGGAAATGGGCGATTTATTGTTCGCAACGGTCAATCTTGCTCGCCACTTAAAATGTGATCCTGAAGATGCATTGCGAAAAGCGAATTTAAAATTTGAACGTCGTTTTCGAGCAGTAGAACAAGCGGTTCAACAACAAGGTAAGCAAGTTAATGATGTGCCGCTTATTGAATTAGATTTGTTGTGGGATGAAGTGAAAAAACAAGAAAACTAATTGAGAAGTGCGGTAAAAATTTCTCTCATTTTTACCGCACTTTCTTCCTTAAAGTTGCTGAATATTCAATGCCATTTGGTCTAACATTTCATAACGTTTACGATACATAGAACGTTTTTTACTTGCGATATCTTCTAACTGTTTGCGTTCAATATCCAAAGGTAATTGCCAATAATTATTGTGGTATTCTCCAAGGTTCTCTTGCCAGAACTCATCGTAATTAAACAAAATTTTACTGCGCGCAGAAAGACGATATTTTCCTTGCGCTTTGTGTGGAATACCCACTAGCTCATATTGCCATTTTTCAGCAAGTATTTTGAACGCATTGACCAGCAGAAACATTGGACGCATACCGTGCAATGATTTCGTAGCCTGTTTTACAAGTTCTTGAGCATTGTCACTTGAAGGGCCTTGAATCGAGGCAATAAGCAATTTATTCGGGCTCAAAAAAGTGAAAGAAGCATCATATACTCGCTCATTATGTTGATTACGAATATTAATAGAAAAATACCCTTCGAAGGGATCGATATGGTTGATACTCAAAGATAAACGCAAATCATCAGTTAATTGTGTTAACACGATATTTTGTTGTTCTAATAATTGTTGGCAAAGCGAACGTCCCATTTTCTCTTCTGCCAAACGTAAATTCTCCGTAATCGCCGTTAAACGTTCTGAAGCAGAAAAGCGTTTATCGCAAAAAGTAGTCAGAACTGTATTGATACGATAATAATCTTGTGTAAATAAAGGCTGCCATTGAGTTTCTGTATTAAGAAAATCTACTAATTGACTACATTGCTTTTGATACAAGCATTTATAACCATAATAGCGTAATTTTTCCCGCACTTGTTTGAGAAAAGGGCGATCCTTGGAATAAGGATACATTTGAACGTAAGTGGGGAAAATAAAATTATTTTTCGCGGACATAACTCAATATTTTGTGAAATTTAATAAAACTATCAGTCATTTTAGCGATTATCACTTCATTTGCCAAAATTCTTTTTTGTTTAAAACCCACTTTATAACTCAGATTTTGTTATAATCTTTTCCTTGAATTCCTTTTTCCCTACCCCAATATTTACCCAAATTATCGGAAAGAATTAATAGAGAGATAAATTATGGCGAAGAATACCCAACGTACGATGCCCGTATTGCCATTACGCGATGTCGTCGTTTTCCCTTATATGGTGATGCCACTTTTTGTAGGGCGTGCAAAATCAATTAATGCCCTTGAAGAAGCGATGAACGATGATAAACAGCTTCTTTTAGTATCTCAAAGAGAAGCAGATTTGGAAGAGCCAACCCCTGAAGATTTATTTGATGTGGGTACCATTGCTAATATTATTCAGTTACTAAAACTACCTGATGGCACAGTGAAAGTGCTAGTTGAAGGTCAGCAACGTGCAAAAATCTCGAGTATTGAAGATGGTGAGAAATGCTTTTCTGCTCAAATAACGCCTATCGAAACGACTTATGGTGATGAGAAAGAATTACATGTCGTGAGAAGTACGGTGTTGTCTGAGTTTGAAAATTATCTTACTCTGAATAAAAAGGTACCTGCTGATATATTAAATGCTATTCAACGTATTGATAATGTAGATCGTTTTGCTGATACGATGGCGGCACATTTGCCAGTTGCAGTGCACCATAAACAGAATGCATTGGAAATTGTTGATGTGCAAGCACGCTTAGAGTTTTTGCTCGGTATAATGGAGTCGGAAGCTGACATTCTTCAAGTAGAAAAACGTATTCGTGGCCGAGTAAAAAAACAAATGGAGAAAAGCCAGCGCAACTATTATCTTAGCGAACAAATTAAAGCCATTCGTAAAGAAATGGATGATGGTGAAAGTGAGGATACGATTGATGAAGTTGAACAACTTCGTCAAAAAGTAGAAGCTGCTGGCATGCCAGCAGATGTGCGCAATAAAGTGGAAAATGAGCTACAAAAACTCAAAATGATGTCAGCCATGTCTTCTGAAGCAACCGTTGTTCGTAGTTACATTGAATGGATGATCCAAGTGCCTTGGCATCAACGTTCTAAAGTGAAAAAAGACATTTCGAAAGCACAACAAGTATTAGATGCCGATCACTATGGTTTAGAACGAGTGAAAGAACGTATTCTTGAATATCTTGCAGTACAAGCTCGTTTAAACAAAGTGAAAGGACCCATTCTTTGCTTAGTTGGCCCTCCAGGCGTAGGTAAAACCTCTCTTGGTCAATCTATTGCGAATGCCACTGGTCGTAAATATGTACGCATGGCATTAGGCGGTGTTCGCGATGAGGCAGAAATCCGTGGTCACCGTAAAACCTATATTGGTGCATTGCCGGGTAAATTAATTCAAAAAATGGCAAAAGTGGGGGTGAAAAATCCATTATTCTTGCTTGATGAAATCGACAAAATGGCATCCGATATGCGAGGCGATCCAGCCTCAGCATTACTTGAGGTGCTCGACCCTGAGCAAAACACCACGTTTAACGATCACTATTTAGAAGTGGATTATGATCTTTCTGATGTAATGTTTGTGGCGACATCAAACTCTATGAACATTCCAGGCCCATTATTGGATCGTATGGAAGTTATTCGTCTTTCTGGTTATACAGAAGATGAAAAACTTAATATCGCGATGCGTCATTTGTTAGCGAAACAAATTGAACGTAATGGTTTAAAGAAAGGCGAACTTACCGTCGAAGAAAGCGCAATTTTAGATATTATCCGCTATTACACACGTGAAGCGGGCGTTCGTGGATTAGAACGTGAAATTTCAAAAATCTGCCGTAAAGCAGTGAAAAATTTATTGGTAAATCCAAAACTTAAATCTATCACCGTAAATTCAGATAATCTGCACGATTATCTTGGTGTCAAACGCTTTGAATTTGGCAAAGCCGACACACAAAACCGCATTGGTGAAGTGACAGGTCTAGCTTGGACAGAAGTCGGCGGCGACTTACTCACTATTGAAACTGCCTCCGTTGTTGGTAAAGGAAAACTCACATTTACCGGTTCATTAGGTGATGTAATGAAAGAATCCATCCAAGCGGCTATGACTGTTGTGCGCGCTCGTGCGGATAAACTTGGTATTAATTCTGAATTCCATGAGAAACGCGATATTCACATTCATGTGCCAGATGGTGCAACACCAAAAGATGGTCCGAGTGCAGGTATTGCAATGTGTACGGCATTAGTTTCTTGTTTAACAGGTAATCCTGTACGTGCGGATGTAGCCATGACAGGTGAAATCAGTTTACGCGGTAAAGTATTACCAATCGGTGGATTAAAAGAAAAACTTCTTGCTGCACATCGTGGCGGAATTAAAACCGTATTAATTCCAAAAGAGAACGTTAAAGATCTCGAAGAAATTCCAGAAAACGTAAAACAAAATCTTGCGATTCATGCAGTAGAAACCATTGATGAAGTACTTGGCCTTGCATTGGAAAATCCGCCTGAAGGCATTGAGTTTGTCAAAGTTGAAGCTAAAGCGGCAAAATCACCCCGCCGTAAAGCGACCAGTAAGACAACAAGAGCGGTCAATTAATTGAATGTTTTAGGGCTTGTGAAAACAGGCCCTTTTTATCAACATTCATAGTGTCAGCTAAGATTTCATATTTACACAACGTTAATTTGTACTTTTTCAACTGTTCTCACATTTAAAACTTGTTAATAACAGCATGCTCAAACTTCCTCCACTTTCCCTTTATGTACACATTCCATGGTGCGTTCAAAAATGCCCTTATTGTGATTTTAATTCTCACGCACAAAAAGGCGATATACCAGAACAAGACTATATTTACCACCTTCTGCAAGATCTACGGGCTGATTTACAGCGCTTTAAAGATTCAATTCAACAACGAAAACTCCATTCAATTTTTATTGGTGGCGGTACGCCAAGTTTATTTTTAGCAAAAAGCATTGCATATCTCTTAAAAGAAATAAAAACGCAGATTGATTTTGAAGATAATATTGAAATCACATTAGAAGCGAATCCTGGCACGGTAGAAGCTGAACGTTTTAAAGGTTATGTATCAGCAGGCATTACGCGAATTTCTATGGGGATACAAAGCTTTGATGATGACAAATTACAGCGTCTTGGGCGGATTCATAATGCAGCAGAGGCAAAAAGTGCGGTCAATTTAGCGAAAGTTTCTGGGCTAAAAAGTTTCAACTTAGATTTAATGCACGGTTTGCCAAACCAAACGTTGGAAGAAGCCTTAGATGATCTTCGCCAAGCTATTGAGCTATCTCCTCCTCACCTTTCTTGGTACCAGCTTACTATTGAGCCAAATACGATGTTTGCTTACCGCCCACCTAAATTGCCAGATGATGATGAGCTTTGGGATATTTTTGAACAAGGCCACCAACTGTTAACTGCGGCAGGCTACCAGCAATATGAAACATCGGCTTACACAAAAGCGGGTTTTCAATGTAAACATAATTTGAATTATTGGCGGTTTGGGGATTATTTAGCCATTGGCTGTGGCGCACACGGGAAATTGACGTTTCCGAATGGCGAGATTACCCGCTTTTCTAAAACTAAGCACCCGAAAGGTTATTTGCGTGGCGAATATCTTTACGAAGAAAAAAACGTGCCAGAAATTGACCGCCCTTTTGAATTTTTTATGAATCGCTTTCGTTTGTTAGAAGCGGTACCCAAACAAGAATTTGAAGATTACACAGGTTTATCGCAAAGTGCGGTGAAAAATCAAATTGATTTTGCTATTCAACAAAACTATATTGTGGAAAACAATGATTCTTGGCAAATCACTGAGCATGGCAAATTATTTCTCAATGGACTTTTGGAATTATTTTTAACGGAATCGTAGCTTATCCGTTAAACCTATCACTGCTGAAAATTACACTTGTTTATTAAATACTCTCGTAATAAAGTAACGCAATCGTTTACTTATTAAAATAAGGAAAAGAAATGAATCAATTAGAAATGAAAAAACTCGCAGCACAAGCTGCATTACAATATGTAAAAGCTGACACAATTGTTGGCGTGGGAAGTGGCTCCACTGTGAACTGCTTTATTGAAGCTTTAGGTACAATCAAAGATAAAATTCAAGGCGCAGTTGCGGCTTCCAAAGCATCAGAAGAATTACTCCGTAAACAAGGTATCGAAGTATTTAATGCAAATGATGTCTCGAGCTTAGATATTTATGTGGATGGTGCAGATGAAATCAATCCACAAAAAATGATGATTAAAGGTGGTGGCGCAGCACTCACTCGTGAAAAAATCGTCGCTGCATTAGCGAAAAAATTTATTTGTATTGTGGATTCGAGTAAACAAGTGGATGTGTTAGGTTCGACCTTCCCATTACCAGTTGAAGTTATTTCAATGGCTCGTTCACAAGTAGGCAGAAAATTAGCCGCACTTGGTGGCGCACCGGAATATCGTGAAGGAGTGGTGACTGACAACGGCAATGTGATTTTAGATGTGCACAACTTTACTATTTTAAATCCAGTTGAAATGGAAAAAGAATTAAACAACGTTGCGGGTGTCGTCACTAACGGGATATTCGCGTTACGTGGCGCAGACGTTGTGATCGTCGGTACGCCTGAAGGCGCCAAAATTATTGACTAATTCATAATAAAAATCATAAGGAAGCAAACATGACAAACAAAGTCTCTCTAGACAAATCAAAAATCAAATTTGTATTGTTTGAAGGTGTGCATCAAAGCGCACTTGATACGCTCCATGCGGCAGGCTATACCAATATTGATTACTATAAAAAAGCACTAGATGGTAATGAATTAAAAGAAGCCATTAAAGATGCACACTTTATCGGCTTGCGTTCTCGCACCCATTTAACGGCAGAAATGATTGAGGCCGCACCCAAATTAATCGCAGTAGGCTGTTTCTGTATTGGTACCAACCAAGTGGATTTAAATGCGGCAAAAGCGCGTGGAATCCCTGTATTTAATGCGCCATTCTCAAACACTCGTTCTGTCGCAGAACTTGTATTAGGCGAGATTTTATTACTTATGCGCAATGTGCCACAGGCGAATGCCGAAGTACATCGTGGCGTCTGGAATAAATCAGCGACGGGATCTCATGAAGTGCGGGGTAAAAAACTTGGAATTATTGGTTACGGCCACATTGGTTCACAATTAAGTATTATTGCGGAATCATTAGGCATGGATGTACATTTCTACGATATCGAAAATAAACTTCCGCTCGGTAATGCCAAACAGGTTCGTAGCCTTGAAGAATTACTCAGTTCTTGCGATGTGGTTTCATTACATGTGCCAGAGCTGCCATCTACCAAAAACTTAATGAATGCTGAGCGTATCGCACAATTAAAACAAGGTGCAATTTTGATCAATGCTGCGCGTGGTACAGTGGTAGATATTGATTCTCTCGCTCAAGCCTTAAAAGACGGTAAAATTCACGGTGCTGCCATTGATGTATTCCCAATTGAACCTGCGTCAATTAATGAAGAATTTGTCTCACCGTTACGCGAATTTGATAATGTGATTTTAACTCCACATATCGGTGGTTCAACAGCAGAGGCACAGGAAAATATCGGTTTTGAAGTAGCAGGTAAATTTGTCAAATATTCAGACAATGGTTCAACACTTTCTTCCGTCAACTTCCCTGAAGTATCTTTACCAGAACACGAGGGAACAAAACGTTTATTGCATATTCATGAAAATCGTCCTGGTATATTGAATAAACTGAACCAAATTTTCGTCGAAGCCAACCTGAATATTGCCGCGCAATATTTACAAACTGACCCGAAAATTGGTTATGTTGTCGTTGATGTAGAAACAAATGATGCATCGCCATTACTGGCGAAATTGAAGGAAATCGATGGCACAATTCGTGCGCGAGTACTTTATTAGTTAGAAAATAACCCAACTTATATGAGACAAGTTGGGTTATTTATTTTACTCGCTAGACTAAGTAAAGAATAGCCTAGATTTTAGGATGGATTCAATTTAATTAAAAATTGTCTAGTTTTCTTAATTTCTTTCATAAGGTGCATCCGTTAAGGTTTTTAAAAAAGATTCTAGTGCATCAATTTCTGTATCAGTTAATGGTTTTCCTTTAAGCGCGTCGTGGCTTACAGTTGGTGCATATTCGGGCAAATCCCAGGGCTTATTGGTTTCTGGATTAATTTTTCGTGCAGGGTTATTGTAGCTATCTAAGAATAATAATACGGTGCGAAGTTCTTTAAATACTCCATTGTGCATGTAAGGTGCTGTAACTGCGACATTACGGAGTGTGGGCACTTTGAATTTTCCTTTTTGTTTTTCATCTCCCTTTACCATTGGATTATCGAGTAAGCCATTATCAATCCAGTTATTGTCTAATTTATTATGTGCAATTAAGGCTTCATTCTTAGGAACACCAAGATTGAAATAACGATAGTTTGTGAAAGTTTCTTCATCGTGATCGGCTGTTTGTAATTGATGACAATTACTACAATTTGTTTTTTCTTTATCAAAAAATAATGCCTTTCCTAAAGATTCTTGTTCTGTTAGGGTATCCTTTCCAGCTAAAGTGCGGTCGTATTTTGAGCTGAATTGGCTAAATAAATCTAAATGTTCAAAAGTAGCTAATGCTTGTTCCATAATGGCATATATTTTCTGATTATCTTTCCATATTTCGGCACCAAAATATTTTGTAATGTAATCTTTCACGGCTTGATTTTCTTCAATACGTTTTACTACATCTGCTTTATCTTTCATGCCCATTTCTACGGGGTTTAATGGTGGACCTCCGGCTTGTTCTGCAAGATTTTTTGCTCTACCATCCCAGAATTGTCCGCCCACATAATCGTTAATTTTTTCATCAAAATGGAAGCTAGGTGAATACTTAGCATAAAGTGCAGTTGGTGTGTTACGGTTACCAAATTTTGTTGGATCATCTCCTTGAGAGACCATATGAGCGATATCATTTTGACGCAAGTCAGCAAAGGCTGCTGCTGGCATATGGCAAGTGGAGCAGGATTGGGTCTTATTATGAGAGAGGGATTTATCAAAAAAGAAAACTTCTCCAAGACCGAGTAAAATAGGATCGATTTTTGTTTCCTGTGCTAGACATAGAGTGGGGAGAATTAACATAGGAAGTAATAATTTTTTCATTTAGACTCCAATAAAAAATAGGTAAAAACAAACCGCACTTTGGGTTTTATTCTATATGTTCACTCAAGAATCCACCGCTTTGGTGAGCCCATAGTTTTGCATATAGTCCATTTCGTTCCAGTAATTCAGCATGGGTACCTTGTTCGACAATTTGTCCTTTATCAAGCACAATCAAGCGATCCATCGCTGCGATAGTAGATAAACGATGGGCAATGGCAATCACTGTTTTATTTTCCATCATCTTATCGAGACTTTCTTGTATTGCCACTTCTACTTCAGAATCTAGTGCGCTTGTGGCTTCATCTAACAATAGAATTGGTGCATCTTTTAACATGACACGAGCAATAGCAATGCGCTGCCGTTGACCACCTGAAAGTTTTACACCACGTTCACCCACATGGGCATCATAGCCTTTTCTGCCCTGAGCATCAGTAAGGAATGGAATGAAATCAGCGGCTTCCGCTCGTTCAGCAGCTAAAACCATTTCTTCATCTGTGGCATTCGGGCGTCCATAAATAATATTGTCACGAACAGAGCGATGTAGCAGAGATGTGTCTTGAGTCACTAAACCGATTTGGCGGCGTAGGCTTTCTTGTTGCACATCTAGTACATCTTGCCCGTCAATAGTAATCGAGCCTTGTTGTGCTTCATAGAAACGAAGCAACAAGTTCACAATTGTAGATTTCCCTGCACCAGAACGGCCGATTAGTCCGACTTTTTCACCAGGTTTGATAGTGAGATTGAAATGATTGAGCAATGGTTTTGTCGGATCATAAGCAAAGGTAATATCGTTAAATTTAATTTCCCCTTGTTTCACTTGTAACGGCGATGCTTGAGGTTTATCCACAATAGTGTGAGGTTTAGTTAAGGTATTCATTCCGTCGTTTACGGTTCCGATATTTTCAAACAAACGGGCAGATTCCCACATAATCCAGCGAGATAGTCCATTTACTCGTAATGCCATTGCCGTTGCCGTTGCTATTGCACCCACGCCAACTTGACCATTTTTCCATAAAATAATACCAAGTATTGCAGTGCTTAACGTAAGTAGAATATTTGTAGCGTAAGTGAGTGTATCTAGTGATGTTGCTAAGCGCATTTGAGCGTGCACTGTGACCATAAAATCTTCCATAGAACGCTTGGCATAAGCGGCCTCTCGCGAACCATGAGAGAATAATTTTACCGTGGCAATATTGGAATAAGCATCTGTAATGCGTCCTGTCATTAACGAGCGTGCGTCAGCTTGTCGTTGTGCCGTTTTTGATAATTTAGGAATGAGGGTTCGTAGGATAAAAATAAAAATCGTAATCCAAGCAATAAATGGCAGTAAGAACCAAGAATCTAATGCTGCGAGAACTAATCCTGATGTAATAAAATATACGATGACATATACAAACATATCTGCCAGTGTGAGCACTGTATCACGAACAGCAAGTGCGGTTTGCATTACTTTGGCAGATACTCTGCCGGCAAATTCATCTTGATAAAAACTCAAACTTTGCCCAAGCATTAAACGATGGAAATTCCAACGTAATCGCATTGGAAATACGCCTTGTAAGGTTTGTAAACGTACGGTAGAGGCTAAAAATCCCCACACAATGCTAACAAGTAATAGGGCAGCCATGCCAATTAATAAATGACCTTTTTCTTGCCATAATGTCTCAGGTGTTAATGTCCCTAACCAATCTACAAGCGTTCCCATAAATTGGAATAATATGGCTTCCATTACACCAGTACCAACCGTTAGCACTGTCAGTAAGAGAATCCAGCCTTTCATTCCTTCAATGCTAGACCAAATAAAACGCAATAAGCCTTTTTTAGGTGTTGTTGGATTACCTTCTGGATAAGGATTTAAGCGGTTTTCAAACCACGAAAAAATTTTGTTAAACATATCTTTTCCTTAAAAAGAAAAGGCAACAGATGTTGCCTTTCAAAAAACTTGGAGATTATAGCGCAAAAATTCTCCAATTTATAGGCTGGCAGATTTTCTGTATTGGCTTGGCGAAAGTTGGTAGTAATTCTTGAAGGCTTTACTAAAATGCGCTTCCGATTGATACCCTACCTCTAAAGCAATGGCAAGCACAGATTGTTGGGATTGTTTTAATAAAAATGCTGCCGATTGTAACCGCACTTGAGTAATAAAACGCCCTGGCGACATACCAAGTTGTTGTTGAAAAACACGAATAAAGTTTGCACGAGACATTGCAGAAAGATCGGCTAATTGTTCAATTCTCCAATCTTCTTGAGGGCGTTGTAATATCGCACCTAGCACCGTATTTAATCGCTTGTCTTGCAACGCAAGTAGCACACCGCCTGTAATTAAGTTCTCTTGAATCGCATGGCGTAAAATATAAATTAAAAGCACATTCGAAAGTGCATCGACGACTGATTTCGTACCTGCATCGTTTTTTTGTGCTTCTTGTAGAAAAAGCTGAACCAAAGGATGAATCGGCGTATCGCATAAATTGAGATGCAAATATTCAGGCATAGAAGCTGTGAGGAGAGCATCTTGCTGATAATAAAATGCACCGCAGAACATTTTTAAATCTGGTGTGCCTTGCCCTACTTGATACAATTCAAACGCACCTTGCCAGCTTTTTTTCAATGATGCGTCCTTTGTTTGGGTGGATGAATGACGCATAAAGTGCGGTTGATTTTGGGGAAGGAAAAAGATATCACCTTCCTTTAAATGAAATTGCTTTTGTCCGAGTGTAAGCCAGCATTCGCCTTGTTCAATAAGATGGAATACGCCTTTTCCTGCATCTTTTTCTTGATGGGCAACTTGCCATTCACCTTGAAATTCACAGCGAATATTAATTTCCCCACGCACTTGTGCTAAATGGGTGAGTTTATCTAAATAATCCATAATGAGATGTTAGCGATAAAAATTGAGATAAATAAGCAAGTATCATAATCCAATCTGCCTATAATTTGCCACACCAGTTCGTTATTAATTCAATATATTTAGGAGAACATTATGTTTGCAGATTGGAAAGAAGAAACATCACACGTTAAAAAATCATTTGGTGCGTTAGGTAAACAATATCCAAAAATGTTACAAGCTTACCAAGCATTAGGCGCAGCAGCGGCAGAAGGTAATGTGCTTGACGCTAAAACTCGTGAACTTATCGCATTAGCAGTTGCTGTAACAACTCGTTGCGAAAGCTGCATTAGCGTACACGCAGAAGAAGCTGTAAAAGCAGGCGCAAGCGAAGCTGAAGTGGCTGCAGCATTAGCAATGTCTATCGCATTAAATGCAGGCGCTGCTTATACTTATTCTTTACGTGCATTGGAAGCATATAACGTACAGAAAGGTTAATTACCCGTCATTCCATAGAGTTAAGTTGATTAAAATGAGCATTACCTTCTGGTGATGCTCATTTTTCTATTCCGGTGTAATCCAGTCGACTGTCCAGCCTCCTATACCTTCTGGAACTAATGTTTTTGTGAGGTAAGGCAAAATTTCTTTCATTTGGGTTTCTAATGTCCAAGGTGGATTAATTACTACCATACCGCTTGCTGTCATGCCTCGTTGATCACTATCAGGGCGAACAGAGAGTTCAATTTTTAGAATTTTTCTAATCCCCGTTGCTTCTAATCCCTTAAAAATACGTTTAGTTTGTTGGCGTAGTACAACAGGATACCAAATCGCATAGGTACCAGTGGCAAAACGTTTATAGCCTTCTTCAATGGCTTTGACGACAAGATCATAATCTTCTTTTAATTCATAAGGCGGATCGATTAGCACCAAGCCACGGCGTTCTTTTGGTGGTAGTGTTGCTTTGACTTGTTGAAAGCCATTGTCACATTTTACGGTGACATTTTTGTAGTCACTAAAATTATTACGAAGAATTGGATAATCACTAGGATGAAGCTCGGTCAATAGTGCGCGATCTTGTGGGCGCAAAAATTCCGCGGCAATTAACGGTGAGCCAGTGTAATAACGTAGTTCTTTGCCACCATAATTGAGTTTTTTGATCATTTTTACATAACGAGCAATATCTTCAGGTAAGTCTGTTTGATCCCACAAGCGTCCAATACCTTCTTTATATTCTCCCGTTTTTTCTGATTCGTTTGAGGATAAACGATAACGCCCCACGCCAGAGTGCGTATCTAAGTAAAAAAAGCCTTTTTCTTTGAGTTTAAGATTTTCCAAAATGAGCATTAAGACGATATGTTTCAAGACATCAGCATGATTGCCGGCGTGGAATGAGTGACGATAACTCAGCATAATATATCCTTTGTTTAATAACGAAGGCGAGCCCATTGACTCGCCTGATTATGCACTAAAGTGCGGTCATTTTTAGAAGAGTTCTTCTGGCTGGCTAACTGGCACGGGCGCTTTGCCTCCAGTACCATTTAAGCGTTGTTGTAATTCTGGTGGAACATAGTAACCGCGTTCTTGCATTTCGGAAACGTATGTACGGGTTGGTTCAGTTCCCACAATAAAGTATTCTTTTCGTCCACCGGATGGAGAGAGTAAACCAGTCATCGTATCAATACTTTTTTCCATAATTTTTGGTGGTAACGATAATTTACGTTCTGGTTTATCGCTCAATGCTGTTTTCATATAAGCGACCCAAGCTGGCATTGCAGTTTTCGCACCCGCTTCACCTTTACCTAATTCGCGTTTGTTATCATCAAACCCGACATAAGTTGTGGTTACTAAGTTTGCACCAAATCCCGCATACCAAGCCACTTTTGCACTATTGGTGGTACCTGTTTTACCGCCTATATCGCTACGTTTAATAGTTTGTGCGATACGCCAGCTGGTGCCTTTCCAGCTTAAACCTTGTTCACCATAAATCGCAGTATTTAAGGCGCTGCGAATTAAAAATGCTAATTCGCCACTGATTACTCGAGGGGCATATTCAGTTTTAGATGAACCATTTTTTGCATCCGCCATTAAATCAATCGCATCTTCTTTAAGTGCGGTGACATTTGACTGTAATTCTGGCAGTTCAGGCACAGTTTCAGGTTGTTGATCAACTTCTTCACCGTTTGTACTGTCATCTGATGGTTTTAAGGCATTTTCGCCTAAAGGAATATTCGCAAATCCGTTGATTTTGTCTTTCGTTTCACCATAAACAACAGGGATATCATTACATTCAATACAAGCAATTTTAGGGTTTGCAACGAATAAGTCTTTACCCGTGTTATCTTGAATTTTTTCAATGATATAAGGTTCAATGAGGAAACCGCCATTATCAAACACCGCATAAGCTCTAGCCATTTCTAATGGTGTGAAAGAGGCTGCGCCAAGCGCTAAGGCTTCACTTGCAAAATATTGATCACGTTTAAAACCAAAACGCTGTAAAAACTCTGCTGTGAAATCAATACCTGCTGTTTGAATAGCGCGAATAGCAATCATATTTTTAGATTGACCTAATCCTACGCGTAAACGCATTGGACCATCATAACGATCAGGTGAGTTTTTGGGTTGCCACAATTTTTGTCCAGGTTTTTGAATAGAAATTGGGCTGTCTTGTAATACACTAGAAAGTGTTAAGCCTTTTTCTAATGCCGCTGCGTAAATAAATGGTTTAATAGAGGAACCCACTTGAACTAAGGATTGAGTTGCTCGATTGAACTTACTTTGTTCATAGCTAAAGCCACCAACAATAGCTTCAATCGCACCATTATCTGAGTTAAGCGATACTAACGCAGAGTTAGCTGCTGGAATTTGTCCTAATTGCCATTCACCATTAGTGCGTTGACGAATCCAAATTTGCTCACCTACTTTTACAGGAGTGCTTCTGCCAGTCCAACGCATTGCATTAGTGGAGAGCGTCATTTTTTCACCGGATGCTAATAATAGATCTGCACCACCTTTTGCCATGCCAACCACAGCCGCTGGAATAAATGGGTTAGAATCTGGTAATTTACGTAAAAACGCTAGAATACGTTCATCATCCCAAGCCGCTTCATTTTTTTGCCATAAAGGCGCACCACCACGATACCCACGACGAATATCGTAATCAATTAAGTTGTTACGTACGGCTTTTTGGGCTTCAGATTGGTCTTTTGAAAGTATAGTGGTAAATACTTTATAACCACTGGTGTAGGCGTTTTCTTCACCAAAACGGCGAACCATTTCTTGGCGAACCATTTCAGTGACATAATCAGCACGAAATTCAAATTTTGCGCCATGATAACTGGCAACGATAGGCTCTTTTAATGCAGCATCATATTCTTCTTTGTTGATGTATTTTTCATCTAACATTCGGCTTAGCACCACATTGCGGCGTTCTTCTGAGCGTTTTAAAGAATAAAGCGGGTTCATGGTTGAAGGTGCTTTTGGTAAGCCTGCGATAATGGCCATTTCCGATAATGTCAATTCATTTAATGATTTACCGAAATAGGTTTGCGCAGCAGCCGCAACACCATAAGAACGATAACCTAAAAAGATTTTGTTTAAATAAAGCTCTAAGATTTCTTGTTTAGTGAGGGTATTTTCAATTTCTACCGCAAGCACGGCTTCACGAGCTTTACGAATAATGGTTTTTTCTGGGGTTAAGAAAAAGTTACGTGCTAATTGTTGGGTGATCGTACTTGCACCTTGTGATGCGCCACCATTATTCACTGCAACAAACAATGCTCGGGCAATGCCGATAGGGTCTAATCCGTGATGATCGTAAAAGCGGCTATCTTCTGTCGCTAAAAATGCATCAATTAAGCGTTGTGGAACATCTGCTAATTTAACTGGAATACGTCGTTGCTCACCCACTTCACCAATTAATTTACCGTCGGCCGTATAAATCTGCATTGGTTGTTGTAATTCAACGGTTTTTAATGCTTCTACTGAGGGTAATGCTGATTTTAGGTGGAAATACAGCATTCCGCCTGCGATTAAACCTAAAATACATAAAGTTAATAGGGTACTAAATATTAATTTTGCGATCCGCATCGTAAAATTCTCGCTTCGTTAATGAATATTCTTGTTAAGAGACCTATGATTTAGCTGCTAAGTATAAAAGATTCAGCCTTTAAAGAATAGGAAAGAATATGCAATTCTCCCGGAAAAATCACCGCACTTTACAAATTGGTATTCACCGTAAACAAGGTAATTTTGATTTTGTGTGGTTTGATGAACTTGAACAGCCACAATGTTATCAAGCTTCTATCAATGATAGTGATTTAAAAAATCGTTTTTTGCGACATTTAAAAACACAATTTCAAGGGAAAACCTTTTCTTTGCAGTTTGTGGCAAGTATTTTTGCTCACTTGACTTGGTCGAAAGTATTAATGTTGCCGCAAATATTAAATGCGCAAGAATGTCATCAACAATGTAAATTTGTGATTGAGAAAGAGTTGCCTATTCCTTTGGATGAATTGTGGTTTGATTATATTTCTACTCCGTTAAAGCAAGGTTTTCGTTTAGAGATTACGGCAATTCGAGAAGCAAGTGCGCAAACTTATTTGCAAAATTTTCAGCCATTTAAAATTAATGTGTTAGATGTTGTTCCTCATACCATCTTGCGTGCATTTCAGTATTTATTGAATGACCAAGTGCGGTCAGAAAATACCTTATTTTTATTTCAAGAAGATGACTATTGCTTGGCGATTTGTGAAAGAGCGCAGCAATCGCAAATTTTACAATCTCATGAAAATTTGACCGCACTTTATGAGCAATTTACCGAACGTTTTGAAGGGCAAATTGAACGAATTTTTGTTTATCAAATTCCTTCAAGTCATACGCCATTACCAGAAAACTGGCAGCGAGTAGAAACGGATTTACCTTTTATCGCACTTGGCAATGCGCTGTGGCAAAAAGATTTACATCAACAAAAAGTGAGTAGCTAAATGTCGATGAATTTATTGCCTTGGCGTACTTATCAACATCAAAAGCGTTTACGTCGTTTAGCTTTTTATATCGCTTTATTTATCTTGCTTGCTATTAATTTAATGTTGGCTTTTAGCAATTTGATTGAACAACAGAAACAAAATTTGCAGGCACAACAAAAGTCGTTTGAACAACTTAATCAGCAACTTTACAAAACCACCACGCAAATTGAACAGTTACGTAGTGCTGTGAAAGTTGGTGAAATTTTGCACTCTCTCACGAATAGACAAGTTCAAAATAGTTTGCAGCAATTAAGTGAATTGCCTCTTCAGAAAGGCGAATTAAACCGATTTAAACAAGATGCCCATAACTTAAGTTTGGAAGGTCGAGCACAAGATCAAACAGAATTTGAATCGGTACATCAATTTTTAAAGAAACATTTTCCCAATGTGAAATTAAGTCAGGTTCAGCCTGAACAAGATACATTGTTTTTTCGCTTTAATGTGGAACAAGGAGAGGAAAAGTGAAAGCCTTTTTTAACGATCCTTTTACACCTTTTGGAAAATGGCTAAGTCAGCCTTTTTATGTGCACGGTTTAACTTTTTTATTGTTATTAAGTGCGGTGATTTTTAGACCTGTTTTAGATTATATCGAGGGGAGCTCGCGTTTCCATGAAATCGAAAGTGAATTAGCAGGGAAAAGATCAGAATTATTGCATCAACAGAAAATTTTAACCTCTTTACAGCAGCAGTCGGAAAGTCGAAAACTTTCTCCAGAACTGGCTGCTCAAATTATGCCGTTGAATAAACAAATTCAACGTTTAGCTGCGCGTAACGGTTTATCTCAGAATTTACGTTGGGAAACGGGGCAACAACTTATTTTGCATTTACAGCTTACTGGGCATTTTGAAAAAACGAAGACATTTTTAACCGCACTTTTAGCTAATACGTCACAACTTTCTGTAAGCCAGTTGCAATTTATGAAACCCGAAGACAGCCCATTGCAAACCGAGATCATTTTTCAGCTAGATAAGGAGGCAAAATGAAGTATTGGTTTTACCTGATTGCATTATTTTTTATGAATTGCAGTTGGGGACAAGATCCTTTTGATAAAACACAGCGTACCCGTTCTCAGTTTGATAACGTACAAACAGTAATGGAGCAGACAGAAATAACCTCCTCAGATGTACCTAATAATCAATGCGGAGCGGATGAAAATCGCCAAGCGGTTGAAATTCCTTTGAACGCTTTAAAATTGGTGGGCGTACTGATTTCTAAAGATAAAGCGTTGGCGTTATTACTAGATCAGGATTTGCAAATTTACAGCGTTTTAGAGGGCGTTGATGTGGCTAAAGAGGGCTATTTAGTGGAAAAAATTCATAAAAATAAAGTGCAATTTATGCGTAAGCTCGGTGAGCAATGTGATAGCACTGAACAGAAAGAATTAAGTTTTTAAAGGAAGGTTATGAAGAAGTATCTTTTAAAATGCGGTTGTTTTTTAATGTGTTTTTGGTTGCCATTAATTGTTTTTGCTAATCCCAAAACTGATAACGAACGTTTTTTTATTCGTTTATCGCAAGCGCCTTTAGATCAAACACTGGAGCAATTAGCTTTTCAACATGATGTCAATTTAGTGATGGATGAGACGTTAGAAGGCAATATTTCGTTGAAATTAGACAATATTGATATGCCCCGTTTGCTACAAATAATTGCTAAAAGTAAGAAGCTTACTTTGAATAAAGATGAGGGTATTTATTATCTTAATGGAGGGCAATCAGGCAAAGGTCAAGTTGCAGGAAATCTTGCTACAAATGAACCGCACTTAGTGAGCCATACGGTAAAACTCCATTTTGCTAAAGCCTCTGAATTAATGAAATCCTTAACAACAGGAAGTGGATCGTTGCTTTCGCCTGCAGGGAGCATTACCTTTGATGATCGTAGTAATTTACTGGTTATTCAGGATGAGCCTCGTTCTGTGCAAAATATCAAAAAACTAATTTCAGAAATGGATAAACCTATTGAGCAGATTGCTATTGAAGCGCGTATTGTGACGATAACTGATGAGAGTTTGAAAGAACTAGGCGTTCGGTGGGGGATTTTTAATCCAACGGAAAATGCTGCGCGTGTAGCGGGCAGTTTAGCTGGAAATGGCTTTGAAAATATTACGGATAATCTTAATGTAAATTTTGCGACAACGACGACACCTGCTGGCTCGATAGCATTACAAGTCGCGAAAATTAATGGTCGATTGCTTGATTTAGAATTGAGCGCGTTGGAGCGCGAAAATAATGTGGAAATCATAGCAAGTCCTCGCTTACTCACTACGAATAAGAAAAGTGCGAGTATTAAACAGGGGACAGAAATTCCTTATGTTGTGAGTAATACTCGTAACGATACGCAATCTGTGGAATTTCGTGAGGCGGTGCTTGGTTTGGAAGTGACGCCACATATTTCTAAAGATAACAATATTTTGCTTGATTTATTAGTGAGTCAAAACTCACCAGGTTCTCGTGTCGCTTATGGACAAAACGAGGTGGTCTCTATTGATAAGCAAGAAATTAATACTCAAGTTTTTGCCAAAGATGGGGAAACCATTGTGCTTGGCGGTGTATTCCACGATACGATCACGAAAAGCGAAGATAAAGTGCCAGTACTTGGCGATATACCTGGCATTAAACGATTGTTTAGTAAAGAAAGTGAACGACATCAAAAACGTGAGCTAGTGATTTTCGTGACGCCGCATATTTTAAAAGCAGGAGAAACGTTAGATGCGTTGAAACAAAAAAGTGCGGGTAAAAAATAACTTTTTTAGATGATGAATTTTTTTAATTTTCGCTGTATCCACTGTCGTGGCAATCTTCATATCGCAAAAAATGGGCTATGTTCCCGTTGCCAAAAACAAATTAAATCTTTTCCTTATTGCGGTCATTGTGGTGCGGAATTGCAATATTATGCGCAGCATTGTGGTAATTGCCTTAAACAAGAGCCTAGTTGGGATAAGATAGTCATTATTGGGCATTATGTTGAGCCACTTTCTATATTGATTCACCGTTTTAAATTTCAAAATCAATTTTGGATTGACCGCACTTTAGCTCGCCTTTTATATCTTGCGGTGCGTGATGCTAAACGAACGCATCAACTTAAATTGCCAGAAGCAATCATTCCAGTGCCTTTATATCATTTTCGTCAGTGGCGACGGGGTTATAATCAGGCTGATTTATTATCTCGGCAATTAAGTCGTTGGCTAGATATTCCTAATTTGAACAATATTGTAAAACGCGTGAGACATACCCATACTCAACGAGGTTTGAGTGCAAAAGATCGTCGTCAGAATTTAAAAAATGCCTTTTCTCTTGCTGTTTCGAAAAATGAATTTCCTTATCGTCGCGTAGCATTGGTGGATGATGTGATTACTACTGGTTCTACACTCAATGAAATATCAAAATTGTTGCGAAAATTAGGTGTAGAGGAGATCCAAGTGTGGGGGCTGGCGCGGGCTTAATACAAAGCACTGGAAAAAAAAGCGCGATGAGCGTATTATTCCCGATACTTTCTCTCAAGTATTTAGGACATAATATTATGGAACAAGCAACCCAGCAAATCGCTATTTCTGATGCCGCACAAGCGCATTTTCGAAAACTTTTAGACACGCAAGAAGAAGGAACGAATATTCGTATTTTCGTGGTTAATCCAGGCACACCTAACGCGGAATGTGGCGTATCTTATTGCCCACCGAATGCCGTAGAAGAAAGTGATTTTGAAATGAAATATGACACTTTTTCTGCATTTATTGATGAGGTCAGCCTGCCTTTCTTAGAAGAAGCAGAAATTGATTATGTTACCGAAGAACTTGGTTCGCAACTTACCTTAAAAGCACCAAATGCCAAAATGCGTAAGGTGGCTGATGATGCGCCATTAATTGAACGCGTTGAATATGTGATACAAACTCAAATTAATCCACAGCTTGCAAGTCATGGTGGACGCATAACCTTAATTGAAATTACTGAAGATGGTTACGCAATTTTACAATTTGGTGGTGGCTGTAATGGTTGCTCAATGGTGGACGTTACGTTAAAAGATGGCGTAGAAAAACAACTTATTAACCTATTCCCTAATGAATTAAAAGGTGCAAAAGATGTAACCGAACATCAGCGTGGAGAGCACTCTTATTATTAGTGAGTGGTAAAAAGAAGATTTATAATAACCGCACTTTGAAAGTGCGGTTATTTTTATGGAGTAAAAAATGAAAACACTTCATCCAGATGATTTTGGTTATTGGTTACTTACTCAAGGTTCGAATCTTTATTTGCTGAATAATGAGTTGCCTTGTGGTACGGCTAAAGCGCTTGGAATGGAAGGATTGCAGGCAATGCAAATCGGTGAATGGAAAAATCATCCGTTATGGCTTGTGGCTGAGCAAGAAAGTGATGCGCGGGAATATGTAAGTTTACGTGGATTACTTTCACTGCCAGAGGATGAATTCCATATATTAAGCCGAGGTGTGGAAATTAATCATTTCCTGAAAACCCATAAATTTTGTGGAAAGTGCGGCCATAAAACACAACAAATTCAAGAAGAACTCGCTGTGCAATGTACTCACTGTGGGTATCGCACTTATCCTGTAATTTGCCCATCCATTATTGTTGCAGTTCGACGTGGCAAAGAAATATTGCTTGCTAATCACAAGCGTCATTATCACCCGAACGGAGGAATGTATACTACTCTTGCTGGTTTTGTAGAGGTCGGTGAAACATTTGAAAAAGCGGTGCGGAGAGAGGTTTTTGAGGAAACAGGGATTTTGATAAAAAATATTCGTTATTTTAGTAGCCAGCCTTGGGCATTTCCGAATTCTCAAATGGTCGGTTTTCTTGCTGATTATGAGAGCGGTGAAATTACTTTGCAGGAAAGTGAAATTCATGATGCGCAGTGGTTTTCTTATGATCAACCCTTGCCAGAATTACCGCCAACAGGTACTATCGCATATAAACTTATACATACGACGCTTGAGCTTTGTCGAGCAGAGGATAATCAGAAGGAAATCTAAATGTCAGTATTAAAAAATGATCGTTATTTAAAAGCTTTATTACGTGAATCAGTGGATTACACCCCTGTTTGGATGATGCGTCAAGCTGGACGTTATTTGCCTGAATATAAAGCGACGCGTGCCCAAGCAGGAGATTTTATGTCACTTTGTCGCAATTCTGGCTTAGCTTGTGAGGTGACGCTCCAACCGCTTCGTCGTTATGATTTAGATGCTGCGATTTTATTTTCTGATATTTTGACTATTCCAGATGCTATGGGGCTAGGTTTAAGTTTTGGTGCGGGGGAAGGTCCTAAATTTGCCCGACCAATTGAGTGTAAAAGCGCGGTAGAAAATTTACCTATTCCAGATCCTGAGGAAGAACTTCAATATGTTATGAATGCTGTACGCACAATTCGTGGTGAGCTAAAAGGCGAGGTCCCTCTTATTGGTTTCTCTGGTAGTCCTTGGACATTAGCTACTTATATGGTAGAAGGTGGCTCAAGTAAGACCTTCGGAAAAATCAAAAAAATGATGTATTCTGATCCGAAAACACTTCATTTATTACTCGATAAACTGGCTGATTCCATCACGCTTTATTTGAATGCCCAAATTAAGTCTGGTGCTCAAGCTGTGATGATCTTTGATACTTGGGGCGGAGTGTTGGGACATAGAGAATATTTAGATTTCTCTCTTCAGTATATGCATAAAATTGTAGATGGATTGATTCGTGAGAATGATGGTCGTCGAGTACCCGTAACATTGTTCACCAAAGGTGGTGGTTTATGGTTAGAAGCCATAGCTAATACCGGATGTGATGCGATTGGATTAGATTGGACGGTGAATCTTGCTGATGCTAAAGCACGTGTAGGGCATAAAGTTGCATTGCAGGGTAATATGGATCCAAGCGTATTGTATGCATCATCAGAGCGTATTGAACAAGAAGTTCAATCAATCTTAGCTGATTTTGGTACTGGAAGTGGCCATGTATTTAATCTTGGGCATGGAATTCATCAAGATGTGCCAGAAAATGCACCTAAAGTTTTTGTAGATGCGGTGCACCATTATTCTAGAATCTATCATAAATAAGAGAATATCATGCGAAATCCAATTCATAAACGTTTGGAGAATTTAGAAAGTTGGCAACATCTTACTTTTATGGCTGCTTTATGTGAACGTATGGCTCCAAATTTTAAATTGTTCTGTCAAATGAACGAGCTTAGCGCTGAAGTCAAAATGTATCAAAATATTCTCAATTTGGTGTGGGAATATTTAACGGTTAAAAATGCCAAGGTTAACTTTGAAAATCAGTTGGAGAAATTGGAAACGATTATTCCTGATGTGAATGATTACGAGAGTTTTGGTGTTGTGCCTGCGTTAGATGCTTGCCAGGCTTTAGCTGAAATTTTACACGCTATTATTGCGGGTGAAACTTTAGAAAGAGCGGTGGAAATGAGCTTAATTTCTTTAGGAACGGTAACCAGTTTGTTGGAAACGGAAACGGGGCGAGATTGGTCGGACAGTGAGCTAAAAGAAAGTGAAGATATTCAGGCTGAACTTGATGTGCAATGGCAGATTTATCGTTTACTTAAAGAATGTGAAAAACGTGATATTGAATTAATTTTAGATTTAAAAAATGAGATCCGAGCCGAGGGAATCTCTAATATTGGTATAGAATTTCATCAATAACGTGAGATTTGTCACAAATTTTAAAAATCTTGCTTTTAATTCATCGTAAGTTAGATTATCCTTTGCGCAGCTTTTGTGGTTCGTCCGCAGGCATATTTTGAAGAGTCAAATTTTTATTTAACAGAAGGTACAAATTTATGAACAAAACAGATTTAATTGATGCAATTGCAAGCGCTGCAGAATTAAACAAAAAACAAGCTAAAGCTGCGTTAGAAGCTACTTTAGAAGCGATTACTGCAAGCCTCAAAAAAGGTGAACCTGTACAATTAATCGGTTTCGGTACATTCAAAGTAAATGCACGTGCTGCACGTACTGGTCGTAACCCACAAACTGGTGCTGAAATTAAAATCGCAGCATCTAAAGTACCAGCGTTTGTATCTGGTAAAGCATTAAAAGATGCAATCAAATAATTAATATTTGAATGATTTTAAACCCTGCCAATGAGCAGGGTTTTTTGTTACCTAAAATTTACTTTACAAAACAATATTCTTTAAATAAACTTTCGAACCGAAATTTATTGCATCTAAGGATAGCTTTATGAAAGAAAGTAGCCAGCCTCGTAATACTAAACAACGTCGCCATACTATTATGCAACTTTTGCAAGAACAAGGTGAAGTGAGTGTAGAACAGCTCGTGCAGCTTTTTGATATATCTGAAGTGACTATTCGTAAAGACTTAAGTGCGCTAGAAACAAATGGTTTTTTATTGCGTAAATACGGCGGCGCAATTTTAATGCCAAAAGAAATTATCGATGAAAACGAAAATGATGAACTTACGAAACGAAAGTTTGTCATAGCGAAAGCCGCCGCCGAACGTATTCGTGATCATAACCGTATTATCGTAGATAGCGGTAGTACTACTGCGACTTTGATTAAACAACTTAATTTAAAACAAGGCTTAGTTGTAATGACGAACTCACTTTCGGTGGCAACAGAATTGAGAGCATTAGAAAATGAGCCAACGTTACTGATGACTGGTGGCACTTGGGATACTCGTTCGGAATCGTTTCAAGGGAAAGTAGCAGCGCAGGTGTTGCGTTCTTACGATTTTGACCAACTTTTTATTGGCGCCGATGGCATTGATTTAGCACGAGGTTCT
Organism: Haemophilus sp. SZY H36; assembly: GCF_018829625.1. Taxonomy (NCBI): domain Bacteria; kingdom Pseudomonadati; phylum Pseudomonadota; class Gammaproteobacteria; order Pasteurellales; family Pasteurellaceae; genus Haemophilus; species Haemophilus sp. SZY H36. Next base: position 20,924 of record NZ_JAHKKA010000003.1, on the reverse strand, counting down.
ACGACTTTTAATGAACTTGTAGGATTAAGCCAGGTGATGGCGGAAGTTTCTCGCGAAGTTGTTGTGATGGTGGAATCTCAGAAAATTGGTCGGAAAATGCCAAATTTAGAATTAACTTGGCAACAAATTGATGTGCTTATTACTGATACGGGATTATCAGAACAAGATAAACAAGCCATTTTAGCTCATGGCGTAGAAGTAATTTGCGTATAAAGTGCGGTTAAAAATTAGACGTATTTTTTATTTAATGAACAATAAGGAAAGCTTATGTGTGGTATTGTCGGCGCGGTAGCGCAACGTGATGTAGCGGAAATCTTAATTAATGGTTTACATCGTTTAGAATATCGTGGTTATGATTCTGCAGGCGTAGCAGTGGTAAATGAAAATCATGAATTACAACGTGTGCGCTGCTTAGGTAAAGTTAAGGCCTTAGACGAGGCTGTATCCGAGAAACCATTGATTGGTGGTTCAGGGATTGCGCATACTCGTTGGGCAACGCATGGTGAGCCATCGGAAACAAATGCTCATCCACATGTGTCAGGTACCTTTGCCATAGTACATAATGGTATTATTGAAAATCATGAAGAACTTCGAGAATTACTAAAATCTCGTGGTTATGTATTTTTATCACAAACAGATACTGAAGTAATTGCTCATCTCGTCGAATGGGAAATGCGTAGCACGGATTCACTTTTAGAAGCTGTGCAAAAAACAGTAAAACAACTCACGGGCGCATATGGTATGGTAGTAATGGATAGTCGCCATCCTGAAAATTTAGTTGCAGCTCGCTCTGGTAGTCCGCTAGTGATTGGTTTAGGTATTGGTGAAAATTTCTTAGCTTCAGATCAACTTGCGCTTTTAAGTGTTACCCGTCGTTTTATCTTTTTAGAAGAAGGGGATATTGCAGAGATTACACGTCGTACAGTTGATATTTATGATACTTACGGCAATAAAGTTGATCGTGAAGTTCACGAATCTAATCTTGAAAATGACGCGGCAGAGAAAGGTAAATTCCGTCATTTTATGCAGAAAGAAATTTACGAACAGCCAACTGCACTTATCAATACAATGGAAGGGCGTATCAATCATAAAAATGTGATTGTTGATTCAATTGGCAATGGTGCAAAAGGCATTTTAGAAAAAGTTGAGCATATTCAAATTGTTGCTTGTGGTACATCCTATAATGCAGGTATGGTGGCTCGTTATTGGTTTGAATCTTTGGCTGGAGTGAGCTGTGATGTTGAAATTGCATCAGAGTTTCGTTACCGCAAATTTGTTACCCGTCCAAATAGCTTATTGATTACACTTTCTCAATCTGGCGAAACAGCAGATACTTTAGCCGCACTTCGTTTAGCGAAAGAAAAGGGCTACATGGCGGCATTAACAATTTGTAATGTTGCTGGATCTTCGCTAGTACGCGAATCAGATCTTGCATTTATGACGCGTGCTGGTGTTGAAGTTGGGGTGGCATCAACAAAAGCATTTACGACGCAGCTCGCTGCGTTATTAATGTTGGTGACGGCACTTGGTAAAGTTAAAGGTCATATTTCTGCAGAAAAAGAGCAAGAGATTATCAAAGCAATGCAATCTTTACCTGCTGAAATTGAAAAAGCGTTAGTTTTTGATACAGACATTGAAGCATTGGCTGAAGATTTTGCTGAAAAACATCATGCACTTTTCTTAGGTCGTGGTGCATTTTATCCAATTGCTGTAGAGGCCTCTTTGAAATTGAAAGAGATTTCTTATATTCATGCTGAAGCGTATGCGGCTGGAGAATTGAAACATGGTCCATTAGCGTTGATTGATGCCGATATGCCGGTAATTGTTGTGGCGCCAAATAATGAATTATTAGAGAAAGTAAAATCGAACATTGAAGAGGTTCGTGCTCGTGGTGGCCAATTATACGTATTTGCCGATAAAGAAGCGGGCTTTACACCAAGTGAAGGAATGAAAATCATCACGATGCCGAAAGTCAATGATATCGTTGCACCGATTTTTTATACCATCCCAATGCAGTTGCTTTCTTATCATGTGGCTTTAATTAAAGGTACTGACGTAGATCAACCTCGTAACTTAGCGAAATCCGTCACCGTAGAATAAAGTGCGGTTGATTTTAAGATAAATTTAAAGCACAGGTTATAGCTTGTGCTTTATCATGATTGAATGAAAAGGGCGAACATTAAAATGTTCGCCCTTTGCTATCTAAAAAAGTATAACTTAGCCCATACCGTATTTTTTTAGTTTTTTACGTAATGTACCACGGTTGATACCAAGCATATTTGCTGCACGGGTTTGATTACCGCGAGTATATTGCATAATCATATCTAACATCGGGTGTTCAACTTCCGCTAATACTAATTCGTAAAGATCATTCACATCTTGACCATCTAATTGCGCTAAATAATTACGCAATGCTTGTTTTACTGAATCGCGTAATGGTTTGTTGGTCACTTGTGATTGCGCATTTAATACTGATACCGTTAAGGCTTCAGCAGGATTACGTTGTTGTTCTAACATTTTTCTTTATCCAAAATTAAATTGAAAAAATCTTCCAATACAATAAGTTGCTCTTTTGGATCACTAATTGCATTAAAAGTCTGTTTAAAAACGGAATCAGGTTGAATTCCCTGTAAATACCAAGCCACGTGTTTACGCGCAATGCGATAGCCTTTTTGTTCGCCATAGAATTGATGTAATTCTTGAATATGACGCAAAATTTGACCGCACTTTTCGTTTAAACTTGGCATTTGGCTTATCGAGTCATGCTCAATTAGGTTTTCCACAGCTTGAAATAGCCAAGGGTTACCTAGCGCAGCACGACCGATCATAATGGCATCCGCTCCGGTATAATCGAGAACGAATTTTGCTTTCCGAGCAGAATCAATATCACCATTGGCTATAACCGGTATGGCAATCGCTTGTTTAACGGCTTTGATGTTGTCATATTCCGCTTCGCCTTCAAAAAGACAAGCGCGTGTACGACCATGCACCGTTAATGCTTGTATGCCACATTGTTCTGCAATTTTGCCGATTTGAACGCAGTTTCGATTAGATTTATCCCAGCCTGTACGAATTTTTAAGGTCACCGGCACATTCACGGCAGCCACCACTTCACGCAGAATTTTTTCTACGAGATCAGGAAATTGCAACAACGCAGAGCCTGCGAGTTTGCGATTTACTTTTTTGGCAGGACACCCCATATTAATGTCAATGATTTGAGCGCCATATTCCACGTTGATAGCCGCAGCTTGCGCCATCTCGAGTGGATCACTACCTGCAATTTGCACGGCATTGAGACCTAAATCTTCGCTATGTGCCAAACGCAATTTGGATTTTTCGGTATGCCAAACTTGCGGATTTGTGGACATCATTTCTGAAAATGTGAGCCCAGCACCATAATATGCACAAAGACGACGGAAAGGCTGGTCGGTAATGCCTGCCATTGGTGCAAGTAAAACACGATTTTTTAATTGGTATGAACCGATTCGCATTTTACGTTACCTTCCTAGCAAGCCTAAATCTAATTAGTGTCGAACTGGTCGACGACCGACAAGGCTGGCTATAATACGCATTTTGCCTTACTTTGCAAAGTGAAATTTGTTTAAAAAATACACTTTTTTTGATTGACAAAAAGAAATTAAAGCGTTTTTAGCTTACCCGTAATTCGGCACCATTCTTCTCTCACTGCGACTGGCTCTAACGCAAATGTTTGCGTATAGGCGTCGCATACGGATTGAGCTTGAGTTTCTAAAATGCCCGATAAACCAAGATCGCCATTCGGTTTAACAAGTTGACTAATGATTGGGTAAAGTTCTTTGAGCGGGCCAGCAAGAATATTTGCCACCACGACATCTGCTTTTAAATTAGCGGGTTTTTCATCAGATAAGAACAGTTGTAGGCGATCAGCTACGCCATTCTGCTCGGCATTATTACGACTAGCTAGAATCGCTTGTGGATCGATATCAATTCCCACTGCACTTTTCGCACCAAGTTTTAATGCAGCAATGGCTAAAATACCTGAACCACAACCAAAATCAATGACGGTTTTATCTTTTAAATCTAGGCCATCTAGCCATTCTAAACATAGCGCGGTTGTAGGATGAGTACCTGTACCAAACGCTAAGCCTGGGTCGAGCATAACATTGACGGCATTTTCATCAGGTACATCACGCCAACTTGGACAAATCCACAAACGCTTACCAAATTGCATTGGGTGGAAGTTATCCATCCACTCGCGCTCCCAGTCTTTGTCTTCTATTTGTTCAATTTTGTATGCCGTATTGTTATCTAAGTATTTTGCTTCTTTTAATAAGCGGACGATTTCTGCCATATCTGTTTCTGCATCAAATAATGCAATAACATCGGTGTTGCCCCATAAACGAGTTTCACCAGGCAAAGGCTCGAAAATCGGTGTATCTTGACTATCCATAAAAGTCACAGAAACGGAGCCGATTTCTTCTAAAAAATCACTCATTTGTTCTGCTTTTTCATTGGTACTATTTAGGCGAATTTGAATCCAAGCCATTTGTTTTTTCCTTTATTTCATAAAATGGGGCGTATTATACCGATTTTTTCAAAAGTTTCGGCAGTAAAGTCGAGCCAAGTGTAGCGAGCATGATGATTGTTATACCAAGTGCGGCTGAAAATGATAGTGTTTCGCCAAGTAATGATACGGCAAATAAGATGCCGAATAGTGGCTCAAGTGCGACTAAAATACCGGAGATATTGGCATCCACATTATTAAGGCCTTTATTCCATAACCAATAGGCAAGCCAGCTACAGCCAATGGCAAGATATAATAAACCTGCAATACCTGTGGAATTTAATGATATTTGCCAGTTTTCTGTGAGTAATACCGTAAATGGCAACGTCGTGATGGTGCCAAGTACAATGCTGACGGAGGTATAAGCTTGCGTTGAGACTTTGGCTACAACTCGCTGCGTCCAACGTAACACGGCAGCGAAAATGATCCCCGCACTTAGCACTAATAAACAGCCGAATAAACTGATGTTATCAATGCCTTCATTATTTTTTCCACCATTGATTAAAATCGCCACGCCAATAAATGCCATTGCGCCGAATAGCCAGTGAAACCATTTTGCTTTGTCTTTAAAGAAGAAATGCCCGACAAATACAACGAGCAGCGGTTCTAGCCCAATCATGGTGACTGCACTGGACGCAGATGTATATTTTAGTCCGATGAATTGCAATAAAAATACGGCGGTATAGTTAAAGAATGCCAACCACCAAAGCTGTTTACGTATTGGTTTATCAATTTTTTTCCAACGACGTAAAAAGAGTGGCATGACAATAATCATTGCAATAATTAACCGCACTTGCACAACAAGCACAGGATCCATCATCGAATAAGTGAGCTTACCGACGATTAATGAACTGCTCCAAATAAGTAGCGCGAGAATTTGATAGAGCATTGATGTATCCCTGTGAATTGTTCCAATTCTATGTTTTAGCGTAGAAATTGCTGAAAGTGAGAAAATTAAATATCACCTTCCTCTCATTTAGAAGAAGGTGACAGCATATTGATTAATGGTTAAAGTGCGGTAACTTTTAATTGAGTTTTTTCAATACGACGTTCGCCCAATTTATTACCTACTAAAAATGCAATCAATCCAAATACTAATGACGGCACGATTTGATGGAAATTCAATAATTTTATGCCAAGTTGAGTGAGCAAGATATAACTTCCCAAGCCGATAATCATTGAGCTTAACGCGCCATAAGCATTTGCTTTATCCCAGTAAATACCCAGCACAATCACCCATAAAAATGCGGCTTCTAGTCCGCCAAAGGCAAATAGGTTTAACCAAATAATCATATCTGGTGGATTGAGGGCGGCAAAGATTAAAAGTGCGGTCAAAATCAGCGTGATAATAGATGAAAAATAACTGACTTTTTTCTCATTTTTTGCAGCTTCTGGTTTCGTAGAAAGGTATAAATCTTTTACAAAAATAGAAGAAGATTGAATAAGTTGCGCATCAATAGTGGACATAATTGCTGACATTGGTGCGGCTAAGAAAATACCGGCAATAATAGGCGGTAATACTTTTAGCATTAAAGTTGGAATCACTTGATCCGATACCGTTAAATTTGGAATAACTGCACGACCAAGTGCACCGGCTAAGTGCATACCGAACATAATGATGGAAAGAACAATTGTTCCTATCAGCATGCCTCTATGTAAGGCTTTGCTATCTTTAAATGCCATGCATCGAACAGCAGTATGTGGAAGACCGACGACCCCGAAACAGACGAGTACCCAGAAGGAAGCCATAAATTGAAAATCTAACATTCCATTTGGCCCGTAAGGTGTGACTAACGCAGGATCGATTTCTGTTAATTTATTAACCGCACTTTCTACACCGCCGAGCGCATAAATGGTTCCTACAAGGAGAATAATGGTACCTAAAATCATGACGGTACCTTGAATGGTATCCGTGAGTACGACAGCACGGAATCCCCCGATAAATGTATAGATACCTACCGTTAAAGCAAATAAGAGCAATGCTTGAGTATAAGAAATGCCAATGGTCGTTTCTAATAAACGTGCACCACCAATAAATTGCACAGTCATGGCTGCAAAAAATGCGAGAAGAAGGGCAAGGCTTGATAGCCAGACTAAATATTTGTTTTTATAACGATAAAGGAACAGATCGTTAATCGTTAACGCATTGGTTTCTCTTGATAATAGCGCGAATTTTTTACCTAATGCACCTAATGCGAGCCACACAGCAGGGACTTGAATCATCGCTAGTAATACCCAGCCTAATCCGTATTTATAAGCTGCACCAGGCCCTCCGACAAAAGAACTTGCACTGGCATAAGTTGATGCGGTTGTCATTGCGAGCACAAAACCCGTCATCGAGCGGTTACCTACATAATATTCCGTTAGGAAATCGCCTTTTGTACGTTTTACATAAGCTAAAATCGCAGCACCAAATATAAATGCAAGATAAATAATTAAAGGGAGAATAATACCTAAATTCATTTTTGATTCTCCTCATCCTTGATTTCAAGAGAGATATCTTGATAAATAATTTTGATAATCCAATGGCCAATTACAATAAATAGAATAGGCAAATAAATACAAGAGAGCTCGAACCAGAGAGGGAAACCAATCGGCCCTTGAGTTTCTTTAGGCAAATAAGCACATAAGCACCAACCTATCACATATAAAATAGATAGGCCTAATGCCCAACTAGCTTCCTTGGCAGCTTGTTGATAACGTTGTTTTAATGTCATGTTTCTTCCTTAAAATTTTTATAAGTGAAAGTATATTTTTGAATGGTATAAAGGGCGTATATTTCATACGCCCCTTATGTTTGCCAATCTTACAACTTTTTTGAATAATTCAAAATGTTTTGCTGATTTCTAAGTAAATTCGATTTTTGTCATATTCATAAAAAGGATGATTACTGGTTACCTTTTGATACGACCAAGATAATTTCGGTGTGATTCCCCAGATATGAAAGTTTCTATGCCAAATAGTAAATACTGATGCATATTCCTTATTTTTCTGGCGAATACCAATAAGATCTTTTTCTTTATAGGCACGTTGTGCATAATTTAGGATTAAACGAGTTGATATACCCGCTTTCCATTCTTGTCCCCATCCTAATCGGACATTTTTTCGTTGATAAGCGTTATCTAAATCTCGAGTATTTTCGCGATTATAATCAACGCCACCAAACCAATACTGTCCACTTTTCGCAAGGTAAAGTAGTGTAGCGGAAGCTAGATAGTTATTTCCATTGAGATGTTTACGAGTTTCATAGCGTTGTTCACCATACTCAAGTGCGGTCGAAATTTGCCATTTTTCATTTATCCAATTGGATAAATCCAATCTAGCACCTGAATTTTTAGAGTATTGTTTCATCGCATTTCCGCCAGATGAGCCGCCCGCATACCAACGCTTCTCAGTAAATGGCATTAATGAGAGTTCAAATCGTGCAGTTTGGTATCCAAGACCCACACCAGCTCTCGCGTTAAATTCATTATATTTCTTGTTATCCCAATAATATTTCCCACTACCCTCCAAGGACAATTTTGTAAAGTAGTTGTGAGGTAATGACCATTTCTTTTCAGCATTCCCAAAATACGAAAATCCTCTGGCACTTTCTTTTTCCCAAGCAGTCCAGTTGCCAATTTTTGTGCCTGCTTTTGGCGCATTATTGATATTACTTTCATTTAAAAAACTAAATCCACCTTGAATTTTCCATTGATCTCGTTGGTTCAATGCAGAAAGATATTGTTCAATTATTTTTACAGAATCAGGGGAAACTTGCTCTGCTCTTAACTTTTGAAATTGATCTTTTGCCGCCTCGTTATCATTATTCAGAAACAAGGCTTGAGCTAATTGATAGCGTAAAGGTAAAAGATCAGTTTTTTGTGAAAATAAGTGTCGGTAGGCTTTAACGGAATCAGAAAAATGCTCTTTTTCTCGTAAGTCAATTGCTTCCGCCCATTCTAACAAGAACGGATCTTTTTTAGGAAGGGGGTGATATAGAGGCAATAAAAGCTGTACCGCCTCGCCATTATTTTGTAATACTGCAGGGATAAGACCGCGAATAATCAAATCTGGGTGTTTGGCTAATTCTTCTTTTGTAATCGATAATTTTGATGGATTATTATTCGTCAAAAGTACGGTTGTTTTTTGTGGTAAATTTGGTTTAGCCAAATGTAGCTGTTCATCTAAACGCCCATCATGTGGCAGAGGATATTTTTCTACAGCAATAGAATTTGACGCTAAAAATAATGCGACGGTGAGACATAAACTAAATTTAGTTTGTATACTCATTTTTATCCTTATTGGGAAATAAAGCAAGCTTGAGCTTGCTTTAAATGATAAAACAATTTATTACTGTGCTTTTGCGCCGTAGGCTCCAGCCCAAGAATTATCTTTAGCTTTCACCATTCCACCTAGTTCTTTAGCACCATCGCCGTAAAATTTACCTTCTGTGATACCTTTTGAATCTAAAGAGGATGATTTTGCTGTACCGTAGAATTGATTACCTGAAATTTGAGCATCAATCTTAATTTCGACATCATTTAGTCTGTCATGTTGGTAGATATTTCCATTTAAACTTCCATGTAATTTTTTCTTTTCAAAATCAACGGTAAATTTAGATGTTCCTCTTCTATAACTCCCAGTTCCTTTATATGCCATTACACTTTCACCTATGTAAGATACAGGACCAGATTTTGGATTAGAATTTGGAACATTTTCAGAAGGGATTCCATTATAAAAAAGAATATCATTTTGTCCGTTTGAGTGATTTGCGATTGCACCAAAGCGTACATGAGTATATTTCCCACAACAAATATGCGGTGATAAATTGCGTTCCTCAATAAATTCCCCCTCCTTTGTCCAATCTTCATTGAGTTCAAATTTAAAATCAATAGGGATATTTTTTCCATCAACATCAATGCTGGTTAAAGTTCTATTAGATAGCTCTTGTTCATTGTTAATTGTGTTAATTTGTCCTACACTATCTTCCTCACTTTCTGTTTTTATAGAAAAGACTAAACCTGTATTAGTCGGTGAACGCTCAGGCATTTCTAGAACAGCTTGTTCTGATGGTTGAGCTGCTGGAGTGCTTGGTTGAGCTGCTGGAGTGCTTGGTTGAGCTGCAGGAGTGCTTGGTTGAGCTGCAGGAGTACTTGGTTGAGCAGCTGGAGCACTTGGTTGAGTAGCCGGAGTACTTGGTTGAGCTGCTGGAGTACTTGGTTGAGGAGCAGGAGTGCTTGGTGCTGATGATCCACCACCGCTTCCACAAGCCGTTAATGTTAGGGCGGCAAGTATCGTTAAACTAAATTTTTTTAAATTGATGTTCATAATTTCTCCTAAAATAACTAATAGGGGATTATATAGAAAAAACTATTCATTGTCTTAATAAACTATCTATATAATTGTTATTTTTTATAATAAAAGTCTATAAAATCAATAAGAAAATGGCTAACACCTGTTAGCCATTTAAAATTTAATTATTCATGCATACCTAATTTTTTCTCCAAATAGTGGATGTTTGTTCCCCCTTTTTGGAAATTTTCATCTTCAAGAATTAATTCATGAAGTGGGATGTTGGTCTTGATACCATCAATAATTGTTTCAGATAATGCATTTTGCATACGACGGATTGCAACTTCACGCGTATCACCATAAGTGATAAGTTTTGCGATCATAGAATCATAATGTGGAGGTACTGTATAGCCACCATAAACATGAGAATCCCAACGAACGCCTAAGCCGCCAGGCGAATGTAAGTGATTTACTTTCCCCGGAGACGGTAAGAATGTTTTTGGATCTTCTGCATTAATACGGCATTCCATTGCATGGCCTTTAACCTTGATGTCTTCTTGCTTAAAGGAAATAGGTAAGCCTGCTGCAATGCGTAATTGCTCTTTCACTAAATCTACACCTGTAATCATTTCAGTTACAGGGTGTTCCACTTGAATACGAGTATTCATTTCAATGAAATAGAATTTGCCATTTTCATATAAGAATTCAAACGTACCTGCTCCGCGATAGCCGATTTCTACGCAAGCTTTTGCACAGCGTGAGCCGATATCGCGGCGAACTTCTTCTGTGATACCTGGAGCTGGTGCTTCTTCCACCACTTTTTGGTGACGACGCTGCATTGAGCAGTCACGTTCAGCCAAATAAACTGCATTGCCATGAGTATCTGCTAATACTTGAATTTCCACGTGACGTGGATTTTCTAAGTATTTTTCCATATAGACCATATCATTGTTGAATGCGGCTTTCGCTTCGGCTTTGGTCATCGCGATAGATTCTTCTAATGCGTCTTCGCCACGAACGACACGCATTCCTCGGCCGCCACCACCGCCGGATGCTTTGATGATGATTGGATAGCCAATACGTTTAGCAATTTCTTTATTTTTAGCAATGTCGTTACCTACAGGGCCATCAGAACCAGGTACACAAGGCACGCCTGCTTTTTTCATCGCTTTAATAGCTGAAACTTTATCGCCCATTAAACGGATGACATCCGCAGTTGGGCCGATGAAAGTGAAACCTGAGCGTTCAACTTGTTCAGCAAAATCAGCATTTTCAGATAAAAAACCGTATCCTGGATGAATTGCATCTGCGCCTGTTACTTCGGCGGCAGCAATGATAGCTGGAATATTTAAATAACTTTTTGCGGAAGGTGCTGGACCGATACAAACGGTTTCATCAGCAAGTAAAACGTGTTTTAAATCACGATCGGCAGTGGAGTGAACCGCCACAGTTTTAATACCTAATTCTTTACAAGCACGTAAAATGCGTAGTGCAATTTCACCGCGGTTAGCAATCACAACTTTTTCTAACATAAAAGAGTCCGTTTAGTCAGATAGACGTGAATTTTTATGTAGGTTATTGAAATATTGTTCTCCCTATAAAATTTGGTCTGCACAGATTTCAATTTATATTGCCTACGATAAATTCGCTCTAATTGTTTGTATATGAAATAGGCGGACTAAAGTCCGCCCGACGAAAATATTGGAAATTATTCAATAACGATTAATGGTTCGTCGAATTCAACAGCGTCCCCGTCGTTGATAAGAATTGCTTTTACTACGCCAGCTTTGTCCGCTTCAATGCGGTTCATCATTTTCATTGCTTCAACGATACAAAGCGCGTCGCCAACTTTCACAGATTGACCCACTTCAACAAATGCTTTTGCTTCTGGGCTTGGACTGCGATAGAACGTTCCCACCATTGGTGAACGTACAAGATGGCCTGATAATTCATCAGATGCGGCTGGTGCTGGTGTCGCAGCTGCAGGCGCTTGAGCTGGCGCAGCAGCTGGAGTTGGTGCTACTACTGGCGCTGCAGCGTATTGAACTGCTGCTGGAGCAACTGCTGGCGCTGCACGGCTAATACGTACTGTACCTTCTTCTTCTTGCACTTCTAATTCAGTAATGCCAGATTCTTCTACTAATTCGATTAATTTTTTGATTTTACGAATGTCCATACGTTCTTCCTAAAAAGATTGAAATTTTAACCGCACTTTTAGACGAAAAAGTGCGGTTATGAATAAACTTATTTTTATGTTGCAAAGATTACCTTAAATTTTGCAAATTTGCGATAAAATTCTGTGAATTTCGCCAAAAATGCTCGATTTTCTTATTTTTTAGAAAGGTAATCGATAGCAAATAAAAAGGCAAACTCGTAACCTTTTGCGCCCAAACCGCAAATAACACCTTCAGCCACATCGCTAAAATAAGAATGATGACGAAATGGTTCACGTTTATGCATGTTGGATAAATGAATCTCCACAAAAGGAATTGAAACGGCTAAAAGTGCATCGCGCAATGCCACACTGGTATGGGTGTAAGCAGCAGGATTGATTAAAATAAAATCGACTTGATGAAAACTTTCGTGGATCTTATTAATTAATTTTTCTTCACTATTGGCTTGAAAACATTCCACTTTTACATTGTGCTGAGTAGCTAAAGTTTGTATTTTCTCTTCAATGGATGCAAGAGAAATACTGCCATAATGTTTTGGCTCGCGAGCCCCCAACATATTTAAGTTCGGGCCATTTAACAGCAAAATTCTGTGTGTTTGCGACATTTTTAATCCTTTTTGTGTGGCGCATTATACTGGTTTTTCGATTTTTGGTGGTCGAATCAGATAATTTTAGTGATAAATTCAGATTCTAAATTCACAATAGGTAAATCAGAACCCGGCCAAGCGCGTAGCACTTGATATTCCATCAAATCTAACGTGTCTAAGCCTGGCGTTACATTCGGGGTGTATTGTTGTGCAATTCGCGCAAGCTGAGAGAGCCCTAAACTGCTTTCGATACTTGAACTAATAACCGCTTTTAGACCTAACGAATGAGCTTGGTTAATGAGTTCAGTACAACGTTGAATTGAACCAATTAAAGTGGGTTTGATTACGACAGCCGATAAGTTCGGTTCTTTTTTCAGGCAAAAATTAGGCTCTCGAACGGATTCATCCCATGCAATCGCAATGTCAGTTTGCGCTGCAAATTCACGGCTGAGTGCTTGTGTTTTACAAGGTTCTTCTAAAAATTGAATACGTTTTCTATGCTGCGGTTTGACTTTATCGGCAAATTGTAACGCTTTTTCTAACGACCAATGGCGGTTTGCATCAAGTCGTAATTGTAAATCAGGAATGGCTTCTAAAAACATATCGGCAATTAATCCATCGCGATTGGCTTCGTATATGCCCACTTTCATCTTTGCCACTTTTTCGCCTTCTATGCTCGCAAGTTTGGCGTACAGTTCATCTGGATCGCCACAACAAAGTGGTGCCGTATGATAATTGCCTTCAGCTTGTAAATAACCTTTCATTTCATCCATTGCGCAACTGATACCAAAAGCAACGGAGGGATAGGTGCCATCTAATGGTACGCGAGGTGCATCGCAGCTGGCATTGCACCATGTCGTTAGCCATTCAATTGCTTGTTCTTGAGCTTGGTCTAAGGTTTCTTCGCTAAAACCTGGTAGCGGGGCGATTTCTCCCCAACCGTCTCGGCTGCAACTCACTCTTACGATTAAGCCTTCACGGCGTTTTAAAAAACGATCACGCAGAATAAGTTGACTATCAACGGGGATGGAATAACGGTAAAGATTAAATAATTTTTCAGCCATGTTTGCTCCCAATACAAAAGTGCGGTCAAAGTTCACGAAGATTTTTAACCGCACTTTAGAACGATAAATTAAGGGTTACGTCTGAATTTGCTGAAGTCTGGGGCGCGTTTTTCGTTAAACGCATTGCGGCCTTCTTGACCTTCTTCAGTCATGTAGAACAACATTGTTGCGTTACCTGCTAATTCTTGAAGACCTGCTTGGCCATCACAGTCAGCATTTAATGCCGCTTTCAAACAACGAATTGCAATTGGGCTATTGCGTAACATTTCACGACACCAACGTACGGTTTCTTTTTCAAGATCAGCGTAAGGCACAACAGTATTAACTAAGCCCATGTCTAATGCTTCTTGGGCATTATATTGACGACATAAGAACCAAATTTCACGCGCTTTTTTCTGACCCACTAAACGAGCCATATAGCTTGCGCCCCAACCACCATCGAATGAACCGACCTTTGGCCCAGTTTGCCCGAAAATGGCATTTTCAGCAGCAATTGTTAAGTCGCAAAGCATATGTAATACATGGCCACCACCAATTGCATAACCTGCCACCATTGCCACAACCGGTTTTGGACAAGAACGAATATCGCGTTGGAAATCTAATACATTTAAGTGATGTACGCCGCTGTCATCTTTGTAACCGCCGTAATCGCCACGCACTTTTTGGTCACCACCAGAACAGAATGCTTTTTCGCCTTCGCCAGTTAATACAATGACACCAATGTTTTCATCGAAGCGTGCATCAGAAAATGCAGTGATCATTTCTTTCACTGTTTGTGGACGAAACGCATTACGAACTTCTGGGCGGTTAATCGTGATTTTGGCAATACCGTCAGTGGATTTATGATAGCGAATGTCGCTGTAGCCTTCACTGTGATCAACCCACTCAACAGGCGCATATAACACATCATCTTTTGGATTTTGCATAAGAATTCCTTTTAATTAACGTAAAAAAGTGCGGTCATTATAGCGGAAGTTTTTCGGATCAGGAAAACTAAATTCATTTGCTGCTTTATCTGTTGTGAAGATATTGCTAGAATTTTGCGCATTCTCACTTTTATAAGGATCAAATGTGAAATTAATTGCAACCTTAGGTGTGGCAGCATTGCTGTCTGGCTGCTCAATGTTTGGTAGCTCACAATCCGCAATCCCAGGTGAATTTGCGGGGGCGGATTACCAACTCTCCGATCAAGATGCAAAACAATGGGCGATTGCAAGTAAGCAAGCAGAACAATGCATTTACCCAAATTTAACTCGGATTTTGCAACAGCATTTTTCTAAAGAAGATAGCTATATTCATTCACAATATGTCTTTTTCTACCCATTGGAAAAAATTATTGGTGAGCAATATGTGAAGATTATTCAAGGTGATGAAAAATCGATGAATTATGCAAGCTATCAGTTTAAAAAATTCCGTACCGAAGTGGGTAATGTTGAACCTTTAACTGAACAGGCGTGTTTAAAATTACGTAATGAAGCGAGCGATGATTTGGCTGTCGTGAAAGGCCAATATAAAAATGGCATGGTGGAAGTGCAGAAAAATGAAGATGGCACACCGAAAAATCCTGATGGTATCGCGACGAATGAAAATAAATTCTTCTTTGATATCATCAAATGGGGTTCAATGCTATTGCTTTAATTTTTTTGGCATGTAAACATACAATATAAAAATAATAAGGAGGCTACTATGTCAGATGTATTCCATCTTAATCTTACAAAATCTCAACTTAAAGGCGCAACACTCGCTATTGTTCCCGGCGATCCTGCTCGTAGTGAGCGTATTGCTAAACAACTTGATAATCCAAAGTTTCTTGCTAGCACGCGTGAATTTACTTCATGGTTAGGTTATCTTAATGGGCAACCTGTTGTTGTATGCTCTACTGGTATTGGTGGGCCATCAACCTCAATTTGTGTGGAAGAACTAGCTCAACTTGGCATTCGCACTTTCTTACGTATTGGTACAACGGGGGCAATTCAACCACATATTAATGTGGGTGATGTTCTTATTACAACGGCTTCTGTTCGCTTAGATGGTGCAAGCCGCCATTTTGCACCGTTAGAATATCCGGCTGTGTCAAACTTTGAATGTACAACTGCACTTTATAATGCAGCGAAAGCAAAAGGGATTGAACCTTATGTAGGAGTGACCGCATCATCTGATACATTCTATCCAGGTCAAGAACGTTATGATACCTATAGTGGTAAAGTATATCGTGATTACCAAGGACTACTTAAACAGTGGCAAGATTTGAATGTTATGAACTATGAAATGGAATCGTCAACATTGTTTACCATGTGTAGCGCATTGGGGTTACGAGCAGGAATGGTTGCAGGCGTGATTGTAAACCGCACTCAACAAGAAATTCCAAATGAAGCGACAATGAAAGAGACCGAAGAGAAAGCCGTTTCAGTGGTAATAGATGCAGCGAAAATATTGTTAAATTAAAAAAATAACGCCTTGTTTTACAAGGCGTTATTTATTCTGGTTCTATTCCCACTCGATCGTTGCGGGTGGTTTTCCGCTGATGTCATACACCACACGGGAAATGCCATTCACCTCATTGATGATACGGTTAGACACTTTGCCTAATAAATCATAAGGCAAATGAGCCCAATGTGCGGTCATAAAATCGATGGTTTCTACCGCGCGTAGGGAGATAACCCAATCGTATTTACGGCCATCGCCCATTACACCTACAGATTTCACCGGTAAGAATACGCTGAAGGCTTGGCTGGTTTTTTCATACCAACCGCTGTTGCGTAATTCTTCGATAAAGATTGCATCCGCACGGCGTAATAAATCGCAGTATTCTTTTTTCACTTCGCCTAATACACGTACGCCTAAGCCTGGGCCAGGGAACGGATGGCGGTTGATCATTGCAGCAGGCAAGCCTAATGCTAAACCGATTTTACGTACTTCATCTTTAAACAATTCACGTAATGGTTCAACTAAGCCAAGTTTCATATAGTCTGGTAAGCCACCTACGTTGTGGTGTGATTTAATCACATGTGCTTTACCGGTTTTGCTTGCTGCAGATTCGATGACATCAGGGTAGATCGTACCTTGTGCCAACCATTTCACGTTGGTGAGTTTTTTCGATTCATCATCGAATACATCAACGAATACTTTACCGATAATTTTTCGTTTTGCTTCAGGATCCGATACGCCTGCAAGTTCACCTAAGAAACGGCTTTCAGCATCAACACGGGTAATGTTCAAGCCGAATTTATCGCCAAACATTTCCATTACTTGGTCACCTTCGTGTAAGCGGAGTAAGCCGTTATCCACGAATACGCAGTGTAAGTTTTTACCGATAGCACGGTGTAAAAGTAATGCAACCACAGAAGAGTCCACACCACCAGATAAGCCTAAAATTACTTCATCATCACCGACTTGCTCTTTAATACGAGCAACGGCATCTTCGATAATGTTTTCAGCTGTCCATTTGGTTTCGCAACCACAAATGTTAACGACGAAGTTGGTTAATAATTCCAAGCCTTTTTTAGTGTGAGTGACTTCTGGGTGGAATTGTACGCCGTAGAAATGACGGCTTTCATCAGACATTGCGGCAATTGGGCAGGTTGGGGTAGTCCCTGTTACTTGGAAGTTTTGAGGTAAACGAGTCACTTTATCACCATGGCTCATCCAAACATCTAAGGTCGGCTCATTTGCTGTCAAGTTATCATTAAGATTGGCAAAAAGTGCGGTGGAATTTTCAAGAGAAACTGAAGCATAGCCGAACTCCCTGTGCTCAGACGTTTCGGTTAAGCCGCCAAGTTGCATCGCCATAGTTTGCATACCGTAGCAAACGCCGAGCACCGGTACACCTGCATTGAACACATATTCCGGTGCACGAGGGCTGTTTTTTTCAGTGGTACTTTCAGGGCCGCCGGAAAGAATGATACCTGTTGGGGCAAATTCACGGATTTGTTGTTCGGTTACATCCCAAGCCCAAAGTTCGCAGTACACACCAATTTCACGTACACGGCGAGCAATTAGTTGAGTATATTGTGAACCAAAGTCGAGGATTAGGATCTTATGATTGTGGATATTTGTCATTTTTTGCCTTATGTTAATTTTGTTTTGTCATGTTGATGTAAGTTCCACCGTATCCATCGCTGATATATTTAATGTGAAATATTTCAGTTTTATCACAGCCTTTTACTGTCCAAGTTTCATTCACTAAATCTACTGTGGAGGTTTTGTTGTTTAGTTTTACATCATCGATCTGAGTGTGAATTTGTTTAGGCGTACAATTATGGATTGCTCTGAAAAATAGGTTAATGTTACTTGCCGTATCATATTTTAGTAAATCATCTGCAGTTGTTTCCCCAGTATAAGTTGGACCGAGTAATGTGCAGGCTGATAGAATAAATGGGATCAGTAATATAAATTTCTTCATTATAGTTCCTTTTATTGCCTGAAACAGTTCAAAAGAGCGGGCAAATTTAACCGCTCTTTTATTCATTGTTAGCCCATACGGTAGTTCGGCGCTTCTTTAGTAATGGTTACGTCATGAACATGGCTTTCTTTAATACCAGCACCACTGATGCGAACGAATTCTGCTTTAGTGCGTAATTCTTCGATGGTCGCGCAGCCAGTTAAGCCCATGCATGAACGTAAGCCACCCATTTGTTGGTGGATGATTTCTTTTAAGTAACCTTTGTATGGAATACGACCTTCGATACCTTCTGGTACGAGTTTGTCTGCAGCGTTATCAGATTGGAAGTAACGGTCTGATGAGCCTTTCGCCATCGCACCTAATGAACCCATACCACGGTAAGATTTAAATGCACGACCTTGGTAAAGTTCGATTTCACCCGGTGCTTCTTCAGTACCCGCGAACATAGAACCAACCATGACACAGCTTGCGCCTGCAGCGATAGCTTTTGCAATATCACCAGAGAAACGGATACCACCGTCAGCAATTACAGGAATACCACGATCTTTTAATGCTGCTGCTGCATCTGCGATAGCGGTAATTTGTGGAACACCTACACCGGTTACGATACGAGTTGTACAAATTGAACCAGGGCCGATACCTACTTTCACCGCACTTGCCCCTGCATCGGCTAATGCGATTGCGCCTTCAGCGGTTGCCACGTTACCTGCCACGATTGGAAGATTAGGGTATTTCGCGCGGGTTTCACGCACGCGTTGTAATACGCCTTCTGAATGACCGTGAGATGAATCGATTAACAGTACATCTACGCCGGCTTTCACTAAAGCATCAATACGTTCTTCGTTACCAGGACCTGCACCTACAGCCGCACCAACACGTAAACGACCGAATTCATCTTTACATGCATTTGGTTTTTGTTCTGCTTTTTGGAAGTCTTTAACGGTAATCATGCCTTTAAGTTTGAAACTATCATTAACCACTAATACTTTTTCAACTCGGTGTTGATGCATTAATTCCAAAATTTCTTCGCGACTCGCCCCTTCTTTTACTGTCACCAAGTCTTCTTTTTTCGTCATTACTTGTGAAACAGTTTTTCTCAAATCCTTTACGAAACGGGTGTCGCGTCCAGTAATGATACCGATTAGGTTATTTTCACTATCTACAACAGGGTAGCCCGCGAAGCCGTTTTTCTTCACTAGTTCTGCTAATTCTGCAAGGGATAAATCAGGTGAAACGGTGACAGGTTCAGACACGATACCACTTTCGAATTTTTTTACTTTACGAACACGGTCCGCTTGGCGTTCAATGGTCATATTTTTATGAATAAAGCCGATGCCACCTTCTTGTGCTAAAGAGATTGCAAGTTTGGTTTCGGTCACAGTATCCATTGCTGCTGAAAGCATAGGAATATTCAAAGTAATTTCTTTAGTGAGTTTGGTTGAAAGATTGGCTGTATTTGGAAGCACAGTTGAATGTGCCGGGACGAGTAGAACATCGTCAAAAGTAAGGGCTTCTTGTTTAATGCGTAATGACATTGCAATATTCTCGCTAAGTTGAAGTTAAAAAATATTGCGGCGGGATTATACAGATTTTACTTGATTTTGAAAACGAAATTTTGGATTTGTGTTATGATTTTCGCTCCATTTGCTACAAGGAATAAATGATGAATTTCGCTTTATTGACATATTTAGCTGATTGTCAGCCGAAAGTGCGGTTTGAATTGGAAAAGTTTTCTCTGCATATTGAAGAGGACATTAAACAATTACGTGAGCTAGGCTTGGAAATTGTCGTTGATGACCAAAATTATTGCTTAGTGCCTAGTCTTCCTTTATTAAATCCTCAGCAAATTTCAACCGCACTTTTTCCTTATAATATCTATTATCAGCCGATTATTTCCTCTACAAATGAATGGATACTACAAAATATACCTTCCTTAAAAAAAGGTGATCTTTGTGTGGCTGAATATCAAACTGCAGGACGCGGTCGACGTGGTCGCCAATGGTTATCTCCTTTTGCTGGGCAAATTATGTTTAGTTTTTATTGGACATTTGATCCTAAAAAATCAATTGAAGGTTTAAGTTTAGTTATCGGCTTGGCGATTGCAGAGGTGCTAAATGTGCAGGTGAAATGGCCAAATGATATTTTGTTTAATGGAAGAAAGTTGGGTGGAATTTTGGTTGAAATCGCTAACCATAAAAATGGTATGCTCAATTTAGTGATTGGCGTAGGTATTAATGTGTCATTACCAAAACAAACGGAAATTAGTCAGCCTTATGCGGAAGTATGTGAAATAGATCCTGATGTAGAGCGACAAACTTTATTACCAAAACTCATACAACATTTGTATGCACGTTTAAATACTTTTGAGCAAAATGGTATTAATGAGGAATTTCAACAAGCATGGCAATCATATAATGCGTTTTCAAATAATGAAGTAAATGTGCTTACTGAACAAGGCACTATTTTAGGTATTGAACAAGGCATAGATGAACGCGGTTATTTAAAAGTATTATGTGGCAATAAAATTCAGATGTTTAATGGTGGCGAGGTTTCATTACGTAAGAAATAATAGTTGTAAAAAGTTGAATATATTCACTGCACTTTTTGATAAAATGTTTATATTTCCATCAAAAGATCATTTTTTTAAATATTTTTACAAAAAAGTACTTGCAAGGGATTTGAAAATCCCTATAATGCACCGCACACAACGACGCACTGTTGTGAAGTTTTTAAGTTTCCAAGTGCGTCGTTGTTTTTTGCTCTTTAACAATATATCAGACAATCTGTGTGGGCACTTGTTGATTGACTTGTTTTAAAATATTTTTAATTTTGAAGTCTTAATAGGTGCTTAACTGAAAATTCATAATTACTTTTTAAGTAG